>CAZDUI010000017.1:0-69902 GCA_964508605.1 uncultured Weeksellaceae bacterium | reverse complement strand
CTTGCCACATGTCGCCACAAGCGTATAAATGAGAGCCTCTGATGGTTAATACCGCACCCGGATCAACAGTGATGGTAACACTGGGGGATATCTTAAATTCGCTTGAGGTAAAAGTTACTGCCCCAGCAATGGTAATGTTACTGTTAATGCAGTAGTGTTGGTTGGGTGCCGGACTTGTAGTTATTGTTCCCGATAAAACGGTGGTGCAAGAGTCGCATAGGGTGATAACTTGTGCATTCGCCATAGCAACGGTAAAGAGTATAAAAAACAGTACTATTTTTTTTATTTGATGCATGTTATCTCATGGTGTGAATGACAGTCTTTGTTGTCGTTTTCAATTAACAATATTCATCTTGGTTGTATAAATTAATTTATTGGTTATTGTTTTAATGGTTACAAAATACAATCCTTCGCTTAACTCCCCGGTATTAATGGTTTGTTTGGCTGCAGTAATTTTTTGATGATGCACTATTTTACCCGTTACATCCATCATTTCTAAAATGTAATTTTCGTTGTCAAGGTCATGAGTAATGGTGAAACTACCATTGTTGGGGTTAGGATAAAGTAGTTCAGGTTCTGTGGGGCCGGGTTTGTTTGTGCTAATGTATTAACACCTGTCGCTGCTACTAAAAAAATACAGCAAAGGTTTAGAATGTAGCGTTGTGCTTCTGCTGTAAGTAAGAAAGAGTTTTTCATAACCTTTAATTTTATTACTTCATCAAAATTTGAATGCAATATACAAAAGAATAACATATTAACCGTATTTTCGTATTCACAGACGAACTACATCTTATACCAAATTTATTTATTACGTAGTCCACATAAGAAAATGTGCTGAAGAACAAATTGTGATAGTTTGCAGGGGGTGTCCTTCGTTGGAGGGGTATAGTAATGTAAAAGAAATAACTCAGTAACTTATTCTTCTTTCAATTTTTGCAGCAGGTGATCGGCTACCCTAAAGCTGTTGGCATAAATGGTCCAGGTGTAGGTTGCGCTGCCCCCGGTGGGCATAAAGCTGCCATCGGTTACATAAAGATTGTCGTGTTGATGTGCTTTGCAGTTTTTGTCCAGGACTGATTTATTAGGGTCTGTTCCAAAACGGCAGCCACCGGCTTGTAAATTGGCGGGAGGATTTCCCGACACACCGTACGAAACAGATTTAGCACCCAATGTCTCCAACACTTTTACAGATTTTTCCGCCAGATATTTTCCAATTTTCAAATCGTGCGGATGATACCCCAACCGGATGCGTGCTACAGGATTACCCCATTTGTCTTTTTTATCAGCGTCCAGACTAACAAAACAATCATTGTTGGGCAGCCAGTCGTTAAACACTTCAAATCTCAGGCGTCTGCTTTCCGAATAATGCTTTAACAGCTTCTTTTTAAGGTCGGTGCCAAACACTAATTCACCATTGCTACTATACCGCAACCGGGTAGCCACCGGCATACTGTTGGCGTGTTCGAACATAAATTCCACCATACCGCCTTTAAGTGGTTTTTCTGACATTTCAGGGTCGTTAATTTCGTACCATTGTGCTATTCCACGGTTTACAAACAGTCCGGGTACACGCAATGCATCGGCATGTGTACTGAAATCTTTATAATACAAATAACCACTACCGGTTCCACCGGCGCTGAAAATTAAATTTTTGCCTACCTGCCCTTTGTTATTTGCAAGTCCCTGCGGCGAATCATCGTTTTTACTCATCAGCAAGAGCCGGCTTGTTTCAATGGCTTGACAAGCCACAACAAAAATATCGGCATCTATATGTTTAGCGCTATCGTTCTCTTTTCTGTCGTAATAATGCGCTCTTACAATTTTACCCTTTCCATCGGTTTCCAACCGGTACACCATGGCAAGTGGAATGATGGTACAGTTTCCGGTGCGTTCGGCGTCCTTAAGTAAGGCTTCCCTGGCGCTGCTTTTGGCTCCAGATGAACAGCCGTAGCTGCCGCAAAAATTGCTGTAATAGCAAGGATTCCGGTCTCCCAGAGATTTTGAAATGATCGCGCGTGGTATCTGAATCATCTCATATCCCAGATTCTGAGCGCAGGCATCAAGCAGCTCGCCCACCTTATTCGTTATTAGAGGAGGAAAAGGAAAATCCGGGGTTGATCTGGGTTCCTGCATGCTGTGGTTAAGAACCTTGCCCGATATACCTACTGTATGTTCAACCTTTGCGTAGTAAGGCTCCATCTCTGCGTATGTCAAAGGCCAGTCTGCAATATTTGCACCCTCAATGGAACCATATTCCGATAACAATCTGAAATCTTTGGGTTTCAGTCGATGCATATAACCACTCATAAAATTACTGGACCCGCCAACAGCACTGCCATTCCACATGTTTCTCCGGCTGGTGTAGGTATCGGTAGCTATCCATTCTCCTGCATCATTACGCTCCTCCCGTACGTGGAACTCTTCATTCAACCTGGGTGAATAAATATCGCGCATTATTACGGCAATCTGGTCTTTATTAAAAAGTTCACGATTGATATAAGGCCCTTTCTCCAACACTATCACCTCATGACCGGCCTTTGATAGTTCAAAAGCAATGGGGCTGCCGCCCGGACCTGAACCGATGACGCAGATTTTAGCCATGAATTAATGCAAGGATTTCGGGGTATTTTGTTCTTTCATCGGGCTGAGGTTCGCCGGGGACATAATTCAGCCACCGGTACCCAATTCCGTCGGGGTTGCTGCCATACACAGGGTTTGCAAACATTGCTTCGAAAATAAGAGTAAGCAATTGTGCAAGCCAGTACTTTCCTTTACCGGTTACTGCATATTTTTCAATGATAACTTCCTGCTCTATAACACTCAGCGAATTAAAATTGCTACTTCCTTCCTGATTGCAATATTCAAGTAATTCAGAAAAGCCGTTTATTAAGTCTGCTTTGTCTTCCGGATACAACGCGCCGGAGTTTAGCAGCCAAATAAAATATCTGTCCGCTTGTAGAGCGATTGCACCAGGCCCCAAATCATCATCAGGAAGCAGAATTCCTTGCACCGTCCGGAGCATTTTCCATTGTTCATCAGATAGCACATTCTGGGTGAACTCGCCGGCCGATTCGTGTACTGAGTTGTTACACGAAAATATCCAGGCAGGCAAAGTGACCGCAGCACCCAACAGGAGGCTCGTTCTTACAAACTCTCTTCTGGATGAGCTAAATATATACGGCAAACCATCGTCCATTTAACATATAAAAAAAGCGGCTTCAATAGTGAAGCCGCCTACCTTTAACAAGATACAATTATTTAGACTCTTCTGAAGGTGCAGCTTCTTCAGTATCTCCACCACCACATTTTCCTTCACCACACTTACCCTCTTCACATTTGCCCTCTTCGCATTTGTGTTCTGCTTCATCGCCTGCAGGCTCTTCAACATCTTCAGCCTCTTCCTCAGGCTTAGCATCGGTTTTCTTATCTTCTTTCTTTTCGTCCTCTTTCTTCTCTTCACAAGAAGTAGCCGTAAACGCAACCATAGCTGCGATTGCAATCATAGAAAATACTTTTTTCATTGTCGTGTTTTTTAATATTAATGCAAATATACAAAACAACCGGAAACTGCCAAAACACAAGTATTGAATATACTAAAATAAAAAATCCCGCCGAAGCGGGACTTTCTTTGACTCAGCAAAAATTACTTTGCAGGCTCTTCTGTAGTAGCAGACTCTTCAGTTGCTGGCTCTTCAGTTGTAGGCTCTTCAGTTGTAGGCTCTTCAACGTCTTCAGCAGGCTCGTCAGCAGGCTCGTCAGCAGGCTCAGCTTCAGTCTTCTTTTCGTCTTTCTTTTCATCTTCTTTCTTCTCTTCGCAAGAAGTAGCAGTGAACGCAACCATGGCTGCGATCGCAATCATTGAAAACACTTTTTTCATAGTAATTTTGGTTTTTTGTTAGATTTAGCGCTACAAAAGTATAACAAAATTTTTGATTCATAAACATTTTTAAAAAAAATTTGTTGTGTGGGTTCATAGAAGGTTGCAACAATTACTAATTTAGGCTGCAAATATCTATTATTTTAACAACTAAAAAATTAATAACATGTCATTTACACTACCAACACTACCTTATGCGTACACTGCGCTTGAGCCTTACATTGATGCGCGCACCATGGAAATTCACCATTCAAAACACCATGCAGCGTACACCAACAACCTGAATGCCGCCATTGAAAACACGCCCATGGCCGGCAAAGACATCGAATCTTTGCTGAAAGAACATTCTGATGTACCTGCAATTCGTAATAATGGCGGTGGTTTCTGGAATCATAATTTGTTTTGGGAGGTAATGTCACCTACGGCCGGCGGTACACCTCAGGGAGCTCTGGCAGATGCCATTCACGCTGCATATGGTTCGTTTGAGAATTTTAAGGAAGCATTTAGTAAAGCTGCAGCTACCCGCTTTGGCAGCGGCTGGGCATGGCTTTGTGTTCATTCGGGTGGTAAAGTTGAAGTGTGCTCTTCTGCCAATCAGGACAACCCGTTAATGCCGGGGGTCGGCTGCGGCGGTAGGCCAATACTTGGTCTCGACGTATGGGAACATGCATATTATCTGAATTATCAAAACAGAAGACCTGATTATATTGCTGCCTTTTTCAATGTAATAAACTGGCAGGAGGTTTCAAGAAAATATGAAGCCGCTAAATAACACTATAGCTTAAAATATCAACATAAAAGGCTGCAAATGCAGCCATTTTTATTCGACGGTAACCGATTTGGCCAGATTTCTGGGCTGATCTACATTGCATCCGCGCATTACCGCAATATGATATGACAACAGCTGTAAAGGAACAGTGGCCAGCAAAGGCACCAGACAATCCTCTGTGGGTGGAATTTGTATGTAATGGTCGCTTAACTCTTTAACAGTTTCATCACCTTCAGTAACTATTGAAATAATTTTTCCTTTGCGCGCCTTTACTTCTTGAATATTACTTACAATTTTCTCGTACCCCGAGTCCTTAGTAGCGATAACAAAAACCGGCATTTCTTCATCAATCAATGCAATAGGTCCGTGTTTCATTTCGGCTGCAGGGTAACCTTCGGCATGAATGTATGAAATCTCCTTCAGTTTTAAAGCACCTTCAAGTGCCACAGGAAAGTTGTAGCCTCTGCCCAAATATAGCGCATTGGTACTGTTTTTATACAATGCCGCAATGTTTTGAATCTTTTCGTTTTTCCTCAATACCCGTTCAATTTTATCAGGTATCATTTCCAATTCACTCAACAAACGGCGATATCTTGACTCATCAAGTGTTCCCTTCTTGTAACCGATTCTTAAAGCCATAAGAGTAATTACGGTAACCTGGGCGGTAAATGCCTTGGTACTTGCCACACCTATCTCAGGTCCGGCATGAGTATAGGTTCCGCCATCTGTAATTCTGGAAATACTGGAACCCACTACATTGCAAATTCCTAAAATGGTTGCGCCCCGTTGTTTTGCCAATTCCAAAGCGGCCAAAGTATCGGCAGTTTCACCACTTTGAGATATAGCAATAACCACATCATTTTCCTTTATAATCGGATTACGATATCTGAATTCTGAGGCATATTCAACCTCAACCGGTATGCGGGCAAGATCTTCAAAAAGATATTCTCCAACAAGTCCGGCATGCCAGGAGGTTCCGCAAGCGACAAATATAATACGCTTGGCTTCAACCAGTTTGTTTTCAAAATCTTTAATTCCACCCAAAGAAATGACACCGCTGCCGGCATTTAACCTACCCCGCATGCTGTCATGCACCGAACGTGGCTGCTCAAAAATCTCCTTCAGCATAAAATGCTCATATCCGCCTTTTTCAAGCGCTTCAAGACTCAATTCCAGTTCCTGGACATAGGGTGTCTTTTCCTGATTCTTGATGTTGGTGATTTTTAATCCCTTCGTACGATGCATTACAGCAATTTCGCCATCTTCAAGGTACACCACATTTCTGGTATATTCTACAATGGGTGTTGCGTCGCTGGCTACAAAAAACTCCCCCTGAGTCTCACCCAAACCGATTACCAAAGGTGAGCTCTTACGGGCGGCAATCATTTCATCGGGATTATGACGATCTATCACAACAATTGCGTACGCACCTACCACTTCAAGTAATGCAAGACGTATCGCTTCATCCAAAGAAATTTGTCCGTTTTCCTGAATTTCCTCTATTAAATGAACCAATACTTCTGTATCGGTTTCACTTTGAAACACATGCCCTCTGCGCATCAGCTCCTGTTTCAAAGGGGAATAATTTTCAATAATTCCGTTGTGTATTAATGCAAGACGACCATTGCCTGACATATGTGGATGTGAATTCACATCGTTGGGTTCTCCGTGCGTAGCCCACCGGGTATGTCCTATTCCTAAAGTGCTATTCAGGGTTTGTATGCCTACATAATGCTCTAAATCGGCAACTTTTCCCTTCTTTTTGAAAACGCCTATTTCATCATTTTTCAACACGGCAACACCTGCGCTGTCGTAACCACGGTATTCCAGACGTTTAAGACCTTTAATTAAAATAGGATACGCTTCCCTTTGACCTATATATGCTACAATTCCACACATAACCTTTTAATGATTACAATTAATACGTGCTAAAAGTAAGGATTAATCTTGGTTGACGTTTCAGGTCCGACGACGGTCCGGACAAAATTACTCTGTTACCACTCACACCTGCCTCAGTACTTAATACCCTGAGGCCGGTATTTTCCAACTTGTTATAAAGAATTTGCTGTACATACCTGGTTATCAAAAATCTATACTCCTTCTTGGTGTTGTCGTAATAACCTCCTGCGTGTGCGTCTCCTTCATTTAAATCGGGCAAAGTTTCTTCATTTCCATATTCATCCGTCCTTACCAAAAACAATCTTGAAATCGGATAATAACTAGAAGAGCTATAGTACTCCACAGGCAGAACAAGCTCCGCCTTATTTATCACTACCGGCAATCCTTTTAAATTATCTAACCAAGGAAATTGAATGGCTCCTTTAAGTCCACTCATTGTCTGTATATGAAAACGCTCCATGCCTCTTGTGGTATCTGTCAAGTACGCGTTTACGCCGGCTGAGGCATGACCAAAAGTGGAGCTTGTAAACCGTGCGCTACTGCTGGTAATAGGAAAATCCACTGAAGTTGTATCCACAATACCAGCGCCTTCATTTTCTCTGTAATAAACCGTTAACTTAGAGTAACTGTCAACCAAATCAAAATACAAAATGGCACCTTGCTCGGTTCCCTGAACAGGATTATCAGGTACGACCAATAAACCATTAAACCAGGCCACAAAAGCCTCAGGCGTGGCCAGATTTGTTGTGCTTGTCCCCAACAATGTGTCGCCTAACTCATTACTCAGCTTTAACCTTAGCTGGGCTGGAGCTGCGGTATCTGTTCCAACAACCATTGTACTAAAGGGATCGGGAGTAAAAGTCCCATAGCCTGATTCTACCCAATCTTTTGAGTTATCATAACTTATGGTTTGGTCGAAATAATAGGAAGAATCAACATAAAGTTGCTCGGTAATTCTGTATACCCTGAATGTCTGACTATTAAGATTTCCATAGTAACCTGAATACTTAAGACTCAACACTACCGAATCAATAGTAATACTATCTTTTAGGAATGTAATATTCTGGGCCGCAGTAAGAATTTGAAATCCCATAGCAGCAGACACTTTACCCAGGTCTCGGTCCATGTAGCTACCAGCCAGGTTTACCGTTAACTCATCACCTCTAACCGAATCTTCTAATAAGGTATAAGTAATTAATGATAGCGTATCGGTTTGGTTCAACCCCAATGCATCCTCTTCAGGTTGTACATTCAGTCCCAAATCATTTTCAGGCTTTTTACAACCCGAAAACAATAACCCTGCAATAAATAAAACAATTGCGGCAACCGGTAGTTGCCGCAATTTTAATGAATTATGTATATTATTCTTTTTAACCCACCAATTGGTGTTCTTCAACAAGTCCTTCATAAAATTCAGCGTGCTCCTTTATCAAGTTTTCAGGTTCGTTCCATTCCAGTTTTGGTTTGGTGGACGAAGATATAAACTCTGAAAGACTTTTTGATATTGCATGGGTTGAATAAGAAATTGCATCTGAATGCTGAATAGCAAGTTTTGTGAGGTTTTCAAAAGATGGACTATCAATACATTCAACACAATGATCTTTTATTCCCTCCATAGTAAGCTTCCCCCTCAATCCGGCATCTAAATTCTGTTCGAACCCATTTCCATAGGGTGTATAAACAACCTTGGCTTCGTTAAAATGAGGATCGTCGTTATACATATGTTTAACAAACAGAGGCATAAAGGCGCTCATCCAGCCGTGACAATGGATTACATGAGGTACCCATCCTAATTTTTTTACGGTCTCCAGTACACCACGACAGAAAAATATTGCCCGTTCATCATTGTCGTTAAAGAATTTTCCATTATCATCATTGGTCATGGATTTTCTCTTAAAAAACTCCTCATTATCAATGAAATAAACCTGCATTCGTGCTGCAGGAACCGATGCCACCTTAATAATAAGCGGATGGTCGGAATCGTTAATGCTTAAATTCAGACCAGACAACCGAATGACCTCATGCAACTGATGTCTTCTTTCATTGATACATCCGAAACGGGGCATAAAGGCTCTGATTTCCTTCCCAATCTCATTCATACCCTGCGACAAGTTACGCGCTGTGGTGGCAATCTCTGATTCCGGTAAAAACGGGGTGATTTCCTGCGTAACGTAAAGAACTCTGATTTTTTGCATATTTACACGTTTGGTGAAAAGCGGACACAAAAATATAGAAAATATTCCGAACTTTCAACTTTATTTACAACACTTTTTTAAAAGATATATGATAATCAATGTAATATGATAATTATTAATTCTATTGAGCTTCTTGAAAAACAGCTAAACGAATACCGTCAGCAAGGAAAGAGCATTGGTTTTGTACCGACTATGGGTGCTTTGCATACAGGTCATATTTCACTGGTTGAGAGGTGTAAATCAGAAAACGACATCACAGTTGTAAGTATTTATGTAAATCCCAGACAGTTCAATAATCAATCAGACTTTAAACTATATCCGCGGAATACCCATTCCGATAAACAACTTCTTGAAAGCGCGCATTGCGATGTGGTTTTTCTTCCGTCAGACGAAGAAATGTATCCTGTACATTACAAGGCAACCGAAATACCTCACATAGAGATAGATAATTTATGGGAAGGTTACTATCGTCCGGGTCATTTTAGCGGGGTACGTCAGGTAGTAGAGAGACTCTTCAGAATTGTAACCCCCACACGGGCATATTTTGGACTGAAAGATTTTCAGCAAGTAAAGGTAATTAAGCACATGGTGGGTTTTTTGAACCTACCTGTTAAAATTATTGAGTGCCCCGTTCTGAGAGATAAATCAGGTCTTGCAAAAAGCAGCCGCAACCAAAGGTTATCCGATCAGGGACTCATGATGGCCGGTAATATATATAAGGTATTATCTAAACTGCAAGCACAAATTTGTGCACGAGACAAAAGATTCAGTAACGAAAACTGGAACGCACTGCGCAATGAATATATTGAAGAATTATTACACGAAGGTGTGGAAACAGAGTATCTTGCGTGCTGTCATGTTGAAAGCTTAAAGGCAGTAGATTTTGAAAATCTTGAATACACTGAAGACATGGTACTTCTTTTTGCAGGTTATGTTGAAAAGGTACGTTTGATAGATGCCTTTGAGCTGAAATGCCATTCCTGATTTATTTAATTTACACGTTTACAACATTATATCAAATTCATATTCCATGTAAATAAAAGCCTTGCTCAATCAAAAACTCCTTTCGGTGCAGCTTTAGCATAATAAACAGAATTGGTTAGTACCTTTGTGCTTATGGAATCTACCCAAAAATTTACAGATTTAAGTTCAATTGGTGAATTCGGAATCATTGACCGAATATCAGCAGGAATCATTCAAAAAAACACATCAACAATATATGGAATTGGAGATGATGCCGCAGTTATTCTTCGCGACGATACTACCTATGGTCTTATTTCTACCGATTTACTTGCCGAAGGCATCCATTTTGACTTGTCGTATACTCCTTTAAAACATTTAGGATATAAAAGCGTCGCGGCAAATGTTTCTGACATTGCTGCAATGAACGGTAAAGCCGAACAAATTGTTGTTTCACTGGCACTCAGTAGCCGGTTTACGGTGGAGGCCATTGACGAATTGTACAGTGGAATTAAACTAGCCTGTTCGGTTTACGATATTGATTTGGTTGGAGGTGATATCACTTCGTCTAAGTCTGGCCTGATTATCAATGTTGCCATCTACGGCACTGTTGAAAAGGATAAACTAACGATGCGGTCGGGAAATAAAGAACACGAGCTGATTGTTGTGTCGGGTGACCTGGGTGCAGCATACCTGGGATTACAGGTACTTGAAAGAGAAAAGGCCGTTTTCAATGAAAACAGTTCCATACAACCCGATCTTTCAGGCTACGATTACATTCTTGAAAGGCAACTAAAACCAGAAGCCCGGACAGGCATTGTCAAGCTTCTTGCTCAAAACGGCATTGTACCCACTTCAATGATTGATGTATCAGATGGTTTGGCCAGCGAGCTTTTGCATTTAAGTAAATGTTCTGGCAACGGAATGCAGATTTACGATGATAAAGTACCCCTTGATACAGCGGTAATTCAAGCAGCAGAGGAATTTGGTATGAATCCGCTTACCTGTGCTTTAAACGGAGGTGAAGATTACGAATTGCTTTTCACAGTGCAGCAAAGCGACCTTGAGAAAATTCATTCTATCGGGGGTTTGACCATTATTGGGCATGTTTTATCTAAAGGAGCAGGAGTTCAAATGGTTACTAAAACCGGTGAGTGCATTGAACTAAAAGCACAGGGCTGGAAACATTTTTAAACATAAAAAAACCCCGGTATTATTAACCAAGGTTTTCTTTATATTCTTCAAGATTGTTAAATCAGGACTTTTTTGCCTTATTTGATTTTTCGTCATCATCATCCCCACCCGGGTCAGTAATGTTTTCAGTACCATTACCTGTATTGTCCGGGTTAGATTCTTCTATTACCTTACCTGCCCTTACATCTTTTGATGAACTATCAAAATCATAGCATCCGTTTTGTTTCGGTGTCAGTTCTTTTTCTTTGCAACAACCTGACAGAAAAACAATTGCGAAGGCAAAAAGGAATACTATTTTGAAATTATTTTTCATAATACATAGCAAATATAATGAACTCAAATCAAATACGCAAATTTTTCTTTATTATTTTTCAACTTCCATAATTATTTCAACTCTGGTTCCTATACTGTTCCCATTTTCGTCGGAAACCTGGAATGGCCCTTTCAAGATAATCGTTCTACGTGACATTTTTTGTAAAAGTTCTATTCTGCCGGTAGTAATTTTCATACCTCTGGAGCTGTGCTGGTGAGCTGAACCACTCTTACTTATTTTACTTACATCAATACCAATACCATTATCAGTTATGGAAATCAGCAATTTTCCATCTTTCATTAATAGGTCTACCTGAATATGACCCGATTGATTCATGGGTAATATTCCGTGCCAAATACTGTTTTCCACAAAAGGCTGCAGCATCATGGCAGGCACTTCGATATTCTCGGTATCTAGTTCCGGATCAACACATATGTCATACGTAAACTTGTCGGTAAACCTCATATATTCCAGTCCAAGGTACAATTCAAGTCTTTCTATCTCTTCAGCAAGACTTACGGTTCCTTTTCCTGTAGAACTGTCAAGGTTTTTACGAATAAGTTTTGCAAAACTTGTAAGATACCTGTTGGCCGAGAGTTTGTCCTGACGGTTGATATAGTATTGAATTGAATTTAACGCATTAAAAATAAAATGACGATTCATACTGGCATTCAAACTTTGCTGTTCAAGCTCCATTAACCTGCTTTGATACAAAAGTTGTTTGGTTTTTTCCTTTCTTTTCAGCACCCTGATCCGCCATGTGGCTAGCGAATAAGCAATCGCTGCAACAAACATTCCTATAATTACATAAAACCACCAGGTTAACCAGAACGGCGGAGTAATAACAAAACTGTAAACATAATCGTCGGGTGTCCAAATTCCTGCACTGTTAGCGGCTCTTATGCGAAAGGTGTACTCACCGGGAGGCAGGGAATACACGGCTTCGCGATATGCACCCACCGGAGACCAGTCCTCATCATACCCATCCATTTTATACTGAAACTTTAGAAAATCCGGGTTTCGGAAACTGATGGCCGTAAACTGAAATGACAACTGATTCTTATTCCAGGGTAATTTCAATTTCCGGGGTAGGCCGGTATTACTGTTTATTCCTTCTGAATAGCGACCAAGATCTGTAAGAGTTCGTAATAAAAGTATCTGCCTTAAAATGATGTCGGGAGGCCTTGAATTTTCGAGCTCATCTTTATATTCACGTTGCAATTTTATTAACCCGCCTCCTGTACCAAACCAGCAATTACCATTAACATCCTGGTAAGCAGCATTCAGATTACATTCAAGGTTAGCTATACCCTCATGGTGGGTCAGACTTTTAATGACCGTTCTTCCATGATACATTCCGGGTAAATCAATATTAAAAACACCATAATTGGTGCCAATCCAAATACTGGAATCACTGTCCGATAAAATAAAATTGATAAAATCGGTTCTGCTGTCATTCCCTAAAGGAATATACTGGAATTTACTATTTAACGCATTAGTATACAATCCATTTTCTGTTCCTATCCAAATACTTCCATTATAATCGGTGGTTAAGGAATAAATCTTAGTACCTCTTTGATTGTCGGGAATGACCGGCATACTCTGAAAAAAAGTTCCATCGTACATATAAACACCGTTTTCGGCCCCCAGCCACAGCCTACCCTCTTTGTCCTGCGTAATCGCCCGAATGTGCTGACCTGCAAATCCTTCTCTGGATGTATACCGTCGAAATTTGCCGGTTGGGGATATTACAGAAACACCCAGGCGGGTTCCGGCCCATATATTTCCTTGATTGTCACAAAACAAAGAAGTTACCCTACTATCCGGCAAACTGTCTCCTGTGGCACCCTGCTGATACACCTTAACTACAGTAGTATCAATAATTTTAACCAACCCCATGGAAGTGCCAAACCATAAATTTCCGCGTAAATCCCGGGTGCTGCACCAAACAGTATTGTGTGGCAGGCCCGAAGCAATATCAATTTTTGAAAAGCTTCCTGCTTTGCCCTGTATTACAATACCCGCCTGAAGTGAGCTAAAATACAAACTGCCTGACTTACTTTGTACAACACTCATAATCAAATCGTCGGCCATCCCGTCCCTAACTGTATATGTAATTAAGGCTTTGCCACTGAATTTCAACAAACCTTTACCGTCTGTTCCAAACCAGAAATTTCCTTCACGGTCGCAAAGTCCGCTTCTTATATTATCGTATGGCAAACCGTTAGATGTGGTGATAGACGTAGTCTTTCCTTTAAAAATTTCTGTCAATCCCATTCTTGTAATAAACCAGATACTGCCATTAGTACCTTCCAGGGTACCGCGAACCCAGTTGGTTAGTAATCCGTCATCCTCATTAAAATGCTCAATATCACCGTCCGGATAAACACAATAAACACCATCGCCAAAAGTTGACACCCATATTCTATTGTATTTGTCTTTCAACAAATGACTTGCATTCATTTCAGCAAACGATTCGGGTAAAAAGTTCTTTAATTTACCTTCACGATATTCCCATAGTCCGCTGCGCGTTGCCAGCAATATAGATCCTTCTCTGTTATAGAGAATACATCGAACCGTGGGGTCTGGCAATCCCGCAGTACTATCGATTGCGGTTACAAGCCTGTTCTTATGAATGAGCAACGCACCTGCACCGTTGGTTGCCACCCAAACCTTTCCATCCTCAACAGGTAAAATGCTGTTTATTTGTTCATTTACATATCTGTCAGGCAGGGCATACGACACCAATTCTTTACCGGATATCACGGAATAGCCACCGTCACTTCCCACCCAAAGTTTTCCTGAAGTATCAAAAGCCAGACATCGCGACTGATTTTTATACAGCCCGTCGCGTGCGGTAAAATTTTCAAACTGTTGCCCGTCAAAGCGGCCTACCCCACCAATGGTTGCAACCCATAAAAAGCCTTTTTCGTCCTGAGCCACATCAAACACCTGAGTCTGTGGCAACCCTTCGTCAACATTGTAGCTTATAAAATGATATTGCTGTGCATACGGATGAGTGCAGAATATTGAAAGACAAAGGAACAGTCCAAGTCGAGAAATCATTATGTAAAACTACAAACTCTTGAGCATTGTAATAAACATACTTACCCTGTTTCTTGCCACCGGAATCTGCATTCCGTTTTTCATAACTGCAAAATGTCCATCTTCGCTAAGGTATTCCTTCAAATGATTTATATTGATTATATATGATTTGTGGATGCGGTAAAACTTTTTGGGATTGAGCATTTCTTCGTACACTTTCATGGTACGGGTATCCAGATAACGGGTTTTATCAGTAAAATAAATACAAGTACAATTTCCGTCAGCCTCTAAATATAAAATAGTATCATCTTCAACAATTTTCATCCCCTTTGTATGGCTGATGGTTACCTTATTGCTATAAGTTTTGTTGCTAATTGACTGCGTAAGATCTCGCAGTAGATGAATATAATCGCCATAGTTTTCAGGATTTGCGGCAAATTGCTGGTGAGTAGATACTATTTTCTTAACCGCAGCCATAAGATCATCTATATCAATAGGTTTAAGAATATAGTGTATTGCATTTGCGTTGAAGGCTTTTACAGCGTAATCCTTAAAAGCCGTTACAAAAACTACCAGAAAGTTTTTTTGCTCAATGCTATCAAGCAATTCAAAACCTTCGGCTCCACTTGGCATTCTGATGTCCAGAAAAACAACTTGTGGTTGCATCGCTTCAATCATCTCGCGGGCCTGCTGCACCCCACCAGCCATCCCAATAACTTCAATTTCAGGACAAAACTCCTCCAGCATCATACGCAGATTCTCCCTTGCCAGGGACTCATCGTCAACAATTACAGCGGTTAGTGACATAATTTCAGAATTTTATTTTCCCAAGTTAGAAATATTATTTCATGAAGATAACTGTTTTGATTGTAGTGTGGAAATTGTAGGCTGAAATGTACAAAAACAACAAGGAAGTGCCACCCAAAAAAAACCACCGGTACAAGAATGACAAGAATCAGTTTTTTAATTTTTGCCAAAAAAGCCATTCATACAACCCTGTTTTACTGATAAATAAAACCCAACCCTAATCAAATCCGGACAGAAAGCTATTTAGAATTGTTTTAAAAAAGATTTTTTTGACAATTCCATGACAATCGCAAAACGCATTGTTAAGAATTTTGCGGAGTAAGTAATCATGGATTCAATCCGCATCATAGCCTTTACGCACCATCGTCTGGAATTACCTTTAATAGGTACTCTACATCTTGATGATTCCAAAAGATCTTCAGTTTTAAAGAAGCTAAAAGATGAAACGGGTGTACACGAGTTGGTATATCTCAGCACTTGCAATCGAGTAGAATTTATGTTGTCTGCGCCGCTGGAAGTTCCAACATCACACATTGCCCATGCTATTGTACACCTGGTTTCTTCAGGAAATTCGGACCAAAAACTTACTTTATTGGACGGGGTACAATGCATTGACGGAAAAGCTGCTGTTTCGCATTTGTTTTCAGTGGCATCATCATTAGATTCATTGGTGGTTGGTGAACGCGAAATTATTACGCAGGTTAGAATTGCTTTTGAGCGTTCAAGAGCGGATGGTTTATCAGGTGATATCATGCAGGTGTTGTTTAGAAAAACCATTGAAACGGCTAAAAAGGTATTCTCAGACACCAAAATATCTGCGCGTCCTGTATCTGTTGTTTCACTGGCCTACCGTCAATTGCGCGACCGAAATTTACCTCTTTCATCAAAAATACTTGTGATTGGATCAGGTAAAACCAATACCACGCTGGTAAGAATGCTGCACAAACATGGCTATAAAAACTTTACCATATTTAACCGCACCATTGATAATGCACGCGTTCTGGCTTCTGAGATTGGTGGCTCTGCACATTCATTAAACGAATTGGCCACCTATAGCAAAGGTTTTGATTTATTACTTACCTGTACAGCTTCGGCAGAACCTGTTATTACAGAAAAAGAATACCGCTCTCTGCTGCAAAACGATTTGTCCCGTAAAACCATAGTTGACCTTGCCATTCCCAGCGATATTGACACTGCAATTTTGCAAAATTTTGACACGAAATATATCGGCGTTGAGGACTTAAAAATTACCGCTGCAAAAAATCTGAAAGAGCGGGAAGGAGAAGTTGACGCGTGTAAAAAAATTATTGATACTGCAGTTCAGGATTTTGAAATTCTATTGGAAGCGCGAATGGTGGAAATTGCAATGAAATCGGTTCCTGATAAAGTTCGTGAGATTCGCAAAATGGCCACTGAAACAATTTTCAGCAAGGAAATAGAACAATTGGACGATGCTTCAAAAAAAGTACTGAATCAGGTACTTGAATATATGGAGAAGAAATACATCAGCGTACCAATGAAACTGGCCCGCGAAATTATTCTTGAAAACAAAACCGGCGTTCACTAATGAGCATTAAAATTACCCTGGGCACACGTGGCAGCGATTTGGCCCTGTGGCAGGCGAACCATGTTGCCGGGTGTCTTAGAAAACGGGGAGCTGAGGTAGAAATGCGTATTATCAGCACCGGAGGCGACAGAATACAGCATCTGGGTTTTGATAAAATGGAAGGCAAAGGCTTTTTCACCAAAGAGCTTGAAGAGGCTTTATTGTCGAAACACATAGACCTGGCCGTACACTCCTGTAAAGATTTAGAAACTGTTCAGCCAGAAGGTTTGTTCATAGCTACTTATGCCGAACAGGCCGACCCCAGAGATGTACTGCTGATCAGAAAAGACAGATTTAAGTTCGTGCAAGGCTGGCCGTTACCTGAAAATGCACAAATAGGAACTTCGTCGGCTCGTCGCAAAAGTCAGTTACTGGCGCACAGAAGCGATTTAATAATTAAAGATCTAAGGGGTAATGTTCCTACCCGTGTAAATAAGCTTCGTGAAAATCAATACGACGCCATTGTGCTGGCTGCAGCAGGTTTAGAACGGCTAGAATTGGAATTAAGCGATATAGAAGTCTGGCCGTTGCCGGCGTTGCAATTTATTCCTGCAGCTGCACAGGGCGTATTGGCACTTCAAACCCGCAGCAGCGATAATGAAATAATAGATTTTATAAGAAAAATATGGCCCTGGCAACCTGATATACCCGTGCATCTGGAGCGCACCCTGTTAAACGAGTTTCAAGGGGGGTGTCAGGTGCCTTTAGGTATTCATGAGCAGCAAGGAAATTTATCAATTTCTTACGCCCCTAAACGAAATTTAATACCCGTCCGGCTTACATTACCTTCTCCTTTATTTTCCTCTGCATCGTTCAGAAATCAAGTCATTGATTTTTGTAAAATCAGACAACACGCTCAAAAAGTTTTCATTAGCCGGGACAGCAAATGCGATATTCTATCTAATTCTCTGGAAGCTTTTGGATGCCAGTTCACGCAAAAAAGCCTTATTTATCATACCCGTACAGAGGGCGCATTTATTTCACCACCTACCGAATGGGTATTTTTTTGCTCGTCGAACGCTGTGAAAAACACCTCTGAAAGCTGGTTGACCGGAAAAAAAATTGCTGCAATAGGAGAAGGCACCGCACAGACATTGTACGATCTTGGATTATCGGTTGATTTTATTGGTTCAGGTGGCGACACCTCAAATATCGCACTTGAATTTTGCATGACAAAAGCTCCAAAATCTGTGCTGCTACCCCAAAGCAGTTCAAGTTTAAACAAGGTTTACAAAGTAATTCAGCAGCACACTCATGTCGAAAAAGCAGACGTATACAACACACATCTGCAGCAACACGCCATTGAACCACACGATATATATGTTTTCACAAGCCCAAGCAATGTGGAAGCGTTCACATCTTGTAATTCCTTGCCACCTGACGCCTATACAGTTGCTATGGGTCCGTCAACCATGAAGGCACTTAAAAACCACAGTTCCTGCATTGAAGAGGCATTGTCGCCCTGTGCATTTGGACTAACAGATGCAGTATTCCGTAGTTTATTTAAAAAAGTCACCGGATTCAAATAAATTTTGTTCTGACAGGCATTTTTAAATTTCTATTTCTCTCAATAATTATATCCGCGTTCAACGCCGCTTTGATTATATTCGCATACAAATGATAAAGTCTCTGCGCGGCATTCACTGGCTTTTGACTTCGGTAATATTGCTGATTTCGGCTTTTGCAATACATATATCGGGAGGGAATTCCGATGAATCAAATATTAACATACCCGATATTCAGGCTGGACTTGATGCCAAATTTGACCAAAGCAAAACCAAAGCGCAACAAATTTTGCAAGACATCTCCCGTTACAATACAATTCCCGAAAATGACCCTTTATTAGGTAACGATTTTGAAGCTGTGTTTATTTATCAGGATGATTCTTTATTATCATGGTCGTCTCACCTGGTGCCTGAACCACCGGCTGAAATTTTGCAGCGTCAACCCAAAGAAGATTGGGTTAGTATTGAGCTATCAAATGGTTGGTATGTAGGTTATTATATCAAATCCGATTCATTAGGAATCATTGTGCTCTCAGGTATTTACTCTGATTACCGATATAACAATAATTACTTATCAGATCAGTTGCTCATTGATGGTGTTGAAGGAAAAGCTTCCATTAAAGCTGTTTCTGATGCAAAGGAAGAGGAATTTCATCTCTTATATAACCCCGACAAAACTCCCTGCTTCACCATAGGTAATCTGAGGTTATCCGGAATGCAGGCCACGGGTAATCCACTGGTAATGTGGTTATTTATAATTGGTTTAGGGGTATTGTTCTTTACAGGGGGGGTATTTATTTCAAAAATCACACAGAAAGTAGGTAACCTGGGTGGTGTTTTCGTATTAATGGCGGTACTGGTTTCCATACGAGCACTTTTGTTCACCGATGCAGTAGATTTATTACTTGCTGAATACGGGCTGTTTAACCCTGTTTGGTATGCCTCATCAGCAATGTTTCCCAGTTTGGGCGATTTTTTAATTAATGCTCTGATATTTTTTACCGTTGTACTTTTCTTCCACCGGAACCCTCCGATGCTGTCCGGATTATTTGAAAATACCTTTGGCTGGTTAATGATCACCGGTTTGTCATCGCTGGGATTACTTTTTATTTCGCGCGAAATTCTGTTATTGGGAACCTCTCTTATACAAGATAGCACACTGAATTTTAATGTTACTAATATACTGGCACTGGATGCTTACAGCTATATAGGATTTTTATGCCTTGGTTTGTTATTTTTTGCTAATATCATTCTGGCTTTAGGTATTGCCGGAATGCTAATTCGTTCCGTTAAGCCGGAAAACAAAACCATATTCATTATTATTTTACTCACAGGAATTAGTTATACGTTAATTCTACTTTCTTTTTCTCATCTGCCCGTATTATTGAATCTTTGGCCGGGGCTGGTTTTGTGTATTACCCTGCTGATTACAATTAAAATTAAAAGTGTAGTAAATAGTTTTACCGGAACATTGAGCTTACTTACGCTTTTCTCTTTAATTACTGCTTTCCTTATTACACATTACACCGAAAGTAAAGAGCGGGAGTATCGGCAAACACTGGCATCCAGAATCATTGAAAGTGAAGATGACCCCATGACAGAAATTAACTTTGAAAGTCTGGAGCATAAACTCATATCGGATTCTTTAATCAGCAGCTTTATAAAAGGCGATGTAATCTCAAAAGAGTCGCTGGTGATTTACCTGGAAGACAAGTATTTTTATGATTTTTGGGACAGCTACGAAATTGAATATTACTTGTATCAGGCCGACAGTGCCCCTACGCCTTTTGACCCGTATGCTTTGAGCAAAGATCTTTCCGTTTTTCTTAGAGACATTGATATTCACTGTTCTTCCTCTGAGCACAGCACGCATCTGTTTAAGGTAAACGACTATTTTAATAAATTAAGCCATATTGCATTTTTGCCCATTGGCAAGGACAGTGCAACCGGATTTTTAACCGCTGAATTCAGAAGCAAACAATTGCCGGATGATATTGGTTTTCCTGAACTTCTCATTGATAAAAATACAAAAACAATACAGGAACTTACCCGTTATTCCATTGCGCGGTATAGCGGGAATAAACTTGTAACACGGTTGGGCGATTTTAACTATCCCGTTGACGGAGACTACTATTTTTCAAAAATTTCAGACAGTCTTCCTTCGCCACTGTTTTTACAGGAGCAAAATACAGAACATCTTATGGTGAGGGGTTCGGGTAATTCATTACTCATTATCAGTAAAAGCCATCCAACCATTCTACAACAGGCCACCACTTTTTCGTATTTATTTGTAATGTTTGGTTTCATTATAGCACTTTACAACGCGCTGAAAATGTTCAGAACGCAAAAATGGAAGATGCTGGGCGGGTTGAATGCTAAAATCAGAGCGCTGATGGTTGGTATTTCACTTGTTACTTTAATTCTGTTTGGAATTGGTACCAGGTATTTTATATTGGAAGAATACACAGAAAAAAACAACCGCCTGATTAGTGAAAAGCTCTCATCTGTTCATGAAGAAATGCGTAAAAAAGTGGGAAAGGAGCCGAATCTGAATACCGACATGCGTAATTACCTGAACTTTGCCTTGAAACGGTTTAGCGAAGTTTTTTTCACCGATATCACTTTATATGATTCAGGCGGTAAAATGCTGGCAACTTCAAGAAATGAGGTATTTCATGCAGGCCTGCTAAGCGAGCGAATGAACCCGGTAGCATTCAAAGCATTGCATTCTTCCGGTCAAAGTGAATTTATTCATGAAGAGCATATAGGAAAACTACATTACCTGAATGCTTATACTCCATTTTTAAATTACGATGGAGAAGTTATGGGTTATATTAGTTTGCCCTATTTTGCAAAACAAAATCCGCTTGAAAATGAAATTTCCAATCTTCTGGTAACCCTCATCAATATATTCGTACTATTAATGGTACTTAGTATTATTGCTATGCTGTTTGTTGCTAACTGGGTAACTCGTCCACTTAAGGTATTGCAGGATGGTTTGTCGTCAATTCAATTAGGAAAAATAAACCGTAAATTAGAGTATCACGGACAGGATGAAATTGGAAGCCTGGTGAACGTTTATAATCAAAAAGTTGCCGAGTTACAATTAGCAGCAGAGGCTTTGGCTCAATCGGAAAGAGAAACGGCATGGCGCGAAATGGCACGCCAGGTAGCACATGAAATAAAAAATCCACTTACCCCAATGAAGCTAAGTGTTCAGCATTTTCAAAGGTCTTTCAACAAAGACGCTGAAGATGCCCGCGAACGTTTAGATCGTTTCAGTAAAATGTTGATTGAACAAATTGAAACTCTTACACATATAGCCGACGAGTTCAGTGCGTTCGCTAAAATGCCCAAATCTCAGGCAATAAAAATGGACATCGTACAAGGTGTACAGCAGGTTGTTGAGCTATTTGGTGCTGAACCGAATGTCCAGATTTTATTTTCATCAAATGTCTCTTCGGTGGATGTTTTAATGGATAAGGATGAGGTTACCCGAATTTTCACCAATTTAATAAAAAATGCGGTTCAATCTATTCCGGCCGGCAAACCGGGACGCATCTCAGTAACCATGGCGTTACAGAATACTGAAATTGAAATTTCGGTTACCGACAACGGTTCCGGAATTCCTGATGACGTAAGGGAGAGAATTTTTCAACCGTATTTCACAACCAAAACAGGTGGAACCGGTTTGGGTCTGGCCATGATTAAAAATATAATTCAAAATACGGGAGGTACTGTCCGCTTTGTAGACAACACTTCAGGAGGAACTACATTTATTATTAAACTACCCGTTGCCGGTTAATAATCTGTTCTTTGTTTTCCATTAACTGAGATAACGTAACCCACTGCACATTATCTGCTGCTTCCCTTATTAACTTTTCAAGATACTTTATTTGAAACCGGGTGCATGCCTTTGGATGCCCAATCACTACTAAAAATGGCTGGTTGTTTTTTTGTGCATGAAAAATTGCACTTTTTAATTTAGTAACAAAATAGCCGTCAACAGAAACCGGAAGTACATTTGAACGGGTAAGAAATTTCCACTTTGAACCGCCACCTGAAGCCGGTATTCCATTACCCAAAGGCTTGTGTAAATGTGGATACAGTCTGCCCAGAACAAACAATTTCCAGAAAAAAAACGGTGAATACTTTTTAGAGCCGATGGCCAACTCATCAAAACGACCGTTGTCTTCCTGTCTGCATACGTCGTTGTTAAAAGTCCAGTGATCATTCAAAGGGCATTTTGAAAAATCGTATTGATAAGTATTGTTCATATTTATACCACCCCGGAATACGCTGCTGTCTGCACGAATTCCAATGTCGTAAAGTGCATCGCTGAAGTGATGAAAAGGTTGAACACACCATCCTCCGGCTCTAAAAACCTTTATGGGTTGTTGTACCTGCTTTTTTACCACATCCGTGTATTTCGATATGATTGAAGCGGCCTCCTTTTTGCTAAAATCGATTAGCTTATATCGCTGTAGGTTCATTTGCCAGGACCCTCCCTTATAATGACAGTCTTCCCAATGAGGGTGAATATGTAATCCTGTTTCATGCCCCGCCTTATCCCATTGTTTTATTTGGGTACTTATATTTTTTAAGTCCTGCTGGACCCTGCTATCATTTTCAAGGGTCGCCTTCCATAAAAAACCGGCATCGGCAAAAAAAGTAAAACGAACTCCCGTTGTCTCGGCAATTTCAAGAAGGCTATTTGCAGGATCTAACATACAACCCGCAACAGTGCCTGTGCGTGCTCCGAAGTATAGTTCATAATCCCAGGTTAAGGCTACTTTAAATGGCTGTTTCATTATTTTCCCTGTGGATGATACATGGTGACCCCTTTACGGTGATACAAATCTTTCATGACATGAAACATTCCGGCAGCGTCGAAAAGCAAAGAAGGGGCCTGACCAAAAACTACATTTCTACATACTCCTGCATCAATAAACATAGGTATCAGCTCGTCGCATCTTCGTTTTACAGACCATTCGGGATTATGCACCCGCGTTTTAACTACGTGTTCCTTTCGCTCTGCATCCCGTATGGTGAATTCAAAAACCCGGGAAGCATATACCGGATAAGGGAATTCTACAGAATCTTCAAGAGTATGCAAATGCGTTCCCGCATTAATAAGGGTAACCCCGACATATAAAATTTTACCCCTAAATTCATACATGCGTTGCCAGGGCGACCGGTAGGTATACGGAGTTATCTCAGCAAGATGACCACAAGTGAGATACTCCGCATCCGGACCAATAGCACATACCGGTTCAGTAGGATGCGCGCTACGCAACACCCCGGTTTGTTGCCTGAAATATTCAGTAATAACACCCATTGCAGAAGGTGTTTCAAGCACATCAAACACTTTTTCCTTTAAAGCATAATCGTATTGCAATGCCATCACCGGTGAAGACGGCATCAGCAAATTACCTTTTTCTCCTACAGCCTCTTTCAAAGCATCTATAACCGTTGCGGCGCCTCCTTCAACAAACCCCATTTTGCCTAACGAAGAATGTACCATCAAGGTGTCGTCCAGACAGATACCCATCTGTCTAAGCTGCAAAACCAACGCTTCCTTTGTGGTACCTTTACCCAGACGTTGCTGTTTTACCAGGTCGTTTCGCCGCCGTTTACGTCGCAACGAACGATAATACTTTTTAATAAATAATGGCAAAAACCTTCTCATAAATAGTATGAAACGCGAAAGTAGGGAATGTTGGATATTAAAAATCAAAATTCATTTCAGCCTTCAGTATTCTATGGCAAGGAACGCCTCAAATAACTGTCTCCAGTTTTTCCAATGCCGCACCTCAGCCAAAGTATCATTATGCCAAATACCAATAAGTTTGCCTTCGCAGTGCTGCACTTCTTTCCAAAGAGATTGAACCTTTTCAATGGCCTCCAGTGGTGAAAGCTTCATATATTCGTTCAAAGTTCCATCCATAAAAGCAAATGGGTGAGATACGACCAATGTATCACGATCTAGTTCAAGGTCGTACACTGTAAATGGATGACACGTACCTGCTCTGAAACCCGTTATTTCGGCAAAGCCCATGGAATAATCGTTTTGAACCTCAGCCTTGCTCAGTATTCTGTATGTCAACGGCATTCGAACCCTTAAAAAATGCTGGCGCGAATGTTCCACACGATTCCCTGTTATACCCGCAAGTCTTGCAATTTCAGCTTCCGTCTTCAAAGCGTCACCAAAAGACTGATAACCCGGATGAATACCAATGGTATTTACAGTTTGTAGTTTATAAATGAGTTGCTTCAACCGCATCGAGTCGTAATGCAAATTCTTGTCAAAGTCAGCATAATCTGCCAACAGAAAAAAGAAAATAAATGGCTTACCGTGTTTCTGCCTCATTTTCTCAATGTATTCCCAGCTATCATTTGGGTCTTTTCGGATTCCGCACAGGGTGGACAAGCGTTCAATAAGAAGTCTGAATTTCATTGCGTCCTTTAATAGCCCGCCCATATTTCTCTTAAATCCTTTGCCCAGGAAAGCAAAAGCATTATCAACATCAATGGTTGCCAATATACTGCTATTACGCGAAATACAAACCAGGTGAGGCCACCTTTCAGTCAAAGCAGCGCGCAAAGCTAGAATCCAACGATCAGTCCAGGCAGTATTTTGTTGTTCCGCTTTAACCATTATACAATCACTGGCCTTAAAACGACCATGCTTATCGGTAAGAACCTCATTTTGATAAACTGCATATTCCTCATGCCGTGTAAGCATCCAGAACGCCGCACCCAACACATCAAAGCCCATATCACATTCCGTTCTAAATATTACCTGCAGCTCTTTATACTCTATCAAAGCCGGCAAAACCGGTTGCCAACCTTTCGCGTCAAGAATTCCGCATGGGGTAATATGAAAAGCACCGGTTAGCGTACGTGTAGAATAGTTGATTTTGGGACCGTCAAAAACAATAAATTCTTCTTCGTTCAAGGTATACATCACTTGCAACCCCAAATGCGAAGAAAATACAGTACGAAAGATGTATTCGTGCCTGGGAGAATAAGATGCGCAATATATTAATATCTTATTCAACAAGATATCCCATTTAGCATAGTTTCACATATGAATCCGGCGGCATTACCATTACCAAATACATCAGGCATATTTTCCAACTTTGCATTACGCGCCCAAACCCATGTTTTTATAATATTTTCATACTGTGTGCCGGCAATTTTTGCCGCCCCAATCTCTGTCAATTCTACCCATTCCGTTTCTTCGCGCAAAATAATACATGGTTTTCTGAAAAAGAACGCCTCTTTTTGAACACCTCCTGAATCGGTAACAACAACAGAACAGTGCTGTTCAAGTGCTATCATTCCCAAAAAGGAAGCCGGAGGTATCAATTTAATATTTTCATTGCCGGCTAATAATTCGCTGATATCTGAATGTTTCATCAACACCTGAGAAGTGCGCGGATGAATAGGCCACACCACCGTGGTGTGCTTTGCTATTTCGGCCAGGGCGCGAGTAATTTCAGTTAACCTATGTAAATCATCAGTATTATTATTGCGGTGAATGGTAGCCAATACAAAATTACCAGGTGTAATATTATGCTTCTGCAACAAAGAAATGTCGGCCATTTTACTGTAATACATACTGTTGTCGTACATTACATCTCCGCAGTGGAAAACACCCGGATGGTCTGCAGTAAATGGGGCAGCGTTTTCACCTGAAAAACCCTCTCGCATCAGGTTATTATACCCGGTGGATGTAGGCGAGAATAACAAAGTTGAAACATGATCACAAACTATTCTGTTAATCTCTTCGGGCATCGTTTTATTGAAGGACCTGAGGCCCGCTTCAATATGAACAACAGGAACATGTAATTTAGAAGCGGCAATGGCTCCTGCCAGGGTACTGTTGGTATCGCCATACAACACTACTGCATCGTACTTATTATTAAGTAATAATTGCTCAATGCCTTCAGTCATTCTGGCGGTTTGTGCCCCATGCGGCATGGATCCAACATGTAAGCGGTACGCGGGTTCGGGTATGCCTAACTCCCTAAAAAAAACAGCACTCATATCATCGTCGTAATGCTGACCGGTGTGTACAATATGTTCAATTATCTGATTACCGTAACCGGATGCAATAGCACGACTGAGAGCAGCAGCTTTGATAATTTGCGGGCGGGCGCCAATAACTGTCAGAATTTTCATACTTCAGGTGTTTGGGTGCAAATCTAAAGTTATTTAAAGACTAAGTCAGGGATTGCACTTTACATTACTCCAGGTTTCCGTTATCGGCAAAGCTGTAGTATTTATCGTTAGCCACAATAATATGATCCATTACCTGAATATCAAACAACTTACCAGCGTTCATTATTTTCCGGGTAATCACAATATCGCTCTCTGACGGCTTCAAATTTCCACTGGGATGATTGTGCGCTAATATTAATCCTGTTGCTCTTTTTTCAAGGGCTTCTTTATAGATTAACCTTATATCGGTAACCGTTCCGGTCATTCCTCCTTTGCTTAGGGTTGACTGATGAATAACACTATTGCCCCGGTTTAGATAGACCACAATAAATTCTTCGTGCGCCAGATCAAGAAATTCATCTTTAACACAATAAAATGCATCTTTACTTGAACGAATCACTACGGGTTCATCATCGGGCTTATGTGTTCGTCGCCGGCTAAGTTCCAATGCTGCGGCAATGGTAATGGCCTTTGCTTCGCCAACACCTCTGTACGTCATTAATTTATCAATACTTAATTTTGCAAGATGTTCCAGGCTGTTTTTACAGTCCTTTAAAATTTCCCGACAAAGCTCAACAGCGGATTGTTTTGCATTGCCTGAGCCAATAAGAATTGCAAGTAATTCTGCATCACTAAGCGCTTTGGGACCCTTATGCATTAGTTTTTCGCGGGGACGGTCATTTGCAGCCCACGACTTTATTCCTTGTATATTCTTTTGTGCGGCACTTTCAGGTGACGTTTTTGAATAGTGTTTTTGCTTCATGCTCCTAAAATACGATTTTCAATAAAAAAACACCATGAATTCGCAGTAATTATTCTTCAATACCCTTTGCCAGCCCGCGGCTGCGGCTTGCTGCGGCGTGAACCGCTCTTAAAAGGGTTTCTTCCAGTTTCTCTTCTGTAAAAACCTTCATTGCAGCCTCTGTGGTACCTCCGCGCGAAGCAACCATCTGGATGAGTTCGTCGGGATTTTTGCCTGAAGCATTCATCTGATGAAATGCCCCCAGCATGGTTTGCCTAACCAGCATGCGGGCAGTGGCTTCGTCAAATCCCAATTCTGTGGCGGCCTTTATAAGTACACGAGCGAACCAGAAATAATAGGCAGGACCGGTTCCACTAACGGCGGTAACAACATTTAGTAATTCTTCATTGTCAAGATATACCGACGTACCCATAGCATGAAAAATCTTCTCGGCTTCCATCAACTCAGATTTACTGACCTCTTTAGTAGCTGTGTAACAGGTCATTCCGAAACCATATTCGGCCGGTGCATTGGGCATACTTCTAATAATTCTGCGGGAATGGGTTTTCTGTGAAATCGTTTCCATTGAAACACCTGCCATAACACTAATAATACATGCATCAGGGCAATAAAAATATCCCGGCTGATGGCCTGAAATTGACTCAGAAACAAGAAATTCCTGCGGTTTAACAGACAGCACGACACATTGTGCGGAGGGTACCGGTTTTGACGCGATTTTAACCTCAGGGTACATGTACTTGATATTACTAAGAGTCTCAGGGTTTATGTCGGTAAGAGTAATCTCCTCCTGACTTGCTACACCTGAGTTTAAAAGGCCTTTAAGAAAGATGCGGCCAATATTTCCACAACCTATTATCAGTACATTCATGCCGCAATAGTACAAAATTTGAATCGCGAAAAATGAGAAGGTGCTACTTGCATTATATCATTCCGCGACTCTTCAACTCTAGATACTTGTTTATTACATTAACACTCAGATGATGTGGCGGGGTAAGAACGCTTTGTATTCCAAACTTATTCAATTCGTTTACTATCAATTCTTTCTCAATAACAAATCGTTGAACCATGGTTTGCTGATATACATTCAGCAAAGTTTTGGCATCTTCATTTCCCAGATTCTGCAATTCAGTATCTTCAAAAAAGACTACTACCAGCAAATGCGATTTATTTATCGTTCTGAGCATGGGTAGTACTCTTTGCAAATTATACAGGCTCTCAAAATTACTGAATAACAACAACATGCTACGACTCTTAACGTATTTTCTAATACCATAGTAGAGTAATTCATAGTTGGCCTCAAGAAATTCGGTTTCCTGATTGTACAAGGTTTTACTAATATACCTTAGGTGTGCAGCGCCCCTACCCGGATGTACACGGGCACCCAGTTTATCTCCAAACGTAATGATTCCCGCCCTGTCACCCTTTATCATACTTACATTACTAATAACCAGGCTAGAATTAATGGCATGATCAAGTAGGGAAAGCTGGTTAAAAGGAGATTTCATTACCCTGCTTTTGTCAATAATACTTATTATGTTTTGAGCCCTTTCATCCTGATATTGATTTACCATGATGTCGTTGCGACGCCCGGTTGCACGCCAGTTCACGGTGCGCACATCATCTCCGGGCACATAATTTCTTATTTGTTCAAATTCACTGGTTTGCCCCAGTCTGCGCAATTTCTTTATACCTTGAAGAGTAGCAGTACGTGAGGTAATTTTAATTTCAAACTCTTTCATTTGAATTATAGAGGGCAAAACACGGCATGTTTGCGGGGATGCTGAAAATATTCGTCTTGTTGCCAGCCCCAACCACCCGGTTGCCAGAATTACAACTCTTCTAAAATGGTATTCACCCCTTTCAGTTGGCCTGATGGAATATGAAATCGTATGCTGCGCACCCGGGCTTAAGGGAAAACTGAAATAAAGATTACGCAGTTGTAATTGTTCAGGGGCTTCATCAATTACAACCAGTTTAAGAGCATCTCTTCCCGGATTTGAAATATCAATATAAACAGTGTTGGGGTCACCCAGGCTCAATTGTTCAGTAACCCTGCGCACAGCAACCGGAACGTTACCGCCCATCCACAGCATAAAAACATCGGTTACCAGTAAAACAAAGAGCAGTCCCGAAACCGCATAACCTGCCCACAAGGCCGGACTCCATATAAAACCGGCAACGCACAGCAAAATTGCTATGGTTAGAACCCCAAAAAACCGCTGCGATATATATAGATGTTTCAACACAAAAAGCTATCGCGGTATTTCAATTTTTCCTACAATTTCAGCAATAACCTCAAATGTTTTAATACCATCCATTTCAGCTTCGGGGGTAAGCATAATTCTATGATTCAGAACATGAGGGGCTACATACTGTATGTCTTCCGGAATTACAAAATCGCGGTTTTTAATGGCTGCAATAGCCTTTGAAGCACGCATCATGGCAAGACTTGCCCTTGGAGAAGCTCCCAAATACAGATTTTGATGTTGTCTGGTAGTGTCGGTAATACGGGCAATATATCCCAGTAATTTATCGTCAATGGTAACCTCATCTACCAGCTTTCTCATGGTTCGCAATTCATCAGCATTTAACACAGGTTTCAGTTCAGAAAGATCTGCATGGCCGGTGCTGCTTTTAAACCTCTTCAATATTTCTTCCTCTTCCGACAGCGCAGGATAGTTCAAAACAATTTTAAACAGAAAGCGGTCTAACTGAGCCTCAGGTAATCTGTAAGTTCCTTCTTGTTCCACAGGATTTTGTGTTGCCAACACCAAAAAAGGATAATCCATAGGATAGGTAATTCCGTCGTAGGTTAACTGACGCTCCTCCATCACCTCAAAAAGCGCAGCCTGTGTTTTTGCCGGTGCACGATTAATTTCGTCAATTAATATAATATTGCTGAAAATAGGTCCCTTCTTAAAAATAAACTCTCCGCGCTGAGCATTCCATACTGACGAGCCGGTAATATCAGAAGGCATCAGGTCGGGTGTAAATTGTATACGACTAAACTGAGAATCGATGGTTCGGGCCACAAGTTTTGCCGTGAGTGTTTTGGCAATTCCCGGAACACCTTCAAGCAGTATATGGCCATTACATAATATACCGCAATAAATCAATTCTACCATTTCCTTCTGACCAATAAGATATTTCTGCACTTCGACACGTGCTTCATTCAGGTCGCGGGCAAACTTCTCAAGGTCTAACCTGCTTTTGTATAAATTTCCGAAATCTGACGGCTTAGGAATTTCAGGCTGTTGAGGTAATCCTGCAAGTGGCTTTTGCGCTTCAGATGGTTTGTGTTCCTGATAGTGTTCTTCCGGGTTTTGTGTATTCATAATGTTGTATTTATATGGGTTTTTTAGTGAGTTTTTCTACGTATTGATGGATAATAATCAGATCGTTACTATTGCATTTCTTCTCAGTTTGTGCCTTAGCAAAAATGGCCAGCATCCATTTGACTTCTTCTACTGAAATACCACTTCTATTACTAAACTGTGCTATCTGTATCTCGTCAGGATTACGCAGATCAATTCTGTATTTTCGTCGCGAAATATGTATAAAATTCTTATACTGTTGTCTGGCCAGATGCGCGTAATTGCCTTCGGTATAAAACAGTCGTGCTACAGTATCACTGAACTGTACAGAAGTATTTTCTTTTTTCAGTGCCACCGGAATGGCCCGTTGCCGGCGCTTACTATTCAAAAGCACCATTAACAACAAACCCGTCATCAGCAGAGCATATGCCATGCTTAAGGCTGTATTACTCAAAATAAAATGTAACGGACTGATATAGGGTCCTTCCGGAATATATGAACCGTCATTTTCAAAACCCGTGGGCGCTGATGTATTTTGCGATTGTATTAACTGGCCATATGGATATCTTACGTATTCATCAAAGTATACTTTATCAAACGCTATGTTGCCAAAAACGTAATTCCACATTTCAAAACCCTCTTCTGTTTTCAATGCCCAATTGGTGAATAATAACGGAGCCGACAAAAAATAAATATATCCTTTGCCTACCTGATATCTGACCAACAAAATGGTATTATTATCAATTCCTACTTCATCAGGGCTAACCATTAAAATTCGTGTATAATAATCTGCTGATAAATTTTCCTGCGTTATTCTATACCAATTATGATATGCCGGCTCATAATTCTGATAATAGTTCATTTGCATCGCAATAGACCGAACTGCGCTGTCCATAACACTCATGGCCAAAATGGCTGTGTCGTACTTAATTTCCCATTCGCCCTGAAAGTATTTATGATGAATACTATCGGGCAACACCTCTACAGCAACAAGGGCTGAATTACCTCCCGATACATAGTTTTCCAGAGAAGTCCAGTCTATGTCTCTGAAAAACAAATCCTTTCCGGGAAGTATATACAAACCGCCGGTTTCTTTGCCATGTTCAGCCACAAAGGCTTCAATACTGTTGCGAATGCGCTGAACCGTATCGGGCTGCAACCGTTCGTTTAGCAAATCATATAAGATGTAACAACCGTATGGCGACTTGTCAAAAGTGCTGAAAGTAACCGGCCATTGCGCAGATTTGTACCGATAGGTGTTATCTGACTGAGCCCAACCCGGCAACAGAATAAAAACCAACAATATGGATATGATCAATCGCAGCATCACGGATTTCCAATAATTTTTCTGAATTCCTGTTCAATGACACTCCACTCGCCTGAAGCCGGATTTCTGTTCCCATACCAAACGTACTCGTAAACCCGCGATGCCCACACGAAATCATGATACCTTTCGGTGCTGTTCAGTTCATTTAAATACGTATGGTTGGTTTTGTCTTTATGCCAAATAATTCTTCCTTCCTGTATAAGCTGCTTTAATAATTGCAAAAACATTATTCTTACGGCTTCACGATACTGTCCGTTTTGCACAAAACCGCGCAAAGCCCTTTCAAATTCGCTGAGAGGTATTTCAGCCGGACTAATTTCATCGTTAATCTTCAAAATTTTTGTATTCTTCTTCGACTTTCGGATATTTCTAAGAATCAGGTATAACAACAATCCCAACACCAATGCTCCTACAACCCATGCCAGAATGATTGCCCAACGGGGTATTTCCCTTTCTTCGTCATCTTTCTTTTCTTCGTCTTTTTCCTTCTCTTTTTCCTTCTCGGCCTCAGGCCATTCCACCGATTCATCAGATTTTCCGGCTTCATCATCTTTTTTATTCTGCTCAACCAGTTTATCAAAAACACCCTGCTCTTGTTCGGTCAAATTATTTCCTTGCACATCTTCAAAAGAACCGTTCCAGCCTTCGCGTGTTTCGCCGTCACGCCAAAGCTTTTTATTACCGTCGCGTTCTACTTGTTGCCAGTCGTCAGTATTTTCAAAAATAATACTGTCACCGCTCAGATATGGCAAAACCGAAGACAAATCAAAATCTTCAGCCGTTTCGGCATCATTTCTCTCGTACACTATGCTTTTGTTTACCTCATCCCAGCGCTGCCTGTTTAATTGTGCCTGAGCTGCCATGTCGCACAAGGAAAAAACAATCCACACAATATGCAGGCTTAATTTACTCATACCGATTGTGAACCTTACCAAATTCCTCCACGCGTTTTGCAAGCCCTATGGCTTCGTCTTCCTCAATACTACTGTATAAATGCACAATTCCCAAAGACAATACTGCCGGTATGGTTAAAAGGATAAAAATGGCAAAACCTATGAAATAATAGGTATTATACATCAAAAACGGGTTCACCTGTGGCAACAAATGCCATTGCAACACATCAGTAACCATTTGGGTAAGAAAATTAAATTGAAAAGGGTCAATAAGTAAAATGAATAGAGCCAGAGCCACCAAAAGTAATCCCAACATATTTCCCAGAAAAACGGAATAAGAACGAAACGACTGTTGTACTGCCTTAGTAATTGCCTTTAAACTAAAAGGATGCATTGTCATTATAGCAGCATTAACGTAAAACAACGGGTGTAATAAAAAGGGCAAAATCCACCATGCTCTGAAGGGCATCCACCCCAACACTGAAGCAAACATTAAAATCAATGCAAAAGCAGGAATTAACCTGATGAAGATATACTTTGCACCGGCTTTCATTTCAGAAAGATATCCGTGTTTTTTCAAAGTGAAAACCGCAGCTCTTCCCGCAAATAATGCAATTAATGAAAACCAAAGAACCCAAAGCCAGGCATAGATTGAACCCGAATCCTGTATGTTAAACTGTCCATGAAGCATTTGAATGGATTCCATATAAAACAGTTTGTTTTTTCCTTCCACAATGGTCTCGAAAGTCCAGATACCTAGTCCCAAAAACAACAACACAAGCATGGATTTCCAGTACACAGAAAAAACTTGACCCAGCAACCTGAAGCTTTGTGCAAAAAGCCCTGCATTTTGTCCCGTTCGGTATAATTCAATGGTTGTATCGGGTGCGTTAAAACGTGTTACAGGTGGTTCTTCAATACGCTGTTTTCTGTATTTCAGCCTGGGATACAAAACAAAATACCAGAAAATAAATGCAAACGACCCTAAAATAATGATCCACTTCAAAGCATCGGGCATCTCTGTTTTTCGGGTTACAAATCCTTCTAAAAATCCGGCAATAATAAATACCGGCACCAGGCCAATCATAATTCTGATACCCCTTTTTGCACTAAGGTACAGCGACTGGCCTAACGTATAACTTCCCCTAAATAATAAGCCGTTGCCCAGTGTAATTCCGGCGGCACCCGCAATAACAATGGCCGATATTTCCAGTGCACCGTGTATCCAGATGGTAAGAAACGATGTAAGCAACAACCCCTTGGCATGAAAAAAATACTGAAAAGTACCCAGCATTATTCCATTTTTTACCAATAAATACAAAGTACCCAGCGACATAAATATTCCAAGAATAAATGCCAGAAAAGAAACTTGTATATTATTGATTGTAATTCTGAGAAACATCAACGACTTGCCATCCTGTTTATATACAGCCATAGGGTCGTCCATGTTTATATTTGCTTCGGTCATATCAACATATTCAGTTCCTAGTATTACCCTTGCAAAACTGATGTCCTGAGAAGTACTAAAAGCTCCGATGATTGCCGAAACAGCAAATAACATAAAAGATACCAGCAATGCCCTGCGTGCCTGATACATCTCCAAAGGAAGGTCGTGCCGCCAAAATTTTAAAAAAGTACCCTTACCCGCACGACTTTTTTTGTAAAGATTTTGAAAAACCTGCTGTGCTAAATTATTCAGATACACCCTGACCGTACGTCGTGGATAATGTGTACGGGCATAGCTAAGATCGTTTGTGAGTTCAATAAAAAGTTCTGATAATTCCTCAGGGTCTTTTTGGGTTGAACCTGAAAGCCTTTCAAACCGCTCCCATTTTGAACGGTTTTGCTTTATAAAGTCGGCCTCTTTCATTTATAGGGGCTAAATTTAGACATTGTGTCGGTTAAATATTCATGTTCATTAAAAAAATGAACGTTGTGTAAAGGGGCCAGCTTTGAACAGAAAGTTAAATCCACGGTTATATTTGCAATATGTCGTCACCCAGAGACCTGTTACTCTCGCTTCCTGAAACACCCGGAGTGTACCGGTTTTATGATAAGGCCGGAAAAATAATTTATGTAGGAAAAGCAAAAAATCTTAAAAAAAGGGTTTCATCCTATTTCACAAAAAATCACGAACATGCAAAAACAAGAGTACTTGTAAAACTAATAACAGACATACAGTACATTGTTACACCCACCGAGCTGGACGCCTTACTACTTGAAAACAGCCTGATTAAAGAACATCAGCCCCGTTACAATATCCAGTTGAAAGATGATAAAACCTATCCCTGGATAATTATATACAATGAGCGTTTTCCAAGAGTTACCTATACAAGAAATCCCGAAAAAGACAAAAACAAGTACTTTGGCCCCTATTCATCGGTGGCTTCCATGCGGGCATTACTGCATTTAATATCCGAGTTGTTCCCTTTACGCACATGTTCTTACGCGCTCACCGAAGAAAATATTCGGGCCGAAAAATTCAAGCCCTGTCTTGAATTTCATATGGGCAGGTGTTTGGCACCCTGTGCATCCTTGCAATCAGAAGATGATTATAATCAATATATTCGTCAAATTACAGCCATTATTAAAGGGGACTTAGTTGAGGTTAAAAAGTATTTTTCAGCTAAAATGAAAGGCCATGCAGAACAATTGGAATTCGAACGTGCCCAAATGATAAAAGAGAAGCTGGAAGCGTTGGAAAGATATCAGGCAAAAACAGCAGTAGTGAACGAACCCGGCTTAAATGCCGATGTAATTACATGTGTTCGGGACGATGGGTCAGCATTTGTAAATTACCTGCACATTATAAACGGACATCTGGTTCACGCTCAAAGCATGGAAGTAAAGCAATCTCTGGATGAGAACGACGCTGAAATTCTTGAACACAGTCTATTAAAAATGAGGGAGCTGTTTCATTCCAAACTTCCTGTGGTTTTAACTGCTATCGCCTTGCCATTACTGGGGCTATCAATAAACAACATAGTTCCTGTTCGGGGTGCTAAAAAAGACATTATTGATCTTAGTTTACGCAATGCAAAGTTTTTCATGCTTGACAAACATAAGCAAGAGAAAGTTAAAAACCCTGCAAGACATACCGAGAGAATTTTGGCAACCCTGCAAAAAGACCTCAGGCTTACAGTACCACCACGTCATATTGAATGTTTTGATAACTCTAATTTCCAGGGAACCAATGCTGTTTCGGCCTGCGTGGTTTTTAAGGACGCCAAACCTGCCAAAAAGGAATATCGCCATTTTGTAATACAAACAGTACAGGGACCCGATGATTTTGCTTCCATGCGAGAAGTAGTTTACCGCAGATATAAGAGACTTCTTGAAGAAAAAAGCGCCCTGCCCGATCTAATAGTTATTGATGGAGGGAAGGGACAACTGGGAGCAGCGCTAGAAAGTTTGGAAAAGTTAAACTTAAGAGGTAAAATTGCTATTCTGGGAATTGCAAAACGACTAGAAGAGCTGTATTACCCGGACGACCCTGTGCCCTTGTATCTTGATAAGAGGTCGGAATCATTAAAAATTATACAGCACTTACGCAATGAAGCACACCGGTTTGGAATTACCCATCACCGCGATCGCCGCAGCAAAGGGATGATACAATCAGATCTGGAGAAAATACCCGGTATTGGCAAAGCTACTGCCTCCTTACTCCTTAAACAGTTCAAATCTGTAAAAAGACTTAGGGAAGCAGACTTTGAATCTCTTGAAAAATTAGTTGGTGTGAAAAAAGCAACTGTTCTAGCGGAATTTTTCAAGAACAAAATAGAGCAATAAAAATAGCAGATTCTCATTGCAATATCCCTCTAAAATGGCCTTGACGATCTTATTAAGAAAACAAATAGTGAATTTGAAGAGGATAAGACTGTTTTTAGAAGTCGCCTTAAAATTCTTGCGCAATTAAATCCGATTTTATAACATTGAAAAAAAATAGTGATGAAAGTAATTAGCAGCATGGAAGACTATGCGCAAGAATACAAGCGCAGTGTTGAGGATCCGGAAGCATTTTGGCACGAAACTGCACAGAGTTTTAAATGGTTAGCACCATGGAAAAATGTACTGGAATATGATTTCAATACACCCAACATAGAGTGGTTTGGGGGTGCAAAACTGAATATTACTCAAAATTGTCTGGACCGGCATGTGGAAGTTAACGGAACAACCAGGGCATTGATTTGGGAACCCAATAATCCAAAAGATAACGTACGCGAATACAACTACAATCAATTATTGACCGAAGTAAACAAGGTAGCAATCATGCTAAAAAACGCAGGTGTTAAAAAGGGAGACCGCGTTTGCATTTATTTGCCCATGATTCCGGAACTGGCTTTTTCTGTGCTGGCCTGTGCCCGAATTGGTGCCATACATTCAGTGGTATTTGCAGGTTTTTCGGCCCGGTCTCTGGCCGACCGAATCAACGATGCAGAATGTAAGCTGTTGATTACTGCCGATGAAGGCCTGCGTGGTAACAAAACCGTTCCGTTAATGGAAATTGCCACAGAGGCGCTGAAAGATTGCCCAACAATTGAAAAAACCATTATATATAAACATACAGGGGGTGCAATAAACATACAACAGGGAAGAGATCTTTGGTGGAGCGACTTGTTACCTGATGAAAATGTATGGTGTGAACCAGAAATAATGGACAGTGAAGACCCACTTTTTATTTTATACACTTCCGGTTCCACCGGTAAGCCCAAAGGAGTTGTACACACCTGTGCAGGTTATATGGTTTATACAGCCTATACCTTTGCCAGTGTTTTTCAATATCGTACCGGTGAAGTATACTGGTGTACTGCCGATATAGGTTGGGTTACGGGTCACTCTTATATTCTTTATGGTCCACTGCTGAACGGCGCCACCACTCTGATGTTTGAGGGTGTCCCAACCTTTCCGGATGCAGGTAGATTTTGGGAAATTACTGACAAACATAAAGTAAACATTCTTTATACAGCACCCACTGCCATTCGGGCGCTTCAGGCCTGTGATATTCAGTTTGTACGCAAATATCAATTAACATCACTCAGGGTACTCGGTTCGGTAGGAGAGCCCATTAACGACGAAGCCTGGGAATGGTATCACCGGGAAGTTGGAAAAGGAAAATGCCCGGTAGTAGATACCTGGTGGCAAACAGAAACCGGTGGCATCATGATTTCTCCCCTTGCCGGAATTACACCTTTAAAACCCACTTTTGCCACACTACCCCTTCCGGGAATACAACCTTGCATCATGGACGCCGACGGAAAAGAAATTGAGGGAAACGGAATTGAAGGAAATCTTTGTATCAAATTTCCCTGGCCGGGAATGTTGCGAACTACCTGGGGTGACCACGACAGATGCAAAACCACATATTTCAGCACCTATAAAGGATATTATTTTACCGGAGACGGCTGCAAGCGCGACCTGGATGGATATTATCGAATTACCGGCAGGGTAGATGATGTTATCAACGTCTCGGGGCACAGAATAGGAACGGCAGAAGTAGAAGACGCCATCAATACACATCCTATGGTGGTAGAATCGGCGGTGGTAGGATTTCCGCATGCGATAAAAGGTCAGGGTATTTATGCTTACGTAATTTGCACTCAGTTCACTGAAATTCATGAACTTGAAAAAGAAATACGCGATCAGGTTACCAAAGAAATCGGGGCCATTGCAAAACCGGATTTTATTCAAATTGCCCCTGGCTTGCCCAAAACCAGATCAGGTAAAATAATGCGCCGTATCCTCAGGAAAATAGCAGAAGGAGACACTGCAAACCTGGGAGATACCAGTACACTTCTGGATCCAGGTGTTGTTGATTTGATAAAGGCAGGCGCATTGAACACATAGTCGTGGCATTCTTGAATCCGCCTATTCAGGACAGATCGTTATCTTTGTCCTCAGCAGCATTCAACCGTGAAAAAGCGACTCAACCGGATATTCGAACATTTACGTAGAAAAACGCGCCTTACGGCTGTGGATCCTGAAACGTATGAAGAGCACTGGCACTGGAATGTTACGCCATTGAATGCAATATACGTAATTCTGGCCATTTTATTACTTACCGCAATGGCAACCTATTTTTTAATAGCATATACCGGATTAAAGGCATACATTACAGAAGCTGATGGAGGCGATGACCGGACGAAAGCCCTGGAAATGGAACGTGAGGTGCGGCAAATGGAAGCGCGGCTGCAGATGGAAATCGCGTATTGGGAAAATATGCGCGCAAGGTTATTAAACGAAGCCATGCCAGACAGTATGCGAAACGACAGCATTTTAAATCGTTCATTTGATCCGGATACCATCACTTTTGTCAGGTCGAAGGAAGACTCGCTGCTGAGGCTAAAAATAGATAAACAAATTCAGGATAAATTAAACAGAGGCATACCAAAAAAATCCGGTGAGCTTTCCGGAATCATGTTTTATCCACCGGTACAAGGAACCGTGTTAAAACCTTTTAAACCGGAAGACGATTGGTTTGGGGTTCTATTGAATTTACAAACCGGCAGCATGGTTTATGCCGTACAGGAAGGCACTGTGGTATTCAACAATTCTAATGAAATACACGTGCAGCACAACAATGCATTGGTTACCATTTATAAAGGTTTAGGTACAGTTCTTAAATTTAAAGGTGAACCCGTTAAAACCGGTGAAGTAGTAGCTGAAACGGAAAATAAGAAACAAATAACTTTTGAAATGTGGCATCGCGGCCGTGCCGTAGATCCCGAAAATTACATCATCTTCACAACCTATGGGGATTAAAGCCAGATTAAGTAAGCCATTTGCCGCCAATGTGGCAAAAAATATTAAAAAGTGGAGTATTCAACCCGTTGAAACACAAAAGAAAGTGTTTGATGAACTTATTAATTCTGCTAAAAACACTTCCTTTGGACGAGATCATGAATTTAACGGAATAACGAACCATGACGAATTTGTAAAAAGGGTTCCGGTAAAAGATTACGAATATATAAAGACATATATTGAACGCGTAAGAAAAGGGGAAGAAAATGTGTTGTGGCCGGGGAAACCCATTTATTTCTGTAAAACCAGCGGAACCACGTCAGGGACAAAATACATACCCATCACCAAAGAAAGCATGCCCAACCATATACACAGTGCACGCAATGCCTTGTTAAGTTATATTGCACAAACGGGTAATACTTCATTCATTGACGGTAAAATGATTTTTCTTCAGGGAAGTCCGGAACTGGACCGCAGCGGCGCAATTCCTACCGGTAGACTTTCGGGAATTGTGGCACATTATGTACCGGGATACCTTCAAAAAAACAGGATGCCTTCCTGGGAAACCAACTGCATTGATGACTGGGAAACCAAAGTGGATACCATTGCCCGCGAAACACTGAAGGCGGATATGCGATTGATTAGCGGGATACCGTCGTGGGTGCAGATGTACTATGAAAAACTATTACAAATTTCAGGCAAACAAGATATTAAAAGCATCTTTCCCAATTTCAGTCTGTTTGTTTTTGGCGGAGTGGCTTTTGAACCCTATCGCAGCAAATTTAAAGCATTGGTGGGCAAGGACATTGACACTATCGAAACATATCCTGCCAGTGAAGGTTTTATAGCTTTTCAAGACACTCAAACGGAACAAGGATTATTACTGGTACTGAATAAAGGCATATTCTATGAATTCATTCGTGCCGATGAATATTTTAACGAAAACGCCCGTCGTTATACGGTTGCCGATGTAGAAATGGGGGTAAACTACGCTGTAATAATGAACACCAACGCTGGTTTATGGGGCTACAGCATTGGTGATACCGTAAAGTTTGTTTCCTTGTTTCCTCACAGAATTATTGTAACCGGCCGCATAAAACATTTTACCTCTGCCTTTGGTGAACACGTAATAGCTGAAGAAGTTGAGTCGGCCATGGCTGAAGTGTTGTTAAAGCACGGCGGCTCTGTAGCTGAATTTCATCTAGCACCACAAGTAACACCTTCTGAAGGTCTTCCTTATCACGAGTGGTTAATAGAATTTAGTGAGCCACCCCATAATATCACCCATTTCGCCGACTCGCTCGATAAAGCCATGCAACAACGGAATATATATTACCGCGATTTAATCACCGGAAGTGTTCTAAAGCCTTTGGTAATTACACAAATTTCTGCAGGTGGTTTCATAGAGTATATGAAGAGTATTGGCAAGCTGGGTGGACAAAACAAAGTACCCCGTCTTAGCAACGACCGAAAAATGGCTGATGGATTAATCAGCTTTAAAATATGAATTTCGGCTAGTCGTTAATTTCTATAAACCGGGCTACAGCCTTTCGCGTGCCAAAAACTAAAAAGGTATCGTCATTTTGTAAGACGATATCTGGTGTAGGTTTACCTAAAATGTGTTGCTCATGCACAATCCTTCCGTCTGATTCACTTTCAAAATTCCGCTTTATGGTAATCAGGGTAAGCTCATATTTTTCATGAAGACCACAATCGGCTATACTTCTGCCTATAATGTTTTTTGGTACTTTTATTTCGGCAATTTCGTAGTCATCCGGTAGTTGCAAAAAAGATAAAATGCTTGGATTTAACATTCGTTCTACCACCGCAAACGCTACCTCATCTTCTGGCGACAGTACTTCTTTTACGCCAATCTTTTCAAGAATTTTCCTTTGTTGCGGCCCACTGGCCCGCGAGATAATTCTCTTTACCCCCAGTTCCATCAAATGAACCGTACACAAAATGGTAGCCTCAAAATTTTCGCCAATGGCAACAATGGCCGCGTCAATATCCTCCACATTCTGACTTTGAAGAGCACGTTTATCTGTGGCATCAAGCGACACAGCAAGTGCTATCTCATCTTTAATTAAGTCCACACGTTCTTCATTGTCATCAAATGCAATAACCTCAGCGCCTTTTTCTGCCAGTCGCCTTGCAATGGTACCGCCGTATTTTCCTACACCGATTACCAGAAATTTATTCCCTTTCATACGCTTATCCTAAAACTGATTTTAAATCATTCAGCAAGTCCTTTTCGTCTTCAACACCCACACTTAATCTAATCAAACTATCTACTACCCCGGCTTCCTCACGCTGCTGCTTTGGTACAGAGGCGTGGGTCATGGTTGCCGGATGATTTACCAGTGATTCTACCCCTCCTAAGGATTCAGCCAGCGAAAAAACCTTAAAAGACGATGCCATTTTAAAAGTCTCCTCCATCGTTCCTTTGTATACAAAAGATATCATACCTCCAAAATCCCGCATTTGTTTTTTCGCAATGGAATGATTGGGATGGTCGTCAAAACCCGGCCAGTATACCTTTTCAATTTTAGCATGATTCTTTAGAAAATGAGCGACCGCTTTGCCGTTGCTGCAATGCCTTTCCATTCGCAGGTGCAGTGTTTTAATACCACGAATTACCAGAAAACTGTCCATAGGACCCGGAGTAGCTCCACAGGAATTGTGTATAAAGGCCAGTTTTTCATATAAATCGTCCCGATTGGTAACCAAGGCACCCATAACAACATCGGAATGTCCACCCAGATATTTGGTTACCGAATGCATAACAATGTCGGCACCCAGTTGTAATGGGTTTTGCAGGTATGGAGAGGCGAAGGTATTATCAACAGCAAACAAAACTCCTCTTGATTTTGCAATTTGGGCACACGCCTCAATATCTACTATTTTCATTGTTGGATTTGTAGGAGTTTCAGCCCAAATCAGGCGGGTGTTTTTATTCAGGAATTTTTCAATATTCGCGGCATGGGTAAGGTCAATATAATGAAATTTAACACCCATTGGTTCAAAAACCCGACTGAACATGCGGTACGAACCTCCATACAAATCATCACCTGTAATTACCTCATCACCGGGACGAAGCAATTTTATCACGGCGTCCATGGCTCCCATACCACTGCTAAAGCACAACCCGTAGTTTGCGCCTTCCAGGGCAGCAATATTTTCCTCAAGCGCCTTGCGCGTGGGATTTTTACCCCGTGCATAAGCAAAACCTTTATGTTTTCCGGGTGATTCCTGCACAAATGTAGAGGTCTGATATATGGGGGTCATTATTGCCCCTGTAGCAGGGTCAGGCTCCATGCCTGCGTGAATGGCTTTGGTACCAAAGCCCCAGTCTTGGTTGTTCATGTATTATGAATTATTGTTTACTTCTGTTTTTATTGGTTTTGTGCTTCGCATCCATCGGGGCAAAATTACAGAACCTATAAATAAATATGGATAGTAGCTTATTAATCTCCATAAAATGGCTAAAATACCTATCATTCCAAAGGGAACAAAGTCACTTAAAAACCCTGTAAACGCATATTCAGCAATTCCACTGCCGCCGGGCGTTGGCGAAATAATCATAATAACCCACATTCCCAATTGCCGGGCATAAATCATCATGTGCTCTAATAATCCAGTAGATATAAATGCCATAATCAAGCAGTTTACAACTAAAAATCTTCCGGTCCACGAAAGTACTGTTGCACCAAATACCTTGAGCCAGTATGTAACGGGGTGCGTACGCATCTCTTTACTGGTTACTAATATTTCATCTCCGGTCTTACGCGCTCCCTCTTTCCATGTTCTGAGCATTGGCAATGAGAATATTCCTACCAATGCATTCTTAATCAATCTGGGACTAATAAAAATACCTGCCAACAGAAAAGCAAAGAAAAAGAATACAATACTGTAGGCCACCCAAAACAGACTGACAATATCCAGGTTTATTCCCAGAATTTCCTTGTTCTCGTCCATGGGAAACAATTCACTGCTTCCTACTACCACCAAAACCACAGGAACCATTAAGAGGTAAAATAAATTATCCAGAATTGCAGTAATCATCACAATGGCTGTGCTTTTGCCCAAAGCAACTTTCTCCCGGTTCAAAATAAACATTGCCACTGCCGCACCGCCTACTACTCCGGGGGTTAGTGCTGATGCAAACTCCCAAATCATAATAACACGGAAACTCTGGCGCCAACTTAAAAATTTATCTGTTAATACTCTTATTCTCAGCATATAGCCAAAATCACGAAGAAACATCATTACAAAAGCCATAAACAACCAGAACACCGTTTGATAAGTCCAATTGATTTCTTTAAGAACTTCAGTATACGTTAATTTTTTGTAATCTCCGTTGTTTGAAGGGGCAAAATCTTCTTCATCGTCAAAATCTACCTTACCATTATTATTTTCATCAACCCACTGATATGCGCCCGATCCGTCCGTAACTTTCTCAAAACGTACTTCCCGCAAATTATTAATCAACAAAAAAATTGAAGCTGCCAAACCAATAATTAAAGGAATGATAACCCTTGCCGGTCGCAATTGTCTGCTTATATCTTTTTCCTGTTTTTCGGTGGCAACCATCACTACCTTTGCATTGTTAACTCATTGTAAAAAGTGCTCTAAAGTGAGAAAAATTTACCACCTAAGTACATATGATACGTGCCGAAAAATATTAAAAGCAAACCCGGGCTTGAATATGTGTGAGTTAACCAATATAAAAAATGTACCTCCCGACACTGAAACTCTTGAAAGGTGGCATATGAAGACAGGTTCCTATGTTGCTTTGCTGAATATAAAATGTCAGCTGCTGCGTGCCGTTAAAAACCGGAATGTTCTATCTGAGATTGAAATAAAAGAGTTGCTGCTTTCACACTACTCTTACCTGAAACGACCATTATTTGAAACAGAAAATGAAGTGTTTGCGGGTAATGATAGTGAAACTGTTCAAAAGGCTGTAACTGCGTTTTTACATGCTGAATAAAGCACACCTGGCATTGTTTATTGTTAGCGCATTATATGGCGCCAACTATTTAATAGCCAAAGGGGTTATGCCTGCCTGGATTGTCCCTTCCGCTTTTGTTACACTACGGGTAACCGGTGCTTTGGTATTGTTTGGGTTGCCGGCTTTATTATTGCGCGAAAAAATTAAACGGAAAGATTATCTGCGTCTGGCTTTTTGCGGACTATTCGGGGTGGCAGTAAATCAAATGTTTTTCTTTGAAGGCCTCAGCCGGACGTCTGCAATGAACAGTGCTATTCTTATGACATTGAATCCTATATTGGTGTTATTACTTGCTGTACCGATATTAAAAGAAAAACTAAACGTTAAAAGCGTTTCAGGAATCGTTTTGGGTGCTGTCGGAGCCATTGGTGTTATAACCATGAGCAACATGTATTCGCCGGGAAATACAAGTTTAAATGGTGACGTTTTTATTCTGATTAATGCTTTGAGCTATGCATTATATCTAGTTCTGGTTAAGCCGTTAATGCAGCGTTATAAACCCATAACCGTGGCCGCATGGGTATTTTGTTTTGGTGCTTTGTATGTTTTGCCGTACGGAGGGCAAAGTGTACTGAACACCAACTTTTCTGTTATTCCTCAAAACATTTGGATGTCGGTACTGTATGTAGTATTGGGTACCACTTTTCTGGCTTACTTGCTAAATATATACGCGCTGGTTAGAGTTAGTCCTTCGGTAGTAAGTGCGTACATTTATTTACAACCCGTATTTGCCTTAGTTTCCGTAATTCTTTTCAGCAATCAGGGCACAAAAGCTGCAGAATGGTATCACCTTGTTTTTGGAATCTTAATTTTTGCAGGTGTTTATCTGGTTTCCATCAGGAATAAAAAATAAAGGCTGCCCCCATTAGAGCAGCCTTACGTTCAAATAATGAACAATTACATGCCGGCCATCTTCTTGGATAACTCTGCAATTTTATCAGCATACGCTGGGTCGGCAGCACAATCAGCAAGAGCTGTTGTTATTTCAGCACCCTTTGCAGATAATTCAGTGTATTTAGCCAATAGTTCAGTATCATCAGGTTTTGCCTGATACTCTTTGGTAATTGTCAACAATTCGTCAATAAAAACCTCATATTCAGCAACCAATGATTCACAGTCACCTGAAAGGCCACTTTCTTCAGAATCTGTTTCTTCATCCATTTCCATCTCAGGCATACAAGCCATAACCTCTTCCATCATCTTTTCTTTCTTTGCATCGTCGGCAGCCTCATATTCCTTTTCCCATTTCTGTTTCAACTCATCGCAACCTTTAACTGATTCATCTTTAACACAATCACAAAGTGCAGGTCCTTTGGCTTCTTCTTTACCGTCTTTTTTGTCTTCTTTATCACCACAAGCGGTTAAGGTTAATGCCGACACAGCAAAGAGCATCAGCAGGGTTTTGGTCATTTTCATAGGTTTGGTTTAATTATTTTAACACAAAGCTATCATTTATTCTGAAATAGTTAATTTTATTGAAAAATATCCGTGATTCAAAAAAAATCAAACCAAATAATACCACCATATGAGTTTTCAACCTCAGTAAAGACCGGTTTTACAATTGTTTTAATATCAGCGCATCCCTTTCTGCATAATGGATTTTAAACCCTTCATAAATTCGCTGGCATACACAAATTCATTTACCTCTTTGTTATCTGTGGTAATAATTGCATGTTTATCTCCCTGCCACCAGTTTTCGCCCATATATAAAAACATTATGTTATCTCCAATTTCCATTACCGAATTCATATCGTGAGTAATTACAATGGTGGTAGTATTGAATTCATTGGTAATATCCTGAATCAGATTATCGATAACAATAGCTGTTTTAGGATCGAGCCCCGAATTGGGTTCATCGCAAAACAAGTATTTCGGATTCATTGCGATAGCCCGTGCTATGGCAATTCTTTTTTGCATACCGCCGCTGGTTTCGCTGGGATACAAGTGATTTTTATTCTCAAGTTTTACCTTTTGTAAACAAAAATTTGCCCGGTCACGCATTTCATCTCGCGTCATGTTGGTGAACATAGTAAGAGGAAACATAACATTTTGTTCCACCGTCAATGAATCAAAAAGGGCACTTCCCTGAAAAAGCATTCCAATTTGCTTTCTGATGTTCCGTTTTTTAATTCTGTTCATTGCAGTAAAATTCTCACCGTCATAAATTACCGAACCCTGGTCGGGCTGATGCAGACCTACAATACATTTTGTAAGAACAGATTTGCCGGAACCGCTTTGTCCAATAATAATATTCACTTTACCCGGATGAAACCTGAAAGAAATATCCTTTAACACAACGGTTCCTGCAAAGGATTTTGATATGTTGTTTATTTCTATCATTCAATATCTTACATCAGCATCACCTGTGTAATAATATAATTACTAAGAAGAATAAAAATGCTGCTGCTTACCACTGCTTTGGTGCTGCTGCGACCCACCTCAAGTGCCCCTCCCTGGGTATAGTATCCGTAATAAGAGGAAATGGTTGTAATAACATAAGCAAACACTACTGTCTTAACCAGTGCGTAAGTTACAGAAAAAGGCTCGAAAAAAGAACGAATTCCCTTTATGTAAACCTCCGTGGTTGCATATCCGGTTAGCTCACAAACCGCCCAGCCACCAAAAAGACTAAGTACCATACTAAATACTACCAAAACAGGGAACATCATCATAGCGCCCAGCATTTTGGGCAATATCAGGTACCCCCTGCTGTTAACTCCCATAATTTCAAGCGCATCAATTTGTTCTGTAACGCGCATAGTACCAATTTCAGATGCTATATTAGAACCCACCTTGCCCGCAAGGATTAAACACACTACGGTAGGTGAAAATTCTAAAATGGTGCTTTGACGTGTAGTGTACCCCAATGCGTAATCTGGCATCCAGGACGCCAGCATGGCAGCAGTCTGTAGAGTAATTACCGCCCCCATAAACACCGAGATAATGGCAACAATACCCAGAGAATTCAATCCCAGATTCACCGCTTCATGTACAAACTGACGACGATAGATACTCAGCTTTTCGGGTTTCCCAAAAACTGCTATCATCATCATCAAATATCTGCCGGTATGAAATATTAATCCCAAAGCTCTCGTTTGCCACAAATTTAGTATCTTTGGTGAAGTAACCCGAATTTGTTATCTTTACATTATGAAAAGAATTGCAAAACGACTGATGCTTGTAGCGGTATTGTCTTTCGCATTAGTTTCTTTTTCAGGGTGCAAACTCTTTAAGAAAAAGAAATGCGATTGTCCACACTGGAGCATTGAGCTTTTCACTGACCTGCTTTCTATGTAAATAAAGTGGAAAGTAATTCTGATTTTTCAAGACAACGGTGGTCGGCTGTATTGCGCGATTTTCTTCCGGCATCTTCCAATGAACTGATTGCAACCTGGATTGTAGCCCATAAAATTGATTTCAGAATTGTTAAACCCCGTAAAACAAAACTGGGCGATTACAGAGTTCCCCTGAAAAAGAATGACCGACACATAATTACAGTGAATTCATCCCTAAACCCTTATTCATTTCTGGTAACGACAATTCACGAATTTGCTCATTTTCATACATTTTCACAATTCGAAAGAAAAGTAAACCCGCATGGACCTGAATGGAAAAAGATCTATGCCGAAATGTTGCTGCCCTTTGTGTATGATGATATTTTTCCGGGAGATCTTCGCTACGGCCTCATTAAGCACATTAAAACTCCTTCAGCCAGCAGTTGTTCAGATACCCGGTTATTGCGATTGCTGAAGAATTACGATAGTAGCAAACCTACCATGACCGAAGATTTACCTGAAGGTGCTTTGTTTTTATTGCAGGGCAGAACGTTCATCAAAGGAAAACTAGCACGAAAAAGATACCTTTGCAAAGAGGAACCCGGAGGCAGATTGTTCCGCATTCACCCATTGGCAGAAGTTACATTGGTAGAAAATTAAAGATACATGAATAATAACACGTATGTGGTAATTATGGCCGGGGGCATCGGTTCCCGGTTCTGGCCGGTAAGCTTGCAGGACAACCCCAAACAATTTCACGACATGCTGGGGGTTGGTAAAAGTTTAATTCAAATGACCTTTGACCGTTTCACGGATGAAGTACCGCCCGAAAGAATTTACGTTGTTACACATGCGTCCTACCGAGAACGCGTAGCACATCACCTACCCATGCTGCCGGTTGAAAATATTCTTATTGAACCCATGCGCCGCAACACGGCACCTTGTCTGGTATACGCAGCTTTTATTATCCAGCAAAAAAATCCTGATGCTGTAATGGTTGTTGCAGCAGCCGATCATCTCATTTTAAAGGAAAACGTTTTTTTAAATGCCATAAAACTTTCCGTTCAGCAGGCTCAGGCAAAAGAATGCCTTATCACTATAGGTATTAAACCCAACCGCCCCGATACCGGCTACGGATACATTCAATTCAACCCAGAACCTATGGAGGGTTCCGTACACGAGTGTGTTAAAAAAGTAAAAACCTTTACCGAAAAACCCGATCACGCCCTGGCACGACAATTCCTTGAAAGTGGTGAATTCTATTGGAATTCAGGTATGTTTGTTTGGAAAAACAGCGCGCTGCTTACAGCATTTAAAGAGTTTATGCCTGAAGTATATGCCCTTTTCACCGATTGGGCCGAAGGAGGTTACGATGCTAACCAATTCAAATCGGTGTACAGCCAGTGCCCTAATATTAGTATAGATTACGGTATTATGGAAAAAGCGGACAACGTGTGTATGGTGCTTGCCAACGACTTCGGCTGGAGTGACCTGGGCACCTGGGGAAGCCTTTATGTACACGGCAATAAGGACGAACAGAGCAATGTGGCCAACGGTGGAACAACCATGTTATATAATGCAACGGGAAACATGATACGTTCTCAGAAAAATAAAATAACAGTAATTGAGGGCTTAGAAGATTTTATTGTTGTTGATACTGAAAAAGTGCTGCTGATTGTAAAAAGAGAAAACGAACAGCGCATTAAAGAATTTGTAAATGATCTTAAATCGGCCAGAAAAGAAGAGTTTTTGTAAAAATTAGTTCAAACATCTGCGGTTGGCCTCAATATCTCATTACCCAAACTTTCATACCTGATTTTTCATTCATTTCGGGTATGGCCGCTGCTGCCGATTTTGAATCGCTCCATTCTCCGCAACTTACCATAAACAAACCATTTATGGGTCCGAATTTTAAAGCGGAATTAATACCTTTCCCTTTAATGGTCTGAACGAAATTATCGGCGTTGGACTCGCTTCTAAAACTTCCGGCAATCAGATAATATTTTCCCGTTGCAGCAGCACCCGTTGTGTTTTCTAAAGGCGGCTCAGCAACCACCGTTTCAACCGGCGCTTCCGTTACCTCAACACCTTCATTTTCAATAATTTCAGAAACTGTATCTTCTGCAATATGCACCGTATCTTCAACTACCTCTACATTTACGGCAGTTAGCTCCGGCGACGGTTGCGCAACTTCGGCCTTCTTATTCTCCGTCTGTTTGTTTTCCTGTGTGTTATATCCCAGCCAACCCATTACCTGGTCGTAATTCAAGGTAAAATATGTGGCCCCTGCCGAAAACAGGAAAATCAATATCATAAAAAACCAGAACAATACACTGAGGCGTTTTACTTTTCGTACCCTTGTTGGAATCACCGGTGAATTGTCAACTCCATCAACCGCAGGTACAATGTGCCGTGTTGGATTTTCATTCTTCACAGATTCCTTTACTGCAGGGGTAACCGCAGAATGCTTATCCGTTTCCGTAAGTATTCCAGGTTCTACCCTTTGTTCCCCTTCGGTTACCGGGACATTCTCTTTAGAATCAGATGATATCACTTCAGTTACAGGCACCCCGTAATCCGGTCCAGGCCTCTCGTTATTAAGCTGAAAGGTTTCGGATGAGTCTGTGTGTACAACTGCCTCTTCTTCCGTTTTCACTACTTCCTGTGGGGGCTTATATGGTTGTGGATCAATTTCCACCACCGATTCCATAGAATTTGAATTTAACTGGTCGTCTGTTTGCCCCAAATTCCGGTGAATATCACCCTTCGGTTCATCCAAATCAGATTCCGCTTTTGGAATCATTGGAGGTTCTGAATTTATCGTAACAGGTAATTCCTGAGGTGCAGAAAACACTTCTTGTTTCTCGTCTACTTCATGTTCCTCTTTTTCAATTAATTCCGTAACACCCAAAGTGCTTAAGTCATCTGATGGCACCAAACTCTGGTCAGGAATAGATTCCTTTTCAACGGGTTGAATGGTTCCGTCGACGGGTATAGTTTCCGATATTTCAACTGTTTCCTTACTCTCAGATCTGACCGGATCCTGAACATTCAAATTAATGGCGGCTGTCCCCGCAAAATTTCCGGTATTCAATTTTACTGCTTCTGACAGCGGTTTTCCGTTCCTGAACTTTAATTCACCGCCAGCTGTTTTGGTCAGTTCTCCCAGTGCACCCAGCGGATATGCCATACCGGAATTTAATAATTCCAGAACACCAGCGCTCCACTTTTCTAGTTGTTCAAGAGCCTGGGTGTTTTCCAAATTAAAAGTTTCTGCCACAGCTTTTGCTACCAACCCGTCGTTAAACTTCAGGTGCTGATTAAATAGAATCAATCTGTTGGTTCCACTGCCCGAAACCATAAAGGCACCCAGTTTTGGCACAATTACGGTGTTGTTCTTCTGAATTAACTCTAAAATCAGTTCATCCATGGGGTTAAACAAAATATCGGTCTAAATTAGTATTATTTTCTTCTTCCAATAGTACGGGTTTCCTACATTTACCACGATTTTATTCTTAAAAACACTAAAAAATGGTAGAGTCCTATCGGTTGAGTACGGAAGAAAAGGCACTAAGAATTAACTTAGACAGAACCATTTATGGAAGCTTTAACGAGATTGGAGCCGGACAGGAGGTGGCAGCCAATTTTTTCAGGGCAGGTGGATCTTCAGGTACCATCGCTTCAACCCGAAGTGCTTATGACATGAAGGTAAGCGACAGCATTTACGGTAAGTGCAGGCGGTACGTTAGCGAAGACCGTTTACATACCATGCTGGAAATGGAGTACAATCTGTTAAAACAACAACTTCCGGAACGTACCGAAGATACAAGATTTTTTACCTTTTGCAATACTGTAGAGGCACTGAACTATCATAAAACCAATCAGGGTCAGGGATGGATTGGTATCCGGTTTCAACTTACACCGGGCGGCGAACCCAATAATTGCATTCTTCACGTTAAAATGCACGATACACGTAACTTCTGGCAACAGGAAGCCCTAGGAGTACTGGGTGTAAACCTGCTATACGCCTGTTACTATTTTCATCACGATACCGACTTGTTCCTTAATTCTTTGGCCGACCGATTGAGCCGGGAACGTATGGAAATTGATATGTTCAGGTTAACAGGACCCGATTTTGAACACGTTGACAATCGTTTGATGGCATTGAAACTGGTGAGGAAAGGTATGACCGATGCTACCATGTTCGACCCCACCGGACACGTTTTACAACCCACCGAAGCCCTGTATAAGAAACATGTTTTGCTGCTGAGGGGTCGTTTCCGTCCACCCACTCATGTTAATTTTGATATGCTGAAACAAGGTCAGTCGGCTTTTGAAAAGGAAAACGACGTGGAAGCAGGAAATATTACCACTCTTTTTGAACTGACGCTAAAAGATTTAAGAGCCGATGGTGAAATAGATGAACAGGATTTTCTTGACCGCGCGCAATTGTTGGGTATGCTGGGTCAAACCGTTATGATTTCAAATTTTGCCAAATATTACAAAGTGGTGGAGTATCTGGCTTCACTTACCAAAGGATATAAAATTGGTGTTATACTGGGTATTTATAGTCTTGAAACCATCTTTGAACCCAAGTATTACGAAAATCTGAAGGGGGGAATATTACAGGCATTCGGCACCGGTTTTGGTCAGAATGTTAAAATGTACTGTTATCCAGCCGTTAAACTCAACAAAGAATATTTGTACCGTCTAAAAGACCTTGAAGTTGCCTCTAACCTTAAGAACCTGTTTAACTACATGATAGACAACGACAAAATTCAGGAATTAGACGCCAGCGATGATAAACTGCTCAGTATTTACAGCGATAAGGTAATTGAGATGATCAAGGAATGTCGTCATGGCTGGGAAGGCATGGTACCTGAACTGGTGAGCGAAAGCATAATTAAACATAACCTTTTTGGTTACGTGTGTAAAACCGTTTCGGCGCCGGCATAAATTACCTGCGCGTTACGGCAAGGGATTTGATATCACCAATGCTTATGCGAATTTTTATTCTCCTATGTTTTACGTGTCTTCTGGCATGTACACCCGATACCGGAACTGCCAATACAGGCAGAAATAAGACATTTCAACTCCCCGATTCAGTATCAGTTGCTGCAGACAGTATTATATACGTCAACGGTAACATTCCGCTGAAGGATTTAATTACAAAAGCCGGATATAAAAAGCAAAAAGGCTGGATTCACATTAATAAATCAGGCCTAATTTTGTCTTACATGCAGGATACGACTATTGTGAAACAGTTTCCGGTGGTTTTGGGTGGCAATCCGGTGGATGACAAACGACGAGAAGGTGACCAGTGTACCCCGGAGGGATGGTTTTCAATAAGAGCATTATATCCTCATAGAAGCTGGAGTTACTTTATGTGGATAGATTACCCTACCAAAGAATCGTGGAGCAAACACAAGATTTCAAAACAAAAAGGTGAAATACCCCCAGATGCCAGCATCGGAGGTGAAGTAGGAATTCACGGGGTACCCGAAGGATATAATTCATTGATTGACGAAAAAATTCATTGGACACTGGGGTGCATCTCGTTGAAAACAGAACACATAAAAGAACTGTATGCATTTAGTTTTCAGGGAATGAAGGTTTTTATTGAACCCTGATATATATATCAAATGTGATACAAGCACAATTTGTTAATTTACAAATCTATATCCGTTTTCCTGATAAAAATCAATTGAATTTGCCAAAAAACAAGTATCTTTGCCGCGCAAGGTAAATTTAATATAACTTCATGGCACTTCAAAAAGCTACGAATCTCGCACCTGTCAGGTACAATAAGGACACAGAATTCGTAAAAGAACTGCGAAAAAGAGTCCGGGCTTATTTCAAAGAAAATAACAAAACCGTTCACGGCGACTGGCGGATGTACATCAAAACAGCATTTATGCTGGCTCTCTATTTCACACCCTTTATTTTGATTGTAACCGGAGTGGTTACTTCAAACTGGGGTGTTTTTGGCATGTTTTGCTTAATGGGTGTTGGGTTGTCGGGCATAGGGTTATCTATAATGCACGACGCCAACCACGAAGCATACAGTTCTAAAAAGCGAATAAACCGCTGGATGGGCGATACGGTAAATTTGGTTGGCGGATACGCCCCTACCTGGAGGTATCAGCACAACGTATTGCACCATACATATACTAATATCACCGGTAAAGACGAAGATATTGACCCGGGTGGACTGATGCGCTTCTCGCCCCACACACCTAAAAAATTCATGCACCGTTTCCAATTTCTTTATGCGTGGTTTTTTTACGGCCTGATGACCTTTTTCTGGGTGACTTTCAAAGATTTTATGCAGATAAAAAGATACAAAAAAATGGGCATTCTGCAAAGCGAAGGAGTAAGTTATCGCAGGCTGGTGCTGGAAAATGCTATATGGAAAGTAATTTATTACTCATATATTTTTATTCCGTTGTTCGTCTTTACGTCTATTCCGGTTTGGTTGATGCTTTTGGGTTTTTTCAGCCTTCATTTTGTAGCCGGATTTATTCTGGGTTGTATATTCCAGCCGGCCCACGTAATGACAGAAACAGAGTTCCCTATGCCTAACAACGAGAATAATATTGAGAACAACTGGGCCATTCATCAGTTACTAACCACCGCCAACTTTGCAAAAAACAACCGAATCCTGAGCTGGTTTATTGGAGGCCTGAACTATCAGATTGAACACCACCTGTTCCCTAACATCTGTCACGTTCACTACCGTGCAATATCCCCGATTGTTAAGCAGACAGCGAAGGAGTACGATCTTCCGTATCACGAACAAAAAACCTTTGTTGGCGCACTGTGGAATCATACCAAAATGTTGTACAAGCTGGGCCGTATTGAGGGAACAGAATACAAGGAATACCCGGTTCTTACAGGTGTTACCAGTTGATCTAACCCTGCTCAACCAAAATTTTATTGCCGCTTTCATCAGGTTTTGTACCTTTACCCTGAATGATGACAGAAACCGTACTTCATAAATTTGAACTTGCCAGGTCACAACGATTGCGGCAACTTGCCATTTTGCTCGACCCCGACAAATGCGACGAAGCCGACATTTACCGCAGCGCATCATTGCAGCCAGACTATGTATTTGTAGGCGGAAGTTTGCTCACCAGGCACCGGTTTGATGATGTAATGAATAGGGTAAGAAGTGTTTTTACGGTTCCTGTAGTTATCTTCCCCGGTAGCATTACACAGGTTCATCCAAAGGCCGACGCCATCTTATTTCTTTCACTTATCAGTGGTCGCAATCCTGAACTATTGATAGGGCAACAGGTTTTGGCAGCGCCTGCTGTTCAAAGTGCAGGCATTGAACCCATCCCTACCGGATATTTATTGATAGAAGGCGGAAACCTTACTACAGCTGCATATATCAGCAACACGCTGCCCATTCCGGCTGCCAAACCCGATATTGCCGCTACTACTGCTTTGGCAGGACAGATGCTGGGCATGAAGATCATGTATCTGGATGCAGGTAGCGGTGCAAAGCAGACGGTTCCCGCCGACATGATACAAGCCGTAAAATATACCGTTCAAACACCCGTAATTGTGGGAGGAGGCATCAGAACACCACAGCAGGCCGATAACCTTTGGAACGCAGGAGCAGATATCATTGTAATTGGTACCGCTTTTGAAGAAAAAAATCATAATCTAACGGAAATTTCATCGCTAAGGCTTTCCAGATGAATTTGATTTCATGTGTTCTTGTGCTTTCCTTTTAATCAAGTCCGAAGGACTTGAACGGCATTAACCATCGACCAAGTCGGTGGATATAGACCATCGACCAAATCGGTGGTTACAGGCCACGACCAAGTCGGTGGTTAATGCCCGGAAACCAACAGCAGATATAGATCCCCTGCCTGACGTATTCCTATTTCCAATATCTTCGCGTGCCCATGACGGTTTCAGAATTATTAAACTTGTGGTGCAGCCATGCTGAGGTGCAGAAAATCAACAATCTGCTTAAAACGCCTGCAACAAATCTTAAAATTTCAGGTCATTCCGGTTCCGGGTTTGGCTTTATAGCAGCCGCTGTGGCAGCAATACAGAAAAGGCCTCAGCTATTTGTTTTAGACGATAAAGAACAGGCTGCATACTTTTTTAACGATTTGGAAAACATTACCGGCAACAGGCAGGTGTTTTTTTTTCCCGCATCGTACCGCAATCCATATCAGACATCAACCACCGACAACAGTAACGTGGTTTTACGGGCTGAGGTGCTGAATAAAATTTCATCATCAGACAAGGAAGTATTTATCATTACATATCCTGAAGCACTTGCCGAGCAGGTGGTTACAAAAAAACACCTGACACAAAACACACTGCAAATAGAAACAGGCATTGAGTACTCGTTAGATTTTATCAACGAATTACTGCTGGAATATGAATTTGACAGAGTAGATTTTGTTTTCAGTCCCGGTCAGTTTGCCATACGCGGCGGTATTGTTGATGTTTTTTCTTTTAGCAACGAACGTCCGTACCGCATTGTTTTTAACGGTGATGAGGCCGAGAGTATCCGCATTTTCGACCCTGCGTCCCAGTTGTCGGTTGCAGCTATGAAGCGCATTAGTATCGTTCCCAATGTGCAGCGAAAGCTATTGCGCGAGAGCCGGCAGGGATTTATTGATTTTTTACCAGAGAACACCATCATTTGGCTGCATAATACCAGTGTTATGCGCGGTGTACTTGACGAAGTGTACCAGAAAGCGATAACTGCATACCATACGCTGGAAAGTCCGCTAAACCACCTGACGCCTTCTGAAATGTACACTTCGGGTACCGACATCATCCATCAATTGTCTAAATTTCAAACCATAGACTGTGGTACAGAAATTTTCAACGCCAACGCGGTTTCCGTTACATTTTCTCAGCGATCGCAACCGGCTTTTAATAAAAACTTCGAGCTATTGATTAACAATCTTAGGGCAAATAACACTGCCGGATTCAACAACCTTATCTTCAGCAATCAGCCCAAGCAAATAGAGCGATTATATTCTGTTTTCGAAGACATTGGCAAAGATGTAGCCTTTACCCCTTTAACCATAACCATACACCAGGGTTTTATTGATGATACACTGAAACTGATTTGCTACACCGACCATCAGATTTTCGACCGCTATCACCGTTTCAGACTAAAAGAAGGATTTAACAAAACGGAAGAGGCCATAACCATACGGGAACTTTCGTCACTGCAAAAAGGCGATTTTGTGGTGCATGTCGATCATGGTGTCGGGGTATTCAGCGGTCTTGAAAAAATAATGGTAAACGGCAAGGAGCAGGAGGCTGTACGACTGGTTTATCACGACAACGACATTTTGTACGTTAGCATTCACAGTTTGCACCGCATTAGCAAATACACGGGCAAAGACGGCACGCAACCCCGGTTGCATAAATTAGGTGGAACCGCCTGGGCCACGGCAAAGCAGAAAACCAAAAAGAAGATTAAGGAAATAGCATACGACTTAATAAAACTATATGCCAAGCGAAAAGCCAGCAAAGGATTTGCTTTTCGTCCGGACACTTATCTGCAAACCGAGCTGGAAGCGTCGTTTATCTATGAAGACACACCCGACCAGGAAAAAGCCACTGTTGCGGTTAAAAGAGATATGGAAGCCACTTCACCCATGGACCGGCTGATATGTGGCGACGTGGGATTCGGAAAGACCGAAATAGCCATCCGGGCCGCATTTAAAGCAGCCACCGACGGAAAACAAGTTGCAGTACTTGTGCCTACCACCATTTTATGTTTGCAGCACTTTAAAAGTTTCAGCGAACGCTTAAAGGAATTTCCGGTAACGGTAGATTACATCAATCGTTTCAGAAGTGCTGCAAAGCAAAAAGCCACGCTTGAAGCTCTGGCAAACGGCAAGGTGGACATTATAATCGGAACCCATAAACTGGTAGGCAAAGGCATAAAATTCAATGATTTGGGGTTGATGGTTATTGATGAAGAACAGAAATTTGGCGTTGCTGTAAAAGATAAGTTAAAAACCCTGCGTGAAAACGTGGATACCCTTACCCTGACGGCAACTCCTATTCCCCGGACCCTGCAATTTTCATTAATGGGTGCACGCGACCTAAGCATCATCAATACACCGCCCCCTAACAGGTACCCGGTTCAAACGGAAATGCACAGTTTCAGTGAAGAATTCCTGAGAGACGCCGTAAGTTATGAGGTACAGCGCGGCGGGCAGGTTTATGTAGTAAATAACCGAATTCAAAACATACATGAAGTTGCCGGAATGATTCAGCGTTTGTGTCCTAATGTCAAAATTGCAATCGGACACGGACAAATGGATGGCGAGAAGCTGGAGGATATAATGTTGGGTTTTATGGACGGGCAATTTGATGTGCTTGTGGCTACAAGCATTATTGAAAGCGGCATTGACGTGCCCAATGCCAACACCATGATTATTTACGACGCACACATGTTCGGACTTAGCGACCTCCATCAGTTGCGGGGGCGCGTTGGGCGGAGTAACCGAAAGGCTTTTTGCTACTTATTTACTCCGCCCGTGCAGCATCTTTCCACCGAAGCCCGCAAACGATTACACGCCATAGAACAATTCAGTCATCTCGGTAGCGGATTTAATATTGCCATGCGCGACCTGGACATAAGGGGTGCGGGAAATTTGCTGGGAGCAGAGCAAAGTGGGTTTATAAACGACATCGGTATGGAAATGTATCAGAAAATTCTGGATGAAGCCCTTACCGAACTAAAACAAACCGAGTTCAGTGACCTTTTTCCGGAGTCTGCTCTTTTTAAAACAGAGGACTGTCAGATAGAAACAGATTTGGACATAAAAATACCCGACGATTATGTAAATGTGGTTGCTGAAAGACTGCAGCTGTACCGCGAGTTAGACGAAGTTGAAGATGAAGAGCATCTATTAAAAAAGAAAGAAGAACTTGAAGACAGATTCGGTCCCATTCCGGAACCGCTGATTAATTTATTTCAGAGTTTAAGAATGCGCTGGATAGCCCGGAAAATTGGCTTTGGTAAAATCATCATAAAATCGGGTAAAATGTTGGCCTATTTTGCTGCACGTGAAGACCAGAATTACTATCAGGGAGCCACCTTTGGAAAGGTTTTAAAATTTGTACAATCACATCAGCAGGAAGTAACTCTTAGTCAGAAAAACGACCGGCTGCGGTTGTTAAGCGACAAAAAGAATATGGATGAGGTGATTGACCTGTTTGAGAGAATAATGTCTGAAGTTTCCTGATTACCAAATAGGACAATCGTACGCAGTACGTCCGCTGAGGGGACAGGCATAAATTCCCAATTGTACTTCATGCGTATTACTACTTGCCAGCCGGATGCGTGAAGTCGTCATGTCAAAACTGTACGCAAGGGTGAAGTGCTTCAGGAAATTCAGCTTTGCCAGTGCTACCACCGCATCCGTATTGCGCCACCCCAAACCCAGCATGAGCACATTTTTGATATCGAGAAACAAGTTTACATCCAGAGCCGGAACAGCCCAGGTAGTTATTTTTAACATTCCGGTTGGTATGATGCTAATTCCGTTATCTCCACCAAAAATTTTACCCGCTGTCAGCAAATAATGATGCGACAACCTGCTTTTTGTTCCGGCATTCTTAATTTTATTCATTAACAACTGCTTAATGGTAAACCCTACAAACAAATCTTCGCTATATAAAAACATTCCGGGTGAAAACTCGGGAACCATTAATTTAGTACTTTGACTTTCATTAATGGCGGGATCATCAGCGTTAAGGTAAGTAAGTGCGGTGCCATTAAACCTGAATTGTTCCAGACCACCAAACAATCCAAAACTCAACATGTGTTTACTGGTAACCGGTATATGATAAGCATAGGCCAGGTTTAGCATGGTGCGGCTGAAAGGTCCCATAACATCATTTTCAACCATCAAACCCACACCGTGATATATTCTAGGATTTTTCGACTTTCTGAGCTGAAAACGACCGTGACCATTAAACAAAGCAGTTTTTGGAGCACCTGCAAAACCCAACCATTGGGTACGGTAACCAAACCTTAAATCAATACATTCCTTTGAACCCGCTACTGCCGGATTGATACCAAAATGATTGTATGCATAATGCGAATACTGAGTAGTTTGCTGTGAAGAAGCATTCCCCATCAAAAACAGCACAAATAATAACAGCAGAACCCTATTTCTCATCAATACAATAATGTTATATAACCCGTAAAAGTGTCATACTCATCTGAGGCATTTGTATTCAATTCAATTACATAGTAATAAACCGAAGCAGGAAGCTTCAGTCCGCGGTTTTTACCATCCCAGGCATTTTCGTTGGTGTACCCTATGGAATTAAAAACCTTTTGTCCCCAACGATCAAATATTTCCACCTTACAACCCGGATAATCCTCAATAAACTGAATGTACCATGTGTCATTTTTTCCGTCGCTGTTGGGAGTAATTACATTGGTAGGGATAATAGGCGGAGTAACGAAAACAATCATGGTGTCGGTTGCGACACAACTTCCGTTGGTTACTGTCATAATATAAGATGTTGTTTCATCGGGTGCGGCTACAGGCTGCACAACAGATGGGTCTGAGAGTGATTCAGAAGGATCCCAGGAAATTCCGGTTCCGGTGGCAACTCCCTCAATGGTAACAGATGTACCCTGAAGCATTACCTGATTGGGTCCAGCGTCGGCCATCACCTCAACAATATCTATATCTACTGTATTGCTTTGCACTGGCGATGAACAAGCTCCCTGACAAACCACCTCAACATATACCGAAACCTGACTGGTAAACGCAGTGGAAAAAACATCGCTGGAGACAATGGTTTGAGCCAGACCGTTAACGTACCATGTATAATGCGGATTGGTGCAGCCGGTTTGTGAAGCGGAAAAAACCACCGGATCGCCGGCACAAGCAGAAGTAAGGTCGGAAGTCAGGCTAACCACAGCATCCTCAACAGGTAATACTTCAACGGTTGTAATACCACTTGTGTACATAGTTTGGCCAAGACAGTCACCGGTTGCGTTTACAATTACCTGAATCTGATCTCCGGACACTGCTGTAGCCGTTGAATAACTGAACAACGCTCCCGATTGAACCACAACGCCATTATACAAAAAGGTAATGGTGGCCGAAGTAAAGTTGCCTGAAATTGCTGCGGTTGCCGTAAGGTTGTCACCATCGCATGCCGGTTGGGGCAGTACAGTAATACCAACCGTTAGTAATTCATCTGCTGAGGTTTGTGTTACCTGAATTCCAGACTGCATAAAAGTACAGCCGGCAGCATCCGTTATTAAAACTGAGTATGTTCCCGGCTGAAGGGCTGTGAAGGTCGAAGATGATTGGGAAGCACCGCCGTTTATACTATACGAATATGGACCCGTACCGCCCACAGGAGTAATGGTTATACTTCCGTTATTGTCGCCACACGACGACGGGCTTACACTTACGGCGGCATCGCTGACACCACTGGAATTACTGACCGGAACCATAACCGTATCGGTACAACCCGCGGCATCCTGCACAACCACTATATGGTTTCCCGCTGTAACCCCGGCAAAAGAAGAACCGGACTGAAAGGCGCCACCGTTCAGCGAGTAAGAATAAGGCGGTGTGCCACCGGCAGATCCGACAATATCAATCTGCCCATCTGATGCATTACAGGTTTGCGGCACAGTAACGGGTATTCCGGCAGAAGGCGGATTGTCTTGAGGAACTTCAATTTGTTGCTGATAAATACAACCCGCACCGTCCTGTACCGACACTATGTGACTGCCGGGAGCCAGTGAAGTAAAAGTACCTGCGGGCTGAAAACTACCGTTATCCAATGAATAAGTGAAGGGTGCGGTACCACCGCTTACTTGTGTAATATCAATTTCACCATCATTCAGTGTACAATTGCTGCTTTGAACCACAGCCGTCATCCCGGCATCCACAGCCTCCCCGGAAATACTGATGTTGAAACTACAGGATCCGGGCGGAGAAATGCCTTCTTCACCATCAACCTGAATATAATATGTAGTATTAGAACTTAAACCGGTCAGTGGTAAACTGAAACTTCCTGATTGCCCGCTATTGCAGGAACCGATTTGAATATAAGAAGACTCATTGCACGGTGTTGACGCTTCAATTACCACCGCCTGAATTCCGTTGCCCGTTCCGGCGGCACAGGAAATTCCTGTAAATGAAACACTGGCTGCACCTCCCGTCGCATTGGTGGTAAAAGAATACCAAACACTGTTGTTTACCGGAAAACAGAAATTGCCCGACGAAACAGAGGCATCTTCGCAACCCGAACAGATATCAACCGTTGCACCTTGAGTAGTGCCCGGTTGCGATAGGCCTGCACAGAGCTCAGCTGCACCTGTACATCCGTCATTCGACGGTTGTGACTGTGCAACACAGAAACACCCTGCAAGTAACACCGAAATCAATAAAACCCATCTCATGGCAATTCAAAGTTAATAAACACCACGGACATTAGTCAATCATGTTGCAAAACAAACAAATTTCGTGATGAACTAAAAAATGCCTTACAGAGAAACAAACCAACAGAAAACTCCAGTTTCCAAAAAGATAATTACTTCTTCTCGCAGATGTATTCCACTATTTCGCCTTCAGACAATGGCAAATAGATGGACAATTTATCTCCTTTAAACTCATACATGTAAACATAATCATCAGGACCTGTGGATTCCGGACTCTTAATCATACCCTTCTCCGTATCATATTTCATTGGATACAGTTCACCCGGTGAATTTGGATCTTCAGTCCAATGGTAACCTTTTTCGTTAAAAATAAAGTATTTACCAACATCCATTAAACCAAAATCATTGGTAACTTCAACAATTTGCCAGGTGGCAAACAGGGGGTTCTTTTCCTCTTCAGAAGCGCTGTCTTTATCTCCGCAGGATGAAATCCATAACGTAGAAAACATTAATAATGCAAAAAGTAGCTTTTTCATGTTTTAATCTTTTTAAATATTCATCACAAAGAAAAAGAATTTAGGAATATATACTTCCGCGTTGAAATAATATTCCTGTTCAGGGTTCTAAACTGGACATTTTTCATGATGAGTTTCCAAAAAGCATCGGCGGAGTGTGAAATAGCGTAAATTTGGCACGAAAACTGCCAAAGGCGTTTGTTAACTCTTTTGTTATGAGAACCATGAATACAATTAAATTATCGTGTCTGATGCTGGTTATGTTCTTAACCGGCAACGTATTACACTCACAATACCTGAACTACCAAAACGATTCGGGCTGGTACTTGGGCTTGAATATCGGAGGCGCTTACCAGGATAAATCCAGAGCGGAAACAAAATCGCTTGCAGGTATTGGCGGTGGGTTTGTTTTTGGTAAGGAGTGGAAACGTGAACGCGGCTTCTTCTCTTTCGGGTTACAGTTCCGTTATCTGGCCGGGGTTAGCTACGGGCGTGATTTAATGAAAGATACTGTTGGTTTCTACCAGGACAATTCTCTTAACGGCACGTTCAACAATCAAATGACCTATGCCCGCGATTCTATAGGAATCTTCCACAATTACCGTACTGGGTTTCAAGACCTAAGTTTTGAGGGCGTATTGATGTTAAACCGTTTGCGTGAACGCACCGGTATTGCGTTGGGAATTTTCGGTGGTGGTGGTTTGCACGTATATAATGTAAAAACAGACCAGCTGGATCTGCTGGAAGATAGTTACAATTACGGCTCACTGCCCAATGTAACCAATCCCTCTGATTTAAACTTTGAACGCGACGGAAGATATGAATCGTGGGCCGGAGGCAGTACCGGATATCAGGCCAAACTAATGCCTGATTTGGGCTTTTTACTGGGATATCAGGTTAGTCCTCACGTTCAAATGGGTCTGCAACACAGGGTAACCTATACCATGAACAACCTGTACGACGGAAGAAACTATAAAGCTGACGGTACTGAATCAAAACTAAACGACTGGCTGCATTACACAAATTTTGCGTTGATTATCAACTTTGGCAAAGGAAACGCCAATGTTAACACCAATACAAATACCAACGTGGATGTTTACACCACAAATCCGCAAACAACGCCCGTTCCACCGGCAACTCCCAAACCACGTGTGGAATTTATTGATCCTTATTCCAACCCGCACACTACTACCTCAGCATCTTTCCTGATACGTGCCAATATATTTCATGTAGCATCGTCTGACAACGTTACCTTTAAGCAAAACGGTATTACCAATAACAACTTTACCTTTAACCCCGGAACCAACGATTTTCAATCGGCGGTTATTCTTAAACCCGGCGAGAATATTTTTGAAATAAGAGGGGTTAACTCTGCCGGTAGCGCCTATTCATCACGGGTAATTGTTTACCAACAACCAGAGATTACCGCATTTCCACCTGTTGTAACCATAAATAATCCGGCCTACTCTCCTTATTTCACCAATTCAAACAATTTTAATATTTCGGCCAGTGTGTTCAATGTGACCGGTTCTCAAAACATTGAATTCAGAGTGAACGGCATAAAAAACACCGGATTTACCTATAATACCTATTCAAAGGCATTCAATGCCAACATTAACCTGAATCCCGGAACGAATGTTATTCAAATAACAGCCACCAACAATGTTGGCAGCGATAGTAAATCGGCAACACTGGTTTACGAGCAACAGGTAATAAACATACCTACACCACCGGTTATAACCATTCTGAATCCTTCCATGAATCCCACTACGGTAAATACGTCAAATTTTACACTCACAGCGAGTGTTATGCACGTGTCCGGTTCACAAAATATCACCGTTAAAAAGAACGGTATGCCGTTATCAAACTTCAATTACAACCCTTCTACCGATTTGCTTACCATGAATGTAGGTCTAACACAAGGTTCTAACGTATTTGAAATTTATGCTTTTAATACCGATGGTAGCGATTACGCACAAACCACTATTAACTACGAAATTCCCAACACGGTATTACCTCCGGTGGTAACCATTACTCAACCGTTGGTTAATCCATCTATCATATACACTCCCACAGCAACTGTCAATGCTCAGGTGCTGAATGTAACAGGATCCTCTCAAATTACCGTGAAAGTAAACGGTATGCCAACCACCAACTTTGCCTACAGTACATCCAGCAAGCAACTATCGGTAACTTCTGCACTGAACAGTGGTGCAAATCTTTTTGAAATCAGCGCATATAACACAGCCGGCAGTGATCAGGCAAGCACAACGGTTATCTATCAGCCGCAAAATTTAGAGCAACCACCATTGGTAACCTTTATTAATCCTGCTGTAAATCCTTCGGTGGTTAGTACGTCTACCTATCCTGTATCAGCAACGGTTCTAAATGTTACCAATTCAAGCCAGATAGCCGTAAAATTGAATGGTATGCCTATTACCGCATTTAATTTTAACAATGCCACAAAACTGGTAACGTTTACAGCTGCTCTCAATCAGGGAAACAATACAGTACAAATAACCGGAACCAACACTGCCGGAGCACATTCTGCTATTACAACCATTGTTTACCAGCCGGTTCAGGTTATTAATCCACCGGTAGTTGATATAACCTCACCCTCAGTGAACCCATACACTTCAACCCTGCAGCACGTAAACGTGGTAGCAACGGTAAGTGGTGTAGCGTCACAATCGGCTATCTCGGTTCTTGTAAACGGAACATCACTCAGTGCATTTAATTACAATCCATCGTTACAGCAAGTAACCTTTAATTTAAGTTTAGTTACCGGGAATAATATGGTTCAGATTTCTGCTGTAAATCAAGGAGGAACGGCAACCGATGCTACCAATATTATTTACCAGCCCGTTCAGCAGTGCGACAAGCCAACAGTTTCTTTTGTTCAGCCGAATATCTCAGTTCTCAATCACATCAATGCAAGCAATGTGTACAACATTATTGCAACAGTAAACGGCATTACAAGTGCAGCTGATGTTGAAGCACGGTTGAATGGTACCATAGTAACCGGTGTTAGTTATAATGCTTCAAACAAGCAGATTACTTTCCCTGTAACTCTTGCCAACAGCGGTAATATTATTGAAATAAAAGCTACCAATGTGTGTGGTTCTACTTTAGCCAGCACCACCATACTTTATGGCCGGGTTGAGCCGCCCTGCGATAAACCTACCATTACTGTTACTTTACCTGCCACTTCTCCTTTGGTAACCTTCAATACTACCGAAACGGTACAGGCATTAATAACCGAAGTAACCTCCATCAATCAAATTGTATTCAAACACGATGGAATGGCAAAGAGCAATTTCACTTTTGATCCTGTTACCAAGTTGCTTGTGGGCACGGTAAATCTTCAAATGGGTCAGAATAAGATTGAAATTATTGCCACCAACGACTGCGGTTCTGTAAATGCCTTTACATACATTGAAAGACGTGTTTGTAATCAACCGGTTATAACCATGAACAAACCTGCAAATAACAGCACTACCACTAATGCAACAGTAGGTATTCAGGGCAGCATTTCCAATATTTCTTCGAATTCTGATATGGCCGTAACATTGAACGGTCAGGCCATGAATTTCACATTCAAGAACGGGAATTTCTCATCCTCACAAAATCTGCAACCCGGCACCAATGTAATTGTGGTAACTGCTACCAACGGGTGTGGAACGATTAGCCAAACCATAAACATTAATTATCAAGCCTGTAATCAACCTATCATTGTGCTTTCTAATCCTGCCAGTGGTGTAGGCCAAAGCACGGCCACGGCTTACACGGTTACCGCGAATGTTCAAAATGTTACTGGTGCTGCGGGTATTACATCTACTGTTAATGGTACTGCAGTAACTCCACAATTCAATGCAGCAACCGGTACTTTATCATTAAATGCCAGCTTACAACCGGGGGGTAATCAAATTGTGATTACAGTTACCAATGCCTGCGGTTCGGCTACAGCCACCGCCAGTGTAGAAATGGCTTGCCCCGACCCAACTCTTACCCTGATTACACCCACGGGCGGAACTGCACAAACCTCATCGGGAACATACACTGTTACTGCCACTGCAGGCGGAGCCACATCGGTAACAGCAACTGTTAACGGAAATAACACGGCGGTGAATTATAATCAGGGAACAGGTGCTGTTACACTGAATGCGACTTTACAAACCGGAGCGAATACCATAATGCTGACGGCTACTAATAGCTGCGGTTCTGTTAGTCAAACTGTGATTATCAGTAAAGACTGTCCGCAACCCGTAATTCAATTTACTGCACCGGCAGGAACAAGCGGTTCAGCAAACACTGGCAGTTTTAATGTGTCTGCATCAGTTCAAAATGCTACATCGGTGTCGGCTACCGTAAATGGTGTTGCTGCAGCAGTGAACTTTAATGCTTCCAATGGAACTGTAGGCTTTACAGCCACACTGCAACCCGGTGCCAATACCATTGTATTGAATGCTGCCGGAAATTGCGGAACGGCTTCTGCTACCACTACCATTAATATGAGCTGTACTTCACCTGTAATATCCATTACATCACCTTCGGGTTCAGCTACTACTGTTACAACTGCTACCTCTTCTGTTTCGGCACAAATTTCAGGAGTTTCAGGTGAAAGCAACGTTACACTTACAATAAATGGTCAGAATCAATCCTTCAGTTTTAGTGGAAATACTCTGACGGCAACGGTGAATCTTGTGAACGGAGCCAATACCGTGGTAATTTCAGCTAATAATAATTGTGGAACCGTAACAGAGAATGTAACCATTACCCGTACTTGTCCGCAACCAATAGTAAGCATTACTGCTCCTTCGGCTGGAGCAAGTACAAATAATGCAACATACAATGTAACAGCAACTTCTCAGAATGCCACAGCGGCTGTAGCCACGGTAAACGGAGTACCCGTAAATGTTAATTTTAATGCTGCAGCCGGAACGATTACGTTTACTGCCAATCTGAACGACGGAGCCAACACCATTGATATAACAGTTACCGGTGATTGCGGTTCTGCCAATGCATCGGCCACCATAACCCGGGCATGTCCGCAACCTACATTAAATGTAACCTCACCCGGCGGCAACAACGCACAAACCACCAATGCTGTTTACAACTTTACTGCTACTACTACGAACGCTACGAGTGTTACTGCTACAGTAAATGGTAATCCGGTTACTGTGAATTTTAATGCTGCCACAGGTGCAGTAAGTTTCAACGCGAATCTTCAAACAGGAAACAACTCGGTATTGATTATTGCGGCCAACAGCTGTGGAAATGTAAGCGAATCGGTTACCATACAGCTAGCGTGTCCTACGCCAACTATCAGCATAACTAATCCTGCCGGAGGTACGGCTTCTGTATCTTCTGGTTCGTTCACGCTTACGGCTTCATCGCAAAATGCCACACAAGTGAGCGCAACGGTAAATGGAACCGCCGTAAATGCTAACTATAACAGTACTACAGGTGCTATCACCGTCAATTTAGGAAGTCTGCAGTCCGGAGCTAATGTGGTTGAGCTTACGGTAACCAACAACTGTGGTTCAGCTTCAGCCACGGCAACGCTTAATATGTGTGTTTCGCCGGTTATTACGGTTACCAATCCGGCAACTACACCCTTTACTGCTACTACATCGGCCCTAACTGTAACCGCTACCGTAACCGGCGTAACATCTCAAAGTGATATTACTTTTACAGTAAACGGACAAAGTCAAGCGTTTACATATCAGGCCTCAAAAAACAAAGCCAGTGCTATCCTTACCCTTGCCCAGGGCACAACAACGGTTGTAATAACTGCGAATTCCGCGTGTGGTAGTACAAGTTCTACTGTAACTATTGAGTACAGCGGAACTACAGGACCCGAGTGTACCCCAACGGTGAACGCTACTTTCCCCGGTAATACTTCATTGAATGTAACTTCTACCCACTGGATTACAAGCATTATTCTGCAATTCACCGATAATACCACGCAGGATTTGGGAACCCTTCAAACCAAGTCGGGAACCTGGAGCGGAACCGGCACCCATGCAGGAAAATGCATCAGTGGTGCATGGATAAAATCGGGTTGCAACAATGGATTGGGCGCAAACGGTGCTCCTTTCTTTAACAATGGTGCCGATTTAAGTACCTGCAGCAACAGTTCAAACAACGGAGGAGGCAATTCTAATGGTGGTGGCAATAACGCCAACGATTGTATTCCGGCAGTGTCGGCTCAGTTTTCAGTTGACAACGTATCCGTTACTGTACTTTCTACCAAAGATTTATCGAATGTTGTTCTTCACTTTTCAGATGGTGTTCATCAAAAGTTTGATGGCCTGACCGGTTACAGTGCTACTTTCAGCGGAACGGGAGCCAATAGTGGTAAGGAACTGGAAGGTGTATGGATAAAGTCAGGCTGTAACAGCAGTAATGACGGTCCGGGATATGGTGAATACGTTGACAATGGAAGCCGTTCAGGCGGAGCAACCAACAATGGTGGCGGAACCAATAACGATGGAAAAAGTAACGGTGGCAACGGAAAAATAGACCCCAACAACGGTCGTCAAGGCAACGACAATCAAGGCAATGCTGAGGAAGACCGCAAAAAGGCCGAAGAAGCCAAACAACTGGAAAACAAATATATGTCTCTTATTTCTGCGGCTGACCAGTTATACGTAAAAGCAGACTATGCCGGGGCTAAGGCAAAATATACTGAAGCATCAATTACAAAACCATCAGAACAATATCCTATGGATATGGCAAAGAGTTGTGACCAAAAAATAGCCGAAAAACTGAAAGCCGAAAAGGATGCAGCAGATGCAAGAAAAAAGGCATCAGATGAAGCTGCCGCCCAAGCAAAGGCTCGTCAAAATAATTATGATAAGGCAATTGCTGAAGGTGATGCATTGTTTGCCGCGGGCAAGTACCGCGAAGCATTGGTTAAATATCAAACATCACTAACTATCCTTCCAAATGAAGCCTACCCAAAAAATCAGATTGCAAAATGCAACCAATTGATTCAGGGCAGTGAAGAACAAGATGCAGAAAAGAAACGAATAGAAGAAGAGGCTGCCCGTAAGAAAGCGGAAGAAGATGCAGCAAGAAAAAAGGCAGCAGACGAAGCTGCAAAAAAACAAGCTGAAGAAGCCGCGCGTAAGAAGGCTGAGGAAGATGCAGCAAGAAAAAAGGCAGCAGATGAAGCTGCAAAAAAGCAAGCTGAAGAAGCCGCGCGTAAGAAGGCTGAGGAAGATGCAGCAAGAAAAAAGG
>CAZDUI010000016.1:0-70433 GCA_964508605.1 uncultured Weeksellaceae bacterium | reverse complement strand
TCGAAATTTTATATCCACACCTTACACAGTCTGAATTTGATTTTGTAAATTGCCCTTGATTAACAATGTAAATGGGTTGTTTAAAGCTGAAATATCTTGAAAATCCCAGTCCGTTGAAAGTGGTGTATAGCGCCAATGAAGCGGAACAAAAACCTGTGCAGGGGTTTTGGAGGGTGGATCCGTTGAGTGCTAAGTATGCGTATAATTCTCCGTATGCGTTTAGCGAAAATGATGTGATTCGGGCGGTGGAGTTGGAAGGTCTGGAGCGTAGAGTCATCATAAACTACGTGCATATTACAAAGGATGACAAAGGAGCTACGGTAAAGGTAGATAAGTCAACTGTAACGCACAATGTTCTGGAGGCTAGCTTACTTCAGCATGGAATCGTAGCGGCAACCTTAGAATTTTATGGAGTAAAATTGAAGGGACCTGATTACTACGGAACTCAAACAGTAAATGTAGCGACTTATAGTGATGGAACATATTCTGCCAGTTCTACTTATGAGGACTCAAAATCGGAATTTATAGATTGGACGAAATCTCTTGGCAGCAATAATAAGCGAGATTACAAAGGAATACCATCTGACGGTGACGTATTTGATGAAGGAGATCACGATTATGACCCCGGAACGGGTGGAAAGATGAGCCACGATGAAAACCCGGAAGGATACGGTGGTTTTGGAAGTGAGAACGGTACTGGTACGAGTGGCCCTTTTCGTCAAACCACTTTGGAGGAGATTAATGTGGATACTTTTGAGACACAAGGTGGACCCAAGCTAAGAGGGTACATGTATCAAGAAACATGGTCAAAAGGATATGATAAACCTGAGGGAACAATACCAAAAGGGCCATACTTTGAAGATACCCTGATGGATGGAACCCCTTCAGGCGAGCATAAGTCAAAATCAATTATTGATTATCAATTACAAAAACGCAGAGCAGAGTACCCTAATGTAAATCCGAAATGAGAATGAAATGGCTTTTTTTAGCAGGTACAATAGCTTTTTTAATGTTATCATCTTGTAATAATGAGCCTGAAAAGGAAATGTCAAAAAAAGATTTGTTATCCTCAAAATCATGGAAATTCGAATCGTTAAAAGTATTAACTAAGCATGATTTATCTGATTCCATTGGAAATAACTTTTATCAGAAGTATCGAAATGCTGTTACTCGCCTTAATTCTATCGGGATTATACAGTATGTTGCACAGCCATTAACGGATACAATATTCTGGCGTCTCAGAGGAGATACAATAATACTTATAGGTGACTCAATGAGCGATTATCCTAAATATTCAAAACTTGTGATAACGAAGATTACTGAAAATGAATTGAGAGTTGTTGAAAGAATATGGCTAAAAGATACATTAGACAGTTTTTTCTACGTGGATATTGAAAGTAAATTAGTCCCATGGGATGGTAAATAGAATTAATATTAATTCGTTTTTAACTGCAAACAGAGCCCAACATTTAATCAAATATTGAACGAAGCAGAAACATATAGTCAGAGAAACTTCCGCCCCCGATCCCGACGCTTCGGTCGGGACAGGTTAACGCGACAGCCCGCCGCAGAGGTTGGTTTGAGCAAACAAGTGAAGTTGTTGCGACCGGAGGAAGCACACAACATGCTTGGCTTGCGCGGCAACCGCAAGGCGGCTATAGCGGAAAGAGGAAAATGGCGGCGAAAAACACATTTTAAGGTTTAATTTTCGTGATGTTCCATCAAATTTATCTAATTTTGTGCTAAAACTACAGTATAATGTTGATTGGTGAATTGGGAAATACGATTAAAGAAAGACGGAAAACGTTGGGCATTACACAGGCGTACCTGGCAGAACTGGCAGGAGTGAATACCAACACCATCATCAGGATTGAAAAGGGTAAGATTAACCCAACCCTTGAAGTAGTGAGCTGTATTGCAGACGTTCTGGGCATGGAATTGATGCTGAGCGTGAAAAAAACTAATTCATGAGAAAGGCAGAAGTACACTGGAACGGAGAACTGGCAGGAATCCTCACAGAGGATGATCAACATCATTATGCCTTTGCTTATACCGATGGGTGGTTTGCAGATCCGAAAAAACCGGCCATCTGCCTTACTTTGCCTAAAACTCGCAAGGAGCACCAGTCATATACCCTCTTTCCTTATTTCTTTAACATGCTGAGTGAAGGGGTGAACCGAAAGCTACAGAGCAGGGCATTGCGCATAGACGAAAAAGACCATTTCGGCCTTTTGCTGGCCACCGCTCATGATGATACTATCGGAGCCGTTACCATTAAACCCATCAATGCATGAGTTTGCCAGAGATCAGTTATTGCCCCGGAACGCTGAAAGAAGGATTTAATACCTACAGCCCTGCAGCGCTTAGAAGTGTTTTTGATGGTAAAAAGGTGAGCCATGTTTTACCTTATCCGGCCCCAACGCGGGATTTAGAAACCAACGAACTGTTTATGGAGAACAGAAAGCATATTTCAATTTCGGGTGTGCAGGAAAAACTCTCGCTAATCTTAGATAAAAACAAACTGCGGCTTACGAAACCGGGAGAACAGGGCACGCATATTTTAAAGCCCATTCCTGTTGATTTGAAAAACGTAAATCAGGTGCCGGCAAACGAACATCTTACCATGCAAATTGCTTCACAGGTGTACGGCATCAGTACTGCTGCCAATGCCCTAATCTTCTTTCGGGATGGTGAGCCGGCTTACATTACCAAACGGTTTGATGTAAAGAAAAATCGCTCAAAATGGAGTAAGGAAGATTTTGCCTCTCTGGCTGGTAAAACCTCTGAAAATGCCGGATATGATTTCAAGTACGACTTTGATTATGTGCGTCTAGGTAAATTAATCCAACAGTTTATTCCTGCCTGGCGGGTAGAGATTGAAAGGTACTTTTCGCAGGTGGTGTTCAATTACCTGTTTTCAAACGGAGACGCACACCTGAAAAACTTTGCCGTGCTGGAAACCCAAAACGGAGATTATCTGCTAAGTCCGGCTTACGATCTAATTGACACACGGATTCACGTAGACGACACCAGTTTTGCCTTGAAGGGAGGTCTTTTAAAGGAAGATTTACAATCAGCACGTTATCGCAGAACAGGCAATCCCGGGTACGCAGATTTCATCACTTTTGGTCATGAAATAGGTGTTTCGGCAAAGCGGATTGAGAAGTTGCTGGTTCCGTTCTCGGTGAGACAGGAAAAGGTGAATGAATTGATAAACCATTCTTATTTGAGTGCGCCTGTCAAAAGAGCATACCTTCTTCACCACAACACCAAAAGAAAACAGTTAACCAAATAGAAATGGGCACGCTAAATCGGTTTTTAAAGAATGGGATTCTTTAGCTGATTTTTTTTTTTTTAACTCTTTCCTAAAAGTAGGTACAGCAATAATGTTATAGCTCATCTAATAAATGTTTTGCGGGTATGCCTTTAAGTTTACCTTGTCTTACCAATTTCAGTCCTTCCGCAGCTTCATTAATACCTTCCATCAGCACAGCTTTGTCGTCAGAAATCATTTTGGTTTTTACATACGGAAAACTTTTAAGCACAGTAACCTTCCGGATTTTGTTATAAGAACCCTTAGAATTTTCGAAGATTCTTGAATTTAAAAAAACAACAATCTAATTTTTACGGCAATAGTTTTATTATTTGCTAAATTTCCATACCTTTAACCCATGCATCGCACTTGCACCACACGTCAAACATACAAAGCCTCCCGTTTAGGCATGGAAACGTATGAAAACGTAAAACCGGCCGATGTGCAGGTATTTACTCATCCGGTGTTTGGAAACATTGTAACGGCGTTCCCGGTAACGGTGAATGATGAGTTTGCCGAGCAAAGGGTGCTGAAGATGAAAAGGTATGAGTTGAATTCGCACCTGGGGAATGTTCTTGTAACCGTATCAGATAGAAAACTGGCTGTAGATGCAAATACCAATGGAACGGTAGATTATTACCTTGCAGACGTTATAAGTTACAACGATTACTACCCCGGGCATGCACTGATGCCAGGCCGCCACGGAAACAGCAATGCATACCGCTACGGTGGAGCCAACGGGCAGGAGAAAGTAGATGAAGTTTCAGGAGAAGGAAACCACTATACCGCAGAGTATTGGGAGTATGACCCGCGCACCATACGCCGCTGGCAAACCGACCCTGTTGTAAAACCACACGAAAGCCCCTATGCTTGTTTTGCGAATAATCCGGTGTTTATGATTGACCCCGCAGGGGATAATGCAGGGGATTACTATAAATCAGATGGAACTTATTTAGGTAGCGATGGGTATAGTGACGATAAAGTTTATACAGCAAAGGGAGTAGATAATTCAAAAACAGGAAAAGAACGATTTAAAGGCGCTAAAGATTTGGGGATAAAACACTCTGTACTAATTGACGTTGCTGCGACCGCATATGGTGAAAGTTCTGTAGGTGTTGGTGAAGTTTCATTTCCAGAAATGAATGGAATTGCAAGCGTTGTAATACGCCATCCAAAATCCATAGCTTATGCCCGCAGCAAATCTGGCTATAAAACTTTCATATCAAAATCGAATGCAGATCGAAGTAAAAGCTATACAATGCGTATGGCTATGAGTGCTGCAATCTTTGCTACGATGGGTGTGGATTTCAGTAATGGTGCTGATAGCTGGGATGGTGTTGACCAAGCAATAATTCCGGGGAATGAGGCCACAGAATCCCGTTATGGAAATACATATCATAGCCACGCAGCCGAATACGGATGGACCATACGTGATTTTCTTTATAAGAAGTGGGAAAAAGCAGTATTAGAAAATCCACATTTTGGTAAAAATTCATTTGTAGCGCCTCAACATAAAAAAGCAATCGGTGCACCTGGCTATGAATTCAACAAGGGGTTGTATCGCAAAGAGGCTACGGCTCAATGGGGTTTATCGATCTTTTGGAAGGATAATCCCGATCCTACCAAAAATGTCAGTGAACGTGAATAAGATATTGTACATAGCCGTAACGTGTTTTATTTTGGTCATACCAATATTCCATGCATGCGAGTCTAATTCGGTTTCAGTCAAAAAGAACAATATACCAACTGATTCACTATTTGATATTAAGGCAATTAGAATATTTAACTCTGAATTGACGGAAAATCCAGTTCTCAGGGAGGTTTTTTACTTTAATCACAATTGTTTAACTGCAATTACTTCGGTGAAGAGTTTTGCTCAACCTTTTCTTGCAGATTCGTTTAGAGTATATGACACAGACAAAGCCCGAAATCTACTTGTAAAATTCTCGCAAGTACCTGTTTTACACGATGAGGATGAAAAATCGAGTGATTTTACATTAAATAATACCACAGATACAGTTACGAACTATTTTAACCTGCTGCCGTGTGATTTAATTAAACCAAAAAAAATATCAATCAATGGCGTGACTATTTCTGACAAATTAAATCTACATGGTTTGATACAACAAAATTCTGACTTAAATCAAATTTCTTTTTTGCATAAATGGGCAAAGAATAGTAATGTCACACGGGAAGCAAATAAACAAAGAATTTCTTTGATGTTTGAAGAAACAAGTGCAACTATTCTGAAAGGCTTTTCGATGGCACATGACAGGAAGTTGAATGAGATTTCAATGATTGTTGAAGGAGAAAAGTTAATCGAAATGGCTATCTGTTTGGACAGCTCATATACAGAAACGACAGTATTCCAGTATTATAATGGAATTCTAACTTCAATGGATGTTCTTTTTACTTTTAAATCTGACACACTGCACAAGTATCACCGTATTATAGAAATAGTACGATAACGCTCCCCCTATTGCTTCACTGACGTACCTATGCCCAAAGTTAGGGGTCTGGAAAACCAGTCCGGTATAGCAGTCTCACTTCCGTTTTTTCCATTTTTTTGGGATTTTGTGCTGTATGGAAAACGGCCATTACTGAGATGGTTTTTGCGGGTTCATCAATGGTAAAGTGAATCATGTATGGAAATTTATTCAGGGGCAAACATCGTATTTGGTCGTACCGGATGCGGAAGAAAGGATTTTTTTCAAGCAAGGTGATTTGTTGGTTTAGTTCTTTTTCAAAACGCTCTCCCAATCCGGCTTGCTGTTCTTCGTAATAGTCTATGGCCTCCTGAGCATCCTGTAATGCCTTATTGTCAATGACAACGGTATAGGTCATTTTTTTGTTTTTCTTTTTACTTTTAGCTGCTTACGGGCTTCTTTCCAGGGAATCATGTCTTCCGGCTTGGAATTTTTGATGCGCTCGCGTACAATGGCTTTATGCTCTTCCGGTATTTCAATATCATCAGCCGTATCGAAACCTAAGTTTTTGATAAGCTCCATAAAGAATCCGAACTTACTTTCAGGTATTTTGAGGGTTATTTCTCTCATGCTTCAGAATGTGTTAGATGATTTTTTGCAGTTTAGTACGAACAATGAATGAATCCAGAAAGGTGTACACCATTTTTTTATTTTCATCGGAAAGTCGGTTAATTTCCTGCAGGCGTTTGAGTGTTGCTTTGTCCAGAGCCTGTTCGGTGCTCCCAACCAGATAATCCAAAGACACTTCAAATACATCTGCCATTCGTTTTGCGATTTCAACCGAAGGACTTGCCTCATTGCGTTCGTATTTACTTACGGCCTCTCTTGAAACACCTGCTGCTTTTGCCAAGTCTGTTTGTGACAGGCTTTTTTGCCTGCGTAAGTAGCTGATTTTTTCACCTAGATTCATGCCTTTTTGCGTATTATAGTTGTATCTTTTCACAAAATTACGGTATTAATGTTCATAAATCAAGTTTGTGTTTTTGAATTTTTAAGGTAGGATTATATATGTTTGCGTCTGAAAGTACGCGAATAAATATTTTTCAACAATGGAAATTTCCGAACTAAAACAAAAGCTGTCGTTGGTTTCTGTGGTGCAGCATTACGGTCATACGGTAAACCAATTATAACCACGTTGCGGGCTATGGGGAATATGACTTTTGGAGCAAATGTGAGAAGTACAAAGCTGCTTACATTTGGAACAACTTGGTATTACAAACAGGTTATGTCAGAGGTAGGAGCATATAACCCAAGGCAAAATAAGGGCGGTGGTTATAACTCAGGCTTCCCCTGTTACGGAGAACATACATACTCCGGAAGCTATATTTATTCTGGATACTTTGGTCAATTTTACAAGAAATGAGACTTGTTGGGTTAATACTTTTAATGATGATATTGCAAGGTTGTTTTCCAGGTTTTACCCCGGAAGAAAAAATTGTAAAAGAGATGGAGCAAGGGGACATGTCCATAAAATGGGTTAAAGTAATAGTGGGCTTAGATTAAAATTTTCCTGATTACATTACTATTCAAAATGGCCAGCAAGTAGATACTCTTTGTGAATCCCACAACATTGCTGATTTGAAGATGATGGACGATACAGTAGTAGTCGGTTTTTACGGAATGCCACAGCAGTATAAGGAACCTATTACAAACCCCAATGAGATGTTGGGCTATAGAATAGCAGTTGATACGAACTTTGTAGAGAAAGAAGATAGAAGCTCTGAATAAGGGATTATTACTGAATGAGCTTCAGGAGGGCTTTGATCTGGCTGTCAGAGATATTTTCCTGGTCGGACTTGTCGTAGATGGAGAGCAGAAAGACAGTATTATCAGCCACGTAGAAATGGGTGACCACCCTGGCCCCTCCGGATTTACCTTTTCCCTTTGAAGCAATAGCCAGACGTATTTTGTAGCAGTTGTTGCCGAGAGCTGTACCGGTAGTGGGATCGGTAGAAAGCTGGCTGCCGAGTTCGGCCAGTTCTCTTTTAAGGGAAGGATATTTTTTAATGAGCTTTTTGGCCTCCTTTCGGAAAGGGGCGATGGTATCTACCTTATAGCTCATTGAGAAACTCGCTTAAAGGTTGAGCCTTTTTCTTCCCTGCCTTGATCTGGTTTACTTCCTCTACTGCTTCCTTTAATCCTTCCAGCACTTCGGCCTTGTACGGGGTGAGCGGCTTGGCCTTCACAAACTTGAAGTTGTTGAGCAGTTCCATGATGAAAGCTGCTTTATCGTCTTTTATGTCCAGTAGTACCTTCATAATGTAATCCAATAAATGGTTTCAAACCTTAAAGATGAATTTTAGTTTATATACAAAAATACAAAAAATGTTTTGAATCCTAGGCAGATTGCCATAGATCCTCACTTCTTTATATCTCCTAAATTTCATTAACTCCTTTATCTTGTTTTGAGTTTAGACAGAAAAGCATACCTTTAACCCATGCATCGCACCGGCACCGCAACGCAAACCGCATTTTACACAACAGACGTGGTTTCGTGGGCAGATTATTACCCCTTTGGTATGCAAAAGCAGGGGCGTTTTGGCTCAGAACCCGATGCAAAATACCGATACAAACACCAGGGGCAGGAACGTTTGACGTAATTTACTGCGAATGGAAACGTAAACATTGATATTTTGATTTTATAAAACATTTTACACCTTCACCGGCTTCTTTTTCAGTTTTGATGTGTCTTTGTAACCTTCATTGAAATTAGGGCAGATTGTGCCGAATACTATACAACATCCATGTTGCTAAAAAATGAGTTGTAGTAGGCATGAATTTTTAACTTTGGCCAATATTTCATAAACGATGAAGATTTCGTATAAAGCAATTCAAGAGCTGTTACCTGAAGCACCGGAGGTAAATAAAGCTGCATCAATTTTAACTTCAACGGGTTTAGAGGTTGAGCATGTAGATGTTTTTGAGTCGGTGAAAGGAGGGCTAAGAGGTGTTGTTACAGGCAAAGTGCTTGAAAAATGGAAACATTCCAATGCTGATAAACTAAATATTACAAGAGTAGACATTGGAAAACCGGAACCACTTCAGATTGTCTGCGGAGCGCCCAATGTTGCAGCCGGGCAAAAAGTTCTGGTAGCACTGCCTGACGCAACTATTTATCCTGTTGGAAAACCAGAAGGTCTGACAATAAAAAAGGCAGTGATTCGGGGCGAAACAAGCGAAGGAATGATTTGTGCAGAAGATGAGTTGGGAATAGGCAATAGTCATGACGGTATTCTAGTTCTGCCCGATGAAGTGCCGGTTGGCATACAAGCTGCTGAATATTTTAATGTTGTTGAAGACCATGTAATAGAAATTGGTCTTACGCCGAATCGAACCGATGCCATTAGTCATTATGGCGTTGCCCGCGACCTTGCGGCGGCAATGAAAGTATCCGGCGAATACCAAATGGGCATTCGTCCTTCCTTACCCGCAACATGTAACCATCCCCTTGGTTCGCCGCACATACAGGTAAAAGTGTCCGATTACTCTTTATGTCCAAGGTATACAGGATTGAGCATGAGGAACATAAAAATCACCGAATCTCCGGACTGGTTAAAGTATCGTCTTACGGCTATTGGTGTACGTCCTATTAATATTGTAGTTGATATTGCCAATTGGGTGATGCATGAAACCGGACAGCCGTTGCATATTTTTGATGCGGCTAAGTTGCAGGGGAACATAGAAGTGCGTTGTTCAAAAGAAGATGAAATATTATTGACACTGGACGATGTAGAGAGGAAATTGCACGCAGAGGATTTGTTGATATGTAATGCAAACCATCCGCTGTGTATTGCAGGCGTTTTTGGTGGAAAGGAATCGGGGGTGAATGAAAATACAAACGAAATTTTTATTGAAAGTGCAATATTTAATGCTGTGAGTGTCCGTAAAACAGCCAAAAGGCACAATCTGCATACTGACGCTTCTTTCCGCTTTGAGAGAGGTGTTGATCCTGAAATGGTTTTATACGCCTTAAACAGATGTGCTTCCCTTTTGAATGAATTGGCTGCTGCCGAGTATTACGGAGGAGTGGTTGATATATACCCTGAACCTTTTGTTCCTGTTCAGGTGAAATTCAAATTGAGCTGGTTACGCAGATTTACCGGCGTGCAGGTTGATATAAACACCGTTATCAGGGTGTTACATTCGCTGGATTTTGAAGTGTCAGAAAACAATGAGGAATTTGATGTTAAAGTTCCTTTGTACAGAACTGACGTGAAATTAAAACAAGACGTAGCGGAAGAGTTTTTAAGAATTTACGGATACAATTCAGTGCCCATGCCCGGAAGAATTTCATTTTCAATGATAAATTCGGGAGAAAATCGTTACGAAAAATTAACGGACAGCATATTTGGTTATTTAACGGCATGCGGCTTTAGTCAGGCAATGAATAACAGCTTAACTCAAAAAGAAAATTCATTCATTAAAACTTCAAAGAACGGTGCAGAAACGGAAGTAACACTGTTAAATCCATTAAGTCGCGAGCTTGAGGTGATGCGTACAGGAATGCTGGCCGGACTGATAGAAAATGTTGTATATAACCTGAACAGAAGAAGAGAAGAAATTCGGCTATTTGAATTGGGAAATACCTATGCAATGCGTGATGGGGAGTTTTATGAAAGTGAAATACTGGCGATGGTGGTTGCCGGTTCCGGAAGTGTGGAATCATGGAGAAATACTTCCGGAAAAGCTGATATTTTTGATATTACCGGTGTAGTGGAAGGTGTATTTAATAAGGCCGGTTTGACTTTTGAACTGACGCCGGGTAAATCTGAAATTTTATATTCATATTATGAAGTATTTATGGGTGGCAAATTACTTGCATCCGCCGGAAGTGTTAAACAGAGTATCTTGAAAAAATTCGATACCGGTGAGCCTGTATTTTATGCAGAAATCTATTGGCAGAATTTTATTGAAGTACAAAAGGAATGGGCTTCCGGATTAAAATATGAATCATTGAATAAGTTTCCTTTTGTACGCCGGGATTTATCGTTGCTGGTGCCAAAAAACGTGAGGTATTCAAATATTCGGGACATCGTAAATGAATTTGCTGCAGTGCTGCTTAAAAATTGTAATTTATTTGATATTTGGGAAGGGAAAAATCTTCCGGAAGGATTTTATTCTTGTGCCATTTCCATGATTTTGCAGTCTAATGAAAGAACCCTTACAGATGCTGAGGTTGATAAGGTAATGAGTAGCATAATTAACGCTTTAAATGAAAGGTTGAACGCAACCTTAAGAAAATGAAAAATTTTAATTTGTGGTTTTTTATTACCACAGCGTGGATGCGTTATTGGCTGCGTATTTATACCCGAAGATTCAGTACATCGGGTAAAGAAAAATTAACCTGGAATAAACCAATGTTAATAGCTGCAAATCATCAAAATGCATTTTTGGATGGTTTGGTAATTGGTCATCCTTTGGTGGATCGTATTGGCGTAATTCACTACCTTATCAGGGCCGATGTTTTTAAAAACAAGATTGCTGCAACGCTCCTGCGGAGTTGGAAAATGGAACCTGCCTACAGAATGCGGGACGGAATGGAAAGTTTGTCAAAAAATGACGAAACCTTTGCATTGGTTCAAAATTTATTGAAGAAAAACAGGGCGGTTGTAATATATGCTGAAGGTAATCATGGAGTTCCAAGGACACTGAGGCCGTTAAAAAAAGGCATTGCGCGTATTGCATTAGGTATGGATGATAGGTATGGCGCCGATCATGACATTCCGGTACACATGGTTCCTGTAGGGATTTTTTATTCAGACCCGCATCGTTTTGGCAGCGATGTGCTGGTGAATTATGGAGAACCCATTGATATAAGACCTTTCAGGGAACAATACCGTACACAACCTGCTCATGCAATTAATGCTTTAATGGATGCGGTAAAGAAAAGTCTTTCTGCATTAATTATTGATATAAGAACCGAAAAGGCCTATCATGCTATTGAGTTTGTCCGGGAATTATGGAGTGACCATAAAATAGGGCATAAAGCGCCTTTGAAAGCACGATTTGATGAAGAAAAAAGAATAATTGATGCGTTGGATTTTGCATGTTCACAACAGGAAGAAATTGTGGATAAACTGAATGAAAAATCGAATGCACTGAAAAGTATCCTTAAAAAAAATAAAATAAGAGCGTGGATGCTTTGTTATCCCGAATTCTCTAAAGCGAGTGCGTTTTTGCGTTTATTATTACTGTTATTATTATTTCCATTTTTCCTTGCCGGGGCAGCAGTGCATGCATTTCCTTTTTTGAAAATAATTAATTTTCTGAAAAATAAAATTAAAGATAAAGGGTTTCAAAGCAGTATTACATACACGGCCCTTGCATTTGTTTTTAGTTTAATGTACTGGATTATCCTTGTTGTATTGCTGATTTTTGTACGTCCGGTTTGGATGGCGCCTGTTATACTTGTTGGAATTCATTTCTGTGGATTAATAGCTGTCTTCTGGAGCAGGCATTACGCTAAACTGAAAGCTATGCTGACATATAATGCATTGAAAGAGCGAAAACAAGATACTTATAACGAGATGCACGACCTTCGTGGTGAACTGCTGCAATTGTGTGAAAATGCATTGAAGTTGAAAGAAAAATCTTAAACGGAATTTTAATAAGTATTTTACCGGCCATTCAAGTCTGTCATAGAAAAGCGATTTATTTTTTAATTATCAGTCAGGTTTTAAGTAATATACGCCGTTATATTTATCAAAAAGCGATTCGAATTTTTCTGAAAACAAATACAAAAAATGTTAACGGCAGGCTTTTGTAAGCCTCATTTCAATGAATTCTCCGTTTAAATTATATGCAAGCCTTTTACATCATATTGTGGTGATTCATGTAATTGATTAATCCTTTGGATGAAATACGGTTAATTTTGAAATGAAATTTATTATACAAACTAGCAAGCATGTTTTATAAAATTTATTGCATATTCTTTATTTTATTTTCGTTAACTGCGAAAGCTCAGCTTTTGCCCGTTACATGGAATGTTTACCCGGTTATAGACCCTATAATGTCGCCGGGGTTTGTTGAAGTGTCAGACGTGGACGGTGATGGAAAAACTGATATTTTGTTAAGTACACTGATGGAGCAGGGGAGTGCTGCCGACCAGCCTAATACCAGGGGGGCTATTCGGTACTTTAGTTATCCATCAGGTACCGGTATTTCAGGCACCTGGTCAGAAACTATTGTTTTGCCCACTTCTGAACAGCTTCCTTTTATCAATGCCCCTCAGTTTTTTGATGTTGATGGCGACGGATTTAAGGACATTCTGGTGCAACAGGGGTTTATAGGTACCAACGGAGGTAGTCATCAATGGATACAGGGACCGGCGTTTACTACAAGGTTTAACTTCTCGGCCAATACAGCAAAAGGAGCCACCGATTATTTTTGGCACGAGTCTGAACAGGCAGATTTAGACGGTGACGGCTTATTGGACATCATTACCACAAGCGCTAACAACCAGGTTACTCCGGTTGCAAAAAAAATTGAATGGTACCGAAATACCGGAGGGGGAACCTTTCAGCATGTAATATTAGACAATACGATGGGTGGTGTGTTTATAAAGGTTCATGATGTTGACAATGATGGAGATAAAGATATTATTGTAAGCCAGTTTTTTGGTCCTCCGGCAGACCCTTCCATTGTATGGTTGGAGCAGGTACAGGCACCCGCAACAGGCAACGGCTATACCGGAGTTTGGAACACCCACACTATTGATGCTACAATAGGTCTGGGTTATCATCTTTTGTTTTATGACATTGACAATGACGGCCAGGAAGAACTGATTTGTGGCAACCACAACAACCTTGATAATTCATCTTTGGTTGACGGTACCGGAGCACCGATACCCAGTGGAGTTTATGCATTTGAAATACCGATGAATCCCGCAACCGTTTCACAATGGAATAGAACTACCATTACTGAAAATTATCCTATTGACGCATACGACTTTGGAAACCCGGCAAGTCAGGGTAGTCCCGGAATATTTGATATTGGCGATGTGGATTTAAACGGGTTGCCCGATTTGGTTGTTCCCGGTGACGGTGCCGATAATCTTTATCTTGTGCGGCAAGGCCCAGCCGGTGTCTGGACTCAGGAAACCATTGCTTCCGGTACTATGTTTGGTATGGCTCAAATTCGGGATATTGACCAGGATGGAAGTCCGGAAATTGTAGCTTCCATGCATGATTTTCCGGAAATATGGGAAATTTTATTCCCGCCGGCAGGACACCTGAAGGTTTATAAACCGGTTACTTCAATGGGTGTTCAATCTAATGAAGACGTCAATGAAAACTGCGTATTCCCGAAGATTACATCAAATGATATTACAATTTCAAATCAAAAGTCAACATTACTTAAAGTTGAAATTCTCACGCTAACAGGGCAACATCTGTCAGAAATATACACGGGGTCACATTCTGTACAAATTTCACTTCAAGATTTTTCTTCGGGTCTTTATCTTGTAAGAATTTATTCTACAAAGGGAATAGAAGTGCACCGTGTGGTAAGAGAATAAGATAAACAAGGTTCCTGTTTTCGCAAGAGCAAAGCTTGTCATATATTACAGGTTCTCCGATTCACGGGCATGATACCTTGCCAGTGATTTCAGGGGATCGGCTAAAGCACTGCCGAAATTGAAACCTGCCTCAATACAAGCTTTTTTCAGTGGGTCAACAAAATGATGCGCTATACTGCCGGTAGCACTGAATGTTGTGCCTGCAGGAACGCCTTTACATAAAAGCACCTGATGTTGAAAGAAGCTGTTAAAAACGAGACCAGTAATATGTTGGATCCAGGGGTGGGGCAGGTGTTGCGCAGCAAACGGTGCAAACGATGCAAGATAACGATTGGCAAATGGCTGACGGTATACTTTGTCAATCAGGTAGCTGTGATTGAATTCCGGAAACGAAGTATCAAATAACCGCTGTAAATCTTGAGGCATGCTTCCTTCAATACGGCCAATAACAAGCTGCTTACCAATATGATTTCCGCTGCCCTGGTCTCCCAATATATAACCCAGAGATACCGGATTCGAAACGATAATGCCATCCATGTAATAACATGCATTTGAACCTGTTCCCAGAATTCCGCACAATCCACTGCCGTTACCAAATAATGCCCGTGCGGTTCCCAGCATGTCGTGTTGAACTGAAACGTCGGCACCCGAAAATACATCTTCAAGACAATGTTGAGCCAGTGCAGCGTTTTCGCCAAGTCCACAGCCGGCACCATAAAAATACACACGGTCGGGTATTGACAATCCTTGTTTGTTAAAGCCATTTTTTATAACCTCCGTCATGGATTCCCGGGTATGAAACACCGGATTTAATCCATCAGTGCGCCACTTAAATTCATTTGAATCAGTAATGTAAATCCATGATGTTTTGGTAGAGCCGCTGTCGGCAATCAGTATTTTCATGGTACCAAAATACCACAATTCTCAGTAATTCTGTCAAACAATGCTCAGTACGCCGTAACCAAAAGATCAATTAATTCATCATCTGCCGGAATGCTGCGATAACCAGTTGAACCTTCACCGGTTTCGGATATTTTTTTATTACTTCGTTCTTTATCCCGTTTGCTCTTTTCCTCCGCCAGATTTATATCCCTGGAGGCTGATTTCGCTTCTGAAAACGTAACAGCATCTGCCAGTCCGTCGGTTATGGGTTGAGAAAATCCCCCTGCGGGGTTTGCGCGATATTCATCATCAGTATCGTAAGGTGCTTCTTCTGCTACAGCAACATCTTCTGTATTCTCAGTGATATGATTTACAATAACAGAACCCGTGCCTTTTAAATCTTTTGAAGAGGCTTCATTTCTGCGTTCAGTTTCTTTTACAATCGCAGCTTTTTCGGAATCTGTAGCATGGGTTTCAACTTCATCGTTCACAGTTTCCTCAGTGCGTGAATTTGTATCTTCTACTGCTGCTGCAGTGTTTTCAGCTTCAGGCTCTGCATCTTTTCGGATACTTTTTTCTTCTAACTGCGCCATGCTGTCATTTCTTTCAGGCTGCACAAGTATAGATGCCTGCCAAACACCTGCAACCAATAATGCCACGCCGGCAAATTGCATCAGGGGCTTTCTGTACAATGGCATTCCAGCCGGCCATAACAATAACCAAAAGGAGTTCAGCCAGATTCCTTCACGTTTTGATGTCTTAAGTGATTGCATTACATATTTGTGCATGGCTGCAGTAGGTTCCAGTTCTTTTTCAAATTGAACGGCCTTTACCAAATTTGCTGTAAACATTAATTGTCGGTTGTAGGCTTCTTCTGAACCAAATTCGTCAATGGCGAGCTTTTTATCGCTTTCATTTAAATGTTCAAACGGTACACCTGCGTCCATTAAATCGAACAAATGCATGTGCGGGTCGTAGTTAGCTTCTTTCATGGCTCACCTCCATTGTATCAGGGTTAAATTGTTTCAGCATTTCTGCCAGTTTCCTAGTTGTATAAAATATTCTTGACTTTACGGTTCCTTCACTAATTTCAAGGACATCAGCGATCTCTTTGATGCTAAGGTTTTGCCGGAATCGTAAAATGAATACCTTTTTGTGAATGTCTTCCAGATGATTCAGCGCGATGGTCAGACTCTCACCAAACATTTTGAGGTGCAGTCCTGTATCACCGGTCTGCCGGTCGTCGTGTACAGCCATATTATCGTGTAATCCACCTTGTACATTACCCCTTACTTCTGCCTTGCGGTATTCGTTTTTACACATGTTGTTGGCAACACTGTAAAGCCAGGTTTTAAAGGGGCGCGACGGGTTATATAAATCCGGCCTGCCTGCTAGTTTTGCAAATAAATCCTGTGTCATATCCTCAGCCTTTTCTCGGTCTTTCCAAAGCATTCGGTGAAAATAGTTTAACAAGGGTTTACTATATCTTTTATACACTTCGTTAAAAGCAGAATGATTTCCTTTGGAAAACAATTCCATTAGGGTTTCGTCTGATTCTTTCTGATATGATTTACCGAAGATTTTCAAAATCAGTGTTTGAAGTATTTTTCTACCGTTGCCAGAGTTCCTGTTTTTGAAGCAATGGTTAAGGCTGTACTTTTTACTTTTGCTGCTTCTTTGTCATTGCGTTCGGTTTTATAAATTCCGTAAAGTTTTACCAGTGCCGGCAAATAATTTCTCTTGTATTGGTTTTCGCCCGTTGTCCCCCAAAGGGTTTCCATTTTACCGGTGTCTGCCTGTTCTTCCCAGAACTTCTTCAATGTGGCGTTGGCAACGGTTTCTGAAGTAGTTTTACTGAAAACAATGCCGGTAAGGGTTAGTGAATCATCAGAAAGTTTTTTCAGTACATCCTTTCGCAATGTGGCCGGAAGATACAGGCTGCCTTTATAATTATTTAAAATGGCTGTTACGTACTCATCTGTTTCATTTCCATTTATTTCTGACATTCCAAGTTTTCCGGCGATGGTTTTTCGATACATTTCGTCGTGCATCAGATCCAGGTAAATTATTTGTACGCCGGGTTTCAGATTTTCTTTTTGCTGAAGTATCCACAAAGGATAAGTGTCGTCTTTTCCGTTGGTTAGTAACACGGCATTTGCAGGAAGTGAGTTCAGCAGGTCGCGATGATATTGCATTACAACATTTCCGAATATTCCGCCCGAAGCCATTTTTTGCAGAACTTCGGTTTTCAGACTTATATTTTGAGTCATTTCGGCGTAGCCCGCAACATACGGCAAAGCATCGGCCCTTGAGGGATCCATTTTGTAAGCGGTTAAAAGATGTGAACCAAAATTTCTGTTTTGTTGACTGTTAATGTATTGCATTACATTAAATTCATAAGATTGACCGTGATACGATTCCATTTCGGACAAAATATCATCCATTTGTTTTTGTTGCGCCGCTGTGGGCTGCTTGTCGTAATTTTTTACAGCGCTTTGTTGAATAGAAGAATAATAGTTTTGCCACGATTTGGGGCTTTCCGGTTGGGGAACAGGAATTTTGGTTTGAATGGATGACGGTTTGGCAACATCATCAACTGCCGATTCACTTGCGGAAACTTTTTGTTCCTGCTCGTTTTTGAAATTGTTTGTTTCAGGATTCTGGCTGTTGTTAACGTTTTGGTTAATTGGCACGTTCTTCTCGTTCTGCTGTTGAGCGTCCAGGTGAGAACTGTACAAAACCAGAGATATAATAATAATGCCTAATCGCATAAAGTAAATTTTGAAGCGCTGTACAATACACCTTTATTTAGGTTCATTGTGAATCACAATTTAGTATAACTTATTGTAAAGCTAACACTTTTAACCGAATTTGGAGGGTAAATGAATAGATGGAACTTCAGTGGGTATTAAAAACGAAACTCTTAAAAAATCAGTTTGCAAGAATTTCAAATTCAACGCGTCTGTTTTCCTGACGACCTTCAGCAGAATTATTGGAACCCACCGGACGGGTTTCACCGTACCCTTTGGCTGTGAGGCGTCCTTTGTCAATGCCTTTTCCTATAAGATACGTAACCACGCTGGTTGCTCTGTCTTGCGAAAGTTTTTCGTTCATTGACGGAGAACCCACATTGTCAGTATGCCCCGAAATTTCCACTTTAAGAGAAGGAACGTCTTTCATAAGTTTTACCAGTCTGTCAAGTTCTATGTTCGATTCAGATTTTAACGTAGCGCTACCGGTGGTGAAGAAAATATTTCGTAATGCGATTTTACTGCCAACAGCAATGTTTTTTAATTCTATTTCTTTGTCAACCAGGTTGTATTCACTTTCGTTGGGAATGTCAAAATTCTCTGAATGGAATAAATATCCCTGCGCTTTCACCGCAATTCCATAGTTTTTGCCGGCATTAAGCGAAAGTAGAAATTTGCCTGTGGCACTGTTGGTAGTAAATGTATTTATTACACTTCCGTTGGAATTGTCAATAATGTCAATGGTAGCTTCCACAGGTTTTTTAGTGATGGCGTCAATCGTTTTTCCTTTAAATACGGTTAGTGATACCCGTTCAACCGCTGCATTAGAAGCAAGTTGAGGATTCTGAATTGGGAAAGCCATACTTGCAATCAGATAGTCTTCAGTGTCAACAAGAGGTTTTTTTTCCGGACCCCAAAAGGTTACTCTGTAAATATCGTATCCACCCTTTCCTCCGTCGCGGTTTGATGCAATATAGGCGTACTTTCCGCTGGCTGTTACACCGAAAAACATGTCGTCGTAGGGTGAATTAATGGGGTAGCCCAAATTTACAGGTTCGGTCCATTGTCCCTGTTTTTTACGCGACATAAAAATATCCATTCCCCCCATGCTGTTGTGGCCTTCGCTGCAGAAATACATGATTCTTCCGTTAGGATGCATATATACAGGGCCTTCGTTGAATTTAGAATTTACATTGCTTAACGGTTGGCCTGCACCGTATTTTCTAGATTTTTTGTCAACTGCACCGCTGAAGTATATGTCGGTTCCGCTTTCGCTTTCACCCAATACACGGTCGTTTACGTAATAAATAATAACATCGTCGTAACTGTAAGAAGCAAAGGTTTGGTTGTCTTTGGTATTTATGTTTACGCTAAAGTCTTCAGGAGCCGACCATTTTAAACCCTTCAGCTTGCTTTCAAAGACATCCATGCCTTTTTCGGAATTACTGCGGTATATAAGCATTTTTGTACCATCGTACGAAATCATACTGCTGGCTTCTTCTTCTGCAGTATTAATACTTCCTTCAACAGGTTTTGGCGTAGCCCATTTTCCGTCAGCCAGATCACTGAAATAAACGTCTGAATCGTAAATTCCTGCCTGATTTGGGGTGCGGCTGTTCTTGCGGTTAGAGCTGAAAATAATTTGTGAACCGTCTGTCATAACCGAAGGTCCGTAATCGTCAAATTCTGAATTTATTTCAGATACATTATCAACCCAAACTCTTTCAGGGGTACCAATAAATCCGGGCGCAGCTTTACACTCTTCTTTTCTTCTTTTTACAAACTTGGCATAATTGTCTGCTTTTTTGTATTCATTTTCAAATAACTGATATTGTTTTAAGGCTTCATCAAATTTTCCCTGATACTGCAGTGCCAACCCCATGTAATAGTTTTGAAAAGGATCTGCCTTTGGGTCCAGCTCCATGGACTTAATCATGTAGGAAACCATTTGATATTTGCTGTTACTGTGGGCAAAACAAGTAGCAATTTTAAAATTCAGTTCCGCGTTTGAAGGATTGAATTTTTGTGCCTTATTGTATTCCTGCAGAGCCAGTAAAAAATTTAATCCGGGATCTTTGGTGGCAAAAATTGCCTCCATTCCTTTTTCCCTGTATTCATCGCCGGCTTTTATTGCATCCTGTGCGGCTTTCAGTCCATCTTTATCGTCTTTAAAATTGGCCGACTTAAAATCAACATTTTGAGCGTGCGAAAAGACCGTGAAAATAATACTGAGAAATGCAATTGAAATATTCTTTTTCATTTTAATTTTCTTTATAATTTAATTACAATTTGCCGATTGATATGCTTTGCCGATATCGGAACCCAGTTCTCTTGCTTTGGCCCAGTCATCGCAGGCACCTTCGGCATCACGGAGCATTTCCTTGGCAGCTCCCCTGTTAACATAGGCGTTTGCGTAATTTTTGTCTAACTCAATGGCTTTTGAGAAATCCTTTTCTGCAGCCTTCCAGTCTTCCTTTTTTAAATACACTCCGCCACGGTTGTTATAGGCCGGAGCATAGTTTTTATTCAGCTCTATGGCTTTATTAAAATCGACCAGTGCCTGTTCGGGTTTGTTTTGATCCATATACACGGCACCCCGGTTATTATAAGCAAGATAGAACCCTGCATCTACGCTGAGAGCCCGGTTAAATGCTGCAATGGCACCAACATAGTCTTTTTGAATTCTTTTTACAGTGCCTATGTTATTTAATGCCAGCGCCAATTTTGGATTCTTCCGGGCAGCTTCTTCATAATCGGCAATCGCTTCTGCGTATTTTCCCTGCATACGGTAACTACTTCCACGATCGTTGTAAGCAAAGGCAAAATCCGGTTTTAGGGTAATGGCTTGCGTAAATATCTTAACGGCATTCTCATAATCGGCTGAATTGAATAACATAACACCGTAATTATAGGGTATCATTTCATTTTTGGTATCTAATTTCATGGCCTCTTTAAAGTCATTTTCAGCGGCAGATTTTTTATTCGCTTTTTCGTTGGCCAGGGCACGCTGAAAATATCCTTTACCTGATTTTTCAAGCGCCAGGTAGGCAGTGAAAGATAGCACTGCGTCATTGTATTTGGCGGCTTCAATTTCGGTAATTCCCTTATTAAAATACGAATCCTTGAAATTAGGGTCTTTTTGAATGGATTCATTGTATTTTTTAATGGCATCAGCATACTTTTTCTGCTCAAAAAGGGCATTCCCTGCATTGTATAATTCCCTTGCCGCTGCTGTAAGTTCATTTTCCTGATTCAAGGCAGCGATGCTGTCCTTATATGCCTGTTCCTTGGCGGTTAGTTCCTGCGCATGGCTTTCTGTGTATATTAACACAAAGAGTATAGCAGTGAATTGAAATAATTTTTTCATAATAATTACTTTACCTGATAATTGTATTACGGGGTTTCGGGGCTCTAAAGTCGGCAAAAGCGCTCACATATTGCAAGTATTGGGCCGCGCTAGTTTTTCACATTCTGTTGAAAAGGCCGGGCAATAACTAAATAAATGAATTACTTTAGTTATATGATTTTGTTAGTGAGTGAATTGAATGTTTCCAGAAAGGTCGTGATTGTTGAAAACCTGTTTATTTCGTTGTGGAAAAATTCATGATTTTCGTAAACCGGTGCATTCGTTCCGGCGTGGCACAATACTGCATGGAAATATCAAAGGAATGAATGTTACTGAAGGGTGATTCGGGCTGAAAAAAACTGACGCCTACCAGGATACATTCTGGTTTTACCTGCATTAAAAACCGGTCGTAGAAACCTTTTCCATAGCCTGCACGATGTCCGTTGCGGTCTATTGCCACCAGGGGTACAAAAACGAAATCCAGTTGTTCGGCAACCACAGGCTCGGCATCCACAGGTTCGGGAATGCCGTATAAATTTTCTTTAAATTCTGTATCTGATTCTACAAAAAAATGCTTCATGGTTGAATCATTAAAATTACTTACTGATGCTGCAACTCTTCCTCCCGACCTACGGACATATTCTGCCAGTTCAAATAATTGTACCTCTTTATTTTTCCGGATGGGCATGAATACATGAACGATTTTTTGCCTGAAATTAAATTCCTGTTTAATTTTTGAACATATATCTGAACTAAGATTTTCAACTTCCGGAAATGGAATATTATTTCTTCGGCTTAAATAAACTTTACGGGCTTCCTCTTTGGTCATTCCTTACTTATTTTGTGAATATCATTATTGTCTTCTTCAATGGCGTCCTTTACTTTTCTCATTCGGGCGGCAATAACCGACATATCAGCATAACCATTTTGTCTCAGCCAGTCAAAGGCGCCGCGGTCTCCGTCGGCTGCTGCGGCCATGGTTGCCAGTACGTCGTATCCTCTTTCGCGCAGCCATAATGTGGCGTTTCGGTTGCCTTCACAGGCGTTAATCATTGCAAGAAGATGAGCAAATCCGTTCTCCATTAGCCAGTTGCGGGCATCGTCTTTATTATATAGTGCAAAAACGAACATCCCCAATTCAGGATACCCGTTCTTTATTAGCCAGTCTCTGATTTCACGGTTTCCTGAGATAGCTTCTCCCCAGGCAAGTAGTATTTTTCCGTTATAAGTCAGCGGTTTTAATTCGGTTTTTATTTCCGGCAGATTTTGCTTTTTATTCTTTTCAGGAAGTAAACTCATAGCCATTTTTTAAATCTGAAGAATCCAATTAGTATTAAAGCCAGTAACCCCATACCCGCAAGGGTAACAAAATATGCATTTTCCATATCAATTTCAGGCATATTTTTAAAATTCATTCCATAAACGCCGGCAATAAATGTCAATGGAATAAAAATTGTTGAAATAATGGTGAGGGTTTTCATTATTTCATTCATTCTGTTATTCAAAATGGTATTATATGAGTCGCGGAGCGACGTATTCATTTCTCTTAAGTTATCACACATTTCGTTAACGTGATAAATATGATCTAATAAATCCCTGTAATATTTTTTATTAATTTCACTGATATTTACATCGTCGTTTTCAAGTAATTGAATACTTTCCCGCAGCGGATATGCAGCACGACGTATTTCAAGTAATTTTCTTCTCATGGACTGAATTTCGCCTAAAATTTCCTTTCGTGGATTTGACAACATTCTTTCTTCCAGTAATTCAGCCTCTTCATTTAGGGTTTCTAGAACGATAAAATAATGGTCAACCACAACATCTAATAACGCAAAAAGTAAATAATCGGCGCCATAGGTACGTGTTTTTCTGTTTGGGTCTTCAAGGCGATTGCGAACTGAATTAAAAATATCGCCCGGTTCTTCCTGAAAACTGACAAGTACATTCTTATCCAGTACAAAACTAATTTGTTCCTTTAACAGTGAATTATTTACATACCACAGCATTTTTACAGTGGTAAATGTTTTTGTTTCTACTCTTTCGCTTTTAGGACGTTGCTCGGTATTTACAATGTCTTCAAGAATCAGGGTATGTATTCCGAATTTTTTTCCCAGTATTTCAATTCGTTTTGTATCAGTTAATCCGTCCAGATTGTACCAGTAACATGAATTTTCAGGATGAATATCAGGAATGTCTTCAGTTTTTATGTGTGGATTTATTTCAACTTTTTCGGGGTTGAACATTATGCAGTTTATCTCGCCTGTTTTCTTTTCGGAATCGCCCAGAAAAACTACAGATCCGGGAGCATTTCCCTTCAGCGAACCCATGTTTTTTGAACGGCGCGTATGTTGTGCAATACTTTTATTTGCCTTGTTTTGTCGCCGTTTCATTATTCAGGGTTATGTTTTGTTTTGGATATGCTATTTTTATTCCATTTTCTTTGAATTTTGCCGGAATTTTTTCAAACAAATCGCATTGCAGTTCCCATGCATCATTAAAGTCATAAGTCCAGCAATATGCTCTTATTTTTAAACCATATTCCAGCCATGCTATTACCCTTACAGGTACTATATCTTCTTCGGCTAATCGTTGGTCGGCATTTCGGTAATCTTGTATTTTTGGATGTTTAAGACACTCCTGTTGAATAATTTTTCTTACTAAATCAATATCGCTGTCAAAATCTACGGTAAAATGGAGATGTTTTCTAATGTGCTGATCGCTTATATCGCAGTTAACAACGGTTTCTGCGCTAATTACCGAATTTGGCATTATGATTCGTTGATTTTCAAAATCTTTAAGTACAGTGTGTCTCATCGTTATGTCTTCAACGGTACCTTCAAATAGTTGACCCACGGTTATCACATCACCCACTCTGAATGGTTTGAAAATTACAATAAAAAGTCCGCTGATAATATTTGAAAACGCAGCCTGACTTGCAAAACCAATAATGGCGGCTAAGATACCTGCTCCTGCAAATAATGTCAGCGAAATGGCCCTTAATTCGGGAATGGAATATACAATTATAAAGAGAGAAGCAGAGTAAATAATAAAAGAAAGTGCGTTTTTAATGAAATTGTATTTAGTGGGGTCAACCCGCAGCGTAATAGAAGATTTATTAATGAACCGGTGAACAAAAAACCGAACCGTTTTAACAAATAAAAAAGTGAGCAGAATTACTACTGCAATATAAATAATTTTACCGATGCTTATGGTAAAATCACCTATTTGTATGCTTTCACCCGGCATGTTGTCCCTTAATAAGTATCTCCAGAATTTCGTTGGCCGATTCGGCTATTGGAGTTCCCGGACCAAAAATACCTACTGCGCCGGCGTCGTACAAATAGTCATAATCCTGCTTGGGAATAACACCTCCCACAACAATTAGAATATCTTCGCGGTTCAGAATCTTAAGAGCCTCAAACAATTTGGGCACCAAAGTTTTATGTCCTGCTGCCAGCGATGACACCCCAATAACATGTACGTCGTTTTCTACCGCTTGTCTGGCTGCTTCTTCAGGTGTTTGAAATAGCGGACCAACGTCAACATCAAAACCGATGTCGGCAAATGATGTGGCAACGACCTTTGCACCGCGGTCATGGCCGTCCTGTCCCATTTTCGCAATAAGAATTCTGGGCTGACGGCCTGTTATTTTGCTGAAGCGCTCTGCATTGTTGCGGGCTTCGATAAATGCTGGATTGTCTTTCACTTCGTAACTGTAAACTCCTGTTATGGTTGCAATATTTGCCTGATATCGACCGAAAACTTCCTCCATTGCCCTTGATATTTCTCCTAATGTCGCTCCGTTTCTGGCTGCCTCAATGGCCAGTTCAAGTAGATTACCTGTATTGTTTGCAGCGGCATCTGTTATTTTATTCAGTGATTTTCGGGTCTTTTCTTCATTCCTTTCTGATTTTAAGGCTTTCAAGCGCGATATCTGTGCTTCCAGCACCCTGGCGTTATCTACTTCCAAAATATTCAGCGTTGTTTCTTTTGTTGTTTTCAGGTAATTAACCCCGATAATCCGGTCTTTTCCACTGTCAATGCGTGCCTGCTTTTTCGCTGCAGCTTCTTCAATTCTCATTTTGGGAATACCGGCTTCAATGGCTTTTGCCATTCCACCGTACGATTCAATTTCAAGGATATGCTGCCATGCTTTTTCGGCCAGTTGGTGCGTAAGCGTCTCTATAAAGTAAGAACCGCCATAAGGGTCAATAAAACGGCAGATGTCGGTTTCCTGCTGAATGAATAGTTGTGTATTTCTGGCAATGCGCGCCGAAAAATCTGTGGGAAGGGCAATGGCTTCGTCTAGCGCATTGGTGTGTAAACTTTGAGTACCGCCCAAAGCTGCCGAAAATGCCTCAATACAGGTGCGGGCTACATTGTTCCAGGGGTCCTGCTCTGTAAGACTCCATCCGCTGGTTTGACAGTGCGTGCGCAAGGCCAGGCTCTTGCTGTTTTGTGCACCGAATTCTTTCAGAATGATACTCCACAACATACGTGCTGCCCGCATCTTGGCTACTTCCATATAATGGTTCATACCGATGCCCCAAAAGAAGCTAAGCCGTGGTGCAAAATCATCCAGATTCAGTCCGGCAGCTATACCGGTGCGCAGGTATTCCATTCCGTCGGCCAGTGTGTAAGCCAGTTCAAGATCAGCCGGAGCACCGGCTTCGTGCATGTGGTATCCGCTGATGCTGATACTGTTGAATTTCGGCATTTTTACCGAAGTATAGGCAAAGATATCTGCAATAATTCGCATGCTGGGTGCAGGCGGATAGATGTAAGTATTGCGCACCATAAACTCCTTAAGGATATCATTTTGAATGGTCCCCGAAAGCTGTTCAGGTTTTACGCCCTGTTCTTCGGCAGCAAGAATGTAAAATGCCATAATGGGAATCACTGCTCCGTTCATGGTCATGCTGACACTCATTTTATCTAACGGAATGCCGTCAAAAAGCACCCGCATGTCCAAAATACTGTCAATGGCTACACCTGCTTTGCCTACGTCTCCAATTACCCTTGGATGATCTGAATCATACCCTCTGTGGGTTGCCAGGTCAAAGGCTACTGATAGCCCCATTTGACCTGCTGCCAGATTTCTTCTGTAAAAAGCATTGCTTTCTTCAGCCGTGCTAAAACCTGCATACTGTCTGATGGTCCATGGACGCTGAAGATACATGCTGGCATAAGGCCCCCTAAGATAAGGAGGAATACCGCTCAAAAAATGTATATGGTGCAGATTCTCTGTATTCTCGGCAGAGTAGGTAGCTTTAATATCAATGTTTTCTGCTGTGGTACGTATGCTTTCCGGGGTATGCCTGTCTGTTTCTTTGGGTGATTCAAAGACGGTTTCAGCGCTGGTTGTTAAAATTTTGTTAAGCATGTCCTGCCTCCTTTACTGCTTCAGAAATTCCGTGTGATGAAAAGGGGAAATTCGCAGGGTTCATTGTAATTTCATGAGTAAAAAAAGGTCTTTCTGCCGTTGAGTTTTCTGTTGTGTTCAAATATTTGTTTAAACCAATTTTAATTTCAGTACCCTCCCGGATACGTTTTTGCCTTTTTTGAGAAAATCCCAGTAAATCTCTGGTTAAGGTTCCATTCTTTACCGTTTGTAACCAGCCGCCAGCTTTTAGTATTTCCTGCATCTTTTTCCATGCGGTGAAACCAGTTTCGCGGGTAAGCCTTTCAATAACATATGAACCACCTAAGGCGTCTGAAACTTCACCGAATCTGGATTCCTGCAGCAACACCTGAATGATATTTAATGTAATCCTTTCAGGTTCATCTATATTATTACTATATGCTCCGTCAAAAGGTGGCAACAATATACTGCCTGCACCTGCGGCAATGGATGTCATTGCTGCAGTGGTTAACCGCAATAGATTTGTATTTCTGTCTGTTGAGGATAATTCAGTATAGGGAAACAAGGTGTGAAGATTAACGGTAGATATATGCGCGCCATACGAAGCGGTAATATTTTGCCATGCTACCTTCAAAGCACGTATAGCAGCCACATCCTGAAGCAGAGTAGTTCCACACGGGTAAATAAGTGCAATTAGCGGTACCGATTCTGTGGGTGATATTCCGGTGGTTTTTAAGATTTCAATAAGTTCAATGCCCTGTGCAAGCATTATTGCGGTTACCATATCCGGAGAGGCCCCGTTTTCGCGGTATATTCCACCATGAATTACAGTCGCAGCAAATTCATTCACAGGATGCATTGAACGGGCTGTAAAAACGGCTTTTAATTGCCCGGCAAGCACTTTGTCATCTTGTTCAGTACGCCATGAAAATTGTAGCAAATCGCCTGAAAGACTGCCAGATGCTGGTAATCGGTTTTTTTCTATGTTCCAATTGCCTGAAGAACTTGTCGTTGCACCGGTAAATAATGCTGTATGTTCAAATATTCCCTGATTGATATCTTCTATCAGAGCATCGAAATGGGAACAGTGCAGTAGCTCAATGGCCCGGGGGGCGTCGGCTGATTGTTGTTGGAGTTTTTGCTTTACGGTTTCACTCAGGTCGCTTTTACCAAAACGCACGCCTGGTCTTAAAACTGGAGAGTTAATGAATCGGTTCACCGGATTGTTCTCAATGGATTTGGATAGATACCCGGGGATTTTTATTCCATTATCCAGAACATTGATAAGTGTCTGCTCACCGGCTTCCTTTACTTCCTTTTCCAACAACTGCCTCCATGTTGTCTCAGTCGGATGGTTGAAGTTTTTAAGGTAATCGGTATATTTACCCTGTAGTTTCATATTACAAAGGTAAAATTTTGCAGGAAACGCAGGATTGGCTTTTTTTGAAATTCAGGTTGCTAATATAATTTATATGTATCCTAAAATCAAATAGATGCAATATCCTGTTACTTCATGAATCAATTGATTCCAGCCTGAAATTACTTCAATATTGGGTAAAAGCAATCGTTCAAAAGTTACATAAGGGCCTGACCCAGTGTACATATCGGTAGAGTAGGTGTCTACTTCCATGCCGGCTTCTCTGAAACATGCCCTTGCCCTCCGCATGTGACTACCGGAAGTTACCAGGAGTATGTTTTTTGCCAGTGGCAATTGTTCTTCAAGAATTTTCTTGCTGAAGGTGGCATTTTCATGGGTATTTCGCGACTCTGTTTCAATCAGAATGTCTTGTTGTGGAATTCCCAGCTTTACCAGATAATTGCGTAATTGCAGGGACTCCTTCAAACCATCTTCGTAGATGCTGCCATGGGCTCCCGAGATAAGAATTTTATCAACTTTGCTGTCCAGATACAAATCTACTGTTTGCCATAGTCTGTCGCTTCCTCTTCTAAAACTAAGCCGTTCAAGATGACTGTCCCATTCGGTCATGCCGCCCAGAACGATGGCAACATCGTAATGCTGTACGGTTTCGGCCTTTTTACCGGGAACTTCCCACATTAGCATGAATAGGTCCAGAATTACGGCATTTGAAAAAAACAGAAACAGAGAACCTGCCAGTATAAAACTACGCTTTTTTCTTTTACGGTTTTTGGTATAAAACCCATAGCTCAAAGCGACGACCATCCATACCAGAGGATAGGTAATAAAGGCAAGTAATTTAGACAGGATGAAGAACATCAGTCAACAACCTTCACCTTCGGTTTCTTATTGTCTTTAGCTACTTTACTATCGTTTTGCATGCTGTATCCCAATGCGATAGTGATGCAGCCGGGAGTAGCCTTTTCAGGAATTTCAATTACAATTACATACTTTCTTGAATCGGGCGAAGGTTCATGATGAATTTCTTTAGGATTGCCTTCCTTTTCGCTGTTGTAAACAAGCTGTCGTTCTTTCTTGCTTACTTGTTTATAGATTTTTACAACTCCATTTTTTGGAAGCGCAGAAGCATCTATACCAAAATGGTATTTAGGCATTTTAAAAAGAGTGAAGTGATACTCCTGTAAAAGCATTTCTTCGTCATGCTTAATAACCGGCACTCTTACGGCACTATCATAATAAAAGCCTTTTAGTAATTTCTTGGTTATTGCCGAGTATTCGCCTTTACACTCATCGCTCTCATCAAGTGTACCGCCTCCCGCAAGTAAAATTGAAATGAAAATAAGAATTCGTATCATAATTCGCCTGTTATACTTTGACGTGTTTCAAAAATTTTGTCTATTAACAAATGCAGGGCTGTTCTTTTAATTTCATATTCTACAGATTCGTCTTCAGGTAATCCTATCTGGGTGAAGGCCTGGTTAATGTTTAAAATACCCGTTTTTAATTTTTCAAAAGCGGCGTCATCTGTAAAACTCTCGGCCTGGTTCAGATTATTTAAAATAGAAGCACTCAGGTCACTTTGGTATATAAGAGTTTCAGTAAGTTCAGCATTCACGTCGAAATTTTTTACCGATGCGGCAAGATATAATGTTTCCACCCAGGCAGAGGCGAAAATTACCAGGGCTTTTTCCTCTTCATTATTCATTTGTATGTACTCGTCAACCTCCATCTGATATCTTGAAAGCAGATGAATCATACTATCCATGTTAGTAATGTTGTTCTCAAAACGCTGAAGCAATTCCTCATGGTCGTTCTGATAACTAAATCCTAAATCGTTACTTATGTTTTCCAGTAGAACAAAACGTTCTTTGGCTTCGGTATCCCTTTGGTTAAAGGCCGCGTAGGCCAGGTCACTGCTGTAAACTCCAAATGCAATTAAACGCTCTGAGGTAAGTTGCCTGCTTTCATAATTGGCAACCGGATACAACAGGGCTTCCTGAAAATCCAGATGAGCCTGATAGAAAAGATATGAAATGCGGACAGGAGACGGAAAAGCTTCAAAATTTAGTGTGCCACTTTGTTGGCTTGTATCTGTTTCACTGGAATCGGACTGAGATGGCACATCATCTGAATTTTCATCAGCGCCAGACGATGAATCGCAGGAATATAACAATAACGAAACAGGAAATAAATACAAAAGAATCCGCTTCATGAACATATTATTTGCCGACAAAGGTATACTAAAAATTGATATGATAAGGCCTGCCAGTTTGAATTCTTATTATGATTGATTGTTGGTTAAAGGTATTAAATAACAGAATAATATGAATGTTGCATCAGAGCTTAATTGTTCATGGGTACAAAGTGTTTTTGATTTCGCATCTTTGCAGCGAATTACCAACTATGAAGCCTGTCCGGTCCCGGTCTATGATAATTTTTTATGCTTTGATAGCATATATAGCCGTACAGTTGGCATGGTGGACCTATTTGATTATAAATTTGTTAAGCAAGGCGCATACAACCGACGGAAAGTTAGAGAACAAAAGCGCAATGGTTCTGGGGGAGTTGGCTGTTTTTCTTGTGCTACTTGTGCTAGCCGTATGGCAATTACGAAAAACACTAAAAAAGGAGTTGAGTTTAAATAAGAGCCAGCGAAATTTTTTATTGTCCGTTACACATGAATTGAAGTCTCCGGTAGCTGTAGCCAAGTTAAATATACAAACATTGCAAAAACATGATCTTGACCGGCAACGCGAACTTGAGTTATTACAGAATTCACTTCTTGAATTGAACCGGTTAGAAAATCTTGTTGAAAATATCCTGGTTACGGCAGGTCTGGAAGAAAGAGGATATTCTCTACATCTGGAGAAACTTTGTATTACCGACATATTGCAAAAACTTGTGGTAACTTACAGGCAAATGTATCGGAGTAATGAATTTGAGTTGAATGTACAGCCGCATGTTCACGTGAATGGAGACCTGATGGCAATGGAAACCATTTTCTCTAATCTTATCAGTAATGCTGTAAAATATAGTCCTGAAAGGGCTGTGGTACAAATAAATCTCTATACGGAATCAGGAAAGGCGGTAATTTTTGTAATTGACAATGGTATAGGAATTTCTAATGAGGCAAAAGAATTAATATTCAATAAATTTTACCGTGAGGGGAATGAAGAGGTTCGGCGCACCAAAGGAACCGGTTTGGGATTGTACATTGTGCGCAGTTTGGTTCACAGGCAGGGAGGAGAGATTTCTGTAACCGACAACAGGCCTTCCGGAAGTTGTTTCAAGGTATCTTTTAACAGTTTATAAAATGCAAAAAACAGCACTTATTATTCTTGATGGATGGGGTTTAGGTACAGAAGGGCCTGAAAATGCAATTTTAAAAGCGCATACTCCCGTTATGGACGCTCTGCTCAGTAAGTACCCACATTCAAAATTGTTAACCCACGCAGAACATGTAGGGCTGCCCGATGGACAAATGGGGAATTCGGAAGTAGGGCATTTAAATTTGGGCGCAGGCAGAATAGTGTATCAGGATTTGGTTAGAATAAACAAGAGCATCGACGATGGTACCCTGGCTAAAAATGAAGTAATCCGGAATGCATTTCAAACTGCGAAACAACCCGGCAAAAAACTGCATTTTATGGGGCTGGTTTCTACCGGAGGGGTGCATTCGCATCAAAAACATCTTTCTGCTTTGTGTCAAATGGCAGCAGAATCGGGAATCTCTAATTCATACATCCATGTTTTTACCGATGGACGTGACCGAGACCCTAACAGCGGATTGCAACATATTAAAGACCTGGAGCAGGAAATAGCAGGCACCGGTGCAAGGATAGCATCGCTAACCGGCAGGTATTTTGCCATGGACCGCGATAAAAGATGGGACAGAATTTCACGCGCATGGAAATTATTGGTTCAGGGAAAAGGTTTATCCGGGAATTCGGCAGTAGAAATTATTGAAGAGTCATACGCAAATAATATAACCGACGAGTTTATAGAGCCGCACTTTATTGCAAACAGCAACGGGGTGGCTATGGCCACATTTCAACCGGGTGATGTAGTAATTTGTTTTAATTTCAGAACAGACCGGTGTCGTGAAATAACCGAAGTACTCACCCAGCGTGATATGCCTGATGAAGGAATGCACACCATACCGCTTCACTATGTTACTATGGCCCGCTATGATGATACTTTCAAAAATGTTCATGTAATCTTTGAAAAAGATAACCTGCAACACACCCTGGGCGAAATACTTTCACAAAATGGTCGTACCCAGTTACGAATGGCTGAAACAGAGAAATATCCGCATGTTACTTTTTTCTTTAGTGGTGGCAGGGAACAAGAATTCCATGGAGAAAAGCGGGCAATGATTCAAAGTCCAAAAGTAAGCACATACGATGTAAAGCCGGAGATGAGTGCTTATCATGTCGCAGAAGAAGCTGTAAAACAATTACATTCGTTTCAGCCGGATTTTTTATGTTTGAACTTTGCCAATGCAGATATGGTAGGACATACAGGTGTTTTTGACGCGATTGTTCGCGCTGTTGAAGCTACTGACACTTGTTTGGGAAGTGTACTGAATGCTTGTATTGAGCTGGGTTATAAAACACTTGTAATTGCCGATCACGGAAATGCCGAATTTGCAGTGAACGATGACGGAAGCCCCAATACAGCCCATACCATGAATCCCGTTCCCTGCATTCTGGTAGATGATTCAGGCGATAAATTAAGGCTTAAAGACGGCGTACTTGCCGATATTGCTCCTACAATCTTGTTCTTGATGGGCATTCAAAAACCGGACGTAATGACGGGTAATTGTCTTATTGAACCGTAATCTGATTTATTTTTTTACCCGTATATCAAACCCAAGACCGAACGACAGTCTGAATTCATCAAGGTATTTGGTATAGCCGTTGGCCATGTGAATGCCGTTAATGTACCTGAATTCTCCGAAAAAATGAAAATACTTTCCTGCATACCACGTTGCCCCGCCAATTAATGAATACACCGGATTAAAGGAGGCGTTACCCTGAACAGGATTTCCGTCAGACCCCAGTAGTGTCTCATTATACCTGCTTACACTAAGTCCGGGTTGTATGCCTGCAAATAAATCCAGATTTTCATGCTTGTTAAAATGATAACTGCATCCTGCAAAAATACTATGATTCATTAGAAGAGGATGTTGCAAATCTACTCCGTGGGCGGTTTCCTCTGTCCGGCTATTTGAGAATAATAAATAGGAACCATCGCCACGCACGGAAACCCGGTCGTCGAAAAAGTACTCACAGAATCCGTGTATGTAGCCATTGGTTGTGTTCCGGGTCATTAATCCCGGAGCAAAAGTTGCCGTTGCTCTAATCAGACCTTCGCTTATGTATCGGGTTTCATTTTCCTGTGCTTTTAAAACTCCTGGAATCGTTACTAAAATGAATAAAAGAATTGACTTTACCATAATTCAGCAATTTTAATATTCATACTTAATGTAAGAAAAAGATGCCCTTCAAAAACGTTAAAACCCGTTTCAGATTCAATATGCAAATGAGTTTCATTATCCTCTTCATGGATGTCGGCATGTATGTGCCTGCCAAAATGAATCATGTATTGCGCAGATAGAGAAAGATCGGCCCTTTTGCTTATATTCCAATGGGTACCAATTCCCATTTGCGCTGCTGCACTCCATCTTTTATCTGTGTTCCCGTTGTATTCATAATAGCTGCTAAATACCTGTACATGCGTGTAATCGAAACAATGCCCTGCAAGAATATAGGGTTTTATACGGTCTTTTTCCGGAAGATACGGATAGAAAAGAATACTCCAGCCAATATGGCCGTCGGTACGTTTGCCCAGATGACCGATGTTGTTGGTAATGTAATCGGCAAACCATTCTGAGTTTATACGGTCGTTGATTTTTAGACGAAATTGTCCACCAAATCCGTTACCAATATATCCATCGTTGCCAAAAAAACTTACCGTACTGCGAATTCCAAACTGAAATGCTCCGCCACCACCCGATTTGTCCTTTTCGTTCTGAGAATATACTGTTTGTGAGGTAATCATAAACAGAATCATTACCACAAGTGTTTTTATGATTTTTTGGTTCATTGAAGGCGTTTTATTTTGAATAACAAGCTGATAAAAGTAACAGTATTTGATAAATGACGAACAAAGATGAAGAAATTATCAATGTCAGTGAATTTGTGATGATGTGTTTCGATTTAAGTGGACTTCTAAAAAAAGAAGCTGGCAATTTTGGAATTTGTTTCTATAAGGTTCCTTTAATAGGGCAGAAGGTAAATTGATGGAACCGGAAGCATAGGTTTTTTATTTTTGTTAGCTTTGTGCTTTATGAAGTTGATGATTAAAACGGGGATAATAATTGTTTTGATGTTCCGGGCTGTGGGGTGGGTACATGGCCAGGAGGTTACCGTGCGCGATGCTTCCAATAAGCTGCCTCTTGAAATGGTTGCAATACAAGGAAGTAAATCCGGCCGGATTGCACTTACCGACGAGAACGGTCGGGCTGCATTAGCAAATTTTTCCACCGAAGACAGTTTAGTCTTTTTTTTGAATGGGTATGAGAAGCTTGCGGTAACCCTGCAACAAATAGAACTAAAAGGCAATGTCATTTTATTGAATTCTAAAGGAATCACCATGGATGAATTTGTGGTGAGTGCCAGCAAATGGGAACAGGACAAACGGACGGTTCCAAATAAAATGACTACCATTAAAGCGCGTGAAATTGCATTCCGTAATCCACAGACTGCCGCAGATATGCTTGCCGGAAGCGGCGATGTATTTATTCAAAAAAGTCAGTATGGCGGCGGCAGCCCCATGATCAGGGGTTTTGCGGCAAACAGACTACTAATGGTTGTAGACGGAGTGCGAATGAACAACGCTATTTTCAGGAGCGGGAATTTGCACAACGTATTGAATATTGATGCGTTATCAGTGAAAGAGGCTGAGGTGATTTTTGGTCCCGGTTCCGTGATATACGGAAGCGATGCCCTGGGAGGTGTCATGGATTTTCATACCATTACTCCGGTTTTAAGTAATACCGATGATCTAACGGTGACAGGCAGCGCTACTTTTAGGTTTGCAACTGCAGCCCGCGAGAAAACAGGTCATGCACATGTCAGTATTGCCAAAAGAAAGTGGGGTGTATTAATGAGTATAACAGGTACCGATTTACAAGACGTCAGAGCAGGTAAAAATGGTCCTGACGAATTTTTAAGACCTCATTATGTTGAAAGTGTAAACGGTGTAGATAGCATGTTTGTAAATTCTGATCCCCAACTACAAAAAGGCTCAGAATTTGACATGTACAGTGCTATGCTTAAGGGAATTTGGATTCCGGTGGAAGGGTTCAAATTAAAGTATGGAGCTCACATTGCATCTACCAGTAACATACCACGCTATGATCGTTTGATTGAATACCGTAATGATATGTTGCGGAGTGCCGAATGGTACTACGGTCCGCAGATGTGGATAATGCAGCGTTTATCAGCTGAATTTGAAAAAGAAACCAGATTGTATACTCAAGGAAGAGTTATCGCAGCATGGCAATATTTTGAGGAAAGCCGGCATGACCGTCGTTTTGGAAGTGATATTAAAAGAAGCAGATACGAAATGCTGGATGCACTGACACTGAATGCCGATTTCAGCAAGAATAACGGTAAAAACAGATTTTTTTATGGTGCCGAATTCTTAAATAACTGGGTGAATAGTGTGGCTTCTGAAAGAAACCTGACATTACAGCGTACCGGTCCGCTTAGTACCAGATATCCTGATGACTCAAGGTATTTTTCGGCCGGCGCTTACCTTAGTTACCGAAGGATATTAAAAGTGGATATTCAGCAGGAAACTATTCCCGGCGGGCAGTTCATTAAAGAAACCCGTCGCGATGTTCTTGTTTTTCAGGCAGGGGGAAGATACCAGATAATGGCCATGACAGGTATGATAGATACTGCTTTTGTGCCTGTCCCGAATCCTGATATTACCATGCAAAATGGCGCACCATCAGGTAGCCTGGGCCTGGTTTGGAATCCGGGACAGAATACACAGCTAAATGTTAATGCGGGGAGTGGTTTTAGGGCGCCCAATATTGATGATGCAGGTAAAGTATTTGACAGTGAACCGGGTAATTTAATAATACCCAATACTTCACTCAAGCCTGAATATGCGTTGAGTTTGGATGCGAGTGCAACACACGTATTCAGCGGTTTGTTGAAGCTGGATGTGGGCGGTTATTATACACGGCTTCTAAACGCAATGGTAAGGCGCCCTGCAACTTTTAACGATTTGGATTCGCTGGAATATGACGGTGAATTAAGCAAATTATATTCAATTCAAAATGCGGCTGCTGCATGGGTATATGGGGGGTCGGTAGGCATTGAACTGAAACACGAATCGGGTTTTGCATTTAAAACACGGTTTAATTATCAGGTTGGAGAAGAAGAACTGGATGATGGAAGTATTGCTCCTTTACGCCATGCTGCACCCTGGTTCGGAACCTCACGCATATCATATACCCGAAAGGGAATCACAGCTGAATTATCGGCCGATTATGCCGGTTCGGTATCATTTAGCAACTTGGCTCCTTCTGAAAAAGAGAAGCCTTATTTATATGCAACGGACAGCAATGGAAATCCTTATAGTCCTGCATGGTACACCCTCAATGCAAGGGTGTCCTATGCAAACAACGATGGAATTACAATAACTGCAGCACTTGAAAACTTTACCAATCAGTTGTACCGCACGTACTCCAGTGGAATATCGGCTCCCGGAATAAATGCTCTGGTAAGCTTGCGGGTAGATTTTTAATAAATCATTACAGTTTTAATTGCGTTCGTTGCGCATCGGGTTGTCGCGGTCAACCGGCCTGCCTCTTCTGTCAATATTCTGCATTTTATACAATTCAAACTTTGACGGAATAATCTGCCGCGGCCAGTGGTTGTTATTTAAATCGCAGTCGGCGGTTTCAAGAAACGGGTCTAAAACTACTTTTTGAAGTTCTTTTTGAAAGTAAAACACCTTGCTGACGCTATCGTTTTCTACTCTCCATATTTCAGCCGGTATACGCAACACTTCAGTGGTGTTATCGGTAAATGTAAATTCCAGAATTAAGGGCATCACCAGGCCTCCCAAATTCGAGAAATCCATTTGATAATAATAACCTCCCTTGTCAAGAATGGCTTTTTCCTTATCGGAAAGAGTACTCAAATAGCGCTGATATCTTTGCCGGTCTGAATCTGTTACTTTAAATGGATCATAGGTGTTATAAAAATCGTTAGCTTTTGGATCCACTTCATTTACGGTTTGTTTTATATCTTCTTTATTCCGTGTGTCACCAATAAAATTCCGCTCCTGACTTTCCTGATATTCTTTTTTAGAAATAGGCTTTTCTTTTTCAGGATTCATGCTGCTAAGTCTGAAAGCGGTAACTTTATCTAAACTGATATCACATTGGTCGGTAGAATAAAACCATCCCCTCCAGAACCAGTCAAGGTCTACGGCACTTGCATCTTCCATGGTCCTGAAAAAATCTTCAGGCGACGGATGTTTAAACATCCACCTGCGGGCATAGGTTTTAAAGGCATGGTCGAATAATTCGCGGCCCATTACGGTTTCTCGTAAAATATTCAATGCAGTTGCAGGTTTGCCGTATGCATTGTTTCCAAATTGAAAGATGCTCTCGCTGTTGGTCATTATAGGGCGTATATTGTTTTTATCGCCTTTCATATAATCCACAATTTTATAGGCCGGTCCGCGATGAGAGGGGTACCCGCGCTCCCATTCCTGTTCGGTCAGATATTGCAAAAATGTATTCAATCCTTCGTCCATCCATGTCCACTGACGTTCGTCGCTGTTAACAATCATTGGAAAATAGTTGTGTCCCACTTCATGAATTATCACACCCAGCATACCGTATTTGGTTCGTTGAGAATAGGTTCCGTCAGGGTCCGGACGACCGCCGTTAAAACAAATCATGGGGTATTCCATACCAATATCTTTGCTGTGTACAGAAATGGCAACCGGATATGGATAATCAAAAGTGTACTTGCTGTATGTTTTAAGAGTATGGGCAACAATTTTAGTGCTGTATTGCTCCCAAAGTGGGTTCCCTTCTTTGGGGTAGTAGCTCATGGCCATCACTGTGCGGTTTCCGAATTTTACACCCATTGCATCCACAATGAACTTCCTGCTGGAAGCAAAGGCAAAATCACGGACATTTTCTGCCTGAAAAATCCACGTTTTCGTATTTTTTACTCTGCTTTTTTCGTTAGCCAGCGCTTCATCAGGACTAACAATAAACACGGGTTCTGTTGCACTGGCTGCCTGTTTTAAACGTGCGTTTTGTGCAGCAGAAAGTACGGCAGAGCTATTGGTAAGCACACCGGTTGAGGCGACTGTATGATCTGCCGGTACGGTAATGGCTACTTTAAAATTACCAAAACACAAAGTGAACTCACCACGTCCTAAAAATTGCTTGTGCTGCCAGCCTTCCACTTCGTTGTAAACAGCCATGCGGGGGTAGAATTGGGCAATGGTGTACAAGTAATTGTCGTCTTCAGCAAAATACTCATATCCTGAGCGGCCACCTATTTCCATTCGGTTGTTAATGTTATACCACCATTTTACTTTAAAGGAATATTTGGCGCCGGGCTTTAAAGGAACTGAAAGGTCTATACGCATCATGGTATTATTGATGGTATAGGGCAGGGTTTTTCCCTGAGCGTCCGTTATTTCTGTAATTTTAAATCCACCTTCAAATTTGTTATGCAACGGAGCTATCGATTCAAATCCCATCTGAGCATTGATTTCGCCGGTTTGGGTAATTCCTGTAATACTGCCCTGAGCACGCATGTTTTGGTCCAGCTGGAGCCACAAATATTCCAGCGGATCAGGTGAATTATTATAATAAGTTATGGATTCTTCGCCGGTCAGCTTTTGTTCAGCGTCATTCAATGATACCTTAATATCATAATCTGCCCGCTGCTGATAATAACCATGACCCGGAGCCCCTGATGCCGTACGGTAAATATTCGGTGTGGCCCACTCTTCCTTGAACTGCTTGAACTTATCGGTTTGTGCACTTGAAAATCCGTTTACAATAAATGCTGAAAGAACCAAAAGAGTAAAATGTTTCATGTAATTATTTAAAAGTTAAATATTTGTTCTTTTTGTTGTTGTGTGCAATAACCTGTTTGTGTTTTCTTCCCGTTAAATTCAAGATGAATTATGTTCTCCTGCAAAGGAAACAAATCAAGGAGCATGGTGTTTGATACTTTTAATGAATTTGTCTTTATAGAATTTGTAGTTTCCGCAAAAATTTCCAGTTCGTCGGCATCATTAATCTCATACCCCAAAAAATGATAAACCATCTCTGAGCTTCCGTCATACATTTTAAAATTTGCACTCATCCATTTTGAAATAGATTCCTGATTTTTAGTATTATTGCTATCTTCAAGACTGAGTTTTATGTCTTTTTTTTCAAAATATTTTTCCAAATCGTGCCCGGCCAGTTTCAGGTGAATTTGCAAAATACCTGTTTTACTATCCTGCGTTATGGTGGTGTAGCTGACAAAATAGTCATGGGGCACAACACCTGGCGGTGTCAATGAATGCAATAGCAACAAAATAAGTATTATCATTCAGTAATATTATTGTTCCGGACGAACTCAAAAGTAGGAGAATTGCTCCGGTTAAGAAATAAATTTATATAAACGGTAGTGATAATTCAGGAAGATATTCGTAAATTGTGGCCGATTTTAAACAGAAAAACATGAACAAATCTACATTTTTATTGATTTCAGGTAGCATTTTCGGTGTTTCAGGGTTGTTTGCGCAGGCAGATGGTCACACCTATACTGTTACCAATAAATATGGACAAGAGGTAGAAGTATCCCGTCCGGTTGATTTTATGATAACGCCTGCGCTTCGCGACTGGCCGGAAACGGTAGAGCTGGTAGACGTGTTTAAAGAGGGGTATGAAGTGAAGCAAAGACGCTCTTTGATGCCTGTGGAAAATGCCGCAGGTGAGTACACCGATGTGAATACCATTCAGTCTGAAAACGGTACACGTCAAATGCGCGCACCTATTGTTAGCTGGAATGGAATGAGTGGCTCAGGATATCCGCCCGATCCAACCGGTGCAGCAGGCCCCAATCACTATGTTCAGGCGGTTAATACCAGTTGGCGCGTATTCAATAAAAATGGTACACCTGCCAATAGTCAGGCTTCTTTAAGTACATTATGGAGCGGTAGTCAGAATTTGGGAGACCCCATTGTTATGTACGACCGTCATGCCGACCGTTGGTTTATCAGTCAGTTCCGTCAAAGCCCAAGCAATGGTGTACTGCTGGCTGTGTCCACTTCAAGCGACCCCATGGGAACCTATTACGCATACAGCTTTAATCTTACTCAGTTTCCTGATTATCCAAAATACAGCATTTGGTGGGACGGTTACTATGCAACCAGCAACAGTAATAAAACGGCCATAGTTTTTAACCGGTCTAAGATGTTGGCTGGAAATTCAGGTGCTGAAATGATTGCTCTTTCTGCTACTGGTGCTGCCAACCAGGGTTTTAGAAGTGTGCTTCCGGCAGATGCCGATGGAGATCTTCCGCCCAATGGTACCCCTTGCTACTTCTTCAATGTTGAAGATAATGCATGGTCAGGCGTAACTCAGGATCAAATTAGAATTTTCAACTTCACTACCGACTGGGTAACAACATCTAATACAGCAATTACCTTAAATAAGACTCTTGCAGTTTCTTCTCTGGACATTAACTTTAGTGGTGGCTTTGCCAATATTGCTCAGCCGGGTGTTTCTCAAAAAATTGACGCCATTCAACAGGTACTTATGTATCGCGTTCAATACATGCGATGGGTTAGCTACAGTTCAGTAGTATTATCATGTGCTGTTGACCTGGGCTCCAACCGTTCAGGAATTCGCTGGTGGGAACTGCGGGATGCAAACAATGGTGACTGGCAGATTTTTCAGGAATCCACTTATGCACCTGACGGAACAGGAAGCCGCTGGATGAGCAGTATTGCTATGGATAATCAGGGAAATATAGGCATGGGCTATAGCCATACCGACCCTTCCGGAACTATTTACCCGGGAATCAGATATACAGGCAGATATGCTAATGATGCATTGAATACCATGACGGTTGCCGAAACGATTGCCATCTCAGGGACCGGCTCACAAACGGCTACCGACCGTTATGGCGATTATGCACACATGAGCTTAGATCCCGACGGAACTACTTTCTGGTATACAGGAGAGTACTTAATTAGTGGTAACCCAAGAACCCGAATTTTCTCCTTCAACCTGCAGAATTCTATAGGCATCGAAGAGAATCCTTTTTACAAAGATTTAACCATGACGGCTGTCTATAACGCAGAATCCATCATTACCCAGGCAAAAGGGATCTTTGAAAGTCAGGAGGTAGTGCTTGATGTTATCGATTTTAACGGCAAAACGGTATTGTCTGCTAATGTGAAACCGGTTGGAGGAGAGTTTTCTCATACCTTTAATGCCGGTCAACTGGCTGCAGGCGTTTATTTTGTTCGCTTTGGAAACAGCAATTTCCAGAAAGTGCAAAGGGTGGTAGTTTCCAAATAAGATTTTATTGATATATTACAGAGTCGGCACTGTGTTTGTACACAGTGCCGATATATTTTAACGATATGAGAACGATAATTTTTGTATTTACCGTGGGAAGTTTGATACTATTCAGTTCTTCAAAGTGTTCTGATAAAAAGAAAAATAAAGATAACGGAACCCAGGCAGATAAAGTAATGGAAGGGAATTCAATTGAAATAGACAATGTACTGTTTGATGAAAATCCAAGCCGGCAGGGGCCTGTAACCGGTGAAGTTACGACAGACTTTTACAGTAGTGGCTGTAATTTTCTCATTCGTATTTTAGATGGAGAAAACGAGAAAAAGGAATTATTGCTGCAAACAGTTTATTTTCCGGTGGCACTGGATTCGTCTTATCTTGTGAATGGATTAAAGATGAAATTTACATTCATTCCCTCAAAGGCATTTTCAGGAGCATGTACCCGCGGTATGCCTATTGTATTATCAGATATTGAGGTTATTGAACGACCCTGAAATTTCAGAACAATCGTATTAAGGTAAGTGGTATTAACACATTTCTCCAGAATACCGCTTTTGTGGGATTGGATACTGTGACGGTAGTTTGCATCTTTGTACTATGGCGATGGAAGAAAAGCTGCTGAAGGTTGCGCTGGTGGGAAACCCTAACAGCGGTAAAACAACCTTGTTCAACAGGTTAACGGGAATGAACCAAAAGGTTGGAAATTTTCCAGGCGTTACTGTTGAAAAGCGTATAAGCAATATATTACTTCCTTCAGGTGTACCGGTTGCGCTTATGGATTTACCGGGGTCGTATTCGTTATCTGCAAATTCGCAGGACGAAATGGTCGTTCAGGACATTTTACTGAACCCGAACCATCAAGACTATCCGGATGTAGTAGTGCTGGTGGTAGATGTTACCAATATCCTCAGAAATTTATTTTTTGCTTCCCAGATTATTGAATTGGGAATTCCTGTGGTACTTGCCCTAAATATGATGGATTTACTGCTTAAACAGAAGCAGGAAGTAGATATGAAAATGTTGGGTGAACAATTGGGGGTTCCGGTGTTGGGAATAAGTGCCCGAAGTGGGTTAGGAGTGAAGGAATTGCTTACAAGAATAGAAAACGGTGTTTCGGTTTCTATGAAAGCATTCAGTAATTCACAGGAACTGGGTGGCAAAGCGCTTCAGGATGTAAAATTGAGTTTTCCGGAGTGGAATAATTACACAGCGTTTAAAAATTTAAATAATTACAGAAATATTCATAATGCCGGAATTCAGCAAAAGTTAGCAGACATTGCAGCCAAACATCAGTACGACACTTATAAAAGCGAATTGCTTGAAATAAATGAGCGTTACGGCGCTATGGACAAAATAGTACGGTCTGTATTAATTAATACCAGACAACAACAAAAGCAAGCGCTTAGCCGTCGTTTAGATAGGTTTGTAACCCATCCGGTTGGGGGACTTTTCATTTTTCTACTGATTTTCTTTTTTCTTTTTCAGGCTGTATTTACAATCGCCGCTTATCCCATGGATTGGATAGATACCGGTTTTTCCTGGTTAGGAGGGAAAATTGCAGAATCGTTGCCTGAGAGTGTACTGGCTGACGTTTTAATAGATGGAATTTTGCCGGGTCTTGCCGGAGTATTGGTGTTCCTTCCGCAAATTATGATTCTTTTTGGATTGATTACCATTTTGGAAGATAGCGGTTATCTAAGCCGGGTAAGTTTTATGAGCGATGGAATACTTCGAAAGTTTGGAATGAACGGAAAAGCAGTAATACCCTTGGTGGGTGGCTTTGCCTGTGCTGTACCAAGCATTATGGCTGCCAGAACCATTGAAAATAAAAAGGAGCGGATAATAACCATGTTTATTATTCCCTTGATGAGTTGTTCGGCAAGACTGCCGGTGTATGTATTTCTGGTTGCGTTTATTGTACCCGACGAATATGTGTGGGGTATTTTTTCAGTGCAAGCCTTGTTTATGTTGGGCTTATATTTACTCGGGCTAATTGCGGGAATGGTGGTGGCGGCCACGGTGAACAAATTCCTGAAATCTGATAATAAAAGCAGCTTTCTTCTTGAATTACCGGCCTATAAAGCCCCATCGGGACGCACTGTGCTTATTACCATGCGAAATAAGGGTAAAACTTTTGTGGTTGAGGCGGGTAAAATTATTCTTTTGGCGTCGCTGGTGCTATGGGCATTGAGTTATGTTGGGCCCACAGGAGAACGCGATGAAGTGCGAAATAATTATGAAACAGCCATTCAAAGTGCAGAATCGGAAGACGAAAAACAAGATTTAGAACGAAAGTTAAATTCTGCTTTACTGGAAGTATCTTTTCTTGGATACATAGGTAAGTCCATCGAGCCGGCAATACGTCCTCTGGGCTTTGACTGGAAAATTGGTATAGCACTGGTAAATAGTTTTGCCGCCCGCGAAGTCTTTGTTGGAACAATGGCCACGATATATAGTGTGGAGGAAGACGAACAATCGGCCAAAGGGCTGCGGGCAATTAAATTTTCTTATCCGGTTGCTCTCAGTTTGTTATTGTTTTATGTTTTTGCCCTGCAATGTATGAGCACAATAGCGGTAATGCGCCAGGAAACCCGGAGTTGGAAATGGCCTGCACTACAGTTTTTTATTTTTACCGCAATGGCGTATCTAAGTAGTCTGTTGGTTTTTCAGATGTTGGGTTGAAGAGAACACTGAAGGAATAACCAAAGTGTTACTGTGAAATAGAAGCGTTATAAGAAATAATCAGTGAACGCTTTCTATTGACATGCCACGGTTTAGAATTTGACAAGAGAGGCAATCAGGATTCGCAAAGTATTAGGTTTTATTGTACCTTTGCGGGCTTAAAATGATATTATGTGCGATACAATTCATTCTTCTGAAACTGAGCAGATGGATGCTGCGGGAGATGAGCATCTTTCAGGAAACCGACAAACACCATTGCGTGCAGATGCTTTTGCATTGAGTGTTGAACAGAAAGAGGTTATTATTGAAAAACATGTAAGGGGTATATTAGAAACCTTAGGCCTGGACCTTCAGGACGAGAGTCTGAAGGGAACTCCCCATCGTGTAGCTAAGATGTATGTTACAGAATTGTTTGGCGGGTTACTGCCGGAAGAAAAACCCGGTTCGTCGGTATTTCAGAATCCCTATAAATATGGGCAAATGCTGGTTGAAAAAAACATAACATTGTATTCAACCTGCGAACATCATTTACTTCCTATTGTAGGTAAAGCGCACGTAGCATATATTAGTAAAGGAACTGTGATTGGTCTTAGCAAAATGAACAGAATTGTTGATTATTACGCAAGGCGTCCACAGGTTCAGGAGAGACTTACTTTGCAGATTGTAAATGAGATGCAAAACATTTTGGGCACACAGGACGTTGCCTGTATCATTGATGCCAAGCATCTTTGTGTTAACTCCAGAGGCATCAGAGATATTGCCAGCAGCACAGTAACAGCTGAATATGGCGGGGCTTTTCAAAATTCAGAGGTAAGAAAAGAACTTTTAACATTTATAGGGTTGGATTTAGACCTTCGTTGATATGCAGCTATTTGAGAAATACCCGGTACATATTACCAATTCACTGACAAGAAATAAGGAGCCTTTTGTTCCTGTGAATGCACCTTTTGTGGGCATGTATGTTTGCGGACCCACAGTGTACAACTATCTTCATTTAGGCAATTGCCGTACTTTTATATCGTTTGATATGATGTACCGGTATTTGAAGCATTTGGGGTACAAGGTTAGGTACGTACGAAATATTACCGATGCGGGTCATTTGGAGAATGATGCCGATCAGGGAGAAGACAAAATCAGTCAACGTGCCCGGCTGGAACAATTGGAACCTATGGAGATTGTTCAAAAATACACCTTGTATTTTCATGATATTATGCGTCAGTTTAATTCGCTGTCGCCGGATATTGAGCCAACGGCCACAGGACATATTGTTGAGCAGATTGAAATGATTAAGGTTTTGATTGATAAAGGCCTGGCGTACGAAGAGAACGGTTCGGTTTATTTTGATATTTTAAAATATAACGAATCTTTTCAATACGGAGAATTAAGCGGAAGGGAGATAGAGGAACTTTTGGCAGGCAGCCGAGATTTGGACGGACAAAATGAAAAGCGGGATTCTCGCGATTTTGCTTTATGGAAAAAAGCTTCTTCTTCGCACATCATGCGGTGGCCGTCCCCCTGGAGCGATGGATTTCCGGGGTGGCATTTGGAGTGTTCCGCTATGAGCCGGAAGTATTTAGGTGAACATTTTGATATTCACGGTGGAGGAATGGATTTGAAATTCCCGCATCACGAGTGCGAGATAGCCCAGAATCAAGGTACATGCGGGCATAAATCGGTGAATTTCTGGATTCATGGTAATATGCTTACCCTGAACGGAAAGAAAATGAGCAAGAGTACGGGAAACACGTTGTTACCCGATGAATTGTTTCAGGGAACTTCTCCGTTATTGCCCCGGCCGTATCATCCTATGGTGGTGCGTTTTTTTATGATGCAGGCGCATTACGGCAGTACACTCGATTTTAGCGGAGATGCGCTGGATGCCGCAGAAAAGGCTTATGAGCGTCTTTTTAAGGCAATGGAAACTTTAGAGCAGATTAAGCCATCTGAAAAGACCGATGTGATTGCTACTGAAATTATTCACGGATATTACCAAGCCATGAGTGATGACTTTAATGCCCCGGTGCTGGTGGCAAGACTTTTTGAAACCGTAAAGTTGATCAATTCGGTTAACGATGGTAAGCAATGTATTGACGAAGCAAACCGTACTCTTCTTCAAACTGCTATGCAACAGTTTGTTGTAGAAATACTTGGTGTGCGGCCTGTTGTTGCACAGGCTGACGATACGGAATTACAACATCAGCTCATTCAGCTGCTGATTGATTTACGTACCGACGCAAAAAATGCCCGGAATTTTTTAATGGCAGATACCATTCGAAATCGTATGAAAGAAGCAGGCATTGAGATTCGCGACAGCAAAGAAGGTACAACATACGATAGGATAAAGGTGTAATGATAGCGGCTAAACAGATATTGCAGACGATTCTTTGCGCTATCTCTGTGAGCCTTTCCTTTGCACAAACCGATACATTACCTTCGTATTCTCAATACGACAGCAGGCCTTCAAATGCTTTCAGAATCGCATTCTGGAACCAGGAGAATTTATTTGATACATATAATGATTCCCTTACCAATGATGAAGCCTTTCTTCCCGACGGTCAGAATGCATGGACAGAAAGCAGGTATTACACCAAACTGATGAATATGAGTAAATCTATCGTTGCCGTGGGGGGATGGGAACCGGTTGATTTGTTTGGTTTTTGCGAAGTTGAAAACAAGATGGTGGTTCGAGAACTGGTGGAGCGAACGGCGCTGCGCCTGGCAGGATATGACGTTGTTCATTTTGATTCGCCCGACAGCAGAGGTATTGATGTGGCTTTGATTTATCGTAAGGCGAAATTTAACTTGGTTACTGCCCGAAAAATTCCGGTTGTGTTTGCTGAAGAGGGCAGCAGGGCTACCCGGGATATTCTTTATGTGAAAGGATTAGTAATGAACAGAGATACGCTGCATTTTTTCGTAAACCACTGGCCCAGCAGAATGGGGGGGGCACTTGCAACAGCACCCAAGAGGAATTTTGCTGCAAAGCTGGTAAGAACCATTGTAGATAGTATATTTTCGGTTGTCCCCAACGCAAATATTGTGATAACTGGCGACTTTAATGATCATCCGGAAGACGAAAGCATGCATGTAGTTCTGGATGCGACGCACGATCGGGATAATCTGAAAGACAATCAGTTGTTTAATTTGATGTACGAAAAAACAGGTAAGGAGGGAAGTCATAAATTTCAGGGGCACTGGGGTATTTTAGATCAGATGGTTGTTACCTCCGGTATGCTGAATAACAAGTCTACCTTAAAAGTGAACGAAGGTATAGCGCACATTTTTAAGGCGTCGTGGTTATTAATGGAAGATACCCAGTACACGGGGCATACCTTGTTCAGAACGTATTCCGGTCCAAGGTATCTTGGGGGGTACAGCGACCATTTGCCCGTTTGGCTAGACCTTGTTCCGGCATTAACCGAACCATGAATAAAATGGAGGATACTAAAAGTTGCGGTGCAAATGAAATTCTTGAATCTTATGCAATCAGTGGAGAACGCGTAAAGTGGTTAATTTTTCATCAGAACGGAATTCATAGAATTTTCAGTAGAGTACAGTCAATTAAGTATGATACCCACCACAGTGTGGTATGCATGGACGATGGCGCAGAGTATTATGCAAGCCAAATTATTATGGTTGGAAAAACATTTGTAAATAATCCGTTGCAGGGAATTTCTGAGAATGTAGAGCATGTATTGCGCCGGCTGGAATATCAACCGCCGGCTTTACTGGAAGGAAGCGGGTTTAAATATATAAATGTTGATTTAAGCATTCACAATCCTTCCGCATTAGATGGCACTTATGCTGAATACATATTTGATAGATGCAGCGGATACCAACAGGTATATGGCATAGGAGGATATGCCGAAGACCGGCCTGTATATGCAAAACATGCCTTGTTTGTCGGCGAAGAGCCCCGCACGATTCATTTGGGATGGGACGTATGGGCACCGTCTGGTACTGCTGTTATTGCTCCTTTTAATGGAATTGTATTTGGTCTTGCCGATAATGCGGGCGCCGGCAATTATGGACCAACCATTATTCTGAAGCATAGTTTGCAAGGTGTAGAATTTTATACATTGTACGGTCATCTGAACCGGCAATGTTTAAATAATTTAAAAACCGGCAGTTTTATTAAAGCAGGACAGGCTTTTTGCCAATTGGGAACCAACGATGAAAACGGGAACTGGTATCCGCACCTTCACTTTCAGTTGATGTCGCATGTTTTAGGCAATATATCAGACTTTCCCGGTGTTGCGGCCAAAAGTGAAGCAAGGTTTTGGCTGAGTGTATGTCTGAACCCGACGGGTATTTACCAATGGGACAAGATGAAAGATTAGATGCGTACACCAATAATACAGACGTCATCTATTTGCTCCAGTTCTCCTTTCCAGTTTTGAAAAACTTTGTACAAGGCAGACTTTTGTTCATGCATATTTTCATGCTGAATATTTAGCAGTAATTTTTTAAGATTGGAAGCCTTGAATTTTTTACCTCTTGAATGGCTGTTCGCACCCCCAAACTGGTCCTGAAAACCGTCAGTAAAAATGTAAAAGGTGTCGCCTTTTTGCAATTCTATGGTATGGGTGGTAAAAGGTTTGGGGTTATCGAATTTGCCTATGGGTTGTTTGTCAGGTTTTACCTCTGCCCATCCCTCCCCAAAGATGAGGGAGTCAGGCCATTGTGCACGGCTGGGATTAAAAATCCATAAAGGATTGTTGGCTCCGGCCCATTGCAGGGACATAAGGCCATCTTTTTCTGCACGGGATAACGCCACCAGCGAAATATCCATTCCATCGTTTAGTGTTTGGCGGTCGGTAGTGCTAAGTTCTTTTATAAACCTATCCCGCAGTTGATCTAGAATTTCACCGGGAGTTATGTCCGGTGCACTGCCACAAATTTCATTTAGAAAACTGGTTCCCAGCATGGTTAGAAATGCGCCGGGTACACCATGGCCAGTACAATCTGCTGCTGCCAGATAGAGCGTGTTTCCGCGCTCGAAACTCCAGTAAAAGTCGCCCGAAACAATGTCTTTAGGCAAATAAAGAATGAAATGAGGCGGTAACCTGTCTGTAACGTGTTCTTCTTCCTTTAAAAGGGCTTGCTGTATTCTTTGCGCGTATTTTATCGAATCCAGCATCTCTTTCTGCCGTTCTTCAACTACCTGCTTTTGAATTTCAATAATTGACTTTTGCTTTCTCGTAATTCTGAACCGGTTAAAAATAAATAAACTGAAAATAATTACCAATCCAAGACCTGAGTATAAAAAGTACTCACTTTTTCGTTTGGATGCTAATTCAATTTCACGCTTTTCGGCAATGGCTTCCATTTCTTTGTTTTTTGCCATTTGAACCTTGTGCTCCTCCGCCCGTAACGTGCTGTCGGCCGCTGCCTTTCGGCCATATTCGTACCTGAACTGCTGCTGTAATACCGACTTTTTATTTTCTTCATTTTGTAAACTGTCTTTAATGTGATAATACAATTCAAACATTTCAAGAGACGACCTGAAATTGCCTTTGATTTTATGTAAGTCGTACAATAGAATAGCGTTTTCCTGGATAATGCTGGGCGCATTGCTGGTTTTTGCAAGTGCCATCGATTCGGTTGCTATATCAAGGGCAGAATCATATTTTCCTTTCAGCAAATAAATGTTGGCAATATTATTTAGTGAGGCAGAAATGTCGGTATTGTCGTTCATTTCTCTATCAATTTCCAGGCTTTGCTTGTAATAATCCAGTGCTTTGTCGTATTCTTTCAATTCTTTATAAATATTTCCCAAGTTGTTTAATGAGGTTGACATTCCTTTACGGTCGTTCAATTTCTTTTTTATTTCAAGACTTTCTTGCTGGTAGCTTATGGCTTTGGGGTAATCTTTTAATTCTCTGCTGATACTAGATATACTGGCAAGTGAGTAGGCTATACCTTGCATGTCCTTTTGTTTACGCGCTATTTCCAGACTTCGGTTAAAATATAGCATAGCCTCCTTGTACTGTTGCATTTGCTGTAATACATTGGCAATATTGTGTAATGAAGCTGCAATTCCGACACTGTCGTGCAATGCTTCCCTGATTCTAAGACTGCGGTCGTAATACTTTACGGCATTTACATAGTCGTCCCGTACGTAAAATGTTGCCCCTTGTGTGTTCAAAATGGTGGCCATCCATTTTTTATTCCCGGTTTTTTCAGTGAACCGAATTAAATCTTCCGATAAAATAAATGCAGAATCGGGGTTGTTAAACATGTAATGATTCCAGATGTAATCGTCCATTGCCTGTATTCGGGTTGAGTCGGGCTTCTTTTGGTCAAGCCATACACCGTATGTAGAATCAGGTCGCAATTGAGCCGTTGCTGATGAAAACCAAATGAAAATGAGTGAAATTACAACAAAAGGCAACCGCAAATGATGTGATGAAACAGTGCCACAGTACCTGTTATAAAAGTTACCCATTATAGCGAATGTAGTTAATATTTTGCTTGCATATATGGGCTTTCAATTGTATGGATGTACTTTTCCCTTGTTCAGGAATGAGTTTTATATTTTCCATTCATTCGTTATGGTTTTATTCTATTGAAATAGAATTATTTATGAGGGTGATAAAAATTTTTTCGAAAAATGAGCATATTAAACCGGTTACCTTTGGGTTCAATTCTCCATTAATGAAGAAAGCAGCTATGAAAACAACCAATAATTCCAACAAGGTACTTACATTAATACGGGAAGGAAAAAACCGGAAAGCATTTGCGATTTTGTACAGAAATTTACCACATATTCAAAGGATGATTCTCACGAGAGGAGGCTCAAAAGCCGATGCAGATGATATTTTTCAGGAGGCGCTGCTTGTATTTCATAAAAAGGCAATGAATCCGGAGTTTGAATTGAATTGTGCTGAGGGAACATATTTGTACAGTGTTTGTCGCTTTTTATGGAAAGACGAATTATTGCGCCGAAATAGGATATCAGATGCCGAGAAAATATCTGTTGAACAAGATGTTGCAGACATAGAAATTCAGGTACGAGAAGAGAAATACGATTTGGCTGAAAAGGCATTAGCTTCTCTTGGTGATAAATGATTCAGGTTATTGAATATGTTTTATGTGGAAATGCTGCTTATGGCGGATATTGCACGAATCTTGAAAATGAGTAGTGAAAATGCGGCTAAGACACAGAAATACAAGTGTCTGGAATCGGAAAAAGAAGCGCTGCGCACTTTACAAACCCAATTGTCAAACCGTTAATCTGAAAGCTATGCGCAACGAATTAAACGATATAAAACTGATTGAAAAGTATCTTATGAATCAATTGAACGATGAGGAAAGGAGGGCTTTTGAATCGCGCATGAATAACGATGCTGATTTTAGGAAAGATGTTGAACTTCAGCGACAGCTAATAGAAGGATTGAAATTGCATGCAATGAAAATTCAGATTAAGAAAGCAAAAAAACAATATCACAGTACTCAGAATTTGTTTCGTTACGGACTGGGCGGTTTGGGTGCATCTGGAATTGTTTTAACCGTTGGAATGATTATCAATTCTCAAAATAGTGATTCAACAAAAGAGGTAGCTCAAAAAGAAATTAAAAAAGATGTCAAACATCATTTGGGCGAAGAATATACAGATGTGAATGAGCAAATGCCTTCAAATTATTATACGCTGGATGTAAAGGATGATACGCTATTAATTTCTCCGGCCGGAATATTACTTTCAGTACCTGAAAATGCATTTGTTGATGAAAATGGCAATCCTGTTCAGGGAGAAGTTATATTGGAATTAAAGGAGGCCCTGAACGCCACCGATATTATGAATGCCGGATTAAGTACCACAAGTAATGGTGAATTGCTTGAAACCGGAGGGATGTTTTATATTCAACCCTGGCAGAATGGAAAAAAACTTGACATCAACAAACGGAATCCCATCATTGCGGACGTACCGGGAAATCCGAATCAACCGGGTATGATGTTGTTTGACGGGGAAATAATGCCTGATGGTCAGGTGAATTGGGTGAATCCTAAGTCCCTTGAGAAATTTCTGACTCCAGTGGACATTCTTACCATGGATTTTTACCCGCCGGCTTACTTACAAAAAGTGAGTGACCTTGGCAAGAATGCCGGTGATTCGCGCTATACCGATAGTTTGTATTATTCCTTTGCCGGAGAGTGTGGTGCAATATCTGGTAGTGATACGGTGAGATATTTCAATGAGGAATCAACAGGTGAAGTAAACCGAAATCGAAAGAGAAAGGGCGGTCCGTCCATGTCAGAACAGTACCCGGCGGATACTGTTAGTTCTTCTGAATCTACAGCCGCAGCTAAATCTAATGAATGTTCTTGTATTGACCCCTCAAAAATACGAGCAATAAAAAATTCGCAATTTAACGGGTCGTTGCTGGCTACAGTTGAATTTGGTCAAAGAGTTCCAGCTATTCATCGTAGCTGCAAGGGTGAGGTACTAGATCTCTATGTAAACAATTTGGATAAAAATCTTTGGGAAGTGGATAGTATGGCATCCAAGATTGCTTCGAACGGAATTGAATTCAGTGAATTTGCCAAATTGCGTCAGGGCAGGTCTGAAGGACAGTTGCCACAGATTAAAATGCTGCAGGATTTTTATTTGAAACAGCAAAAAGCTTATGCCGATGCAGCAAAAAAGGTACGAGATAATTATTATAATCAGCAGCAACAACTGGTAGAAAAATATAGGGAAGATTCCAAAAAATCTGCTGATGAGGAGTATAAAAGAGAGTTAAATGTTTTTGTACAGGAATTTAATATGAACTTGGATAATATGATGGAACAACTGGGTTATGTTAGAATACGTCCCGGATTTAATGTTGCTGTAACTACGCCCGGTTTTAAAAATATTGACCGCTATGTTCTGGAATCTACTGCGATGCGTAAAACAATGAGTTTTACGGACCCATCTACCGGTAAGAAGGCTGAAATTAAATATGAAAAAGTCTCTTTTCAAATTGATGATGAAGGCTTTGACAGGGTTTACGTTTACCTTTTGCCTGATAAGTTGAATTCTTTTAATCGTGTACAAAAAAGGGATGGACTGTACAGCGAAAACCTGAACGAAATTTTGGCGTACGACATGCTTGCAGTAGGCTGGAAGGGCATAAAGCCTTATTATACCCGATTATTAAGCGTAAAACCCGGCAATTATCCCAATTTAAAATGGTTATCCTGTACTGCTGATGAATTGAAAGAAATGATGAATACTTATAACAGAGGAAGCCAGAAGGTCGATTTGCAAAAGGATATTTCGGTGTGGATGACAGATCTTGCAGAGTTAAAAAGGTCTGCCAGTTTCGAAAATGCCGAGCATTTAAGAAGTGAAGTGAAATTTGCTATATTCCCGTGTTGCTCCCAATTGGATACTTATATAATCTACTCAAATACTGATGCTGGCATTACTAAGACGATAAAGAAGATTAAAGCTAAAAAAACCATTCAATAAACTATCTAATTATGAACATTAAAACATTTTTGATTGCAATTTTTACATCGTTAATCTTACCCCAGGGAATTTCTCAAAAAATCATTAAAGGTGAACTCTTGTTGAGAAATACTGACGGGAAAAATCAAAAAATAGAAAATTCAGTACCCAAAAGTGGTGTTTTGGTCGTATCCCTTTCCGAAGATGCAAAATCTAAAAAGGATAGTTTATCGTTATCATGTTCGGGGTGTGGTATGACTATAGCACCTGAGGGATGGTTGTATACGGCATATGTTACGAGTACAATTACTATAACATTGTCCATGATACTCGAAGGAGAAATTGTAGTTCTTTGGCAAAGAAGATTGAAAATAGAATGATTATTTCCTTTTTTGGGCATACTTCGTAAAAAAGAGAAGTAGAAGTGAAAGCCCAAAGATTCTATAAATGGTTACCGAAAACAGTAGAAATAATTCGGTATAAAATAAACGCAATAGTAGAAATTAGGATTATTGCCCCAACGCGATAATGGTATGATAAGCACCGGTAACCACTTCATTCATTTTATCAAAATCAAGGATGTCAATATCATCATTTTCGGTATGGTAATTCATGTTTCGAAGAAATGAGTTTTTTATCTTTCATCGCTTCACCACTAATACCTTCACCGGCTTGTAAAACAACAGGAATATTATTGTTATTGGGTAAACCGTAACCTGCGGCAAGATGAAGTTTTTTGTCTTCTGATTTTTTATAATAAAACACACCTACTTGAGATTGTGTGTGTGTTGCCAGGTAGTGCAGCGATTTTTCAGCAATTTTTTCTATTGTTACTTCATTGCTAAGTTCTCTGGTTAGTTCTGAAACAGAATTCTGCAAGGCCAGGTTCTTTTTGTTTTCTATAGCTAATGTTTTCAGATTCAATACCATTGTGTCTAATGCAATACCCAATTTATCGCTATTGCTGCGGGATATTTTTCCAACTTCGTAATTCTCTTTACCTATTTCTTCGGTATAGACTATTATATCTTTAATGTATTGTACGGTTGTTTTAGCGGCTGCAGCCAGTTCAGTAAATTCATCATTGCTCTTGTACTCAGGCAGTTCTGTAATTTCACCGCGGCCTGTACGTTCGAAAACACTTACTAATGTATTAGCTTTTAGTGCAATGGGTTTGGATGCAAGAAAACCAAAGAGCAAAGAAAATAAGCATGCTAATAACAAAGCCAGAATAGTATTATCGCGTATGCTATTGATAGGTGCATACGCTTCGCTGGTTGGTATTGAGGCGTATATGCCCCAGTTAAATACCGGTAAAAACTTAGAAACTAAAATTGAATGATCCAATTCAATAGCTTTCTGTCCCGTGGAGTCTTCACCCTTTTCAAGAATGGTTTTAAAGATTCTATTTGCATTAGTGGATTCATTGTTTCCTGCATTCCTATTTTCGGTATTTATTATAAGGGAGTCGCCTGACATATAGAATACACCGAAACTGATATTTTGCGACAAACCCTTTTGTCTGGTTAGAATTTTTGTTATTGATTCGGGTGAAATTTTTAAGACCACACATCCGGCAAAAGAATCGGTAGAATGATTATAAATTGCTGCAACCATCATTAAATAATACTTATTTGTATGTTTATCCAGTTGATAGCCGTTAAAAAAAACAGATTCTTTTTTTGCCCGGTTCAGCAGGTTAATGTCTTGTTCCCTGCCTATCAACTCATGATTCGTATTGGCGATAATTTTACCCTGGTAATTCCAAATACCGATATCGGCAGTTTCTACCGCGACTTTCTGGTTGCTTTGAAAAACACCTGATTGAATATATTCAATAAGTGTTTGCAACAAATTCACCTGTATACTGTCATTATGCCCGGATGATCTTAATTGCTTGGCAAGGTACGTGTTCGCAATGGTTTTTGTTAGTTCAAGTTTTGCATTAACAATATTGCCAAGATTTGAGATTCTTGAATTCATCAAATCTGAAATCTTATTAAATGTTTGATTTTCAATAGTTTTTTTTGCGTTAAAGTAGGAAAAGATACCGAACGACAGAATTAGAGTGGCACTGACTGCAACAAAAAGCAGTGTGAGTTTATATCTTAGTTTCATCCGTCAGATATGATTTTCAACAAAGAACGATATTTTATGTTATATCAATTATAAAAATAATTGAACAATTTCCCATCGTTTAATTTGTTGATTATTAATAGGCTTGTTGGTTGAATTGGATTGAATTTAATTAAAAATAATGGTTTGTATGTACAAGGATATATACTGTTTTATTGCTGACCTTAAAGTATGAATGAACCTGTGTTCACAACCATACCGGCAACATCAAAACGGTATATCCGGTTACAATTATTCCCAGCCAGAAGAAGATATTTTGTCTTTTAGAATTTACCTGACTGATTCGATCTATATAGAAGAAAATATTGGCAGGCACGTGAATCATTAAAAAGAGTACAAAACCTGCAGTGAGATATTCGGTACGTTGGGAATTGTTCATATTGTTCCATTCCTCTGGCAGCATATCCATTGAAAACCACATTCCCAGCAACATAAACGCTGAAGCCATGGTTAGTGCCATGTCAGCGGCAAATTCCTTAGCTGCCGGAACAGTTTTCTTCTGTGTGTCCATAACGTGATAACACCAAAAGCCTTGTACTAACCACCAAAGTGCAAAGGGTATAATCAGCCACATTTTCCACGACGAGTCATCAATCTCTCGCACGCCATCGGTTGCCAGGAAGGTTATCATCAAACCAAACATCATTGGGGCGCTGCGAAAGATCCAGAAGATACCGAAAAACCAATCGCGTCTTTTAGAGGACTGGCTGCGGGCACCTATGGCACGGCATTTTACCAGGCTTCCCCATGCGTCAAACAGTATTGCAGCAAAACCCCAAATGGCTATGTAGGGTGTAACTCTTCCAATTTTCATTACCATTTTAAAATCGAACTGCATCCATGGCATCAATATAGAAAACAACACAATAAATAAAACCTGAAGCAGCAGAAAGCGGTCGTCCCGCATGCGTTCAAGAAGTTTCATATTACAGAATGTCAGCTAATTTTCCTGCATTTGCTGCCCGGGGTCCTTTTTCAGTACTTTGTAATCGCACACATTCATGTATGCTGTCGTGCTCAAGAAACAGTACGAATTTTTCTTTTTCGGCCATGTCCAGGAATAGTTTCTTTTCGTCAAGTGTAAGCAAAGGCCGGGTATCGTACCCCATTACATACGCTAAAGGGATATGGCCTACACTGGGCAGAAGGTCGGCCATAAAAGCAACCGTAGCATTTTGGTGACGGATGAGTGGAATCATTTGGCTCTCTGTATGCCCGTCGGCAAAGAATATATCAATATCCTGAAAAGGGGAAGGCGAAATTCTGTCTGTACGGTCTATAAATTTTAACTGACCACTTTCCTGCAGAGGCTGGATATTTTCCTTTAAAAATGAGGCTTTTTCACGAGCATTGGGTTGAGTAGCCCAAAGCCAGTGATTTTGGGTGCTCCAATATACTGCATTAGGGAACGTTGTCTGAAATCCGGTATGGTCATTATTCCATTCAATGCTTCCGCCACAATGGTCGAAATGCAAGTGTGTAAGCAAAACGTCTGTAATATCATTTCTTGTAAAACCTGCTTTTTCAAGACTCTGGTCTAATGAATCGTTACCATGCAGATAATAATGTCCGAAGAATTTATCGTCCTGTTTGTTACCCATACCGCAATCCATTAGAATTAACCGGTTTTGATGCTCAATAAGTAAGCTGCGCATGGCCCACGAGCACATATTGTTTACGTCGGCAGGATTGGTTTTTTGCCACAAACTTTTGGGTACTACCCCAAACATGGCACCACCATCTAATTTAAAAAAACCCGTATTTATAACATGTAATTGCATAAAGTTTTATTTGGCTGCTAAAATAAGGCATTAAATTGTGTTTGCATCCTACTCATTATGGAATGCTTTAATGGGACAATGTTTTTACCGAGATTCCGGTCGGATGTTACCTTGCGCATTCAAAATTCATGCGTTAAATACATTGATTTGACGAAATTCCGTGAGCGGATGCAATTTAGCTGTACCTTTGCACTTTATTTATTGAATGACATTTACAGAATTAGGTCTTAACGACCAAATAATCAAAGCTGTTGCGGCGCTCGGTTTTGAAACACCCACTCCGGTACAACAAGTTGCAATTCCTGCGATATTAAATTCCACCGGAGATATTGTGGCATTAGCTCAAACAGGAACAGGTAAAACCGCTGCTTTTGGTTTGCCCTTGCTTTCAGGTTTAATACCTGAAATGGGTGGTGTACAGGCATTGGTTTTATGTCCTACCCGGGAGTTGTGTTTGCAAATTTCCAGAGACTTTGAACAATATGGTAAGTATTTACACAAGTTTAATGTATTGGCTGTTTACGGTGGTAGCAGCATTGAAAATCAAATTCGTGAATTGAAGCGCGGGGTGGATGTCGTGGTGGCCACACCCGGCCGGTTGATTGACCTGATGAACCGCAAGGCCATGAAACTGGATAAGATTCATACAGTAGTGCTTGACGAAGCGGATGAGATGCTGAATATGGGTTTTCAGGAGGATATTGATATGATATTGTCTTCTACCCCTGATTCAAGAAGAACCCTCTTGTTCAGCGCAACCATGCCGTCGTCGGTTGAGAGGATAGCCCGTAAATATATGCACGAACCCGAAGTCATTCAGGTGGGAGAACGAAACAGCGGTGCAACAACCGTTGAGCATATATATTATGGTGTGAAGGAGAAAGACAGATATCAGGCATTGCGCCGTTTGCTGGACTTTCATCCGGAAATTTTTGGTTTGGTGTTTTGTCGTACCCGCAATGAAACTCAAACGGTTGCCGATAAGCTGCAAATGGACGGATACAATGCACTGCCGTTGCACGGAGACATGAGTCAGGCAATGCGCGACAGCACCATGAAAAAATTCCGCGACCGTACATTACAGGTACTTGTGGCTACCGATGTAGCCGCCCGCGGTATTGATGTTGACAGTATATCGCACGTTATCAATTACAATCTTCCTGACGACATAGAAAATTATACCCATCGCAGCGGACGTACGGGACGTGCCGGTAAAAAAGGTGTTTCCATGGCGATTGTGAATCAACGGGAAACAGGAAAAATTCGTGATATTCAGCGGCAGATGAAGGTGAATTTTGTTAAGGGCAGAATACCGGATGCTGACCAGATTGTTGAAAAACAAATTGCCCGTTTTACCGAGCGCCTTACTCACGACAAAGTAGATATTCGACAGGTTGAAAGATACATGACCAATGCATTAAAAATGGTTGCGTCTATAGAAAAGGAAGAATTGCTGGCACGCGTTATTGCTGTAGAGTTTGAGCAGTTCAGTGCACATTACCGGTATGCAGAAGATATAAATGTTGATACAGCATCACGTGATAGGGGTAGAGATTCTGACCGGGACAGAGGACGGAGTGAGCGTGGCCGTGAGCGTGGAGACAGAGACAGGGTAGGCGGCAGAGGAGATCGTGACAATAGTAGTGGTTCAAGCCGCTTTATTCCGGACGGAGGAGGATCGGATAAACTGAACCGAAATATTGATGGCAGCGGTATTACTTATTCTATTAGTGCCGGAGAAGACAATAATATGAATAAAGGGGCTGTGGTTCGTCTGATTTGTTCTGCTGCGGGTATTACGGCTAAAGATATTGGAAGAATTGATGTACATCCCAAAATTTCCTATTTTCAGGTTTCGGCCAATGTTGCCCAGTATATTGACAGGATTGTGAATCAGCGAATGAAGTACGGTTCTGAGCAAGTAGTGGTGAATACAGCCGAAGCTCCAAGGGACACCCGCTGGGACTGGAAAAAGAAGAAAAATTCAGGTTCTAAAGGTGGAGGAAACAGCAGGGGGAGTTCAGGTGGTGGAAGCAAAAGCAGCGGAAATAGTGGTGGCGGACGACAAAATCGTAAGCGCTATTAATTATTTTCTTAGGCTGACCTTAAAAAAACAGCAAATAGCATTATTGAATTATACCAATTCAACTTTGTAATGCATCGTTTGCATAGCTAAGAACAGACACGTTGGCGGAATTAATTCCATGGTAGTTCTTGTCCGCTTTACCAGTTGTTTAATGGTATGTGCGTTGCCATGTCCACCGTGTTTTCCTTAAGAAGATGGAGCTTGAATATAGGGAAATCAAGAATAGTAGTATGCGTAGGCCGCTGATGTTTATTCCTGGGTTAAAGGGCGCTGTGGAGAGGTTATTCGCCTTTCAGTGAAAGCATTTCCAGTAATGCCAGTGCGCACTCTTCACCTTTATTACCCAAAGCACCTCCCGACCTGTCTTTTGCCTGTTGCCAGGTATTATCGGTAAGCAGGCCGTAGATAACCGGAACATTAAATTTTAACGATACTTCAACCAATCCCTTAGTGGTTCCATTGCAAACAAAATCGAAATGAGGAGTTTCGCCGCGAATTACTGAGCCAAGAGCAATCACTCCCTGGCATCCTTTCTCAATAAGCCATTGGGCGGTAACAGGTAATTCAAACGCTCCCGGAGGGCGAAGGATATGCAAATTTTCCTGTTTGATTCCTTTACTTTTTAGAATCTCAACAGCACCCTTTAAAAGACTGTCTGTAATCTCAGCATTCCATTGCGCAGCGCTAATGCCAACCACCCATTTGGAAGCACCTGTATATTGCGCATCTGAATTCAGATTTCGCAGTTGGGTTGACATTTGGGGCGTTATTTGATATTATATTCGGCGCGGGAGATATATTTGTCAATATCTCTTGCCGGGGCACTCTGAAAATACTCTTTCTGTATTCTTTTGTACATATCCAAAGCTTCCTTATAATTCCCCTTTTCTTCAAGAATCATGGCTGCCTTTTTCAAATAAACCGGTGTGGTAAATTCATTGGGATACCGCTCGGCAGCTTGCTTGTAATAGTCCAGCGCCTTATCCATGTCTCCCTTATCCATATACGCATCACCCAAGGCACCCAGACGGGTTATGCCCATCATTACTTCACTATCGTCAAACTCTACATTTTCAAGTGCCGCAATGGCCTGATCAAAATCTCCAAGGTGCAAATACGAAATACCGGCTGCATATCCGGCTACCTGTCCGGCAGGGGTACTGGTGTATTCGTTATATATGGTAGCCAGCCCCTGAACATCGTTCATTGTACCGGTGCGTCCATCAATTGCCAAACGAAAACTATCACGCTCAAAGAAATACATCAGTGGTTTATAAAGAGCTTTTTCACTCTTTTCAATCTTGGGTTTAATAATGAACTCCTGATAACCGAAATATCCGCCCAACCCCAGAACCAGGGCACCTGTAATGCCAATAACTATCCAGCGATATTTACGGAAGAATAATTCCAGACGCATCAAAACGTCGTCCTCTGCAACTTTTCCGGTTTCTTGTGCACCAGTGCTGCTGACAGGTGTACTGCTTTTTACCTCTTCAAAATCAACTTCTTTAGACGAGTCTTTCTTTGTAGCCATAGGGTTGTATCGCTTTTATGAGCCTGCAAAGATATACTTTTTTTCAATCATTGCTTCATATCATCAATAAGATTCTCATCAGTAGTAAACCGGCTGTTCATGCCTGATAAAAAACGGTATAATAGATAGCTGCATAAGATGCCAGAGCTAATATTTATTAAAAAAACCACCAGCATCGCATGGGTTTCAGTACGAAATACAAGAGTACCGTTCATAATCAGTTCCGGAAAAACAACAAAATATAACATGGCGATTGGAGCGTAGTAAGCAATGATTCCCATAAGTGCCCACAAAAATGGCGACAAGCCTTTAGATTTTGCTTTTGCGCGAAAGACCCTGGCTATGAAGATAACAACTACAAATTCAAGCATGACATAGAATTTTTGATAAATATAATACTATCAAGTGATTTCAAAAACAAAATACAGCGATGAATTTGAGTGTAGATATAAAAAAGGAGCTGAACTATAACATAATGGAGGTAAGTCAGAAAAAAGATTGCATCTGAAGAGGTTTCGATGAACTATTATCATCGGTTTTAAAATCTTATGAAGTTGTCTGGATTGTGTTTGGGAAAGTATTCGTTAGGTGTCAGGTTATAAAAGGGCTGTAATTTCAGATTGCAGGGAATATAAATGAAATAGGCTCGCATGCGCATGTCCCACCATCCTTTTCCCAAAGGGGGTCAAATCCTCCACCCTCTCTTACTCGGCGAAAAATTCTACAGTTAGGGGTCGCGTGTTTGCGTACATGTGCTTATCTTTTCAAATAATAAAGAATGATATAATAAAGTATCTTATAAGATATATTATATCATAAGAAAAATAAAATGAACGCTTTAATATATGAAAAAGTAATTAAAAAAGCACTCCTGTGAAATTTTTTACAAGGAGGAATGATAATTAGTTTCATTCATTGAAATTCCTATGATTTTTCTTGACGAATTTTTTTGTTTGACACCTCAAGTGAAGTCCGGCCGGCGGCACCTTTCATTTTTGTTATCTTTGCACGACTGAAATATAAATTTGATTAAGATTTTATATAAATTATATGCTATGAATGAATTAAAACCTGATACCGTAGAAAGCAGCGAATTGGTGGAGCAAACGTTCACTTTTTGGTTTTCTGACAACGGTCACATACGTTCTCCGTTCCCTGAATACATCAGGGCCGAGTTGAAGCAAAAAGCTACCGAAAAGTTTTTTAAATGGGCTGCACAACTTACGGATGAGACGGAAAAAGTAGTGAATGAAGCTATTGTAGGCGAGAAGTTTGAGGAATTTATTTTTGAAATTGCGTTGCAGCTGGTAAAAACAGATGATGAGAGGATTACCGTGAATTATCCTTTTCTGCCGCGTATAGGTGACCCGATAGACGGTGATGTCAGGCATCCGGGCAGAAATGTTATTACAGACAGAATTATGTTGCGAGAGGGGGATGATGTATTTATGAAATTAAAGGCCCGGTCGGAAACTACAGGTGAAGTTTGGGACACGCGTTTTCAATTGCCCGGATAATTCGCAGTTTTGCTTTTACTTTCTGCGTTGATTAAAAGCTTAATAGACCAGTAGTTTGGGTTCAGTCATTTCCTCCATTGCATAACGAATGCCTTCACGGCCTAGTCCGCTGTCTTTAATACCTCCATAGGGCATGCTGTCAATTCGGAATCCCGGAATGTTGTTAATCATTACTCCTCCAACTTCCAGGTAACGATGAGCGTATTTCATATGCTCTACGCTGTTGGTGAATACACCGGCCTGTAGCCCGAATTTACTGTTATTGGTTCGTTCTACAGCTTCAGTAAAACTTTTCACTTTTTCAATGATGGCTACAGGTCCAAAAACTTCTTCATCATTCACCTTCATTCCTGTAACCGTGCGTGTAAGCAGAGTAGGAGCGTAAAGATTTTTCGACTCATCTATTATATATCCGCCGCACAGAATTTCAGCACCGGCCGAAACGGCTTCCTGAACCCAGGTATGTATGCGGTTCAGGTGATGTTTGTCTATAATCGGGCCGACAGTAACATCGGCTTCAGAAGGATCGCCGGTTTTTAGTTTGGAAATTTCATCCACCAATGCCCCCAAAAATTCGTCGTAAACGGCTTCGTGAACAAAAATTCTTTGAGTACTGATGCAAATTTGTCCGGCATATAGAAAACAACCTATAGCAGTTAGTTTTGCAGTTGCGTGAAGGTTTCGGGCACTGTCATCAACAATTACAGAAGCATTGCCGCCTAATTCAAGGGCTACTTTTTTCTTGCCGCAAATGTTTTTTAAATGCCAGCCTATTTGCGGGCTGCCTGTAAAGGATAGCATCTTCATCCGCTCATCAGTTACCATTTTTTGTGCTTCTTCAATATCGCACATCAGAATATTTACGGCACCTTCAGGAAGACCTGAATCATGACACAATTCGGCAAATGCCAGTGCTGTTAGTGGTGACTGAGGGGCTGGTTTCAAAACAAGGGTACAACCTGCAGCCAGTGCCGGAGCTATTTTGTGTAACGCAAGGTTTAAAGGGAAATTAAACGGAGAAATGCAGGCAATGGGTCCTAAGGGAAAACGCTGAGTGTATGCAATTTTACCCGTGCCATTTGCATAGTCCATGGGAATCATCTCTCCGTCAAACCTTATAGCTTCCCGCACAGCCGTTTCCAGTGTCCAAAGGCAGCGATCTATTTCTGCTTCGGCATACCCTCTGGGTTTACCCGCTTCTGCAATAATAAGTTCAACAAAGCGCTGCCTTTGTTCAAACAGACGGTTCTTTATTTTAGCGAGAATATCACTTCTTTTACCGGCACTATAGTCTTTGTAAATATGAAATGCATCGGCGGCTGCCTGAAGGGCTTCCTCCATCTGTGAAGCAGTGGCTAACGGTAGTTCCGCAATTTGATGTCCGTGGTATTTATGATAAACGGCCAGGCTTTTACCGGTTCCTTCGCTCACAAAACGTGAAGCGATGTAATTTTTACCCTGTACTGCTAGTGTTGTGCTCATGGTTTTTCTGTTGACGCAAAGGTACGCATTAAGGAATAAGGGGAGTTATGCCAGATATTAACATTCTATGATTTTTATTCCTCCGTCATAAATCAAGAACCCAGGCCGATTCGTTCACTTTTCTATATCCTATCTTTTTCAAATATCGTTCGTGAGATGGAGATTTGGTGAAGGTTCGTAATCGCTGAATGCCCTGGGCTCTGAATTCGCTAAGCCTGACAGTATAAAAATGTTTACTGTTGCCAAAATCTCGGTAAGCCGGTGCAACGTAATCCAAAACTACAATGGCTTCATCTGCGTTTCTTTTATATATAAAAACGCCTACCATAGTAAGATTTCGCAGCAACAAACTTGTCTTTCCTTCTAACTTATTCTGGTCGAATTCCGGGAAACCGGCTTTAATGTCACGGGTATATTCTCCTAAAAACCGGTCTAATGCATCATTCGTTCGGTGGTCTATGTCCAGAATATCGTAAATGTATGATTCCCGGTTCATTTTGTCCAGCTGCCATACATTGATTAAAACAATCAATGAATTCAAAACTCCTACGGGAATGCTTTCAATATAAAAGCCGTACACCGCCATAAGGATGCCACCTGCAATAGTCAGCAGCCTGAGGGTTCTGATTTTCCCAAAGAAATAGGAAACGGCAATGAATGCCATGCCACAATATCCTATAATTTCAGCGCCTGTCATCGCCGAAAGATATTAAGATTCCTGCAAAGTTTTGAATATCGTATTAAAATTAATATTGGAGACTTTACTTTCTTGTAGAATACAGATATTTGCAATATGATGATTCGACTTTTTATACTTGCATTTTCCTTGTATACCATAGCTTCGGGCTCAAATTTTTTATTGGGACAAAGCCGGGAGAGAATACATGATTTTGAAGCGAAAATTGCCAAAACAAAGGATAAGGAGAAGCAAATGGGCTGGTATAAGGAATTGTTTCTTGAATACCGGCTGTTCAATGCAGATACGGCTGCAATCGTTCTGAAACGTATGGAAAAGGTTGCAGGTAATTCAGACCAGAAAGCACTGATTATTTGTTTGCAGGGTATGCTTGAAAGAACCCGGGGGAATTTAGAGGCTTCTCAGGCGTTTTTTGACCGTAGCCTTGAAAAAACGTCTTCAAAGAATTACAAGCAAAGGATTTATATTCTTATGAATAAGGGGTTCTCTTATGAGTACTTATCTATGAATGATAGGGCCATACAGGAATACCACAAGGCATGGGATTTGGCAGAAATAGCTCAGGATGATTCCTTAAGAGGGGAGGCGGCCAATAACCTGGGTAATGCTTTCTATTATTTGGGCGAATTAGATTCTGCCTACTTTTATCTTGAGTCATCCTATAAATATGCAAAAGCGCGAAACAGTGAAGATCAAATGGCTGATGCAAAATTGAATATGGGTAATATTTTGATGGACAGAGGAGATAATTCCGGTGCTTTACAAAGATACGTAGAGGCGGGTGCTTTATACAGAAAGGCAGGTATAAAGTGGAAAGAGGCTTTTGCATATCAGAACATGGCGCAAATTCGAATTAACGAAGAAAACTATCAAATGGCTGAAAAGCTATTAAAAGATGCTATGACACTTTCAATAGAATCGAACGACAGCGGATTGATTGTTAAAACATTGATGATGCAAGGGTACGTACAGGAAAGTACGGCAAACAGAAAAGAAGCTCTCAGAAATTTTCAGTATTGTCTGAAGTATTTTAAAAGGAGAGGATTGCTCGCAGAACAGGCAAGGGCATTAAATAGTATTGGTGTACTCTATTCCAGCGAAGGTAATATGGAGCAGGCTATTATATATTTTAAAGAGTGTTTGGAAATTAAAACGGAACTGAGTGATATATCCGGTATGATTAATACCATGTTGAATTTGGGAGAGTCTAATCTGCGTCTAAACAGAGTCGGTGAAGCATTATCTGTTTATAATCAGGCAAAAGAACTGGCAGAAAAACATGGATATTACAGGTATCAGGTTAAGGTTTGGGGAGCACTCGCAGATGTTTTTGCAGCTCAGGGGCAATTTAAAAATGCTTATGAATTTCAGGTTCTTTATGTTCGTGGCAATGACAGTCTGTTTAAGGAGGAAAGCCAAAGAGCAAACAGCGAGATGCTGGCAAAATTTCAGACAGAAAAAAAAGAACTTGAAAATGCAAAATTGCGCGAAGCCAATGGAAAAATTGCTGCAGAAAGGCAGTTGGAAGATGCCCGAAGGGCAGAGGAGGAAGCAAGGCAATCTGCCCGGTACAGACTGGTGGTTGGTGCCGCTTTTTTTATGATGATTATTTTGACGTTGGTAATTATTGTTTTGCGCAAAACCAGAAAATCTAACCGTATTATAAGTAAACAAAAACAAGAAGTTGAAATTCAGAAAAAAGAAGTAGAACTGCAACATAAAATTGTTGAAGAAAAAAACAAGGAAATTACTGATAGCATTACCTATGCACGGCGCATTCAACAAGCCATTCTTCCTTCAGAAGGGTCTTTGAAGGAATTTCTTCCCGAACATTTTGTTTTATATCTGCCCAAAGACATTGTAGCCGGCGACTTTTACTGGATGGAGAAAATGAATGACAGGGTGTTATTTGCTGCTGCCGACTGCACGGGCCACGGAGTACCGGGCGCAATGGTTTCTGTGGTGTGCAACAACGCCCTCAATAGAGCCGTAAGGGAGTTTGGATTGAAAGACCCTGGTCTCATTTTAGACAAAACCCGCGAAATTGTTATTTCAGAATTTGCCAAGAGTACTGATGATGTAAAAGACGGTATGGATATTTCGCTTTGCTGTCTGACCAGTTCCCATCCTATAGAGGGTGCAGGGGAGACAGTCAAACTGCAATGGGCCGGCGCCAACAACCCGTTGTGGATCATTCGCAACGGAGAAGTTCTGGAAACCAAGCCCGACAAACAACCCATTGGCAAATACGCCGATGCCAGGCCATTCACCACACACTCCATAAATTTGCAAAAAGGAGACACCCTTTACATATTTACTGACGGGTTTCAGGACCAGTTTGGCGGAGATAAGGGCAAGAAGTACAAAGCCGCAAGTTTAAAATCGTTTCTTTTGTCAATCGTGCACCATCCGGCTTTGAAGCAAAGAGATCTGCTGCTTCAGGAGTTTGAACAGTGGCGCGGAAGCGTGGAACAAATTGACGATGTTTGTATTATCGGGGTTCGGGTGTAAACCGGAAAACAATGAAGACATACGTATCCATCCCTCCGCTAATTTACCCCCCGAAAAACCACTTACCGAAAATTTAACATTGCATGTTGGTGTAGGCAAGGAAAATATGTATATCTTTCGGGAGTGATTCGGGTGAAATAAGAACTTATAATAGAAGTAAAAAAAGTAGACTTATCATGCCATTTTGGACAAATATGTCTACTTATAGAGGAGAAAAGTAGATGTATAAACGAGTTGTGGTGCATTTAAAATGAAACGACAGATATCTATCATATTATTAGTTTTTAGTGTCTTGACAGCTTTTGGACAATCAGAATGCGACAAAGCGGATTTAAAAGCCAAACAGGATTTTAAAGAGGGTAACTACTTATTCCATTCTTTAGAATTTCATCCTACTGAAAACACGTTTCTTTTTGTTCTTCGAGAAGAATACGATGTACAATGGAGATTTATCGGCCAAGACTCTTTGAACTATTACAATTGTTATGATTCAACTTTGACTGATTTATTAAAGAAAAAATATGGAGCAGACTTTTTGAAAAAAGCAACTGCAAAAGCGGACAGTTTAGAAAACACTGATAATTGGAGGAGTGAGCCTGAATTCCCAGGTGGCAAGAGTGCGATGTTCAAATTTATCAATAATAGATTAAAAATTGAAGACGGGGATTTGGGGGATAGAATTCAAACGAAAATATTTATTCAGTTCACGATTATGGAAGACGGAGAAATATCGGACATAAAAATAATGAGAGGAATAAGTGAAAAGGTAGATAATAAGGTTGTCCAAATTTTCGAAGAAATGCCAAATTGGAAACCTGCTTATCTTTATGGAAAACCAACTAGACAGCGATATACATACCCAATTAATATTGAATTAAAATAAAAAAACGACACCACAACAATGTATATAAAAAATAGGCATGACAATAGTAAAATCAAGGTTTGTGGCTCATATCAACCTTTGCGCTTAACCGAAAGATTAGTGCTTCGTAATCGCCTACTTTTCATATACTAACCGTTACCACACATACTAAAAAAACACAGACTGAAAATGAAAACTAATTTTGTGGGGACATCTTGACAATAAAAATGCTAACTTTAGTCTGTGGTGTAGGTTGCATACTATAAGTAGCTTTGCCCCATTGTAATTTACTCAATGGAGAGCAGAGAAATTTTAATAAAATTTGGACAACGTGTTAGACAGTTGAGAAAAGAAAAAAATCTTTCACAAGAAGAACTTTCTTTTAAGGCTGATTTGCATAGAACGTATATCGGAATGATAGAACGTGCTGAAAAGAATATAACTCTTGTCAACATTGAAAAAATTGCGAAAGCACTTAATGTTGATATAAAAGAGTTATTTGATGATACCGTATAAAGTAAACACGAACTTTCAAAAGGATTTAGGCTTTGAAGTAAACCATAGTTATATTTTAGATGCCGTTAATAATGTAAATATTTTTTTAAGCACATTACCTCCTAACCTTTACAGAAGTATAGACTTCAAAACTACAGGGGCAATGATAGGGGCTGTGTTCTGTACCAAGATAGTTGAAAGTGTTCCAGGTTCAGTCGTCAATCCAATTGAAAAGGGGCATCCCGATATAATTCCAATTACGGGTTTAAATTCACCAGAAAGTGTATTACGAAACTACCCGACAGGTTTAGAAATTAAGGGAACAATTGGCAACATTAGAAGTGGTGCAAACCTTAGAGCAGGAATACCACGTATTGAAGAATTAACAGGAATTACTTGGCAAGCCCATCATCGAGAAGTAAATCATTTGTTGGGTATCGTTTGGGATTTTGTTAATAATCATAATGGATTTCATCATCCTGCAATTACAGGTGTATTTTTCTCCGACCAGTTAAATCAAGACGATTGGGGCGAAATATCAGGTACAACAGGTAGAAATACAAAAGTAACAGGTATGCGTTCAAGTGGAAAACAAAAAATGGGAGAAGGAGTAATTTTGTTGTTTGACAACGAACCCCATATACAGAAGTATTCAAGATTACTGAGTATTCAAGACTTCTAATAGACTAAGTTGTTTTGGGACTTTTGCTTCCGTTCTATAATAAATCAATTCCTTGCTAACTTTTCCTGCAACACCTTTTAGATTTAGAAGTGGTTCAAAAGGAAGATAGTCACCATTTAAACCTTCACAACAAATTACCTCACCTTTTCTATTTTCTACCCACTCAGCAAGTTTATTGTAGTCCAACATCTTACTACTAAACCTATAACCCATACCACCATCTCCTTTATATGGTGGGTCTATAAACCAAGTTGCTTCAATATCGGGAGACATTGAGTAGTCATCATTAAATACTTGCCAATGCTTTATTTTATAAAGGTTCTCGGCAAAATTTCTTCGACTAATCTCCCAGTTTCTTTCTAACACAGGAGTAACTTTAATAGTTTTAAAGTGAAAAGCCATTTTTGTAGCAGCGTGAACTATATGTAAGAACTCAGAACTTTTTTCACCTACTTTCAGATTTGGTAATCTTTTTATTTCCTCGACAGTTGCGTGATTAATTAACCAGTCCCAAATTTGAAATACCTTTTCATCTTTTTCTATAAGTATAACATTCTTTTTCCAGTTATCTCCAAACATAGAATATGCTGCCGCACCTGCAAAGGGTTCGATGATTGTATCGTAATTTGGCAAAGGATAATGCTTTGCTATTTGCTTTTTTCTACCGTAATAATAAAACATAACTCTTTTTGACTGCTAATTATAGTATGCAAATTTATGGACAATTTTTGACCCCACAAAATTAATTCTTGTATTTTTGAAGAAAAATTTGGATTTCGACCTCAAACAAGAAGAAGTACGTGTGGTAACATTTATCGGAGTACCCGAAATTCCTTCAGGAATTTCCGGTGTACTCCGTGT
>CAZDUI010000015.1:11168-71623 GCA_964508605.1 uncultured Weeksellaceae bacterium | reverse complement strand
AAAAAAAATTAAACGAGATTTTTAATCTTGGGTGTTAAAACGCGGAAGTCAGGAGGAATTCTTATAATTTATGGAAGGAGGAAGGAGATTGGCTTTTTAATCTTCAATACTTGTTTTTTCGCAATTATAGATTGAGCTGCATGATAAAACACCAATAATATTTCGTAAAAAAGTTATTAATAAAAATATTCTTCTTTTAAAAATTGATTGTTAATATTTATGCGAAACAATATATGGTTGATATCGTTCAATCATTCAGAACGCTCTTTTAAATCTTAAAACCTACTGCCATGAAACAGAGTTACACAACCCATTATCTTTCCATCCTGTTATGTATCATCGCATTTTTGCAACAGAAAGGTGAAGCGTATGCTTCGCATGCACAGGGCGCCGATTTAACTTATCAGTGCATTGGAACCAATCAATATCTTGTACGGCTGGCTTTTTACCGCGATTGCAGCGGAGTGGCGGCTCCCACAACAGTTTCTGTAAGTCTGTCTTCGGTAAGTTGCGGTGCAAGTCAAAATATCACCCTAAACAGAATTGCCGGTACCGGCCAGGAAGTGACACCCATTTGTCCTACCATGAGTAGTACCTGTACCGGTGGTACCTATCCGGGTGTGCAGGAATACGTGTACACAGCAACCATTACCCTTCCTTTTGCGTGTGTTGACTGGACGCTGGGTTTTTCGTTGTGCTGCCGCAATGCAGCCATAAATACCATAAATAATCCGGGTAGCGAAAATATCTATTTAGAATCCATGATAAACAATTTCGACTATCCTTGCAACAATTCTCCTGTGTTTTCTAATCCACCGGTACCTTTTGTTTGCGTGGGGCAACCTTATTGTTTCAACCATGGTGCAACAGACCCTGACGGCGATAGTCTGGCATATAGTCTTGTAACGCCTATGACAGGTCCGGGAACAACAGTTACCTATTTACCGGGATATTCAAGTGCTCAACCTTTGTTATCGGTTCCCGGTGTTTCTTTAAATCCGCTTACAGGTGACATCTGTATGACGCCACAGATTCAGGAAGTAACGGTACTGGCAGTAAAGGTAGATGAGTATCGCGGAGGAGTACTTATAGGTTCTGTAACGCGCGACATTCAGGTTAGAACCATTGCGTGCAGCAATAATAATCCTACTGTATCCGGAATTAATGGAACAACTGCGTTTTCTACCACGGCCTGTGCAGGTAGTACTTTGTCTTTTAATGTTTTTAGTAACGATATTGATGCAGGTCAGAATGTTTCTGTAACCTGGAACAACGCCATTGCGGGGGCAAGTTTCACCACAAGTGCCGGACCTCACCCCACCGGAACTTTTACGTGGACGCCTACCGCAGCCCAAATATCAACGGTGCCTTATTGTTTTACTGTTACGGTAACCGATGACAATTGTCCTATGAACGGCAGCCAGACCTTGGCATATTGCATCACGGTGGGGGGGGTCGACGCAGTAGTTTCAACATCCATTGCTAACTGTGGCGCCAGTAATGGCGGCGCAGTAGTTACCGCAACCGGTGGCATTGCTCCCTTTACCTATTCGTGGTCTTATGGAGGTACTTCGGCCAATAGTCCTGTTAACAATGGGTTGCCGGCAGGAAGCTACACTGTTGATGTAACCGATGCATCGGGATGTCTGGTTACGCTTCTGTTTTCTGTTTCAACTACCACCGCCCCGGGAACCATCAATTTTTCCGTAAACGACGTAACCTGTTATGGTACGTTTTCGGGCAGTGCAACGGCTAATGCAACCGGGGGAGGGGCGCCGATTTCCTATTTGTGGAGTAATGGTCAAACGTCGGCAACAGCAACCGGTCTTTCCGGTGGTTGGTATTGGGTTACAGCTACCAACGCGTCGGGATGTTCAAAAACCGACAGCGTGTATATAAATGCACCTTCAGCTCCTTTGCAGGTAAACATCGTTTCGGCTACACCGCCGCTTTGTTTTGGGCAAACCAACGGTTCTGTATTGGTAGCTGCTTCCGGCGGAACCACTCCTTACACGTATACATGGAGCAATGCACCCGGGTTGAATTCACCTTCACAAGGAGCTTTGCCTGCAGGAAACTACATGGTAACGGTAACCGATCAGAATGGTTGTCAGGCAGATGTTATGGTAGTTTTGCCTGAACCTGCTCCTGTAAATATCAATGTAAATCTGGTTGAAGATGTAAGCTGCTATGGTTACAGCAATGGCGGTGCTTTTGTTACCGCAGTGGGCGGTGCCGGTTCCTTTACTTATCAATGGACCACCGTGCCTGCTCAATTTGGACAGGGAATTTCAGGTGTTCCCGCAGGTACATACACCGTTACAGCAACCGACGCCAACGGATGCAGCACTTTGGCCGGAATTACCATCAATCAGCCACCACAGCTTTCAGTGTCACCATTGGTTCAAAACGTTCAGTGCTACGGACAGTCCAACGGAACCATCAGTATGAATGTGGCTGGAGGTGTACCGCCGTATCAGTATTTGTGGAGCAATCCTGTGTGGAATGGAATGAGTGTAGTTTCCGGTGCTGCTGCCGGTACCTATCAGGTGCAAATTACCGATCAGAACGACTGCTCTGTCATGGCAACGGTAAATGTTACCCAACCTAACGAACTTATGCTTGCCGTTACCGGTGAGGATACCCTATGTCCGGGCGAAAATGCACTGCTGAATGCTTCGGCTGCGGGAGGTATATCTCCATATACATATAACTGGAGTACCGGTGCGGCAACCGGATCAGTACTGGTTACTCCTGCGGCAACTCAAACCTATCAGGTAAATGTGTCAGATGCTAATGGATGCAGTGCGGTGCCTCAAGATGTTACCTTGTGGGTTAGCGACGTAAATGATGTAAACTTAAATGTATCTGCAACAGGAAATATCTGTCCGGGCGACTTTACAGGAGTTTCGGTTGCATATACCGGAGGAATAGGTACCTACAACGTAAACTGGAGTCATAATCTGGGTATGGGCACAGGTCCTTTTCAGGTTTCGCCAGATTCCTCCGGATGGATTGTGGCAACCATTATAGACGAGTGTATGAATAGTATTTCAGACAGTGTATTTATTGAGGTGTATGATGTTCCTGCAGCCGACCTGATTCCATATACTGCTTCGGCATGCGGGAGTGTAGTACTAAGCCTTCAAAATGCTACTTCCACCGTTCCCGGAACCAGTTATTTCTGGGATTTTGGTGACGGCACAATGGGTGCAGGAGAGTATCCGCAGCATGTGTATAACCAAAGTGGTTCGTATCTGGTGTCGATTACGGTTACATCTGCCCAGGGTTGCACCAATTTAGCACAGGCATATTACAATGTAAATGTTTGGCCACAGTCTGTGGCTCAATTTCAGGCCAACAGTCAGGCCAGCGAATTCAATCCCTGGATACATTTTGAAAACCACAGTACTTTTGCCTCAGAATGGTATTGGGATTTTGGAGATGGCGAGACATCAACAGAGCAACACCCGTCGCATCAATATACACAAGCCGGAGAATACACAGTTTTGCTGATTACAACCAATATTCATGGCTGTTCAGATACAACAGAGCAACTTATTAAAATTACACCTGAATTTACATTCTATGTTCCCAATGCATTTACGCCCGACGGTGATGGTGTTAACGATGATTTCTTTGGCCAGGGTTCGCATATTGACGAACTGGAAATGATGGTGTTTGATCGTTGGGGAGAGATGATATACAATGCTGAAGGAGCAGACGCAAAGTGGGACGGAACGTATAACGGTTCTGTTGCAAAGCAAGATGTATACGTATATCGGTTTAAAGTAAAGGATTATGCCGGAAAATGGCATCTGTATGAAGGGCATATTACTTTGCTGAAATAAGTTTACCGGCGCACAGACAGAGGAGACCACAACCTGGTCTCTTTTTTTTGCCTGATTGTGTCAAAGTACTGAAAAGGTATTGTGGAAAAATAGGAGGCTCTGCATCATTAGAGACTTTTAATAAAAGCTACCTTTGTAACAATGTATCAACTGGCGGCACAAACATTTCAGGGGCTTGAGGGCTGCCTGGCAAAAGAAATAGAGAATCTGGGTGGTAAACAAATCGTTCAGGGCCGCAGGGTTGTAACCTTTACGGGTAATCTTGAAGTTGTTTACAAAGTGAATGTATGGTGCCGCACGGCACTGAATGTGGTAATTAATCTTGCTAACGGTAAAATATCGGGCAAAGAGGATTTATACCGGATGGCTAAAGAAATTCCGTGGGAAGACTATTTTGCAGTGCAGCGCAGTATTGCAGTGGGTGGTGCAGTTCGGTCCACAAAATTCCGGGATAGCCAATTTCCTTTCCTGGTTGTTAAAGACGCCATTGCTGACAGGTTCAGAGAGAAAACCGGTGCCCGCCCCAACGTGCGTAAGGAAAATCCGGATATTAGAATTCATATTCGTGTAGGCGAGCACGATGCAACCATATCCTTAGACAGTTCCGGCGAACCACTTTTCAAAAGAGGGTACAGGGCAATGACGAACAATGCACCCATGAATGAAGTGCTTGCCGCGGGTATGATATTACTTTCCGGATGGGACGCGTCTAAAACTTTTGTAGATCCCATGTGTGGAAGCGGTACACTGCCTATTGAAGCTGCGATGATTGCTCATGGAATACCACCGGGATATAATAGAGAAAGATTTGGGTTCAGCCGGTGGCGAAATTTTGATAAAGGGCTTTTTGAGCAGGTAAAGGAATATACCCTGAAGCCTTTAAAGCCTGAAGTGAGAATTATGGGGTCTGATATACAGGGAACAACGGTTAGAAAGGCCCGGCTGAATCATGCAAATTTACCCGAAGGCACCCGAATTGAATGGATAATAAGCGATATTACAGATTTTGATGCACCTGAAAATCCCGGTGTTTTGATTACAAATCCTCCTTACGGTGAGCGAATGCACATGTCAGATATTGAAATGCTATACAGAAGCATTGGAAATGCCTTTAAACAGCGATTTAAGAATTGGGATTGCTGGGTACTAAGTCATAACAGGGAGGCCTTTCGATTTATAGCCCTATCAACCGGTGAGAGACACCTTCTTTACAATGGACCTTTGGAATGTGATTTTCGCAGATTTAGCATGTGGGAAGGGTCAGAGAAATATAAGAATATGCCCAAAGAGGAGTTTGTTGAAAGAAAATCGAACGGTGAGAAAAAGCGATTTTATAAGAGCAAACCGGGAAAACGATGAGATTTGGAATATTTATTATTGTTTTATTTTTTGGGCTAAAATCGGTTTATTCTCAACAAAATACTATTTGGTTTGAAAATCAAATTTATAACTTTGGAATCATTGAAGAAGATGGGGGTGTCGTATTCCATACATTTACTTTTGAAAACAGGACATCTGATTCTGTAAAAGTTGTAAGTGTTGAAACCGGGTGCGGATGCATGGCAGCGGTATTGAGCGACAGTATCATTCTGCCGGGTGCACAGGGAAAAATTCAGATGGTTTACGATCCCGCAGGCCGTTTTGGTTCGTTTGTAAAATCGGCTTCGGTTACCTTTCAGGCAGATTCCATGAGAACCGTGCGATATCTTAATGTCAAAGGGTTGGTTATAAACGATATAGAAAAGAGCAATGCCTCCGATTATTTTATCAGTCTGGCTCCTTTCAGGCAGATGATAAATACAAAAACAGACACGGTATATAAGCAAACCGATGCTTTTCAAAAGTTTGTGAACGATATTACATTTGTTATTGACCGTGAGGGTTTTGTAAATCTTACATGGAATATTAAATACGACAAACTTGCCGGAAAACAATGGGCTGAACAATTTGCCCAGGATATGGCAGCTACGGTGAAAAGGGAGCTGCAGCGAAGAAATTACAGCAATGCACCGGCGGGTCATCGGTTTGTATATATTGAAGAGAACAAGCCGGTTAAGGGGTACGTAATGGACGTTTTGCTAACAGCAGATAAATATACAGATTTTAACAGGAATACATCCCTGATAGAAAGAACACAAAAGGTTCCGGTTCAAGATACAATGGTATTTCTTCCGTTTCCGTACCGCAAAAATTTGTTACAGTATAAAGCTTTTTCTATGAACACTAAATGGTATAAAGCAGAAAAAAATAAAGATGCACTGAAATGGATTGACAATTTGAGAATAAAGGCTCTTACTAATGATAGTCTGTTGTTGGGGGGCGTTATTTATCTTCCGGTTGAAAAACGTGATGAATCTTTGATAAAAAAGAAGATTGAAGAGAGTGTTTATTTTCATGAATTTATCGAAAAGGAGTTGGTAAAACAAGGCATTCCTGCCAAGAAAATAAGATTAACAAAACCGGAACTTTATACCCTGCCGGTAACAGGGTTTCAGTCGGCGTTTTACAGTACCCTTAGTCTTCCGGAAGTTAAAGAAACTAAAGTTATGGAAGAAGATTTTTCGTTGTTCAACGGAGGAGAATATGCCATAAAAGATGAATACCCGGTTCAGAATTTGCCTGTCTACAAGCAAAATTACCATGGCAAAGGAGTTAGGATTGATACATCAAATGTTGATTTTCAAAGAATGATGCGTTTGGTGATGTATCAAAAATCACAGGGGCGCAAGGTTGTTTTATACATTGAGAGTAGTGCTTCAAATTTGCCAACGCGTGAGAATTTTGATAATTTTTATGTTGCCGAATTGCGCGCCAAGGAATCACGGGCATTAATAGAAAGCTGGCTTGTCAGGAATGGGTACCGGAAAGACTCACTTGAATTTGCCCAGCCCATTCATTTAATTCAGGGACCGGAGTATAATTTAGATTATTTTCTACATAGCTACTATAAAGCATATCAGTATATCCGGTTGATTCCGGTTTATGTCAACCCATTTGATGAATTAAAGGCTGGTCTTAAGCCATACATGATTAATTTTGGAATTGGTGATATGGAATTGGTATATGAGGCGGCCATGTTTCAGGAGTTTGCCGCCAAGCTTGCCGAAGTTATTTTGAAACAGGGATTTGTAAAGTTGAAAATAGAAAGTAGCAGCAGTAAGGTGCCAAATGTTGAAGGCGGTAATAATTCAATACTTGCATGGAGGCGTGCTGAAGATGCCAGGAAAAAAGTAGAAAGGGCCTTAATGAAATACGGAGCAGATCCAGGGCGGCTTATTATAACGGAAGAACGCGCATTGGTTCAGGGACCGGAATACAAAGGAGATGTGAAAACGCGACCTGATAAATATGAACCCTTTCAGTATATTAAACTACTTCCCGAAGCGGTATTAAGGAAATAAAGTGTTAAAAATTGCCTGGTCTCCGCATTATATTCATCCTTTACCTGAAGGGCATAGGTTTCCCATGGACAAGTACAGACTACTTCCGGAAAAGCTAATACATCAGGGAATTGTATCGCCGGGTTGCTTCTTTACTCCGGGTTTGTGTATTGATGATGATTTAGTGAGGGTTCATACTCCTGAATATATTGAAAAATTAAAGAATTTGAAATTAAGCAAACGTGAAGAGCGATTGACGGGATTTCCTGTTTCTGATGAATTAGTATACAGAGAACGAATAATAACACAAGGAACAATCGATTGTTGTGCTTTTGCATTGGAAAATGGTGCAGCCATGAATATTGCCGGAGGTACCCATCATGCATTTGCTGACCACGGTGAAGGGTTTTGTTTGTTTAATGATATTGGTGTGTCTTCTTGCTGGTTATTAGCCAATAAAAAAGTAAAGAAAATATTGGTGATTGATCTTGACGTGCATCAGGGTAACGGTACTGCGGCAATTTTTAAAAACAATCAAAATGTTTTTACATTTTCAATGCACGGACATCACAATTACCCCCTACAAAAGGAAGAATCAGATCTGGATATACCTTTACCCGACAAAACCACCGATGATGAGTATCTTGAAATACTTATCAGGAATCTGACCGGGATAGTTGAAGAATTTAAACCTGAATTTATTCATTACCAGGCTGGGGTTGATGTTCTTAGTTCTGATAAGCTTGGAAAGTTGTCCTTGACAATTTCAGGGTGTCGCCAGCGTGATATTGAAGTTATTTCGGCTGCAAAGAAATATGGCTTACCGCTTGTTTGTACTATGGGAGGCGGCTATAGTTCCGATATACAGGTTATAGTGGAGGCACATAAAAATACCTTTGAAGTGGTTCACGATAACCTAATAAAATAAAAAAGGGAGCCGTGGGGCTCCCTCTAAGAATAAATTGAAAAGAATTATTTCTTTGGCGCAATCAATGCATTTAAAGCTTCTAGGTTTGCTTTGTCAGCATCCTGAATCTCCTGCCATTTGGTTTTCCATGCAGCAAGATTATCAGCCATTCCAGTAATTACTGTATTCCACTCTTCCAGTTGAGTTTTTAATGCATCTTCCTTAATCTCTCCTTTTGATGCAGCCTTTGCCCACTCACGGAATTCTTCTCCTTTAACATTGGCATCCTGTCCGGCAGCATTGGCTTCAGCAAGCAAAGCGTCGGCGTCGGCTACTGCTTTGTCAGCTGCTTCAAGCATTGGGGCAGCTTGTTCCTTAATTTTTGCATTGGCTTCAACTACAGTTTTTAAAGAATCCACATTTCGGCCGGTTTTCCATGTTTCAACTTCATTCTGAAAAGTAGCAACAAAAAGAAGTAATTCTTCGCTGGTGCTTTTACCCATGTCGCTGGTGGCTTTAATGCCTTCCTGTAACTCTTTAGGAAGTTCTTTCTTTTCTTCGCCTTCTTTTTTCTCTTCACCGCCGCATGAAGTCATAACAGACCCGGCAATAAATGCAAGTGCTAATAACTTGAAATTTTTCATTTTACTTGTTTTAGGTTGGTTTAATTTGGGTGCAAAAATATATCTTTTTAAGACAAAAGAAGGAAAGCATCATTTTTTTTTTATTACAGTCATAATGTAAATACATAGAAAGGCAAATTTTATTAATCTTTCTATATCCTGTTTTATTATAATTATTTATTTTCAGGATGTTGAAGATAAAACTGATATTTGCATTATGAATTGGTTCTCAAAATACAAATCGGTTCCAGAAGGGATTTCATGGCAAAAAATTGAATCGACTGATGATGTTGACAGACTTTTTAAAGACAGTGAAACATCAAAACAGTTGATATTTAAGCACTCTACTCGATGTCCCGTAAGTTCGATGGCTTTGAAAAAACTGGAAAGAGAGTGGAATATGCAAAGAGAAATTGAGCCGCATTTTCTTGATTTGTTGTCGTACCGTCAGGTTTCAGCATATATAGAAGCGGTGACAGGGGTTCGGCACGAATCTCCCCAGGCAATAGTACTGTTTCAAAGGAAAGTTATATATCACAACAGTCATCAATTTATTGATTTAAGGAGTGTTTAGATAGATGAATGAAACTCATCCTTAAATATTATACTTTGATCAATTTTTCTATTTAAAGTGCTTAAGTACGAAACTAAAGTTGTAATATTGTCGTCTAAGGGTTTTAATTTTTCGATGAATACTAAATTATGAAACAAAGATTACTTTTGATCTTATTTTTAATTATTGGTGTTAGTGCTGGGTTTTCGGCTACCTACCCTTTTTTCATCACAATGCGCCCTCCGGTTACAAGTTATTTTACACGTATGGATGGCGATTGGACAGATCCAAATGTTTGGAGTAATATTGAATGCTGGGGCGTTGGGTGTTCCTGTACTCCGGGCTGTCCTCTCAATGCAAATTCTGCCGTTTATGTTTGTGATGATGTTACAGCCAATTGTACCATAGACATTGGAAGTAATTCATCAATTACTGTAGTTACCGGTGGTTCATTATATGTTGGTCTGGGCGGAAGCATTACCGGTACCGGTGATTTTATTATAGAAAATGGAGCATCTGTTGTTATTGATGGTGATTTGGACCTGAGTGGTACGGGTACATTGCTGGTTGACGGCGAAATAACCGTAAATGGAGATGTTAATGTGAATAGCGGTGGATCTTCAATTTGCGGTACAGGAACCATAAATGTTAACGCGCACTAAATGGCACACCCTGTGTAACATTAACAGTAAATGTCTTGCCAATTGAGTTGTTAAATTTCACTGCTTTATGTAATGACCAAAAAGAAGTTGAGTTTACATGGATTACTGCTTCTGAATTAAATAACGATTATTTTACTTTGGAATCATCAGTGAATGGTGAGTCATTTGAAATACTGGCAATTGTTGATGGGGCAGGGAATTCGAATCAATTAAAAACATATAGCCATAAAGCCTGGATTACAACAGGGGATAAATATTTCCGATTGAAGCAAACCGATTTTGACGGTGCATTTTCATATAGTTATGTCATATCAAGTCCATGCACGGGTGACGGAAACTTTACGGTGTATCCTAATCCTGCCGGCAGTGATGAACAGGTAACTGTAAGTTCTGACGTTAAAACTGCATTATTAAGTGTTTTTTCGGCAGAAGGAAAGATGGTTCACCGAATGAACATTACTGACGGCAAGGGTTATATCGATACGAAAAACTTCTTGAATAGCGGTGTTTATATTATCCAGATACAGTCTGAGTCTGGTGTGGTTTCTCACAAACTGGTAATCAGGTGATGTGTGTTACTAAGGTGCAAGATTATTAACAACTGAATTGCAATAAATACAATAATTTACTTTGTTAATATATAAATGACTCGTATCTTTCGACATGCGGGTACATTTTATAGCAATAGGCGGCAGTGCTATGCACAATCTGGCGATAGCAATGCACGATTCCGGTCATATTGTAACCGGTTCAGATGATGAAATTTTTGAGCCGTCAAGAAGCCGTCTCGCTGTCAGAGGTTTACTGCCACCTGCAATAGGTTGGTTTCCTGAAAAAATTCAGTTAGGGATTGATATTGTTATTTTAGGAATGCATGCGCGTAAGGATAATCCTGAGTTACAACGTGCTATTGGGTTGGGTATTAATGTAATGTCTTATCCTGAGTTTCTATATGAACTATTTAAGAATAAAAGGAGAATTGTTGTAGCGGGTAGTCATGGCAAGACATCTGTAACCGGAATGATATTGCATATTTTGAAAGAAAGTGGGGTTCCATTTGATTATATGGTAGGTGCTCAGTTACCCGGTTTTGATTGCATGGTTGGAATAAGTGATGCGGAAATAGCAATTATTGAGGGAGATGAGTATCTTGCTTCGCCTATACATCCTGAACCGAAGTTTCTTTTTTATCAACCAGATATCGCTGTTATTACCGGAATAGCATGGGATCACATCAATGTTTTTCCGACTTTTGAGGAATACGTCCTGCAGTTTGAGAGATTTATTGCAACGATTCCCGATAATGGTACTCTGGTTTGGTATAAGAGAGATAATTATTTGCAAAGGTTGGTTGAGCCTCATGCAGGAAGGTTGAATTGTATTGGTTACGAAGAGCATCCGTATGTTTCGGAATCCGGATATACATTTTTACTGCATGATAGCGAAAAAACGAAAATTCCTGTTTTCGGCGCGCACAACATGCAAAACCTGTTGGCAGCCTACCATGTAGTTTCGCAACTTGGAATTTCTGATGATACATATTACCGGGCGGTACAAACATTTCCTGGTGCTGCCAGGCGCCTGGAGTTGTTGAGTGAAAAGAACGATAGTTTTATTTACCGTGATTTTGCGCATGCACCCAGTAAGCTAAAAGCAACTGTAAGGGCAGTTCGAGAACAATATCCTAATCAAAAGCTTATTGCCTGTATAGAGCTGCATACCTTCAGTAGTTTGAACAGGACATTTTTAACTCAGTATAAAGATTCAATGCAGGGGGCTGATGTGGCAATAGTGTATTATAATCCGGCGGTGCTGGCTCATAAAAAACTTGAATCGGTTACTGTTGAGCAGGTACAGAGTGCGTTTGGAAATCCTGTGCCGGCGGTGTACACAGATGCCGAAGAGCTGAAAGGGAGGTTGAGAAGTGATGATTTAAATAAAGCTGTTCTTTTGTTGATGTCGAGCGGTAATTTTGACGGGATGGATTTGGTTGAATTTTCTAAGGCACTGCATGCCACTTCCCTTTGATGGTAGAGAGTTTCCGGATTCCCCGCTTTTATGCAAGAAGAGTTTTGTTTGAATGCAATGTGCATGTTTTAATATGATTGCTTTTGTTTACGCTGCTAATTCGGGTTTCATGGGTATAAAGATGTTTTCAGAAAAAGCAAATAAACTATAGCCAAATGTTTACTCTTTTGTAGCAACGCATTATCGAATTATATCTGCCAACATCTATTACGCTTCAAATTCCAGGTAAAGGGCAAGGGATGTAGATTGTGAATTGCACCAGACCATTACAAGATTCCTTCTTCTCTTAATCTGTTAGTTAGTAACAATATGTGTTTTTTGTGATTACTTGCAGAATTGCGGGGAAACACAAAAGAAAAGGCCGGAATTACCGGCCTCAAATTCTTTCTTATCATCATTTATTTCTTGGGTGCTCCTTTACCTTTCAGGTACTTCTTCAGTTTCGCTCCCCGCGCCAACTGATATACCGTTTTACCTGAACTTGTTCGTGCTTTAATATCTGCTCCTTTATCCAGAAGCAACTGACACAGTTCTATATCATTTTTAGAACTGTTCACAGCTACATGTAACGGAGTTTCACCGTTGCTATTTTTTTGGTTAACATCAATGCTTCCCTTATCCAGTAAGGTTTTTGCAATATTGTAACTTTCGGCACGACAAGCAAGATGTAATAAATTTTCGTTTTGACCGCTGTTGTAACTCACCGGAGCACCTTTACCAAGCAGTGTGTTTGTAAGTTTAATGTTCCCTTTGCTTACAGCCCCTGCCATATATTCAGGGTCGTTAACGTGGGCCCCTTTCGCCAGGAGCGCATCAACTATCTGGTCTTTGCCATGATTGATTGCACTTTTCATTCCGTTGTTCGGATCGGCGCCAAATTCCATTAAAGTATTTACAATTTGTAGATTTCCTCCGGTGGCAGCTAAATTCATTAATTCGGGTTCAGTAGCCTGCGCTCCCCTGGTTAACAGCATTCGAAGAATTTGCTCATTACTTTTTTGAATGGCAGGTTTTACACCATCACCGGCATTCGCACCATTGTTCAGAAGCATTTCAGTAATGGGAACATTGCTGTTGTTAATTGAGGATTCAAGTAATTTCGGATCCATGGCCGAACCTCCGTTGGCAAGCAAAAGTTGGGTAAGCTCAACATTTGATTTTTGAACCGGATACATCATCATTCTGGGATTTGTAACACGTGCACCGGATTGGGTGAGAAGTTCAGAAATTTTGAAATGGTTTTTTCTTACAGCGGTGCTCAGTAAACTAGAATCAGCTGTAGTGGCTCCATATTTCAGAGAAAGCTGACACATTTCAATTGATTCCGAGTTCACGGCAGTTTTCAAGGCTTTATTGGCATCTCCCCGATTTTTCAATAACATTTCTGTTTTAACCAAATCCTTGGTTGTAACTGCATTTTCAACATAAGGATTCGGGTCAGCACCTTGTTGTAAAGCAAGTTCAGCAATTGGAAGCACATTGTTGACCATTGCTTCCTGAAGCACAAAATCGGGTTTCACGGCATATCTCTGCATCAGCTCGGTTACTATCATGGTTTCGCTCTTTTTTACAGCGTACGACGTTGCTTTGCTGGCATCAGCACCTTTAGAAACCATTAAGGTTAAAAATGGTCTTTTGTCTTTAAGAATGCAATAATCCAAGCCCTTTGCTGCATTTGCACCATTGTCAAGAGCAAGAAGTACAATTTCGGAGTTATTGTTATCCAGAGCGCGTTCCAGTGGCGTATTGTCTGAACATCGGGCGCCAAAATTCACAAGTGATTTAAAGAGTGGTACATCGTTCATCTGAGCTGCACGTGCCAATCCCGGTGTAAAATCTGCTTTATAAGTGCTTAAGGCAAGCATCATGGGACTGCTCTTTGAAGCTACAGCGGCATCAACCACCCCTTTAGCATTAGGATTAGCGCCTGCAACCAGCATTGCCTGTGCAGATTGTACGTCGTTTTGCTGAACTGCATAGTACAAGCCAATATAACCTTCCTTATCTGTAGCGTTCATATTAGCTTTTCCACCTATCAGTAAGTTAATTATATCATTGCGCTTTGCTTTAGCTGCAATAGTAAGTGCAATATCTCCGTTGGCATTGGCAAGGTCTGGCGCAGCGCCTTGTCCCAATAACTCTGAAACTTTGGTACGGTCGCCTAGCGTAACAGCTGCCGTAAGCTGCGTATGTCCGTTGGCATCCAGGGCATTAATATCAGTCTGGGCTTGAATTCCTAACGAAAGGATTGTAAAGAGTAAGGATAATACAAATATTTTTTTCATAACTAATTGAATTTAAAATAGGCACGCATAACCAACTTCATGCCACGATGCAAGTATATGAAAAAAAAAAGCGGTGAAGAAAACTGCACCGCTTTCTATAACCTTTTTATGGAATTACTGAATAATAAGTCGTTCAGTAATTATCTGATCTCCAATTTGGAGTCTGATAAAATAAAGACCTGAAGCCAGTTGGTTTTTATTTAAATCAAATGTTTGATGCCCGGTTCCATTCACCCCATTCGCCAGGGTCATAACGTTTTTTCCCAGAGGGTCTATTACGTTTAGAGAATATTTTTGTAAAGCATCAAGATCAAATGTTATACGTGTATCGGTTCCGTTGGAAGGATTGGGATAAACCGACAAATTAAAATAATCTTTGTCGATATGTATAATGCCAACTGTACCGGTTATATTTATGTCATCCAGGAAAATGTTATTACCCCCGTCACTGTTGAATTCAAATTTCAGTCTGAATTCAGGTGAAAAGAAGAAAGAGGTAACATTTGTAACCACGGTTTCTTCCCATTGCAATGAAGTTGGTACGAACTCCGATGAAGTAATCGGCGCAGTGGCAAGACCTGAACCGCTTAAAGTTTTTCTTGTTGACCAGCTTTCTCCGCAATTGCTGGAAACTGATAATTTAAGAACATCGGCTGTTCCTGTATTTCGTTGTGCAAAAGCGTGTTTGAATGATATGGTAAGGTCAGTGTTGAACTGTAATCCGTAGGTTGTACTAACAATTTCATGAATTTCGCCTTCCATGGAAGAGGCGTTGTCAATATACAATGAATAAGTGCCTGTGGCTGCAGCCAGATTTGTAACCTGCCATTTATTACCTGACGGGTTGGTAAGGAACCAGTCATCAGCTACAACGGTTCCAGTCTCCCATCCTTCAACGGTAGGTGTACCTTTTGCGCCTAATGGTAAAACAGTTATATAATCGGTTTTGGTTAAACTTTGTGTACTGGTACCATCGGTTGCATCCAGCGAAACACTGTAAACACCCGGTGTGTTATAGGTGACTGTTACTACTGAATCGGTTGTAGAAGAAGCAGTCCCGCCTGGGAAAGTCCATGTACGGCCGGTTGCGTTATGATATGAACGGTCTTCAAAAGTAATGGAATATCCGGCGCAAATCATGGTTTTATCGGCATCGAAATCTGCTGCGCAAAGAATGGGTGTGCCATTTACTCCGGTGGCATTCAGGTTGGCAGTCGTCCAGAGATTATTTCGTCCACCGGTACTACTGTTCAGGGCGGCGCGCATTCTGGTAATCTGTCCCTGAGTAAACATTCTGCTGCAATAAGAGTATTCCATGTAGTTTTGAACATTGTCTAACGAGCCGCAAGTAGTTCCTGTTAAACTACAGGTTGTCCAGCCAATGGTGTTGGGTGTATCGGTTACTCCGTCGTCAGTAGTGCAGCTGTTCGGATCTCCGGGGCTATTGTTCGGCCCCCAGGTATGTTGGAGATTTAGCCAATGGCCTACTTCATGTGTAAGGGCACGTGAACGCTGAGTTGTGCCGGTGCCTATCGCTCCTACGTAACTGTGACTGATAAGAATGCCTGCATAACCGGAGTTGATGGGTTGCCAGCTATTGGGAGTGTTGGTATAACCGGCGGCACCAGAGGGGTCAATACACACATATATATTCATGTATTTGTTACTGGGCCATGCACCGTGCTCATCAACCACGTCGTCAATAATCGGATGACCGCTGAATGTTTGTCCGGTATCGTACGTGTTGCTGGAATAAGTACGGGTAATTCCCTTATGACAGTTGCCCTGAGGGTCTTTGGTAGCCAATCGAAATTCAATTTCGGCATCACCGGCTATTCCTTTAAAAGCGGTAACGATGGCCGTAGTGTCTGAATTTTGTTTTCTGAAATCCTCATTTAATATCCTTATGGCATCATAAACCTGATAGTCACTGATATTCTCTACACCGCCAAGGTGTACAATGTGAAATACAACAGGAATTACATATACAACTCCACGGTCGCGTGCGGCCTGACTTTCCTCATAATGACGGGTAAACTCTTCCAGATTAATCTGATCCAGACTATCCTGCAATTTCCAATTGTACACATCATCAAAAATACGCTGACGAACCTCAGTAGTTCCGCAATAACTCAAGCCGGTATTACCATCCTGACCAAATGTAAAACTGGTGAGGAATAAGGTTATGAAGACAAATGGTAGTAATTTTTTCATAAAATATTAACTTAAACAGCGCCACAATTTACATAACAATTGCGAAACTACAATGGTTTATTGATGAACGGTGAAAATCATGTTTTGATTGTTTTACTAAAACTGATTTTATCTAATGAATGGTTTTTCTACTTTTGCGGCATGTCAGTACAGGAAGATTTACTTAAAGAGGTGATAGGTCATGCCAAGGAGTATGGCTTTATATTTCAAAGCAGCGAGATATACGACGGTTTAAGCGCAACATACGATTACGGACAGCTGGGGTCCGAGTTGAAAAACAACATCCGTGAATTCTGGTGGAAGAGCATGGTGCATTGCAACGACAATATTGTGGGCATAGATGCAGCTATTTTTATGCATCCTACCACATGGACGGCTTCGGGACACGTTGATGCTTTTAATGACCCGCTGATAGATAATAAAGACTCGAAGAAGAGATACCGTGCTGACGTACTGATTGAGGAACATATTGAGAAGATTAGACAAAAGATTGATAAGGAAGTAGAGAAGGGTAAAAGTAGATTTGGTAATGCGTTTAATGAACAACAATTTCGGGAAACGAACCCGAACGTATTGCGAAACATTCAAAAGATTCAAGAGATTGAAGGCAGAATGAGGTCTTCGCTGGAACAGGGTGATTTGGCAGCGCTGGGAGAATTGATAAAAGACCTTGAAATTGTTTGTCCGGTTAGCGGTAGCCGCAACTGGACTGAAGTGCGTCAGTTTAACCTGATGTTTAGCACTGAATTGGGTTCGGTTAGCGGAGAGTCCAGTAAAATATATTTAAGGCCTGAAACGGCACAGGGTATTTTTGTGAATTTTTTGAATGTTCAGAAATCCGGCAGAATGAAAGTTCCGTTTGGTATCGCTCAAACGGGAAAAGCTTTCAGGAATGAAATTGTAGCCCGACAGTTTATATTCAGAATGCGCGAATTTGAACAAATGGAAATGCAGTTTTTTGTACGTCCCGGAGAAGAACTTAGATGGTATGAATACTGGAAGGAACAAAGGTTGAAGTGGCATTACGCATTGGGCTTAGGCACTGAATGTTATAGAATTCACAATCATATAAAACTGGCCCATTATGCCAATGCAGCTTGTGATATAGAATTCAATTTCCCTTTTGGGTTTAAAGAACTGGAAGGTATACACAGCCGTACCGATTTTGATTTGAAAAAACATGAGGAACATTCAGGAAAGAAGCTTCAATACTTTGATCCCGAATTGAATGAAAGTTATGTCCCATATGTAATTGAAACATCTATAGGTTTAGACAGGATGGTATTGGCTGTACTTACAAAATCGTTCGTAAATCAGAAGCTTGAGGATGGGTCAGAACGGACTGTATTGTGTATTCCTCCGGCGCTGGCTCCATATAAACTTGCAGTATTTCCGTTGGTTAAAAAGGACGGCCTTCCCGAGAAGGCAAAGGAGATCCTTGCAGACCTTTCTTTTGAGTTCAATTGTCAATACGACGAAAAAGATGCTATTGGCCGCCGGTACCGCCGTCAGGATGCCATAGGCACGCCCTTTTGCGTAACCGTAGATTATGATACACTTAAGGATAATTCCGTTACGCTGCGCAACAGGGATACAATGCAACAGGAACGCGTTGGGATTTCTGAATTGTATGCCCGGTTAAAAGAATTGACTTCTATGTCACAACTGCTTAGGAAATTAAGATAACTTCAAAAAACAGCTGATCGTATTTTTGTCTGCTTTCAAACAGTAATTTTTTTTTGGGAGTTTACAAAGGATCAACACAGTTCTATAAACCTAATTACATTCTGAAGGCGATAATGCAAATATCGTCCAATTGTTCTACTTCTTCAATCGTACCATCTTCCTGTGGGCAATGTCTCCATTGTTCAATGGTTTGGTTAATAAAATTCTGTTGTTCATCCATCGGGGTATTGTATATCTCAGAAAACATTTCCTTCATTTTACTGGCTTTGAATTTCTTCTGACCAGGTCCGCCAAATTGGTCCTGATACCCATCGGTAAAGATATAAACCACATCTCCTCTTTCTAAATTATATTCTTGGTTATCAAATGGTTTTCTGCCTTCATATCTGCCAATAGGTTGCTTATTGGCCTTGGTTTCGGTTAATTTCCCATTTCTTACTATCCAAACCGGGTTATTTGCTCCGGCCCATTCCATTCGACAGTTGTCCATGTCTACAAGACAAAGACTAATGTCCATACCGTCGCGCACCTCACTGTCGTGTTTACTAAAGGTTTCCTCAACCAGCTCGGTAAGTTTATCAAGAATTTCGGCCGGATGAATTAAACGATATTCCTGTACAGCACGGTTCAGCCCGTTGTATCCCACAACGCTTACCATTGCGCCCGGAACCCCATGCCCTGTGCAGTCTACTGCTGCAATTAAAATCCCATTATTCCCTGTTGGCAATTGAACTTCTGTAGCCCAATAAAAATCGCCGGATACAATGTCTTTGGGTTTATATAATACGAAGTGCTGGTTCAGAACTTTTCTAATGACCTTATCGCTGGGTAAAATGGCCTCCTGGATGCGTTTTGCATATTTTATAGAGTCCATAATGTCTTTGTTTTTCTCTTCAATAATGTCGCGCTGGTGAAGTATTTCCTTGTTAAATGCTTCTAATTGTTTATTGGCCCTTTGTTTCATTCTAAATCTGCTCACCATGAAAACAGAGAAAAGGACTAGCAGTACAATAACAATTACGCCTGCGCCGAGCATTAGCTGTTTCTCTTTTTTTTCTGCTTTCCTTTGTGTCTCTTGTATTTTTATTTCATTCTGATGCTCTAAATCTCTTTGTTTTGCGGCCAGACTGGCTTCCAGTTCTGCCAACTTTTTACCGGCTTCCTCTCCTTCCAATATATCGTCTATTTCTTTGTGTTTTGCCAGATAGTAGTACGCACTGTCATACAGCTGCATTCGGTTGAAAACATTGCTTAATCCCAGACTGGAATTACTCATTTCCAAACGAATTCCGGCAGTGTTGGATACTGCCCAGGCTTCACGCATATGAGACAATGCGCTATCCAGTTGATTGGTCTTTAAGAACAAACCGCCAATTTCGTTGGCCAAAATGCTCCAGCCCTGATCATCTTCCAGCATTTTCTTAAGTTCTCGCGCTTCTTCCAGATGCTTTAAAGCTTCAGGGTTCTTACCATAAAAGGCTTCAATTCTGCCAAGACTTCTGTAACAATCGGCCAGTACATAGGCGTCCTGATTTTTCTTTGCCAGTTCCAGTGCTTTCACTACGCTTTTTTCAGCTTCTGCGTATTGTTCCATGTCCAGGTAGGTCATGGTAATATATAGCCAGGCGTCGCCCGAGCGGACATCATCAGCGGTCTTAAGTGCTTCGTTGAAATACTTTAGTGCTTCTTTATAGTTTTCCTGATAGTTGTGCACCACACCAATATTGTTGTGTACCCATGCTACTCCTGCAGAGTATCCTGCATTTTCAAAATGCTGCTTGGCTTTGAAAAGTTCGGTAAGCGCATCGTCATACGCACCTTCGGTTGTAAGCATTTCGCCGAAAGAATTGCCACAAAAACCCATACCCATTTCATCTCCCAGCTCTTCAAAAAGACTGTATGCCTTGCTGAAATTTATCCTGCCTTTTTCAAACTCATCAAGATAGTTGTTGATATTGGCAAAGTGATAGTTTGCGTATGCTACTCCTTGTTTGTATCTCGTTTTTTCCGAAAGTTTTAGCAGCTCTTCGGCCAGCTCATATGCAATGGCCGGATCCTGATTAATGGCTTCAAATGCAACCTCACTTAATCTGTCGCAACGAGCTTTGTCATTAGGTAACGTGGCCAAAACCGTTTTTAAGGAATCAGCGTAATTTGACCCATAAGCACTCAGGCACAGAAAAATGGGAATGAGTATTTTTAATGCCATTTTCATGGTCTAAAAGTAGCTAAAGAAATGAAATTTCCGATTTATTTGTCTAATTTCAATACTGCCAGAAATGCTTCCTGAGGAACTTCAACCCTTCCTACCTGTCGCATTCTTTTCTTTCCTTCCTTTTGTTTTTCAAGAAGTTTTCTTTTCCGGGAGATGTCTCCGCCATAACATTTTGCCGTAACGTCTTTTCTAAGTGCCCGAATGTTTTCGCGGGCAATGATTTTTGCACCGATGGCAGCCTGAATAGGAATTTCAAATTGCTGACGGGGAATCAATTCTTTGAGCTTTTCGCATATTTTCTTTCCTAAATCAAATGCATTGCTGCGGTGAACCAGAGCGGAAAGGGCGTCCACCTGCTCGGCGTTTAGCAATATATCCATTTTTACTAAGTCACTTTTTTGGTAACCAATAGGATGGTAGTCAAATGAGGCGTAGCCTTTTGAAATGGATTTTAATCGGTCATAAAAATCAAATACAATTTCAGCCAAAGGCATTTCAAAAGTTAGTTCAACCCTGTCCTGGGTAAGGTATACCTGATTTTTTAGCAACCCTCTTTTTTCAATACAAAGGGTCATAATGGCACCAGTGTACTCGCTTTTTGAAATGATTTGAGATTTGATAAAAGGTTCTTCAATAAAATCGATACGCGACGGATCGGGCAACTCGGAGGGATTATTAACCACCACCATTTCTCCGCTGCGCATGTATGCTTTGTAGGAAACGTTGGGCACAGTGGTAATTACCGTCATGTTAAATTCTCGCTCCAGCCTTTCCTGAATAATTTCCATGTGTAGCATACCCAGGAAACCGCATCGGAAACCGAAACCAAGTGCTGCCGACGATTCTGGTTCGAAAATGAGAGAGGCATCGTTCAGATGAAGTTTTTCAAGCGATGAGCGCAATTCTTCATATTCATCTGTATCCACAGGATATAGTCCGGCAAAGACCATGGGCTTTACATCTTCAAAACCTCTTATGGCTTCGGTGCACGGATTTTCAACGTGCGTTATGGTATCACCAACTTTTACTTCTTTTGCTTCTTTAATACTTGCAACAATATAACCCACGTCTCCGGCTGAAACCTGATTTTTTGGGACAGGCCGCATTTTCAATATTCCAATTTCATCAGCAAAATAATCTTCGCCGGTGCCCATAAACTTTACGCGGTCGCCTTTGTGTATCACACCGTTCATTACCCTGAAGTAGGCAATTACTCCGCGAAAAGAGTTATAAACCGAATCAAAAATCATGGCCTGAAGAGGGGCTGAGGCATCTCCTTTGGGGGCAGGTATCCGTTCAATAATTGCACGCAAAAGTGACTCAACCCCAAGTCCGGTTTTACCGCTGGCCGGCATAATTTCTTCGTAATCGCAGCCCAGTAATTCTACTATCTGGTCTTTAACCTCTTCCGGACTGGCACCGGGTAAATCCATTTTATTTAAAACCGGAATAATGGTAAGGTCGTGTTCGAGCGCCAGATAAAGATTGGATATGGTTTGAGCTTCAATTCCCTGTGATGCGTCAACAATAAGCAGTGCGCCTTCGCAGGCTGCAATACTTCTTGATACTTCATAACTAAAGTCCACATGGCCGGGAGTATCAATTAAATTCAGAATATATTTTTTGCCGTCCAGCTCGTAATCCATTTGGATGGCATGACTTTTAATGGTAATTCCGCGTTCCCGCTCCAAATCCATGTCGTCCAGAGCCTGTGCCTGCATCTCGCGCGCGCTGATGGTGTTTGTCATTTGTAATAACCGGTCAGCCAATGTGCTTTTGCCGTGGTCGATGTGCGCTATAATACAAAAGTTACGTATATTCTGCATGGGGCGCGAAAGTACGCTTTTTTCTATTAGAACCGGTAACTGCAGATTACTTTTCCGGTTGCTTGGTCTCCCTGAGAAGTGCTAAAATTCCGGCAGGAGCTTTGGCATTGAATTCATCCTCAGTAAAGGTACCATGATAGTCTGTAATGTCCGGATTACAGCTTCCCGTAACCAGACGCCAGTTGACAGATATAAAATAACGGCCGGGTGAAATATCGCTATTTTGAAATTCGGCATATTCGGTAGTATGGCAAGTCTCCTGAAAGTCATTGACGGCGTTCACGCATTCCGAAACGATGTATAGAGACTCAACATCACTGCTGTCTATTCCGGTAATACGGTGGTAAACGGTGTCGTATTCATAGCTGCAGGGACCTCCGTCAGGCACTTCTTCGTGTTCGTGTTTTACTTCTGAATCCTGAGTTGAATTATTTTCGCATGAGAAAAGAGCAAAACAGAGTGCTGTAAAAAGTAAAGTTGTGTATATGGTTTTCATGGGTGTTATTCTATAAATCCGTCAAGCCAGTGAAATAGATTCAATGCGAAGCGGGCATTTTGCGTTGCGTATTTCCAGTTCATTCCTATTTTTTCTCCGGTAGCTTCATGTTTAAGTGAGCAAAACATTTGAATATCACTAACAATGGCGACCTTTCCGTTTCCGTAATCCAGAGTAGCTGCCATACACATCCCTTCAGCACTTTGTTTTTCTGTGTTAGGGCCAAATTGCCATGGAATCGCGGGAAAATATAACACATGATCTTTTCCGTATTTCAAAATGGGCTTTGCTTTTTCAGGAATTTTAATCGCAGTGCCTGTAAAAATTCCCACCTGGTCTACCTTTTCGGAATCATTCCGGCCCTCAAAAATTACATGTTTACCTAAATTTCCCAATTCGGCAGTGAGTAAAGATGCCATGTCGGTGGCACTGGTATCTATTACCTGACCTTTTAAAATTTCAAAACCAAAAGCTTTGGCTATTTGAGCGCTGCGATTGGCATGCGGGGTATGGTCGGTAATTAAAAGCAAACGTCCTCCGGCGGTAACCCATTCCCTGAGTGCTGATAATTCCTGAGTGGTGAGCGTATTTACCGAGTCTACCTTCCATCCGTTCACGGTTTGTCCCCATGGGTTTCCCATTACCATTATTTTACCCGTTGCAAGGCCTTTGTCGGTAAAATTGATTTTATAGGGCAATACCTGATATCCGTCTTTGGTAAGCAAAGATGCCAGGGGTGCAAATCTATCGGTAATACGATATGTATTTACGTGTGCTTCATCAAAATATATAATCGGTCCCTTACCTTTGCCGTAAGTTTCTGATTTGGTTTTGGTCTTGAATTTTATTGTTTTAAATCCATCATCAGGGTCGGTGTATTTTTTAGGACTGATTTTTTTTGTAATATTAAAATGCTTGTCGTGAACAATGCAGACATTAACATCAGCAAAAGGAATAAACATTGGCCCTGCAGTAAAACCGTTGTGAACTACAATATGGTGAATATTTGTATATGACGGGAATCTAATAGTGCCATTGGCCGGTAAATAGTAAAGTTTTTCAAGCTTTCCATCTTTTCTTATGGCACTAATCTGCAATGGAGCGTTTGTAATATTCCGGAATTCCATGATGCAGGGTGAATGGTCAGGATAAACCGGCGGTTTGCCTAAATCGGCCGGGCCGGCTGCAATTTCGGCTCTTGTACCTTCATGAGTGGTTCCGGGTTCAAATTGCCCGAACAACAGGTTTTGAAAGAAAGTAAGAAAAATTAAGGTAGTGAGTTGTGGTTTCATGCTACTTTCCTTTCTTTTAGTTTCACCCTGAACATGAATGGCCATTTTTTACCGGTAACGTAAAAACCGTCTTTTGAACTGTCTTTTGCTATTCCGTTCAATACGTCCATTTCTAAGTTGGGTTCAAAAGCATTTCTTAATTCGGCCATATAAATATGTCCTAATACCATCCCTGTATTAGGATCTATCTGAACAATCAAATCGTACTGATATACATTGGCATACAATGTATCGTTTATCATTTCCAGTTCATTTAAAAACTGTATATCTCCTTCTTCGTTATGTACTTTTATGGAGCGCTTTACCTGAAAGGTTTCCGGTTCAATAAAGTAAATTTTTTCAGTGCCATCGCTCATCAATAGTTCTTTACCGTTATTGGTTAGTCCCCATCCTTCTAAAATATTGTATTTAAATTCGTTAATTTGTTCAAATGTATTCAGGTCATAAACAAAGCAGGTTTGAGCCTTGTAGGTGAGCTGATAAATTTTGTCATTTAAAATTGTAATTCCTTCGCCGAAATATTTCTTATCCAAATCTTTTGAGCGTTTCTCTGTAGAATTTTGCATATTAACTTCAATAATCTTTGAAGATCCATTCAAACCGGTACTTTCAAAAAGTTTACCCCCGTAAAATTCCAGCCCCTGGGTGTACCATGTGGTATTGTGAGGCAATTTTTCAAGAATTTCAATGTCGTAATCTACAGCTGCAAAATTGCTGTTTAAATTAAATACAAAATTGCGTACTTCTGGTTTATCTGCTTCAGGATAAGCTATTACTTTAATCAGGTGTTCGCCAAGAGTAAATCCTTTGGTAGAAAGGGGCATTTCAAAATCGTCTCCCGGATTTACTTTCGCCAGCAAACTATCGTCAACCATAACCTCTATGGGGCGGGACCCTATCTTCGCAGATGTAAACTTTACAAGAACTTCGTCGCCCAATTTAAAAGACTGTCCTGAATTGGCTCCTGCCCAGTCAATGGCTCTGGGACTTTGCTGTGCAGATGAAAGTTCAGCTTTTTCATTCTGGCAGGCTGCAAATACCCATGCCGATAACATAATAATTCCGAACTTGCGGCGTATTTTAAAATTCTGCATCTGTAAATTTTTGTAACTTGAAACGGCAGTACAAACATAACGCAAATAGGTTTCATAAAGCATACTTTGTTATTACTTTGCTTGTAATAGGATTGGTTTTATCCGTCTTGCCTACCTCTGTATATTCTCAGGATTCGGCGAAGGTTGAACTGGAATATTACCCTGATGGCCGGATGAAGGCTGAATATCAGACAAAGTATGGTGTGAAATGGGGATTCTACCGCAAGTATTACAGTGACGGAATTTTAATGATTGATTGTGAGTTTATTGACGGAGTCAGGGTGAATAATTGGCGCGACTATCATCCCAACGGAAAGTTAAGAACCTATTGTGTTTATAAAGAAGGGAAAAGAGAAGGAGCTTACAAAAGGTATTTTGAAAATGGTTTGATGGAAATAAATACGACATTTCACAACGATTTACCTGATGGCAAATATGCACGTTACCACAAAAACGGCTATTTGAAAGAAACAGGTTTTTACAGGTCAGGCATTAAGGAAGGTACATGGACAGAATATGTTGAAAATGGTGAAAAAAGAAGCAATACTGAATATGAAAACGGTAGAAAACAAGGGGCATATTACCGATACTATTCTACCGGGAAAATTATGTTGCAGGCCACCTATGTTGACGACCAACTGGAGGGAAAGGCATTTGTTTATGACGAAGCGGGAGCTTTAATAAAGGAAGTTTGGTATAAAAACGGAGAGGAAACAATACCTGAAGAAGGCAAATGAAAAACCTGCTGAACTTTATAATGATTCTCTTACCTGGTATCTTATCGGCCAATGGAGGCCCCATTGCCGAGAGTGCCAATATACGCACCGGAAATGTTACCCTTCGTCAGGAGGCCAGGGTTCAATTGATGAATGAAGACCTGGAAATTGTAATGGATACAGGTTTTTTCTTTATTACGGTACAGTATGACCTGTTTAACGAAACCGATGCGCCTTTAACGTTGTCTTATGGTTTTCCGGTGGATTATTTCGCTGAAGGATATACCGATATTTTTAATGAACCTGATGTTAGTGAATTCCGGTATGTGTTAAACAATCAAAAAATTCCTGTTAAGCGACATGATACTGCTGATGAATTGAATTTATATGATGAGGCTTTGAACGATACATTGTTGCAAGATATGGAAGTGCGCGCTTACAAGCGGTCATGGTTTTTGGCAGAGTTAACCCTTCAACCCGGAATGAACCGCCTTGTGGTAGCTTATGCCATGAAGCCGCATTACACGCACTGGGCTACTTCAAAATCGTTTTTTCCTGAATTTGGACCTATGTCTATTCTTTATGATTTTACACCGGCAGGATATTGGGGAACAGGAAAGGTGAGAGAATTTCACATATCGGTGAAAAAGGCAGCGACCCTACAGCCTGAAAAAATGATACTATTCTGGCCGGCACTACCTGAAATTGTGACTGAAACGGAATTGAATTACACGGCGAATAATATAGATATCAGTACACTGGGTACGCTGCGTGCCGGATTTAGTATTTCCAGGAATTTAACGCTGAATTACATTCGCCGCCATATAATTCCCCGTTCTCATGTGGTTCAAATCAAGGCGTCGTCGCAACTGAAAGGTTATGAGGCTGCAAAGGCCATGGACGGCGATCATAATACCTGCTGGAGTGAGGCGTCTAAGGGAAATGGAGTAGGCGAGTGGATTGAATTTCAATTGATAGATGTTTATTTCAGCGGGGTTTTTATCAGCAACGGACTGGACAGTGAGGAAAAATGGTACATGGCAAATCATCGCATCAGAAAAGTAAAAATTGAGGTGCATTATAAAGATTCCAATGAACCACAAACGTTTGAACACGAATTAAAAGACGTGAAACCGGGTGGGGGGCTAAACGCTGTGTACGATGCCGGAAATTTTATCGATTTCGGGTACGGTGCAGAAGTGGTAAAGGTGAGAATTACCATTCTTGAGGTTGCCCGGGGAACAAAATATAATGATACACCCATCAGCGAAATTTATATTGCAGGCATGCCTGTTCGTAAGTAGTCCATCCTTCTCCAGTGCTCAAAAGGACAACGGCTCTTTTTACGATACATCTGGTGTGATGTTTTTATATCAGGGGGATGCAATAAAGGGTATTACCGGAAAATTTGCGCTCCTTGTTCCCGACCCGCTTCAGGATGATACCGCACGTTTCGACCCGGAGTATATTCAAGTAGGTAAATTAAGTCTTCCGCAGGACAGTGCTTCGTTATTAATAAAACCCGGAGTACAGTATCTTATACCCGAGCATTATTTTAACCACTCGCGTTACATTCCTTCTCCGCCGCATAGAGTTATAAAAAACGCATATCAGATTGTTGTGAAGAGCAGAAGAGATTATTTGGGTTATCTGGAAGAACTACTGAATGTTCCGTTTATGTTACCGCCAAAATTTCAGGGTGCATACGGCCATCAAACCGACAATCGCATAGCTGTTGACTGCGCCGAAATGGCGATATATGGTATGCGCCGCATGGGGTATTCCGTTCCGTACTGCGGACCGTTGAATATTTACAAATATCTGGTTCCGGCAGATACACTCCTTCCCGGTACTGTTCTCCATTTCGGACATCAGGTTTCGGTGTTGTATCAGGACAACGGAACAGTGGGGGTACTGGATGGTCAGGATTTGCTGATTCACGCCTACAGGCACAAAGCCGAAATTATTCCTCTGGAGAAAACAGATTTGAAGCCTGAAAGGTGCAGAGTCTATCAATGGAATACCGACTTATTTAAGGGAAACACTGAGAAACGCAAATAGGATTTGCTGCTTATAGAAGTCTTTTTTTATTCAATAATTCTCCAATATCCGGTTTTATCACTTCCAATTCGTTTTGTTTTTCAGCTGTTTCTAAGTTCTTAATTTCACTCTTAACGGAGCTTAAACTTACGTTCAACTGTTGGCTCAATGGGTGAGCTGTAATTTTGTTGCCCTTTTTTATAATAGAAAAATACAGTGTCATATACAGTATCAATGTTAATTTGCATCTCACGGTTTTTGAGTGTAAAATTCCCTTTATATGATAAGTTTGTAAGAAACTGATTAAATACGTGTCTGTCCTGTAAATCCACCTTGATAAGTCTTCGTAGTTGGCTCTTACCAATGTATTTCTGAAATACCATGAATGGTTGGCAAGCGTTTGATTATCCGTGTTTTTGAACCCTAATTTTCTCAAATATTTTATTAAGAAAACAGCGGTAGTCCGTGCGTTACATTCGCCAAAAATGTGGATTTCACATTATATTCTAGCCATTGTCTGTTACATCCTGTTTTCAGAGCTGAAATATTATCAACGGTTCATCCGGTATCATCCTTTTATTTTCCAGCCGAAAGATGCTGAATGAGGTCACTCTCAGGAATATCCTGTTGTGTACCATCCTTAAGATTTTTTACTCTGATTTTTTGTTGTAGCCTTTCCTCTTCTCCCTGCACCACAACAAATGGAATTTTACGGGCATCGGCATACGAAAATTGTTTGCCTAATTTGTGTGCATCAGGATACACCTCTGTGTGAATGCCTGCCTTTCTCAGCTTTGCTGCGATGTTTAGATATATCAGCGGGTCTTCGCCAAAATTTACCACAAGTACCTGTGTAGCGTCGGCGGCCAGTTCAGGAAAACGGTTCAGTTCCATCAAAACGTCGTAAATGCGGTCGGCACCAAAGGATATGCCCACACCACTGACGCCCTTCATTCCAAAAATGCCGGTAAGGTCGTCGTAGCGTCCGCCACCGCAAATTGAAGGGCGAAATTCGCCTTCGTCTGCTTTTACCTCAAAAATGGCACCGGTGTAGTAGTTTAAACCACGGGCCAGCGCTACGTCAATTTCTATGTTTGGAAGTTCTCCTTCAGGGTACAGACTGTTTATCGTATTCAACACAAAAGATAATTCGTTTACGCCCTGCAAACCGTCTTCTATTTTCCTGTCTGAAAAGTATTTTCTGATAGATTCCAAACGTGCAGTACCCTGAGAACTTGCCGTAGTTTCTTTAATAAACTGATTTAACTCCGTAATCGGTTTTTCGCCGAAGCCCTTTTCCTTCAGTTCATCGTATATGGCATCGCCTATTTTATCGTATTTGTCCAGCGCCACAAAAAGGTCGGTGGCTTTATCTTCGGCATGGAAAGCCATGGCCAAACCTTTCAGAATTTTACGATTGTTCATTAAGATGCGCACCTTGACGTTGAGGTTTTTAAATACCTCATGAATCATCTGCACGATTTCTACCTCATACACCAGTGAGTCACTGCCCACAACATCAGCATCGCACTGATAAAACTCACGGTAACGGCCTTTTTGCGGACGGTCGGCACGCCAAACCGGTTGTATCTGGTATCGTTTAAATGGAAAAGTAATTTCATTGCGGTGTTGCACCACAAAACGGGCAAAGGGAACGGTAAGATCGTAGCGAAGGGCTTTTTCTGAAATGCGGTTTGCTACTTTTAAACTATTCGCTGCAGTCATCTCCAAATCTTCGGCATCTTTTAAAAACTCTCCGCTATTTAATATTCTGAATATCAATCTATCTCCTTCTTCACCGTATTTACCCATCAGGGTATCGGTATTTTCCATTGCCGGTGTTTCAATGGGTAGAAATCCATATTTTTTATAAACCCTGGTAATGGTATTAAAAATATAATTGCGACGCGCCATTTCTTCGGGCATAAAGTCGCGGGTTCCTTTGGGTATAGCCGGTTTACTCATGGTGCGAAGATACTTTAAATCTCAGATACGTGCAGAGCGGCTGCGCAAAAGATGGTCGGCAAGGGTAAGTGCAGTCATGGCTTCCACAATGGGTACCGCTCTGGGTACAACGCAGGGGTCGTGTCTTCCGCGGGCATCAAGGGTTACTTTTTCTGCATCTGTATTCAGGGTGTTCTGACTTTTTTGAATGGTTGCTACCGGTTTGAAGGCTGCCCTGAAAACAATGTCCATTCCGTTGCTGATGCCCCCTTGAATGCCTCCGCTGTGATTGGTTGTGGTAATAATTTTACCCTCAGCGTTGGTTGTAAAAGCGTCGTTGTGTTCCGTCCCGCGCAGAGTTGCCGCTCTGAAACCGCTTCCTATTTCAAATCCTTTAACGGCATTGATGGACATGACTGCTTTTGCAAGGTCGGCGTGCAATTTGTCAAAAACCGGTTCGCCCAGCCCGGCGGGTACACCCTTAACAAGGGTAGTAATGCATCCACCTACGGAATCACCACAGTCCCGCATTTCTAAAATGAGTTGTTCCATTTGCAATGCCTTGTCCGTATCTGGACAACGCACAGTGTTTTTATCTATTTCTTCAGGTTGTGCACAGATAAAATCTACGGGTAAAGAAATGTCACCAATAGAGCTTACCCATGAATACACTTTGATGTCGTGTATTGCCAGAAATTGACTTGCAATAGCACCGGCAACAACCCTGCATGCCGTTTCGCGGGCAGAACTGCGTCCGCCACCACGATAATCGCGGATTCCGTATTTTGACTGATAAGTATAGTCGGCATGCGAAGGGCGGTAAACCTCCTGCAAATGGTCATAGTCTGAAGATTTGTAATCCTTGTTATCTATTTGAAAACCGATGGGTGCACCGGTAGTTACGCCTTCAAAAATTCCCGATAGAATTTTCACACGGTCTGTTTCTTGTCGTGGACTGGAAATTTTACTTTGTCCCGGGCGTCTGCGGTCTAATGCCTGTTGAATTTTATCGGTATCTATTATTAAACCTGCGGGCGCGCCATCCACAATGCCGCCAATGGCAATGCCGTGCGATTCACCGAATGTGGTCAGACGAAAGATTGTTCCGAAAGTATTGCCAGCCATGGGGCGAAGATAGGGTTTTTAGTGTTGAAAAATGATGAGGTGGACTTGTACCGGTTGGTTTAATTATTAGTTTTGCGCAATAATTAAGAAAATATGAATACATCAAGGGGAAGGATTTGTACTTTATTAGTGGTTTTGTTCACTGTAGCTATAGGTACTGTGAATTCGCAAAATGTTGCAAATGACGGAGCTTACGGTAGTCGCTATGTAGTGTTAAAAAATACACCTGAGGCAGAATTGATGGTGCGGTCGGGCGATGTGGATAATTTGGGATTGGGTTTGCCAACAGGCTTTGATCCGTTTTCAGGAGAGTCTACACCGGTACATATTTTTCCTTGGGAAGGAGATTTTAAAGGGGAACAGGGTTTTGATATGATTATGGTTCCTGAATCATTTGGACAAGTTGAAATAGATTGTGGAACGGATGGCTATAGCGACCAGAAAGATTTGATTGTGAAGCAAACCGGAAAGAGTGTTCATCCATTAAAAGTAAAGATGACGGAGACCGGGGGCATGAACATAACGTCCGTAAGACTTATGATGTTTCTTGACGATTTTCAAAGCCCGGTATTTTGTACAAAATTTCGGATTTTGTTGAACGGACGCAGGGCAGTTTTTATGGAAAATGTTGTGAATAAGCTGAATCAGACCGGACCTATAGGTAAATTGGTTACCATTGACGTTCCGGCTGACTTCGTTCAGGAATTCTCAAAACCGGAGGTTATATTTATAATAAATGATACCGAGACCGGAGCAGGGGATGGTTTTGCTGTTGATTTTATAAAGGTATTAATAAACCCTAAAAAGGCAGCTCGGGTGTCATCGCTTGAAGGCATTATAGTTGCTGCTTCAACCGGTGAGCCTGTGGTAGGTGCAATTGTAAAGGTGGCAGGGTATGGTGAGGTGCTTACAAACGAGCATGGGTTTTATAAGTTTGCTGAATTGCCTGCAGGAATAAATATACTGGATATTTGTGTTACCGGATATTTGTCGCAATCGTTTCCAGCAGATGTAGTTGAGAACGAAAAGAATATCCTTGATATTCAGTTGGCCGGCGAATAAATGGGCTATCTCAGATAATTGGCAGCAGCTTCTGCACATTTTATTCCGTCCATTGCTGCACTTACAATGCCGCCGGCGTAACCCGCACCTTCCCCACAGGGAAAAAGACCTGACGCCTGCGGATGCATTAATGTATCAGGTAATCGTGGAATTCGCACCGGGCTTGACGTTCTGCTTTCCATAGCAACCACAACGGCTTCGCTATGTACAAAGCCTCTCATTTTATTGCCAAAGTCTTTGAAAGCGTCGCAAAGTGTGCGAAAAATAAAATCAGGTAGCACTGCCCGCAGGTCAACGGGTGTAATTCCCGGAAGGTAAGAGCATTCGGGTAGATTTACTGAACTTTTTCTGCTGAGAAAATCGGTAATCCGTTGTGCCGGAGCTGTTTGATTGCCACCGGCGACGTTGCATGCGGTCTGTTCCACCATTTGCTGAAACATGATTCCAGCAAGAGGCCCCTCAAAACCGAAAGCTCCAAAATCTTCGGGCGAAACTTCAACCACAATACCCGAGTTGGCAAATGGGTTGTCTCTTCTTGACGGCGACCATCCATTGGTAACCACTTCCCCGGGGGCCGTTGCACAGGGTGCAATAATTCCACCCGGACACATGCAGAAACTGAATGCATTGCGCTCATTTCCTCTGTGTAACAGGCTGTACGATGCTGCCGGAAGCGCAGGGTGTCTTTCACTGCAGTGGTATTGGGTAGCATCTACAAATGATTGCGGATGTTCTACTCTTACGCCCAGTGCAAAGGGCTTGGCCTCAAGGAGTAAGCATGCATTTTGAAGCATATGGAATACATCACGGGCAGAGTGTCCTGTAGCAAGGATTAAGGCACTTCCTTGAATGTGGTCTCCTGCTGAGGTCCGAAATCCGGTAAATTTTCCTGAACTGATTTCCAGGTGTTCTATACGCGTATTAAAATGTATTTGTCCGCCACAAGACAATATGAAGTTTCTGATGTTTTCAATAATTCCCGGCAATTTATTGGTGCCAATGTGCGGATGCGCATCAATAAGTATGTCTGAAGAAGCGCCAAAATGAAACAAATAATCAAGAATTTTAGAAACATTTCCTCTTTTATGAGAACGTGTATATAGTTTGCCATCACTGTAAGTACCGGCGCCACCTTCACCAAAACAATAATTTGAATCCGGATTCACAATATGGTGCTTGGTGAGAGCTGCCAGATCGCGACGACGCTCGCGAACATTTTTTCCGCGCTCCAGAATTACCGGCTTTAATCCTTGCTCAATGCAATGTAGTGCAGCAAACAACCCTGCGGGTCCCATTCCTGCAATATGTACTTCAGGGCAGTTTTCTACATTGCGATGAACAGGTTCCGGATAGGGCGCCTCAGGAGGATTTTCAGTGTAAACATGAACAACCAGTCTTATTTTAACGGGTTTCCGCCGGGCATCAATACTGCGCCGACGGAGCGATAAATGAACGACCTCTGTAGCGGAAATACCGGATAATCTGGCAGCAGACTGCAGGATTTTTTCTTCAGAAGTGGCGTCTTCCGGCGATAATTCCAGAATAATTTCTTTGAATGACACACTATGCTTGTTATGGGCAAAGGTAATAAATAAGCGCTGGTGTGAACGAAATTGATTTTATCGTTCTGCAAAGACGGGTATGAATAATTTTTGCAATGAATACCGGAAGTGGAATGATAGGGTGAAGGGAGGGGGGGAGAAAAAAATATTGAAGAATGGTTTGTAGGAAATGAAATTTGCTGTATATTAATGATTTATTTTTATTTTCTTATGATATAATATATCTTAATAGATATGTTATTATATCATTCTTTATTATTGAAAAGATTTACACACATGCCTGCACGTACGCCCACCCCAGTGGGCACACCCCGCGCGTCTTTCGGGAGGCCCAACAGGGGGGGGGGCGGAACTTTAAGAATTTTCGAAGATTCTTGAATTTCAAAACCTAAAACACTACCATCCCTTTTTCTGCGACCACGTTGTTCATTTATTAAATTTCCATACCTTTAACCCATGCACTGCACCGACACCACACGTCAAACATACAAAGCCTCTCGGTTGGGCATGGAAGTATATGAAGACGTGAAGTTGGTGGATGTGCAGGTATTTACGCATCCGGTGTTTGGAAATATTGTAAAGGCGTTCCCGGTAACGGTGAATGAAGAGTTTGCAGAGGTGAGGGAGGTTAAGATGAAACGGTATGAGTTGAATTCGCACCAATCTTCGGTGCAGATTACCGTATCTGACCGGAAACTGAGCGTGCAGCAGGGAACTACTACGCAAACTGCATTTTATACGGCTGATGTAATTAGCTATGGGGATTATTACAGCTTTGGGATGCTGAAACCGGGAAGGCATGGGAATAGTGATTCTTACCGTTATAGCCTGCAATCCAAAGAAAAAGACGACGAATGGGCAGGAGAAGGAAACTCCATAGACTTCGGTGCAAGAATGTATGATCCAAGGCTGGGGAGATGGAGATCTATGGACAGATTAGCCCATGCATACCCGAGCTTGTCCCCATATTGTTTTGTAGGTAATACCCCAATAATGGCCATTGACCCGGATGGTGAGAGAATCATTTTTGTTAATGGTTATAACAATCAGCGTTCTTGGTGGCCGGGTACCGGACAAAATAAAAGAGACTATTGGAGTGAGAATTTTATTGAAGGAGCGAGAAAGTATTTTGGGGAAACATCTGAAAACTACCAATTCGTAGATGGGCGCGGAAAGCACAATTCATCTGGTTCGAGCAGATATACAGCAGGATACGAGTACGCAAAAGCTAATCTAACCATTCTTACGGATGGTATGGCAAAGGGTGAAACAATCAAAATTGTATCACATAGTATGGGAGCAGCTTATTCAGAGGGCATGATTCAATTTCTTCAAGAGAAGGGATTTAATGTAGAAAAAGTTGTGCATTTTTCCCCATCTGACGGTGATGACTTTAAAGCAAATAAAGAGCCCAACACTATTCAATTGACTTTAGAAAATGATCCCGTTTTACTATATAAAGATTTTCTCAATGCTGGTGTTCATGATGTTGCGAATGTAGACATGTCGGGGATTGTCAATACTCCGGAAAATTTTTGGAAGGATTTTATTGATAACCATACACGTACTCGTACCGATCCTTTAGTATGGAATATGGTTAGGGATTTGGAAACTATCACTTTTGAACAAAAATATCCATACTTTCCACGTACAGCAGGTCCTTCATATAACTTCACTGTTCCAGATCAAAAAGGATTTATTTACGAATCACGCAATAATAGACATGGCACTGAATTTAATGTTGTAAAGAAAGGAAGGGCAAGTTATGAAACTGTACCACCACCATATAGAAGTAGAAAATTGTACATTAAGAAGGATTAACATTTGGTTTCTCTTTTTCTTTGTTGCTACTTGTTGTACTGCCTGCCTGTTTTTAGATAAAGAGGCGAAGCAGCCAGAATTAAATACTGTGGAAATATTGTTTTTTAATGAATTAGAGGCAAAATATCCGCTTTACAAAGCGTCACGGGAAATAAACGACAGGCATCTTCGTCATCCTGAAATTCCTGGCGAGTATTGGATTATGCTGGAAAAAAGATGCAGTGGTAAACCAAACTTTGACACTTGTTATGTTCATGCTAAAGTGATTAGTCAAATGGCGTACGACATGTCTTTGAAAGATTGGAATGATTTCGAAAAAATAACTACTGTATTTATATGCAATTTTGGCAATGACACATATAATCAGAGGGCATATACATTTCTCATCACTCAGGGAGTATTGGAATATCAGCCTTAACGGGTGTATCAATCATTATAAACGTCTTTTCTGTGCCCAAGTTCAATTACATCCACAATAAGTTCTGTGTCTTGTATTTCGTAGATTACGCGATAATCGGCCACTCGAATCCTGTAAGCTTCACGGCCTTTTAACTTTTTGTACCCTTGCGGGCGTGGATCATTGGCTAAATCAAGTACCGCAGCTTTGATGTTGGAGTAATACGGATCAGGTATTTTTTCAAGCTTTTTCTGAGCTTTACGCTCAATTCGCACCTGATACATTACTGTTGTTTTTGTCTTCGTTTTTTCTCAATTGCAGCAAAAGCCTTTTCGGCATCTACAAACTGCTGTTTACTTTTTTTGGCTGCATCATAGAGTTTGATATCTTCAAGCTCTTCCAAATCATCTAACATTTTATTGTACTCTTTAATAGGAAGTATCACCGCAAGTTTTTTACCGTGATCGTCGGTTACAAATTGTGTTCTCATTTTAAATAAGCTTTTTGGGCGTTTGTATCTCTGATTACTGTATCAATTAAAAAGAACAGTTTGTCCTTTATGGTTGGATTCAAGGCTTCAATGTCCTGTAATCGTTGTACCGTTTTTTTATCAAATCTTGCATTTTGTCCTTCGCCAACCAAATAATCTAAAGTGACTTCAAAGGCATCAGCAATTTTTTTGGCTGCATCAATAGAGGGTACAGCTTCGCCGCGTTCATATTTTCCAATCATAACCCGAGATACTCTGCTATGATTAGCCAAATCAGTCTGAGACCATCCTTTGGTATCCCTTAATGCCGCAATTATTCTGCCTGTTTCCATGTCTGATAAGATACAATTTTACGCTAAAACGCTAGTTATGTAACAAAGTTACGTAAATAAAAGACAGAATAAAATCTGATATTTTTTTTAATTGGATGAAAATGCGTGATTGTTAATTACGTAATATGAAAAATACGTTGTAAATTTCGCATCGAAATGCTAACCGGAACCCGCAATAGCAATTTTTCAGGAAACTCTTTTTTTGAGTGGGTTTCTTTTATGCCGGAAACTAAAAAAGAGCAGGTAGCAATATATTGGAATACAAGTTTTTCTGGCGCAGATTATTATCCCTTTGGGATGCAAAAGCAGGGGCGTTTTGGCTCAGAACCCGATTCAAAATACCGCTACAAACACCAAGGACAAGAGTCTGACGATGAGATTTCCGGAGAGGGTAACAGCTATGATTTCGGGGCAAGGACGTACGACCCGCGTTTGGGGCGGTTTTGGAGTATTGACCCCCTTGCAGCAAAGAATAACCACCTAAGCCCATACCACGCCTTTAACAATAATCCAATCCTCTACGTTGATCCAGATGGTCAGGATAATGTTATTTATCTTATAATGCTACCGGATGCTGATGGAAAACTCCCTAAACTAGACGCAAAGAAAATTGTACGTCTAACAAATAAGACCTTTAAAAACCTTGGGTTAAACACAAGAGTGCATCTTTATCAAAACGATCCTAATACATTTAATCAAAAGCTACTCGACGACACCGATAGCTGGGCAGCAATTGGTGATTATGTTTCAATATCTGAATATGCAAAAAATCAAGGGTTTAATACAACATTCGCTAGTACAAACTCTATGACTGGTATACCATTGGATTTAAGTCCTGGTAATTCTATACAATTGAATTCTGATGTTGTACGTACATATACGCAAGGCCTTCGTTCTCCATCAGATGAACATACTATGATGTTCGGTATATTACATGGTATGACGCATAATGCCAACGTGGCGCATAAGGATATTATCGGAGAATTAGAGAACAATAACATGGTGCCTGATTATAGACGTTGGCGTCAATCGAACCCATACGGTGACGTGAAATTGAAAAATTTTGGCTTAGGGGGAACTATTATGCAAGTAATGTTTGATGAGAACCCAAGTCTTAAATTGACTGATTTTTTTGGTAAGAAGGATAACGCCTTAGTTATAGAAGGACTAAAAGATCATTATGGGACAAACAAGTCAAAAGTAAATTACTACGATGAGTCGTTTAAAGCAGCCGGGGGAACAACAACCATTGAGTTAAGAGAAGTGGAGGTAAAATCAAATTGATTTTTGGAATAAAAATATTACCTGTTTTATTTTTCATGACGTTGGTTACTAGTTGTGAATCTTTAAATAGCGAGACAGATCTTGTTCTTACAAAGAATGACAGTAAGGGAAACAGGCGTTTTTATTACAGAACCAATATGGGTATATATGAATTTATATTGCCAAGCTCTTTTTCTGAGGTCAAAACTGACAGCATGAAAAGACTACTCTTAACTGATGCCCCAACGATAAGCCTTTCCAAGAAATTTGTTGACACAACTTCCTACCTTCAGGGTTTTTATGTTATCGTTGATACTCTCAATGGTCAATCCCTTAGGGAACTTGACGAGTATATCATGTCGAAGGATATTGTAATTACAACCAAGGTTAAGGAAAAACTTGGAAATTTTCATGCCTCTGAATATGAAATAGATGGATACAAGGTATTATCTTGCCACAATGCAAGTATGGTTTACATAGTTGGATATAAAGCACTAACTTCAAACAGTATTGTTTTCACGTTTTACAGTTTAACCCCAAATCCTGCTGACACTTTATTGCTCAAGGACATTCTTAAGAGTATTAAAAAACCTTAGGTTATTGAATTTGTTTTGTAAGTTCCCCTAAAAATGCTCAAACCGCCAGTTTCTGTATTTTTCTTTTGGTAATAAAGGCATCCAGAAAAGTTTTTACTTCTCCCACGCCTCCGGATTCCTGCTGGTGTGTAGCACGGCAGCCACAATAACCGTTTTGTGGTGCGCATCGGGGGTGTAATGGATCATGAACGGGAACACATCAAGCACACAGGTTCGGGTATTCTCACAGCGCAAGGCAAAGGCTTCTGGGTTTTTGCAGATGTGTTTTACACAGCGACGTATTTCTTTGGTGAATCGTTTTCCCAGCCCGCGTTGCTGCGTATTGTACCATTGCGCCGCCTGGCGGATATCGTCTTTGGCAGCAGGCAGGATGATGGCCCTGTAGCTCACAGATCCTTATCAATATCGTTCATGGCCTGATCAAAATCCTGTGCCTGGGCGGGATCACTATGGTGTTGCCGCATCCGTTCGCGCACAATTTCTTTGTGCCATTCCGGTACTTCTGCAGCAGTATCTTAAATGTCTTTGTAGCGGCGTTTAAGTTTTATCCAGTCGCTGATGGGGATAAACACTCCGGTAGTTTTGCCGGATCCGTCAGATATGTATTGAAGTTTTATATCCATGGTACACAAATTTACAATTATTTACTTAACCATTGACATGAATCACAGGATATATCTATCCATCGCATATTTTACCGTCGGTTTGTTTGTTCAATCGAAATTTTATATCCACACCTTACACAGTCTGAATTTGATTTTGTAAATTGCCCCCTGAAAATGGGTTGTTTAAAGCTGAAATATCTTGAAAATCCCAGTCCGCTGAAAGTGGTGTATAGAGCCAATGAAGCGGAACAAAAAACTGCGCAGGGGTTTTGGAGAATAGATCCCCAAGTTCAAAAATTCCCTAATCAATCGCCATACATTGCTATGGATGGTAATCCTATACTTCTAAATGATCCTAAGGGAGACTCTACTTATGTAAAGAAAAAACGTAATGGTCATTATAAAGTAATAGGAGGTAGTATCGATGACCATAATGGTGTTTATATTAAAAACAAGGATGGATCAATCGGTGATATGATTGGATATTCTGCTACATCATTGTCATTCTATTGTGTTGAATGCAAGGGAACAAGAGAGGATCCGAATTGGAGAGGCACTATAGACCCTAATGATGAATCGGGTAGAAAGTTCCTGAATGCGTTTACGAAGCATCGGCATTATCAGGTAGGTACTTTATTATCCTACATGTTTAATGCACGTGGGGGTGAAAAGTATGATTTCAAGTTAACCAATGGATCTGACCAAGTAATTTCTAGAAAACGAGATTTTATTTATCGTGGAATGCCTATCATGGGTAAAATCGATGGTTATCAGGTGTATGCATCAGCAAGAGATGTTGGTAATATTCCGGCTGGATTCGTGGCGGCTCGCTTTGGTTTTACTTGGACACAAGCACGTTGGGGTTTTGATACTTATCAATCCTATCAGTCTGGTTATTCTACTATAGAGGGTATGGGTACTCAATACGCACAATATTTAGGGTACTACATAGGAATGCTTGTTAATGCACGCGAATATTATTATGAATTAAGTAAATTACCAAGCTACGGTGAGGCACTAAGCAGAGCCAAGGCTTTTCCATCTGCTGTACTAATTGAGTTGGGGAAAGTACGTGAATATCATGACTAAGTACGTGGTGATTTTTATGTGTTTATTCTTTCTCTCTTCTTGCAACACGAAAGAGGAAAATCCTTATAACATCATGCCTAAAGGCACTGAGTTGTCATTGGAAATTTTGAAAGGTGCACATCGGGTTTTTGTTGTTGAAAATGGGCTGTTTTTGCATTTTGACATAACCCCTGAATTTGAAAACCCATCACTTTATCTTTTATACTTTGATGCGAGTATGAAATTGAAGTATTCTTGTTATTTGCCTGGGTTTATTGAATCCGTAAATGATTGTGTTATTTCATATAGTTCACTTAATGAGTTTAATAAAGATGGGTATGCTAGTGATTTACCTGACTGTTATGTTTCTAAATGGAGTAAGTCCAAGGGTAGCACACTCTATATTGATAATAAGATTATTCTGTCCTTTGACATTGAAAAAGAGTTTGTAGCGTTTAAATATGCAGAAAACACACAGGACTTGTTTATTAACTCTGAGCTTGAGTTCCCAATAAATCCAGATTCTATAAGAGCTTATTATGATACTGTCCTTACTGCGAATTTGCCCATTTCCGAATTACTCATATCATCAACCAGCATTGATTTAATCAGTAGAAAAAAATCTTCTACAGTCATTGATTCTTTTGTTTTTGCAAATAAGTTGGATAGTGAGCGTTTTTATGAGGTTCTTCTTGAATATTTGAAATCAACCTTTGCAAGGTAGCACAGCAATACCAACGCATTTTCATCCCAATTACTCCGTTTTATCCTCCTCACCTTTCAGCCCCGTTTTTCGGTGTTCATTTCCGGTCAAAATCATAAACTTTTCAACAATCACCCAAAACCTTCGCAAGCGCTTGTTTGCAGGGACTTTTCGGTGTTTTTGGGTGGTGTGGTGTTCGCCGCCGCGTAATCTTTCCAGATTCACAACAAACCCCTCCCGGATTTCCTTTAATACACATACTCTCAGGAAATTCCACAAAAAATTATAAAATTGTGGAACATAATTCAAATTTTCATACCTTTAACCTATGCACCGCACCGGCTTACGCCAAACATACGGCGCCTCCCGCTTAGGCATGGAAACCTACGAAAATGTGGTGCTTGCTGATGTGCAGGTATTCACCCATCCGGTGTTCGGGACATTTATAACAGCCTTCCCTGTAACGGTGAATGATGAGTTTGCCGAGCAAAGGGTGCTGAAGATGAAAAGGTATGAGTTGAATTCGCACCAAGCGTCGGTGCACATTACCGTATCCGACAGAAAACTGAGCGTGCAGCAGGGAACTACTACGCAAACTGCATTTTATACGCCCGACGTTGTGTTTTATGGTGACTACTACAGTGCAGGTATGCTCAAAAACGGGCGCCACGGACAGGAGCTAGTATAAAAAAAACTAAAAGCGCTTGTGATGGATTTTAAACTATTTATCAGTAAGCAAATAGATGAGATGCAAAAGCAACAGAGTTAACGTACAACACCATTTTTCAAAATCATTTTGATACTTTTGACGAAATGGATATAGAGCAATCAAAATATTCTGACTTAGTCAACCAAATTGGTGGACTTCTTCAAGAAGGAAGAGAGCAATCAGCCAAAACGGTAAATATCATTTTAGTACAAACCTATTGGTTAATAGGCAAGCACATCGTTGAATTTGAGCAAGGAGGAAAGGAAAAAGCAGAGTATGGAACTTTTCTTTTTGAGCAGCTTTCAAAAGACTTGACTCGACTATATGGAAAGGGATTTAGCAGGGCTAACCTATTGTATATGAGAAAGATGTACTTACGTTTCTCAAAAAGTGAGACACTGTCTAACGTATTGAGTTGGAGTCATTATTTTGAGATTTTACGTTCTGACAATGAACTTGAAATCAGCTTCTACACCAAACAAGCAGAGAAAGAGAATTGGAGTGTGAGAGAACTTAAACGCCAGATGAAAAGCATGCTATTTCATCGCTTGGCATTGAGTAAGGACAAGAAAGGGGTTTTGGAACTTTCAGAACAGGGACAGGAAATTCATAAGGCAGATGACATTCTGAAAGACCCGTATGTTTTGGAGTTCTTGAACATTCCAGAGAGTCACCAATTTTTAGAAAGTGAATTGGAAGAAAAACTGATTTCAAACCTTCAACACTTTTTATTAGAACTTGGTAAAGGTTTTACGTTTGAAAAACGACAATATCGAATATCAATCAGCGGAAAGCACTTTTTTGTTGACTTGGTTTTCTATCACCGAATATTAAAGTGTTTTGTTCTCATTGACTTGAAACGTGGAGAAGTAACGCATCAAGACGTTGGCCAAATGAACTTGTATCTAAACTACTTTAAGAAAGAAGTTAGCACTGAAGGTGACAACGAGCCTATTGGTATCGTTTTAGGAGCAGCGAAAGACCACGTTTTAGTGGAGTATGCTACCGAGAGTATTAGCAATCAGCTATTCATAAGTAAATACCAACTTTACTTGCCAGACAAAAAACAACTTGAGAACGAAATAAACAAGCTTTTAGACCATGAGAGGTAGTTTTCAATCTCTATGCTTCCTACAAACAGATCGTCCGGATTTGGTCAGGACGGTGTCGTCCGAATTGCATCGGGAGGTACTCAGATGCTGCAAATACTGAAACTGAACTCGCTTTTCGTTCTTTAAAGCAGCAAATTCCCCCGAAAAGGAGGGCCGCAATTCCTGCAAATTTTCATCGCTCGGCGCTCAGCTCTGTGCAATTTCGCTATCTTTCGTCCGTGCAGCGCTTTGAAGAAAATACTGTGAACAACCCCATATTCTCAAACCTGATTGCATGGTCGGCAATCCAAAATTTTATTAACCATGGAATTAAAAACACATCAAGAAATTTATCAGGTACCAGATATTACAATTAGTTTAATTGAAATTATTGACTTTGAATTGATTGATGAATTTTCAAAGATTATTATCACTGACATCAATAATGTTGTTTTTGCGCTTATGATTGTACCGGAGAAAATGAAAGGCGGTCACTTCTTTAATGAGAGAATTTTGTTCAGACCAAGAAAAAAGGAACTGTTTATAGGAGTGTGTTTGCTGAATTATGAATTGCTAAAAAACACAAATAGCAAGAAAGAAATTAAACAGTGCTACCTTGAATCGTTCCTGTACGGCCTGAACAAAAGCAAAGAATTGTTTCCCAAACTTGAGGAAAGTATTCATGCAATGTCCGAAGTGGTAAAGAAATGTATATTGACACCTGTAAATATACCTGACAAATACAAACAGGATTTTGTAAGCTTAAATGAATAGTAAAATTCACAAATTATTGGAATTTCCTATAGAATGGAAACCCGATTCCACTAATGAGTATTTCATCTGTCATGAATATGAAAATGCTAAATTAATAATTAATGATTTTCCAGATCAATGCATGTATTCACTATTGTTTGAAGGGGAGAAATACGATTTTGATGATAAGCCAAAATACTGGAAAATTCAGTTCAAATAATAAAAGAACAAAGAGCAATTTATTACCTGCAAACGGAATATTGAACGAAGCAGAAACATATATAAGTCAGAAAGCACCCCGCCCCCGACACTTCCCACGGAAGGCGGCAGACGACAAAGCCGAGTTGAAGCATGCCGAGCGGGCTGCACAGCCCGTAGCAGTCATAGCTGTACCCTGCGCATGATCGTTCATACTAACGAATGAAACAGATTCTTTATATTTGCGTTAGTGTATGAACAACTTAAATCAAACCTCAATGATGTCCTTTCAGGAAAGAGCAAGGTTAGGTATGGTGAGGTTATCCAGGCAATCACCAACTACCTTAGACAAAGCCAAGAAGCAAGCACAGAAACTAAAGGAACAAAGCGCTTCAAAGAACAAGAAAAGCAGAGATTAGAGCTTTACGTTAGTCAAAATCATCTTTGGGTTAGGAATATTGATTTCTCAAAATATATTAGTGAGGGCGCTGAACAGAAGGTTTATCTTAATGATGCTGTTACCGTATTAAAACTAAATGATTCAATTTATTACGAAAGCTGGCTTGATTATCTCCACAATTTGCTCCTGCATAATTATTTTTTTGAAGATACCGCATACAAGCTCAATGGATTTACAAAAGATAATGACCAACTTTTTGCAGTCGTTGAACAGCAATATGTGGAAATTACCCAACCAACAGATTTAAATGAAGTTAAGCTTTTCCTGAATGCGAACGGATTTGAGACGATAAAAAATAACGACTACATTAACAAGGATTTGGGAATAATCATTGAGGATCTCCATGACGAAAATGTATTGACGAAAGATGGACTTTTGTATTTCATCGATACCGTATTTTTTGTAAAGGATTCTTTCTGGGTATAAAATGGATTGAAGAAGTGGAAAGAAAATAAAAAGTGCATCTAAATAAGTTATTGTGGGCTAGGATGAACTGTTTTTAGAAGTCCCTCTAATTTATAATAGGCATGAATCAATTATTACCCTAAGTAAACGTAAATATTATCCACACCTTACACAGTCTGAATTTGATTTTGTAAATTGCCCTTGATTAACAATGTAAATGGGTTGTTTAAAGCTGAAATATCTTGAAAATCCCAGTCCGCTGAAAGTGGTGTATAGAGCCCATGAAGCGGAACAAAAACCTGCGCAGGGGTTTTGGAGTTTAGACCCGTTGGGAGCAAAGTACGCGTACAACAGCCCGTATGCGTTTACCGAAAACGACGTTATTCGTGCCGTAGAGTTAGAAGGTCTGGGGCGTAGAGTCATCATAAACTACGTGCATATTACAAAGGATGACAAAAGAGCTACGGTAAAGGTAGATAAGTCAACTGTAACACACAATGTTCTGGAGGTAAGCTCACTTCAGCATGGAGTCGTAGCGGCAACCTTAGAATTTTATGGAGTAAAATTGAAGGGACCTGATTACTACGGAACTCAAACAGTAAATGTAGCGACTTATAGTGATGGAACATATTCTGCCAGTTCTACTTATGAGGACTCAAAATCGGAATTTATAGATTGGACGAAATCTCTTGGCAGCAATAATAAGCGAGATTACAAAGGAATACCATCTGACGGTGACGTATTTGATGAAGGAGATCACGATTATAATCCGGGGTCGGGAGGAAAGATGGATCCGGATGAAAACCCGGAAGGATACGGAGGTTTTGGAAGTGGGAGTAGCGGTAGTGGAAATAATTGGTTTGCGCCTCCTCCTTCTAAACAATGGCAGCAAAACCCAATTGTGCCTCAATTGGAAGACCAAATAAAAAAACAGAGCGGTGATGGTTATTATTATTATCGCGAAAAAAGTACGGGTGACACGGTTAAAAAATCAAGATTAGATTTAACAAAGACACCTTTGGACACTACCGGTAACAAGTATAATCTGAAAACCAATAAAATAATTGAAGCCGAGTATGAGTTTTACAAAGGAGATAAAAAGAAATAATATCTTCAAAACAACAGTTTTTATTTTCATAACAGTAAGTGCATCGCTTTGTTCATGCGGTGATACTACTCATGAAAATATCGCAGCAAAACCCGCTACCAACAAAAAGGTAGAATTTGAAATTATACAAACCGAGACTTTTATTAATTCAACCGCCTATTTAGTTTTTGTTAATGATACTGTTTGGACTGAAATAGTAAAATACGCCGATAGTTTAATGCAAAGTTCTGGTCCCGCGGGCGGAGTTATTTTTTTTAATGATCGTTATAATATTCCTTTAATGCGTGGAGGTGGCTGGTCTGCTGATGAAGATCTTTCGGCTAATATCGCCTCCTATATACTAGACTGGGACGACGGTAAATATAAACTATACCTTGAAAAACGGCCTGGTAGACCATTCATCGTTTTGCCAAACGGTCGACGTTTCACACCTGAGGAGATTGCGCCATATAATGAATGAAATGAATGGTTTGTGTTTGTATAAGAATTATAAAATGATTTACTCGTTCACCCAGGTTGTTTTTGGGTTTTGATGCGTATTCACCACAGCACGCATGGTAATTCGTTTCTTTTCGGGTTCAACGGTAAAATGCACCATCACCGGAAATTTCTTTAAAGGCAGACATCTTACATTGTCGTAACGAACTTGAAAATACGGACTCTTGCGGATGGGCTGAAACGCTGCTTTTAATTCTGCATGAAATCGTTTACCCAGTCCTTTTTGTTGTTGGTTGTATTAGTGGATTTCCTGCTGAATATCTTCTTTGGCTTGGGGGTCAATTTTAAATACCATCGAAATCGTCTTTTACCTCATCCCAATCCAGCAAATCTTCCTCCCTGCTGTTTTTGATGCGTTCGCACACCAGGTTTTTGTGTTCTTCTGGAATATCCATGCTTTGAGAAACTTCAAATTTAATCTTCAAGGCCTTTAAAAAAGCTTTCAGCGCTTCTAACTTATCGGGGTTGGCTGGTTGTTGTATAATGATGATGTTGTTCATAATGAAGGGGACTTTTACTCATTGTAAATGATAATGATAAAATCATAAATTAGGGTGTTCCATGAATTAGAAAAATCTGAGAACAGATACCTCAAATTCCACATACTATCAAGGCTCTGGCGGTCAAGATTACTATATTGGGAATTCCGTTTCAATCTGCCCCCCCCTGTGAATTGATGATGATTTTCCGGTAAACTGCCCCCTTAGTTTGGGTGAATTTATTCCGCAAATTGACTTGTAAATCCAACCGGTTTGTCCAGACCTTGGGTCTGTGCTTTTTAGTTGTTTTCAGACCGATGTCGCATGTGTAGTATCGGTCTTATGCTTAATAATCAGTAAGTCGCGCGTTTGTCAATTCGCTTTCACTCAGAGAATTAAGTTTTTGTGTATATTTACTCCCACGAAATGCAGCGCGTACCAAAAGCATATGAGTTAGCAAATCATCCGGGCAAAGTTCTGAACGTAGTCTCAGACCGAAAAATATGGAATTTTGGAATTTATGAACATCACAAAAAGGAATCTTTTATTCATTCATTCTACTTTCTTGATGTCGATACTGTGTCAAAGTTGTGATAATTCGAATGAAGCCAAAAATACAAAGCTCGGATTTGATGACACCTCAACAATCGCAGTGAACACTGAAGATTCTCTCGAATTGAATATCCATAAAGTTAATGAGAAAGAATTTATTGGGCTGTGGCAGGTTGTGTCAATATATACAAGGGGTTGGCCTACAAGATATTCAGAAGACCAGTTTAATCAAATTAAACGAAGTCAACTTCATTTCACATCAGATAGTGTTTATTACCGTGGTATCAATTTTTTGGAGCCATGTGTTTATGATTCAATTTCAATGGTTCAATTTGACACAAGCTCTGATAATTCTGAAATAGTCAGGCTAATTTCAAGTATATATGGGCCTGAACATCTGGTAAAATTCAAAATAATGGATCTCATATCTGTACAAAAACCGGATGATAATTATAATAATGACCGATGGTCTCATTTTTATTACTCCGGTGATACCTTAATAAATGAATGTAGTAATTATTTGATTTTTCTGAAGAAAATATCAGACACATTAAGATAGCCCCCCCTATGCCTCACTGCCCTGCATAAGCCTGCCTTACATCGTATTCGCAAATGAGGGCTTTAACAACTTTAAGAATGGTTTTTTGCTCGTAATCGGGAAATCCGCTTACCGGTAACCTACCAGATTTTTATATAAGAACCCTTTAGTTTTCGTGGGCCACTGAATTTAAAACGCAACAATCTAATTTTTGCTGTAATGGTAAGTTCATTTGATAAATTTCAATACCTTTAACCTATGCGCCGCACCGGTGAGCTATGCTAAAACCGGAGACGTTCCGGATGTCATCAGTTTGATATTGTGTTATTTGTTAGTTGTTTATAAATAGCAAGTTGTAAAAATTATTGGTAAATTCGCACCTTACAATGCTTTCGATTCCATGTCTTCCTTTGTCCGAACAATTTCCTAAATAAAATGTCGTTACATTTGCCTGTATGAAGCGTTGGCTGATTCTATCTATCTTGTTTGCTGTTCAGCAGGAATATGCAAAATGCCAATTGGGGGGCGGTTATACTTATGGTCTGCTTCTGCTGGACAATACAGCCAAAACCTCTGCGATGGCAGGTACTGGACTTTCTGTTTATGAGGAAGACCCGGGGTTGGGATATCAGAATCCGGCGTTGCTGGATTCTGCCATGGCCGGAAATGTGCAATTGAATTTTATGGATTACATGGCAGGCATTAACTATGGCTTTGCCTCATACGCTCATTATTTCGGCAGGAAAATAGGAACGGTTTCAGCAACCGTGCAAATGCTGAACTATGGAAAGTTCAGACGGTTTGATGAAGACGAACAGGAGATAGGGCAATTTGTAGCTGCCGAATATGTCTATAGTGCGGGGTATGGGCGCGCTATTGATAGTGTATTCTCTGTTGGGGGAAATATAAAGTTCATCAATTCAATTTTAGATCATTACCACAGTATGGGGATTGCCGTAGATCTGGCCGGGGTATATAACAGTAAAAAGCACTTGTTTACGGCTGCATTGGTAGTGCGTAATCTGGGCACTCAGTTAAAGACCTACAGCGGAGGAATTCGTAGCAGATTGCCGGCCGAAATCAGATTATCGGTAAGTAAGAAACTGCGCCATGCTCCGTTCCGGTTTACTTTAGGTTTGGATAATCTTCAGCAATGGGATTTATCTTATGTAAATCCCAATGATTTGCCTGAAACAGACCCGTTAACCGGGGAAGTAGAAGAAATTAAACCACCGGGTTTCTTTCATAAGCTGGCTCTCCATACATCGTATGGTGTTGAAATGATTCTTACCAAAGGATTTTATATTGCCGGAGGATTTAATTACCGCAGAAGAAGTGAGTTGTCTGTGGAAACTAGGCGTTTTCTTACCGGATTCAGCGTTGGCGCCGGAATACGAATCAAGAGATTCTCAATTGCATATGCACATACCGGATATCACAGAGCTGCCGGAAGTAATATGATTACTGTTACAGCGAATATCCGTAAAATGCGATAAGAGTCTTTGGTATTTTTTACCTTCGCCACGTGGCAAAAAAAATCAATATAGCCATTGACGGGTATTCTTCATGTGGCAAGAGCACTTTGGCAAAACAGCTTGCAGCTCATTTTAAATATGTTTACGTCGATTCAGGTGCCATGTACAGGGCGGTAACTTTGTATGCCTTAAACACGGGTATCATCAGCACAGACGGTGAAGTAGACCGGCGAAAACTGATTGCATGTCTGGATGAAATTACAATTTCATTTACATACAATCGTTCGGCGGGTACCAATGACACATATTTAAATGGGATTTCTGTTGAGAATGAAATACGGTCTTTAAAAATTGCTGCTCATGTTAGTAAAATTGCTGCTATTAAGGAGGTGAGGGTGAAACTTGTGAAACTTCAGCAACAAATTGGCAGAGACAAGGGTGTGGTTATGGATGGACGTGACATTGGTACTGTAGTTTTTCCTGATGCTGAATTAAAGATATTTATGACAGCTAATAATGAAATAAGGGCACACAGACGATATCTGGAATTAACGCAGCGCGGAGACATAATTACTCTGGATGAAGTGCGTCAGAATTTAAAAGAGCGCGATTTAATTGATACTACCCGTAAGGAAGATCCATTGCGTCGGGCTGATGACGCTATTATTTTAAATAACGGGCATTTAACACCTGCCGAGCAATTTGAAATTGCTTGCGGGTGGGCGGAAGAACGTGTCAGGAGTGCGAAGAAGAAGAAAAAATTTGAATAACCTCTTCCCGGGAACGGATATTTTCAAAAAACGACAAAGTTCGCTGAAGAACACGATCTACCAAAGCATCGGGACATGATGCACCACTGGTAAGTATGATATTTAAAGGACGTTTTTCGGGCAGGAATACTTCCGTTTTAATCATGCTTTTTTCATGATAATTAAAGTGATGAATGGTGCCGTTTTCTTTTATCTCATCAGGGGACGAGATAAAATAAGTAGGAAAACGGGTTTCGCATAATTCCACAAGATGGCTGGTATTGGAACTATTGTATCCGCCAACTACAATGGCAAGATCGGCATCCGTTTCAAGCAATGCAAGAGTGGCACGCTGGTTATCGCTTGTGGCGTAACATAAAGTGTCCCGGGTATCGGCAAAATGATTCTGGATTTCTGAGGCTCCATATTTTTCAATGAGCGTTTGCCTTAGGTGGGTGCTAATGGCAGAAGTGTCTGTTGCCAGCATTGTAGTTTGGTTCACAACTCCTATTCTGTCTAAGTGCTCTGCGGGATCGAAATCTGAAGAATAACGGCCTTTAAAATAGGTATCGAAAGATGAAATGTCCTTTTTTCCGGAAATAAAATCGGCCAGTAATTCGGCTTCCTTTAAATCTCTGATAACAATGGATGGAGCATTTTCTTTACTGTGACTGAACGTGGCGCGGGTTTCTTCGTGTGGCGGTTTGCCATGTATTACAATGGCATAATTGTCCTTACCCAGTTTGTCCGATTTATTCCAAACCCTTTCTACAAAAGGACAGGTAGTATTATAGTCTGTGGTTTCCACCCCGCGTTCTTTCAATTTTTCTTCAATTTCAAGCGTAGTACCAAAGGCGGGGACAATAACAATATCTTCTGGTTTGATTTCTTCCCAGGGCAAAATTTGCGTCCCGTCCGTGTCCATGATGAAATCTATTCCCATGTCTTGTAAATCTTTATTTACATGAGGATTGTGGATCATCTGACTTAAAAGCAAGACCCTTTTTTCGGGGTTATCTTCGCGGGCTTTATAGGCAATTTCTATAGCATTTTCTACTCCGTAACAAAAACCAAAATGTCGGGCCAGATAAAACCGCACTGCACCAAAGTCCAATACCGAAGGACTGAAGTCATTTTTGCGGGGATCGTTAATTTTTCTGATATCCTTTACTTTCGATATCAAATTACTGCGGTAATGTTCAGGTACCTGAAATGATTTCATAATGGGTGATTGAATGGCAAAGGTAACAAACACACAGGGGTTTGGTTCGGTATTTCAATGATATTACGGTGTTTTATTACCACAGTCTGAAACCCTTTTCTCTCATATTACCGGTGAGACAAGCAGCTGTACCAAGGTTTACTATATCGGTGGGTGTTATAGTGCGATTATTACACGGTAAAACATAGTACCATTCTGTATTTTGAATTCTTACTACAGTCATGCCATTTCCGTCCTTTGCCGCATTTAGAACGTAGATACACTTACAGGCTTCCAGGGGGGCGCTGTAATCTGTAGCTTCTGTTTGAAAATCTGTGAAGAATGTACCATCAATTAATTGTCTTATTTCTGGCACATCCTTTTCTAATTCCGGAGAGAGTTCTAAACCTCTTTTCAGATGCTTTATATAACTACGGTCTTCAGGGTTAATATTGGATAGGCTTAATCCAAGGTATAGGTGGGCCACTGCAAATTCAGGTGACCATTCCAGAGATTTTGAAAAACATTGGGCAGCAACGGCAAATGCCTTGGTATAATACCGAAATTTGCAATGCCCCTGAAATCAGAAAAATTGTCAGTAAGGGTTTCAATGGAGACAGGTTGGGCATGCAATGTCACTGCATTTTGAAAAATGCACAAAATATGAAAATAAAGAAAAGTGAAGTTTTCACAGGTAATGGTAAAGTTAGTTTTTGCATATAAGGTTCTTTATGTAGCTGTTGTTCTTTTGTATAAGATAAGAATTTCAGGCAATAATGCAGGCTGTTTAATTGTGCGAAGGTACATAGGAGTTTTTCATTTTTGCAAATGATAAGCAAACTTAGATTTACACAATAACAACGAACTGATTATAAATGAAACTGCAATCAATTTGCCTGAAAATGGATCTCTAGAAACATGCCGTGAAAAAAATTTCCGGTATCAGTAACCCGCCACCTTTTGTGTTCGTTTCACGTCGCATGAAAGCGCTTTACACCATATTATTACTTACCGCAGGCAATATTTTTATGACCATCGCCTGGTATGGTCACCTTAAATTCAAGGGGTTGAGTTGGGCTCAGAATTTGGGACTTTTCTCCATTATTCTTCTAAGCTGGGGTATTGCATTTTTTGAATACACTTTACAAGTGCCGGCCAACCGGTTGGGTCATGAAAGCAACGGAGGACCCTTTTCGCTGATGGAGTTGAAAGTGATTCAGGAGGTTATTGCTCTGTTGGTGTTTATAGTATTTGTAATGATTGTTTTTAAAAACGAACCGATAAAATGGAATCATTTTGCAGGTATCGGGTGTCTTATTCTGGCAGTATTTTTCATTTTAAAGAAGTGGTAACTATAGCAGTATCGTCCCTGATTTTTGCCTTTCTGCACGTTTCATAACCGTAAATCAGATAACCTTAGCGTAACATGACTAATAAAGTTTATTTTTGCGGCCAATAACAATACTTAGTATACTATGTTGAAGAAAACAATCGCAATGGCTACCTTCCTTCTGTTAGGTTGGAATAGTGTTAAGGCCGATGAAGGAATGTGGCTGCTGCATCTTATTAAGGATTTAAACTATGCCGATATGAAGGCAAAGGGTTTGAAACTTACTCCGGAGCAGATTTACAGTGTAAATGGTTCAAGTATGAAAGATGCCATTCTTACTATGAACGGGGGCATGTGTACCGGCGAAATGATTAGTGGTGAGGGGTTGTTTCTAACCAACCATCACTGCGGATACGATGCCATTCAGGAGTTTAGTTCAACTGAACATAACTATCTGGCTGATGGATTCTGGGCAATGAAAAGGTCCGATGAAATGCATGTTCCGGGTATGACCGTTACTTTTTTGATAAGAATTGAAGATGTCAGCGAACGAATTAATAAGGAATTAAGCGATGACATGAACTCTTTTGCGCGAATGCAGAAAATTGAGGCTCTGAAAGCACAAATTGCAGCAGAGGCAGTAGAAGGTACGCATTATGATGCTTATGTGCGCGAGTTCTTTGAAGGTAGTGAATTCTATCTTTTTGTAAACGAAACCTTTCGTGATGTTCGTTTTGTAGGCGCTCCGCCCGAGAGTGTAGGAAAATACGGCGGTGATACCGATAACTGGATGTGGCCACGCCATACCGGAGACTTTAGCATGTTCAGGGTTTACGCCGGTGCTGATAACAAACCCGCTGATTTCTCGGCCGATAACAAGCCTTTCAAACCCAGACATCACCTTCCGGTTTCATTAAACGGTGTTAGTGAAGGCGACTTTGCCATGATTATGGGGTATCCGGGGTCTACCGACAGATATCTTACCTCTTATGGCGTTCAACATGCTGTGAATGCCGATCAGCCGGCCAGGGTGAAGATACGCAGAAAGAAACTTGATTTGATGAAGGAAGATATGGATAAGAGTGTTGCCATTCGCATTCAGTATGCTTCAAAATATGCTCAGGTAGCCAATTACTGGAAGTATTTTCTGGGACAAAGCCAGCAGTTGACCAAAAACAAAGTGTATGATAAGAAAAAGGCTGAAGAAGATGCCTTTGAAAAATGGGTTGCGCAGGATGAAGAACGTAAAAAAAGATACGGCAATGTAATTAAGGATATTCAGGACAGCTACAAAACCATTGGTCAGTACTGGTATGGTACAACCTATTTAAGTGAGTGTCTTTTTGGACCTGAGCTGATTGTTTTTTGCAGGAATAACTTTAGCAATCGCGGTGAATTATATAATGCTCTGGCTTCAGGCGATGCAACCCGGATTGAAAAAGCACGGCAGGCAGCGCTAAAGAATGCCGACGTGTTCTTTAAAGATTACAACCCGGCTACCGACCAGAAAATATTAGGTGCCATGCTGGCCATGTATCATGCCGATGTTCCTTTGGATTTACAGCCCGAATCATTGAAAGACCTGTCTAAAAAATATAAGGGCGATTTTAATAAATTTGCCGCAGCTTATTTCAAAAAGGCTCCTTTCAGAAGTTTGGATGCATTGAAGACTTTTATTAAGAATGCCACTAAAGAAAGTTTGGATAATGAACAGGCCAATAAGTTATTAGGCGATTTTATACAAACCTATGTTTCCAAATTTTTGGCAACCGGCGGACAGGCAGAGATGAAACTGAGCAATGCCGTAAGATTGCTTATTGAGGGATATAGAAAAATGCAGCCCGAGAGAAAGTTTTACCCTGATGCCAATAGTACGCAACGGTTAACTTATGGAACTGTAGGTGGATATGAAAGTCATGTAGATGCTGTAGTATATAAATACTACACTACTATTGAAGGTATTATGCAAAAAAAGAACAATGACGACCCTGAATTTGTAGTTCCTGACCGCCTGGTGGACTTGTATAATAAAAAGGAATATGGACGCTATGCACAAGACGGACAATTGTGGGTGTGCTTCCTTACCAATAACGACATCACAGGAGGTAATTCCGGTAGTCCGGTTATTAACGGTAATGGCGAATTGATTGGATGCGCATTTGACGGAAATTGGGAAGCCATGAGTGGTGACATTTTCTTTGAAAAGCAACTGCAAAAAACCATCTGCGTTGATATTCGCTATGTACTTTGGTTTATTGATGTTTATGCCGGAGCCGGTCATCTTGTAAAAGAAATGACCATCGCACCCATGGCAAAACCAAAAATGAATGTTGAGAAGGTTACCATTGACGGATTGCAGAAACAAAACTAATCCTAAAGTTGATTTATAAAAAAAGCCTCATTTTGAGGCTTTTTTTATGTCTTCTAAAATAAGATTGAGATTGTCGGGTGCAACAGGAATGTAGCGGCCCTGATTCTTAAACCAGGTTTCCTGTCGTTTGGCGTAGTTGCGCGTGTTTCGTTTAATATTTTCTATTGCATTTTCCAGTGACAAGGAACCATCAAGATATTCAAAAATTTCTTTGTAGCCCACCGTGTTTAATGAATTAAAATTTCGATAGGGCAACAGCGTTCGTACTTCTTCAACCAAACCGTTGTTTACCATATAATCAACTCTTTGCTCTATTTTGTTGTACAGTTCCCGGCGGGCTACATTGGTGCGAAAACACAAGATGCTAAAAGGCCGCGCAACCGATTTGTTTTTCCGAAGCTCTGAAACAGGACAACCTGCGATCAGTACAATCTCTAATGCCCTGATAACCCGAACAGGATTCTTTATATCCATGGTGGCTACAACCAGAGGGTCTTTTTCATGAAGTTCGTCAACCAATGGCTTCAAGCCAAAGTTCTTAAATCGCTCGTTTAACCGTTTTCTTATTTCTGGGTTGTGCGGAAGTTCATCAGTTCCCTCTGTTAATGCTTTTAAATACAAACCGCTGCCTCCAACGGCTATAGCAAAAGAGGTTCTGGAAAAAATGTCTTGCAGGGTATTTAACGCATCCTTTTCGTATCGTCCGGCGGTGTAGTCAGTATCGGGTTTTAATATACCAAAAAGATGATGGGGAATGCCCTGCATTTCGGCGGTATCCGGCCGGGCGGTTCCCAATTGCATTCCCTCATACATCTGCCGGGAATCGGCATTTATTATTTCTGCACCGGTTTGCTTTGCAATATTTACAGCAAGTGCGGTTTTACCGGAGGCCGTGGCACCGCCAATTACAATCAATAACGGTTTATCAACCGGCATCGTTTAAAAATCTGATTCGTCAACCCCGGGCTCAAACTCGTCAAAGCCAAATTCATCCCCAATTTCATCATCGTCAAAATCAAAATCATCATCATCATTCATTGGCGATTTCCCGGACATTGAGTCTTCATCATCGCCATAATTATCGCCTCTGCTTTTTTCAGAAGGAGCATCACCAAAAGAGTAAATCACTGCAGGCAATTCGCCCGTATGCTTCATGTCTGTTTCAACCAGTTCAACAAAAAAGCACCACATGTTCATAAAATCGTAAACCAGAATAAATTTATCGTTCTTTTTTACGGCAAACTGCTGCAGTTTGGTGCGGGCCATTTCAAGGGTCTGTTCTTCAATTGGAGTGCCCGGTTCAGAACCCATATCCATCAGGGCAATTTCCCTTCCTTTGTCCCAATTGTCGTTGCTTAAGTAAAAACTTGCCAGTTCCTCTCCCGAAAACTCAAATGCGTCAATAATTGCGTTGTAGAGATGCAGAAAAGTTGAAGTTTTTTGAATTACAATGTCACGGAATACGTCGGTTTCAATGTCAAGAACTACTCTGAATTTTAGGTTGCTCATTTGTTGAATATTATTTTTTTGGTTTTAATCCCATTTTACAGGCTTCATCAAGCATAAGTTTCACAGCTGCTTCATAGGTATTATCTATTTCACCATCCATAATTGCATCTTTTATTCGGTTCTTTATTATACCCACCTCACGGCCCGGCGCAATGCCAAAGGTAGTAATGATTTCATCACCGCTTACCGGAGGTTGCCAGTTTCGAATTCTGTCTCGCTCTTCAACAGCCGTAATGCGTTGTTTTACATATTCAAAATTGGATAAATATCGGGTTACTTTATCCTTGTTTTTTGATGTGATATCGCTTTCGCATAGTTTCATCAAGTCTTCAAGGTCTTCTCCGGCATCAAAAATTAACCGGCGAATGGCCGAGTCGGTAACTGTTTCTTTGGTTAGGGCAATGGGCCGTAAATGCAGCAGTACAAGTTTTTGCACATACTTCATTTTATTGTCTAAAGGTAATCGCAATCGCTTAAATATGCCGGGAACCATCCGTGCTCCTTTGTCCTCATGTCCGTGAAATGTCCAGCCTATGCCTGCTTCAAATTTTTTGGTGGGTGGTTTTGCAATGTCATGTAAGATTGCTGCCCATCGCAACCACAAATTATCCGATTTTTCTGCCAGATTATCAAGTACTTTGATGGTGTGGTAAAAGTTGTCCTTATGTGAAATTCCGTTTACCGTCTCAACGCCATGTAAAGCGAACATCTCCGGAAAAATAATCTCCAGCAGTCCGCTATCTGATAACAGCCTGAACCCATCTGAAGGCCGCCGGGTAAGAATAATTTTGTTCAGCTCGTCGGTAATCCTTTCTGCTGAAACTATTTTAATACGTTCTTTATTCCTTTGAATAGAGATAAAAGTTTCGTGGTTCAGGGTATATTTCAACCGGCATGCAAAACGGATGGCTCGTAACATTCTTAACGGGTCATCACTAAAGGTAATGTCAGGGTCAAGGGGCGTTCTGATGCGTCCGGAAATCAAATCTTGCAGGCCATTAAAAGGGTCAGTAAGTGTGCCAAAATCTTCTTTGTTTAAACTAATGGCAAGTGCATTTATGGTTAAATCCCTCCGGTTCTGGTCGTCAGTAAGCGTTCCACTCTCTACTGCGGGTTTTCTAGAATTGCGGTCGTACGATTCTTTTCGGGCACCAACAAACTCAATATCCATGTCCTGATAACGAAACATGGCAGTACCGAAATTTTTAAAATAGTTTACTTGTTTTACTCCCAGTGCAGCAGCGGTAATCTCTGCAGCCTCAATTCCTGAACCCTGAACCACAAAATCAATGTCCTTACACGGAATTTCTAATATCAAGTCGCGCACAAAGCCGCCAATAACGTAGCACGGAATATTACGGGCATTCATTTCCTGAGAAATAATCTTAAATACAGGCTGCCGAAGTGTATTGGCTATGGCAATGTCTATTTTTTTCTCTTCAATCAAAATATTTACCTGTGTTTTCCCGAAAAACTTGCGCAAAGGTAAAGTTTCTTTAGGTTTCAGGCATCGTGAATTAATATTATCATTTAGGGGCTTCACAAGATGAATTGTTTTTTAACAAGAAGTTTTATTTTTGCACACGCAACCTGTCGTTTATATAAGGCGTCTTGTTGCTGAATTTAAATAACAGAATGGGAATGAAACGAATAATTTTAGCTTTAACTCTTTGTTTGTCAGTGATATTATCGCATGCTTCGCACATTATGGGCGGATATATCAGTGTGCAGCACCAAAGTGGTAACTCCTATACTTTGAAAGTGGTAATCTGGCGCGATTGCATCAATGGGTTGGTTAGTATGCCCACCAATGCCAGCATTGAACTAAGAGATAATGTTACCAATGCTTTGGTTACAACCTACAGTGTTCCCCGGGTTTCTCTTACCAACGTGGCACTTGGAGATGCATGCTATACCCCCACAGGGTTGTGCGTAGAGGAAGGCATTTTTATTTCAACCATTACCATGAGTAACAATCCCAACGGGTATTACCTTACGTGGGACGATTGCTGCAGAAATTCGATTATTGATAATCTTGCATCTCCCACCAGTTTGGGGATGACCTTTGTTTGCGAGTTCCCCGATCCCGCCATTCAGAACTCAACGCCAGATTTTGGCGTATATCCGGCCGACGGATATTTCTGTGCCACTTTTACAAAACAAATTGATGTGAGCATGGTGGATCCTGATGGTGACAGTCTTGCCTATAGTCTTGTTACTCCGTTAACCGACGATCCGGTTAAGCCTTTTACTGATTGTGGTTGGCAGGCTCCGTATAGTTTTGCCGATATGGTGGGCGGTACGCCGGTAATGAGTATTGACCCGGTAACAGGTATCATTGAGGCAAGCCCTACATCTTTAGGAAGTGTATTCGTTTTTTCAGTGAAAGTTGAAGAGTATAGAACAGGTATAAAAATAGGGGAGATTAGAAGAGACGTGCAATATATGGTGCTGAATTGTACACAGGATTTACCACCCAATATTCTGGCTTTTCAGGATACTGTGATTGAAGTAGTAGCAGGTAATATCAATTGTTTTGACATTATTGCCCAGGACTTGGATGCAACCGATACCATTTACATGGAATTGTTGTCGCCCACATTTGCTGACGGTGCTTTCTTTCAGCAATCTACTCCCATTTCTGCAGGTCAACATCCTTACGGCTTCTGGAATGGAACCACTATGTTACCCGATACCATGATTCTGGGACTGATGGATACCACGGGTAATCTGTATTTTAATGAGGGTACCGTTGCTATGCAGTACTGTTGGCAACCCGAGTGTCAGCATATATCTACGGATACTCTGTATCCCATTTACGTAGAGTCGTACTCGTTAGGCTGCAGCGGTTCTGATACTGCACAGGCTGTCGTTTGGGTTCAGGTGTTGCCACCGCTGGACGATACCCCGCAGTTTATTATGCAGGTTGATGACAATCGATGGGACTATGCAGGAAATCAGTTGTGTTTTGATATTATTGTCCACGATTCCGACCCCGGTGATACTGTTTATCTTGCGTACTATACCAATACTTTTGATTTTGGGGCTACGCTTACTTATGAAACCGGAACCTATTCCTATTTTAACGATACAACCCAGCAATACGATTTTGTAAACGCTACTACATCAACACCGTATCCGTTGCAGAATTATATCAGCAATATTCAAACAATAGGTGCCAGGTATTGCTGGAATCTTGAGTGTGAAGATTTGTCCCCGTTGTTCACGCTTGATTTAAGTGCATACAGTATCGGATATTGCGGCGATACCGTCCGAAGTGATAAAATTATAACTATTGACGTGGATACCGTGCCGCATGAATTAAGAACAATTCCCAATGTATTTACTCCAAAAAACGGTGATGCTTTGAACGAAAAGTTCAAAATAGATGGTGTTTATGAACCATGTTTTGATTTTATGTCGGTAAAAATTTACAACCGTTGGGGTTTGCTGGTATTTGAATCAGAGGATCCTTTATTTGAATGGGACGGAACAATAAATGGGAAAGGAGATGCTTCTGAAGGTACTTATTATGTAATCCTTGAAGGAGTGTATGCAAATCAAACCGTCTCCGAACAATACACGGTGTCACTGTTCAGAGGTAAGTAATATTTTCAAATGCCCCGCCGGCAGGCGAAATATGGGTTGTATTTAGGAAGGATTGAAGGTTAAACAAGTCCATGAATATGCACACTTTCATCTTTCGGTTTTAAGGAGAAACAGGATGCCGCTATGTATTGGGTTTGAATAAGAGGGAATTAATAAAACTGGATTATTTTAAGAGTAAAACATTTAAAGATCTATCATTCTGAAGAATAAACTCTTATTTGTATGTAAAATAGGTTCTTGTTAACTATGCAAAGAGTTAATTAGATTTTAGTTAAAAACCTGCGAATCATGGGAGTTGTATGTAGAAAATAACGCAACCCGAACGGCCGTCGAATGTGCTGTCTGAAATCCAGCCATCGACAGACAATGTTTGTCTGACGCGAATGGCGTAATTGAGTTTACATGAGACAGTGAGGGTAAGTACTATTTTCAAATGCACGAGCAGGTTCGCTTCCAATTAGCTTATTTTTGATTCCTTTTTGTAAGCTTGCAAAAAGGAATGCCCCGCCGGCAGGCGAAATAAGTGTTATATTTAGGAAGGATTGAAGGTTAAACAAGTCCATGAATATGCACACTTTCATCTT
>CAZDUI010000015.1:0-11068 GCA_964508605.1 uncultured Weeksellaceae bacterium | reverse complement strand
TCGGTTTTAAGGAGAAACAGGATGCCGCTATGTATTGGGTTTGAATACGCAATTCAATACGTAAATGCAAATGATTTTGGATTTTTTTAATCAGGGGTGCCGTGTGTTCCCCTTTTTTTTTATCATATTCGTACTCACATTTCTTGTTCGTTATGAATGTAAAATATCTCATTTTATTTTTATTAAACTTAATGGTTTTTACGTGTATGGCACAGAAACAGGCACCGGTAATTGTAATTCATGGTGGCGCCGGCACCATACTTCGCCAGAATTTAACACCGGAATTAGAAGCATCTTATCGAAAAGTTCTCGAAGAATCGCTGAATGCCGGTTACAAGGTATTAAAAATAGGCGGCAAAGCCGAAGATGCAGTAGTGGCCGCCATTAAGATTATGGAGGATAGCCCTTTGTTCAATGCCGGCAAGGGTTCTGTTTTTACCAATAAGGAGACCATAGAGATGGATGCTGCCATTATGTTGGGGCAGAACAGGATGGCCGGTGCAGTAACGGGTGTAACCACGGTAAAAAATCCTATTGAAGCCGCCAAAGCTGTCATGGAAAAGAGTGAACATGTATTGCTTACCGGTAAAGGGGCCGACGAATTTGCCGGGAAAAATGGCGTCTCTATAGTTGACCCTTCGTATTTCAGAGATGAAACACGGCTACGGCAGCTGCAAAAATTAAAACAAACGGAAAAAGTGGCATTAGATCATGACAGCACCGACGGTGGTACTAATGCTCCCGATTCCAGTGCTATAGAATTTAATATCAATATACAGGGGCATGATAAAAAATATGGAACGGTGGGATGCGTAGTTCTTGATTCCTACGGAAATCTGGCCGCAGGAACCAGCACCGGAGGAATGACCAACAAGAAGTATGGGCGAACCGGCGATGCACCCATTATTGGTGCAGGTACGTTTGCCGACAACGCCACCTGTGCCGTTAGTTGCACCGGCCATGGCGAGTATTTTATAAGATACACCGTAGCCGGCGATGTACATGCCAGAATGTTATATGCCGGTATGTCACTTCAAGAAGCTGCGTCGTCTGTTATTGATGATTTATTAAGAATAGAGGGAATGGGTGGATTGATTGCAGTGGATTATAAAGGTAATGTTGCAATGCCTTTCAATACCACGGGTATGTATCGTGGAGTCATTCAAAAAGATGGCAAAATGGAAATACTTATTTTTAAAGAGTAAGCATTGGGTAAGGATATTCTGAAAGTAAGCGGTATTGCATTTGGAGGATTGGTCTTCCTTATCTGTAACAGCAGCGGATTGAATATGATTCAGTCTAAGGTGGCAGGTATTACCGCTTTAATGGCATTTTGGTGGTTTACTGAAGCGGTAGATTTGTATGTGACCTCTTTGGTGCCTTTGGTGATGTTCCCCGTTCTCGATATTATGTCTGCCGATAGTATTGCACCATTGTATATGAAGCAGATTATTTTTCTTTTTATCGGTGGATTTTTATTTGCTTTTGCAATGGAAAGGTGGAATCTGCACCGAAGAATAGCTTTACGAATAATTATAATTTGCGGCGCAGCGCCTAACCGTGTACTTCTGGGTTTCATGCTGGCATCTTATCTGCTTAGTATGTGGATTATGAATACAGCGGTAGTAACCATGCTTTTACCCGCAGTTTTGTCCGTAACCGGAGAAATTAAGAAAAAAGGATTGAATTCAGGCAATATCTCTACTGCTACTCCTCATTTACTGGGTATTACTTATGCCTCAAGCATCGGCGGTGTGGCAACAGTTATTGGTACTGCACCGAATCTGGCTTTTATGGAAGCTTATAATTCTCAGATTGAAAATACTCTTAATTTCACCAATTGGCTGGCATTTGCCCTGCCGTTGTCGGTTGTGCTTATCGTCTTGGCGTATTTTCTTCTGAAAGTACTCTTTAAAAAAGTTCTTGAAGATTCTCATTTAGACATGTCTGAAATAAAACTGGAATACAGACGATTAGGAAAAACCGGATTTGAAGAAAGGATATTGTTAATGACTTTTGTTGCATTGGTTATTTCCTGGGCAACCTTAAGGGATATTGAATTCAATAACTTTACATTTTACGGCTGGGGCAATTATTTCACTTCTTCCAACCCGGCAGGGAAAGAAATATGGTTTGTTACCGAAAGCAGTGTAGCTATGCTGGGGGCAATGTTATTGTTTTTTATTCCTTCCCGAAAAAATAGAGATTATATACTTAACTGGCAGGATGCCAAGAGAATTCCCATTGGCGTATTGTTCCTGTTTGGTGCCGGATTCACCCTGGGGGCAGCCATGGAAAGTTCAGGTCTGGCAGCGGTGATTGCAGGAGGACTGAAGTCAGGTTCAAATATGCATCCCGTTCTGCTTGTTATGCTTGCCTGCTGCGTAATGACTTTTCTTACAGAACTTACCAGCAATACAGCAACGCTTTTTCTTTTTATTCCTATCATGTTCGCGCTGCAGCCCTATATCGATTGTCATCCGCTGCAACTGTATTTGCCGGTTACGTTGTCTGCTTCCTGTGCTTTTATGCTGCCGGTGGCTACTCCCCCCAATACCATCGTTTTTGCATCCGATCAGCTCAAAATGAAAGATATGATTCGCGCCGGTATCTGGCTGAATCTGCTGGCTGTGCTCGTAATCTCCTTACTGGGCTATTTTTTGACAGGGGTGGTTTTTTAATGCAGCCTTTTCAGGAGTAAGACTAAATTTGTAAATGAATATCAGGATTAACAATAAAAACCGTAAACTTTTTTTCAGGACGAGTCGGTTTGTAGAAAACAGTTGGATTCCTGAGACCAATGCTCTATGGGATAAATACGAATAGCCCGAATGGCATTTTATTGAAAGGGTAAACGACATCTGAAATATCGAGAATCAGTGAATCGAAAAAATAAGAGTATTTAATTATGGCGAATTCGCCCCAATTAGAAATATGGCAAAAAAACAAAAAATAATAGTTAAAGGATCCGAAATCACAGTATTCGCTGAGGGAGAAGCTGATTTTATAAGTCTTACTGATATGACAGGGAGTTTCAAAGAAGGCAGCGGACTAATTGGTAAATGGATAACCAATAAAAACACCTTAGAGTATTTGGGTACTTGGGAGAAAATCAACAACCCTGATTTCAATTACCCCGAATTCGGGGTAATTGAACAAGAATCCGGTGTAAACCGCTTCATAATGTCGGTAGGTCAATGGCTTGAAAGAACTGGAGCAATTAGTATGGTTGTCAAGGCGGGGCGATATGGTGGTACTTATGCCCATAAAGACATTGCTTTTCATTTTGCAATGTGGTTGAGTCCTGAATTTCAAATATACCTTATCAATGAATTTCAACGTCTAAAGGCCGATGAAAACGACCGATTGAAATTAGAATGGAATCTGCAACGCACCTTAGCCAAAGTGAATTACAACATTCATACCGATGCCATCAAGGAAAATTTGATTCCGAAAGAATTGAGCAAACGCCAAACTTCTTTTGTGTATGCCAACGAAGCCGATTTACTGAATGTTGCCTTATTTGGCATCACGGCCAAACAATGGCGGGACGCTAATCCAAATGCCAAAGGCAACATAAGAGATATGGCTGCCATTGAGCAGTTGGTGGTGCTTTCTAATTTAGAAAGTATCAATGCAGTACTCATTCAGCAAGGGTTGAATCAATCAGAACGGTTGATTCAATTAAACAAAATTGCCATCACCCGAATGCAATCTTTGGTAAATCGTCCGAACACGATGAAAAAGATTAATTAATTCACAAGATGGAATAAATATTAACGACATTACACATTAAATAATTGGTTGTGCAACGAAGGTGTATTCTGTCCTTTGCAATGGCTTTCAGGAAGTTATTTATCAACGGGCCTTAGCCATAGAAATGACATACGCATCACTATAACCGATACCACAGGGAAAGAAATTTGTTTTGTTACCGAAAGCAGCGTGGCAATGATGGGTGCAATGCTAATTTTTTATTCCTGCCCGAAAAAATAGAGATTATGTACTTAACTGGCAGGATGCCAAGAGAATTCCTATAGGCGTTTTATTCCTGTTTGGTGCCGGATTCACCCTGGGGGCAGCCATGGAAAGTTCAGGTCTGGCCGCGGCTATTGCAGGAGGACTGAAGTCAGGTTCAAATATGCATCCCGTTCTGCTAGTTATGCTTGCCTGCTGCGTAATGACTTTTCTTACCGAGCTTACCAGCAATACTGCAACGCTGTTCTTGTTTATCCCCATCATGTTTGCATTACAACCGTATATCGATTGCCATCCCCTGCAGTTATATCTTCCCGTTACTTTAACAGCATCGTGTGCTTTTATGCTGCCGGTGGCAACTCCCCCTAATACCATCGTTTTTGCTTCCGATCAGCTCAAAATGAAGGATATGATTCGCGCCGGCGTATGGCTGAATCTGCTGGCGGTTCTCGTAATCTCCTTACTGGGCTATGTTTTGACAGGGGTGGTTTTTAATTAGATTTTCGTAGCGCCCGTTCATTTTTTAAGGGATTGTAAGAATAGCGTTCTGCCGTTTTTAGAAGTTCCGATAATTCTTTTGAAAAACCATTGCCATATTCAAAAAAATGTTTGCGTATTGAACAGGGATTTATATATTTACGGCAAGAAATGAAAAAGCCTTTCAAGATAAAGCGAAAAAAACAAGAGCGACCCGAAGGCCGCTCTGAATGTTTTCACAACGGAATAATCCTTATTGTGAATAGCTTCAAAATTGTATGACGAAGATATAAAATGTTTTTTCATTTCAACAATTTTTTTTTGATGAATAATTTAAATATAGTTTTATATGAAAAAGATATTAGGGTTGGATTTGGGGAGTACCTCAATTGGATGGGCGTTGGTAAATGAAGCAGAGGCTGATGCTGAAAAATCTGAAATTATTAGAACCGGAGTAAGGGTCATTCCATTGACTACAGATGAACAAGGCAATTTTGAGAAAGGAAAAGCAATAACCACCAATCAGGATAGAACCTCAAAACGCAGCGCCAGAAGAAACCTGCAGCGCTACAAGCTAAGGCGTAAGGAATTAATTAATGTGCTTACTGAACGGGGATTGATTACCGAAAACTCGATAATGACCGAAGATGGTGCTAATACCACCTATCAAACACTCGATTTGCGTGCGAAAGCTGCGAGCGAAAGGGTTGAAAAAGATGAATTGGCAAGAATATTTATCGCAATCAACAAAAAACGTGGTTACAAGAGTAGCAGAAAAGCAAAGAATGATGATGAAGGTCAGTTAATCGATGGAATGTCGGTAGCGATGACACTTCACGAAAGAGATATAACGCCGGGGCAATTTGTAAATGAGCTTTTACAAGAGGGTAAAAAATACATACCCGAGTTTTATCGTTCTGATTTACAGAAGGAATTTGAAAGGGTGTGGTCAGTTCAAAAAAGATTCTACCCTGATTTGCTCACAGATCAGTTAAAGGAACAGTTAATTGGCAAAAACTCCAAAGCGGTTTGGGCGATTTGTGAGAAACCATTTGGTATTGTGGGTTCTAAAAGAACTACTACAGGCTTCGACAAAAAAGTAGAAAATTATCAGTGGCGTGGTGATGCCTTAAATAAACAACTCAGCCTAGAACAATTGGTAGTTGTACTTCAGGAAATCAATGCACAAATCAATAGTTCGAGCGGTTACTTGGGCGATATAAGTGACCGCAGCAAAACCCTTTACCTCAATAAGCAAACAGTTGGCCAATACCTTTTTGAGCAAATCAAAAAGAACCCTCATACCCGATTGAAGGGACAGGTTTTCTATCGAAAAGATTATGAGGATGAGTTTGATACAATTTGGAAGGAACAGGCCAAGCATCATAAGGAGTTGACTCCGGATATTAAAGAAATTATCAGAGATATCATTATCTTCTATCAACGCAGACTGAAATCGCAAAAAGGGTTGATTAGTATTTGCGAACTTGAAGGTAAAACCAAGCAGGTGCTGGTAAATGGTAAACTAAGTAGCAAGTTGACCGGTCCAAAGGTTTGTCCAAAGTCATCGCCATTGTTCCAAGAATTTAGAATCTGGCAGCGATTGAATGATGTAGAGGTCATCAACAAAAAAGAGCGGACTAAATGGAAATTGGACGAAGAAGCCAAAGAGATACTTTTTGCCGAACTCAGCATAAAAGAAAAATTGACCAAATCAGACGTGCTAAAACGCTTGTACAAGAACCATAAGGAGCTAGAGTTAAATTTTGAAAAACTGGATGGCAACCGCACCAGTGCCAAACTTTTTAAGGCATATCAAAGCATTGTAGAGTTATCAGGGCATGATGAGTTTGACTTTGAGAAGATGCCAGCAGAAGAGGTGATTGAGGTTGTGACAAGTGTTTTCAATACCTTAGGTATTACCACAGAAATTCTGCACTTTAACACCAACCTTGATGGCAAGGCTTTAGAGCAGCAAGCGCATTACCAACTGTGGCATTTATTGTACTCTTACGAAGGTGATAATTCTAAAACAGGCAATGCCAGTCTGATACAAAAACTAAAAGAAAAATTTGGTTTTGAGGAAGCCTATGCAAAAATAATTGCGGCCGTAACTTTTGAAGACGACTACGGTAGTTTAAGTGCAAAAGCCATCAGTAAGATATTGCCGCACTTGAAAAATGGTTTCTCATACGGTGGAGATAAAAATGAACCGGAAAAACCGAGCGCGGTTGAAATGGCTGGATATGAAAGCCACTCACACTCCGAAAACAAAGAAGAACGAGCCAATAAAGTACTAAAGCCTAAACTGGATATTTTGCCCAAAAACAGCTTGCGCAACCCTGTGGTAGAAAAAATTCTTAACCAAACCATCAATGTGGTGAATGCCATTATTGATGAATACAGCGAGAAAGATACTACAGGTAAAATAGTTAAATATTGGAAACCCGATGAGATAAGATTAGAGTTAGCGCGAGAGTTAAAGAAAAGTGCCAAAGAAAGGGAATACTTGACAAAAGCCATCAATTCTGCTACTGTAGAACATGAAAAGATTCGGTCAACCCTTGAAAAAGAGTTTGGGTTAACCTACATCAGCCGCAATGATATTGTTAGGTACAAATTATGGAAGGAGCTTGAGCCCAGAGGGTACAAAACACTTTACACCAATACCTACATTTCGCCAGATAAGCTTTTTAGTAAGGAATTCGATATTGAGCACATAATTCCCCAATCACGGTTGTTTGATGATTCCTTCTCAAACAAAACGCTCGAATTGAGAAGCGCGAACATAGAAAAAGGAGATAAGACTGCGTTTGACTATGTAAGTGAAAAATACGGAGAAGCAGGCATAAAGGAATACGAACAAAGGGTTGAGGAATTATATAAAGGCGGAAAAGACGGTATTTCAAAAGGGAAATACAAAAAATTACTGATGAAAGACAGCGAAATACCGGATGGCTTTGTTGAGCGGGATTTGCGCAACTCACAGTACATCGCTAAGAAAGCAAAGGAATTGCTTGAGGGAATTTGTAGAACAGTGAACACCACCACCGGCAGCATTACAGACCGTTTGCGAGAAGATTGGCAACTGATACATGTAATGAAAGAGTTGAATTGGGAGAAGTATGATAAACTGGGCCTGACCTATTACGAAACGAACCGTGAAGGAAAGCGACTCCCGCGAATAAAAGATTGGACTAAGCGGAACGACCATCGCCATCATGCCATGGATGCGCTAACCGTTGCTTTTACACGCTACAACCATGTACAGTATTTGAATAATTTGAACGCACGTAAGGACGAGCAAAAGAAGATGGCAGCCAATATTAAAGCCATTGAAAACAAAGAGCTTTATAAAGATGAACGTGGAAAGCTGAAATTTAAGCCACCTATTCCGTTGGATGATTTTAGAGCAGAAGCCAAAAAGCATTTAGAAAACACCCTTATTTCCTTTAAAGCCAAAAATAAGGTGGTGACGCCGAATGTGAATAAAATCAAAGGAAGCAAAAAAGGTGATCAGAAAACCCTGACGCCTAGAGGGCAGTTGCACAACGAAACCATATACGGCAGCATAAAGCAATACAAAACCACCGAAGTAAAAGTGGGGGGTAGTTTTGACGAAGCCACCATTGCCAAAGTAGCCAAGAAAAGTTACCGTGAAGCACTGCAAAAACGCCTTGCTGAATTTGATAATGACCCCAAAAAAGCGTTTACCGGTAAGAACAGCTTAGACAAAAACCCAATTTATGTGGATGCTTTGCAAACCTACAAAGTACCTGAAAAGGTAAAATTGGTTGAAGAAGAAACCATCTACACCATACGCAAGGCCATTAATCCGGATTTGAAAATTGATAAAGTGGTAGATGCCAAAGTAAAATCCATATTGCAACAGCGATTGGATGCATTTGGTGGGGATGCGAAAAAAGCCTTTGTGAATTTAGACGAAAACCCTATTTGGCTTAACAAAGAAAAAGGGATTGCTATAAAAAGCGTTACCATTACAGGTGTGAGCAATGCCGTTGCGCTGCATACCAGAAAAGACAAGTATGGTAAACCAATTTTAGATGAACACGGCGTGCCGCTGCCCGTTGATTATGTCAATACTAATAATAACCACCATGTGGCGATCTACCGCGATGAAAAGGGTAATTTACAAGAACAAGTGGTATCCTTTTTTGAAGCCCTGGCGCGTAAAAATGCAGGTTTGCCCATTGTTGACAAGGAATATAAAAAAGCCGATGGATGGGAGTTTTTGTTAACGCTCAAACAGAATGAATACTTTGTATTTCCGAATGAAGAAAACGGGTTTAATCCTGCTGAAATTGATTTGAAGAATGAGAAAAATTTCAATTTAATCAGCCCTAACTTGTTCAGAGTGCAAGTTACCTCATCAAAATTTTATGTCTTTTCTCATCATCTGGTAACGCGAGCTATAGGTGGTGAAGATTTTAAGAACAAGTCGTTGGTAGGTTATTTATATCATTTTATCAGAACCCCTGTAAATCTTGAAGGAGTAGTAAAAGTGCGGCTTAATCATTTAGGAAAAATCGTACAGCTCGGTGAATACTAAGTAACCCCGCTACTATAATAATCGTAGCAAAGTGTTTTAAAACCATTTTGTTATGATAAAGCGCACCTTGTGTTTTAGCAATCCGGCGTATTTAAACACCCGCAACGAGCAGTTGGTGGTGAACTATCCGGATAATGCCGAAGCGCCGAAAACAGTACCTATTGAAGATATTGGCGTGGTGGTGCTGGAAAATCGGCACCTTACAATAAGCAATGCCTTGTTGGATAAATTGTTGGCCAATAATGTAGCTGTCATTACCTGTAACCAGCAGCATCTGCCCATTGGGTTGCTGCTTCCATTGTGTGGGCATAGCGAACAAAACGAGCGGATTCGTGCCCAATTGGATGCCTCAGTGCCGTTAAAAAAGAACCTGTGGCAACAAACCATTCAGTACAAAATTAGCAACCAGGCCAATCTGTTAGAGCGGCGCAAGGTGGATGTACAAAATATGCGGCATTGGTCCAAAGAGGTAACCAGCGGTGATGGCCAAAACCATGAGGCACGTGCCGCAGCCTATTACTGGGCTAATTTGTTTGGAATAGAAAATTACCGGAGGCAGCGCTTTGGAGAACCACCCAACCATTTGTTGAATTACGGGTATGCCATATTAAGGGCTGTGTGTGCCCGAGCGCTGGTGGCCAGTGGCATGTTGCCTGTGGTGGGTATTTTTCACCGCAATAAGTACAATGCGTATGCACTGGCCGACGACATGATGGAGCCCTACCGCCCATTTGTAGATCAATTGGTGTGTACCCTTTTGGAACAACACGACAATACGGAGGAATTGACACCGGCACTGAAAAGGGAATTGCTGCAAATTCCTGCACTGGATGTTTTAATGGAGAGTAAGCAGAGTCCATTGATGGTGGCCATGAGTCGTACTACCCATTCGTTACATGAATGTTTTATGGGTATAAGCCGTAAAATTCTGTTTCCAACATTAGCGGGTTGATGCGGTTTGGATATTCCGGTACATAATTGACCCCCTAAAAAGCCGAAATTAATTGTTACCCAATGAGAATTTATATACACGCTTAAATCAATACCGCAGTATGTGGGTACTTGTTTTTTTTGATTTGCCAACCGAAACCAAAAAGGAGCGCAAGGTGGCAGCAGCTTTTCGAAAGAATTTAATAAAGAATGGCTTTAGCATGTACCAGTTCTCAATTTACATACGTTTTTGCGCCAGTAAAGAGAACTCCGATGTTCACATCAAAAGGGTGAAGCGCTCACTCCCCGTTTTGGGCAAAGTGGGTATTTTGTGTATTACCGACCGGCAATTTGGAATGATGGAAATATTTTACGGGCAAAAGAAAAAAGAAACCCAGACCCCGTCTCAACAATTGGAATTGTTTTAAAGCCCTTAGAATGTACGCTTTTCTGACCTTTCAGGTTTTTTTTTATTCTATTTAAGAGCGTAAAACGCAACATGCCAGTTTTTTAAGTCCTGGTATGTTGCGAACCGTCGGTAAAGATACAATTTTGAAAGCTATTCACAACAGAGCGGCGGCAATAGTTACGCGAATCTCGGTTGCGAACCGTCGGTAAAGATACAATTTTGAAAGCTATTCACAACACTGTCTTACGCACAATGCCCCCCGAAGGGTTGCGAACCGTCGGTAAAGATACAATTTTGAAAGCTATTCACAACCGATGGACAAAGCGCGTTTCCCTTAGTTTGTTGCGAACCGTCGGTAAAGATACAATTTTGAAAGCTATTCACAACCGGCTGGTTGGCCGCGATTAAGAATTTAGAGTTGCGAACCGTCGGTAAAGATACAATTTTGAAAGCTATTCACAACATTTGACGTTGAATACAAAAATACGTTCTAGTTGCGAACCGTCGGTAAAGATACAATTTTGAAAGCTATTCACAACCTTACCAAACGATACTTTTATGTTATCAATGTTGCGAACCGTCGGTAAAGATACAATTTTGAAAGCTATTCACAACTAGTATCCCAATTATCAATGTAATTGATATGTTGCGAACCGTCGGTAAAGATATCCCTACCTTCGGTTGGGAAAAGCTATTCACAACAG
>CAZDUI010000014.1:0-74544 GCA_964508605.1 uncultured Weeksellaceae bacterium | reverse complement strand
GCAAAAAACATACTGCAAACCACTACTGTCATTAAAAACCGTGTTTTCATACACCAAAATTTTCATGCAATGTAACACAATCATTTTAAATGTGCAAGGGGGTGGGGGAAGAATTAACACATAGATCAAACGGGCCCTACATTATGCCAGCACCGACAGCCCCTTTTTATAAACCTCCAAAGCCCGGTTCCGTGCAAAGGTGTGTTCAACTATAGGTCCGGGATAATCGGACGATGAAAACTCTGGCACCCATTTGCGAACATAACCGAATCCGGGGTCGAATTTTTCTGTTTGAATATACGGATTAAATATTCTGAAATAGGGCGCAGCGTCGCAGCCGGAACCCGCAGCCCATTGCCATCCACCAACATTTGACGCCAGTTCAAAATCCATAAGTTTACCCGCAAAATATCTTTCACCCCAGCGCCAGTCAATAAGTAAATGTTTGGTAAGAAAGGAAGCTGTTATCATACGAACTCTATTGTGCATAAAGCCCGTTGTATTCAATTCCCGCATTCCGGCATCTACAATAGGATAACCCGTTCGTCCTTCGCACCATGCAGCAAATCCTTCTTCATCATGCCGCCATTCAATATTATCGTATGCCGGTTTTATTGAAGAATTTACAGAATGTGGAAAATGGTAGAGTATCATTTGAAAAAATTCTCTCCAAATCAGCTCATTCAGAAACGCTTCGCTCAACCTGGCTGCTTGTAATGCCAATTCCCTGATACTGATAGTTCCAAACCGCAAACTAACGCCCAATCTTGTGGTGCTTCTTTCATTTGCCGGAAGATTTCGGGTGTGTTCGTATTGTTTAATAATCGTTTCCGTTGAATCAAAGACCTCATACATCAGCGGGCTATAGCGAAAACCAATGTTTTGCAACATGGGTATTACTTTATTTATAACAGGTACCAGGAAATCTGTGTACTCATCCATAGACTGAACATTTACAGATTCAGACTGGAACTTTTTGCGCCATACTTTACTATAGGGCGTATAAACCAGATAAGGAGTATTGTCCTCTTTAACAACCTCATCAGGAGAAAAAATAACATGATCTTTAGAAAGCCTGAAAGCTATACCCTTATTTTTCAGAACATCTGTTATTTGTCCATCCCTTTGCCGGGCATAAGGCTCGTAATCTTCATTGGCAAATACTGCTTTTACCTCATATTGATTCAATACTTTGGTCCACACATTTTCAGGTCTGCCATTCAAAATCAATAGATTTGAGCCCATAGACTGATAATTTTTATCGAGTCTAAGAATAGAATCATAAATAAAAGAAACCCTGGCATCATCCTTAGGAAGGTTTGCCAGTATATTTTCATCGAAAATAAAAACCGGCTGAACCTTAGCTCCTGTTTCGGCTGCATATTTCAATGCCGATATCAAACCTTTGTTATCGAAGGATCTCAGGTCGCGGCGGTGCCAAAAAAATACGATTCCAGAATCAGGCATTTATTTGTGCAAAGAACTTCTGCTGTATTTCGTCTCGTTTAAATACCCCTGTAAAGCTGCTGGTAACTGTAGATGAAGCATCATCTTCTATTCCGCGCATACTAACACACATATGACTTGCGTCAATCATTACAGCAACGTCCTCTGTTTTCAGTACTTTCCTCAGCTCTCCGGCAATTTGCATGGTTAATCTTTCCTGTACCTGCGGCCGGCGTGCGTAATAGTCAACAATACGATTGATTTTGCTTAATCCGATAACATGCCCGCTGCTGATGTAGGCAACATGCGCCTTGCCCACTATGGGTAAAAAATGGTGCTCGCAAAAAGATTTCAACGAAATATTCTTCTCCACCAACATCTCGTTGTACCGGTAAATATTTTTAAATAATGAAATTTTTGGTTTATTCTCCGGATTCAGGCCGCTAAAAACTTCCTTAACAAACATTTTAGCTACCCGATGCGGAGTACCGTTCAGACTGTCGTCATTAAGGTCGAGCCCCATAATTTCCATAATTTCATGAAAACGGGATTCAATCAGTTCAATTTTAGAATCATCGTTTAACTCAAAAGCATCCTTACGCATTGGAGTGTCTAAAGACGTTCCAACATGCTCGTCACCCATTAAATCAACCTGTTTCAAGCTAGTCATATTTTCAGTTCGCAGGGTATTCCACGAAATTCCGTTCTGTCTCATACAAAGTAATTTTTAATTGTTGTTCGGGGTTAATAAAAGGTCTTAAAATGTCATATATCACACGGGCAATATTTTCAGCTGTAGGATTCAAATTTTTAAATTCTTCAGTATCCAAATTCAGGTTTTTATGATCAAAACGATCTTCCACATGTTGCTTTATTAATTCGGCCAGCCATTTGGAGTCTGCAACATAACCTGTGTCGGGTTTAACGTCACCCACCAGTGTAACATACAATTCGTAATTGTGTCCATGATAACTGGGGTTATTACATTTACCAAATACCTGAAGGTTTTTCTCTTCACTCCAGGCCGGATTGTGCAACCTGTGCGCAGCATTAAAATGAGCTTTTCTTGTAATGGCTGTTTTCATCCTGTTGCGCGATTATTTATATTGTTAAAATGATCCATTACCTGACAAAAACAGATTTTAAACCACTCCGTAAATTCTTCCGGATTTGAATGCATACGGCGCTCAATCTCCTCCATTGAACTAAATTTCCAGTCCATTACCTCTGTATTATCAGGTATGGGAATATTGTTAAACTCACCCAAAAGAACGTGGTCGAATTCGTGTTCATACAATCCGTTTCCCATATCGCATTGATATAAAAAACTAAAGGCATCATTCAAAGGGCACTCAAATCCCATTTCTTCCGTTAAGCGACGGGTAGCAGCCTGTTCAATGCTCTCTCCGGGCCGGGGATGACTGCAACAGGTATTTGTCCATAACCCACCACTGTGATATTTTTGCAAGGCTCTTCTTTGAAGCAAAAGTTCACCCTTTTGATTAAATACAAATACACTAAATGCACGGTGAAGTAAATTGAGACGGTGAGCCTCTATTTTATCCATTACTCCGGTCTGCCGGTCGTTAACGTCCACCAACACCACCATTTCCTGTTGACTTGCTACTTTCGGGTCAAGTACTCTGATATTTTCTGTTTGAACCATATATCTTTTTCTTTTGATAATTTAGAAATAATAAAAAACCTGTCCTCTGAAATGTTATGGTGATACCCTAGAAAGGAAGGTGCCGATTCTTGAATCGTCAATCTCAGAAATCTCAAATCTATAGAATCAGGATTCAATTGCAACTGCTTTTCCAGCAAAGACTTACCCCTGTTAAACAGGTTTAGCTTAGCAATAGCACCCGTTGCTTCATCGGCCGACAAACACAATGACGCAGCATAGTAACCTAATAGAATTTGATCTGTATGATTTTGAGTAGCCTCTGATAGTTCCGAAACCGACTTTTTCTTTGAGGCGACATCAAAATACAGCTTCCTTGCATCAGATAATGCGATTTGATTGGCTGAAAAAATAACTCCTATGTACAACAAAAACATCATATTAAGTTCAAACTATGCTGAAGGTACGATTTTACAAATAAAGCTGCCTTCCGCTGGTTTGGAATTCGAATTCTCTGATTCAGGAGTTGGTGCGATGGCGTTCTTCGGATTTTATAAAACAACCTAAGGTAATAAACATATGCTACATACACTCCCAGTCTGCTGGAACGTGGCAGCATTTTTATTCCTGTATAACCATCTTGAAAATCCTGATGAATTTCCTCTTCAATTTCCCGTTTTGCTTTCTCGTTAAACTGAGACAAATCGGTTCCCGGAAAATATGTTCTGCCGAGTTCCTGATAATCATCTTTCAGATCCCGCAGAAAATTAATCTTTTGAAAAGCTGCACCCAGTCTCATAGCGTAATACTCCGTTTTTCTGTACAAATCTTCGTCGCCCTCAGTAAAAACATGAAGGCACATCAAACCTACAACCTCTGCACTTCCAAGAATATAATTCTCATAGCTTTCACGCGTGTAATTGCTTTTTGACAAATCTTGTTCCATGGAGCCAAAAAAAGTGTGAATCCATTCGTGTTTAATGTTGTATTTGTTAACCGCTTTCTGAAAAGAATTTAGAATTGGATTCAGGCTAATGCCGTTATTAATGGCTTCAAATGTATCTGCTTTCAGTTGCTGAAGCATGGTGGCCTTGTCGTGCTCGTGAAATGTATCCACCACTTCATCGGCAAGCCTCACAAATCCGTAGATAGCATAAATAGGGTCGCGCATTTCTGAACCCAAAAAGCGAATTCCCATTGAAAAGGAAGTGCTGTACTTACGAGTGGTAACTTTACTGCAGGCTACTGAAACATCGTGAAAAAGCTGATAATTACCCATAAATGTTATTTAAAAGTTTTAATAATTTCATTGGCTACCACCTCTCCGGAAATTAAAGAGGGCGGGACACCGGGACCGGGAACAGTTAGCTGGCCGGTGTAATAGAGATTTTCTAATTTCCTGTTTTTTAATCCTGGTTTTAAAATAGCAGTTTGACGCAGCGTGTTAGCAAGACCATATGCATTGCCCTTAAAAGCATTGTAATCTTTTTTAAAATCCTGAACCGAATATGCCCTTTTAAAAACCACTGCGTCTCTGATTGAAGTACCTGTTCTCGCCTCCAGTCTCTCCATCATTATATTCCAGTATTTTTCATGTATTGCATCATCATCCGTAAGGTCAGGAGCGACGGGCATCAACAGAAATAAGTTCTCCATTCCTTCAGGTGCCACGGTCGGGTCAGTAACCGAAGGCGCTGAAACATAGAACAATGGATTTGCAGGCCACGAAGGTTTATCATAAATCTCTGCAGCGTGTGGTTCAAACGGAGCATCGAAAAACAGGTTGTGATGCAATAATCCCGGAATTTTTTTACCAACGCCTACATAAAACAGCAAACATGAAGGAGCCATAGTGCGCGTCTGCCAGTAATTATTTTTGTAATTACTATATTTTTCAGGCAGTAAATGTTTGTCCACAAAATGGTAATCAGCACCGGCAATCACCACATCTGCATTCATGGTTCCTTTGTCTGTACGGACAGCCGAAATCCTTCTATCGGATATCACGAGTTCTTCTACTGTATGCTCAAACATAAACCGCACTCCATGCTGTTCGGCTGTTCGCTGCATCCCCTGTACAATTTTGTGCATTCCGCCTTCAGGATACCAGGTACCCAGACTAAGGTCAGCATGATTCATTAGACTGTATAGAGCAGGTATTTTAGAAGGCTTGGCACCAAGAAAAAGTACAGGGAACTCAAGTAACATCAGTAGTTTTTCGTTCTTAAAGTACTTCCTGATAAATTTAGAAAAAGGGGTGAACAAATGCATTTTTACCAATCCTGCTAAAACTCTTCTATCTGCAAACTCGGTAATTCTGCGGGAAGGCCTAAAAACCAGATCATGCACCCCAACTTCGTATTTGTATTCTGCGTCTTTCAAAAATTTTCTGAGTGCCTCAGAACTTCCGGGTTCTATAGACTCAAAGAGGGCTTCAATATCCTTCATGTTTGCAGGAACATCCAGACTCTCGTTCTTTCTAAAGAATACTCTATAACCAGGATCTAAGCGAAGAAGATTGTAATGTTGCGAAACTTCAGTGCCCAGAGAACGGAAATACCTTTCAAAGACATCAGGCATCCAGTACCAGCTGGGCCCCATATCAAAAGTAAATCCTCCCTGCCGAAATACTCTGGCACGTCCGCCCGCATGGTCATGCTTTTCTAATACCCTTACGTCAAAACCATTTTGGGCAAGAAAAGATGCAGCAGACATTCCGGCAAAACCGGCACCAATCACTATAGCGGTTGGTTTACTCATCGTCTCCTGCAAAGTCGCCACCCGAAAAATCAGAAGCTTCGGCATACGCACTGTAGCCGGGAAGCATATCCATTAACTTCTTGCGCGCAAGAAAAATCCGGCTCTTTACTGTGCCAATCGGCAAGCTTAGTTCATCGGCAATTTCCTTGTATTTAAAACCATCCACATGTCGTTGAAAAGGAGTTTTATATTCTGGTTCCAGTTTCTCGACCGCCTGAAGCATTTCCTGATGTGAAAACACACTTTCCGGAGAAACATACCCTTTGTTTTTACCAATATTTAGAAAATAATTCTCAGGGGTGTCGTCAAAAATTACATCTGTGCGCTTGCGCCGGCGATACTCATTGATAAAAGTATTCTTCATAATGGTATACATCCAGGCCTTCAGGTTTGTCTGATCCTGAAATTTATCCCTATACCTTAAAGCCTTCAAAAGTGTTTCCTGCATCAGGTCTTTGGCGTCTTCGGTATTAAGTGTTAAACTGTGGGCAAAGGCTTTCAGGTTATCTTGGAGCCTGGTTATTTGATAATTGAATTCTATTGCTGTCATGGTTCTTTAGTTTTGTTCAACAAATGTAAATTGTTTTTAGACAACTTACAAATGTTTATACAATTATTTTTTGTTAAAAGTGTGAAAATATTTTTTTTTACTTGAATTTTTGATATTTACAAATGTAATATTTTTCATTCCTTTCATATACAAAACCTATTTAAAGCGAATATATGCATTTTTTAGTCGCGACACCCATCACTTAGAATGCTCTCTAATTGAAAAATCATTCATCAATCTGTGCAGATAGTGCCGCATTCCTTACCTTTACACTTTAACTTTCTACCAGAAATGAAGACCAGTTTACATTTAGAATTAAGCAAACTTCTTGACAATGAGAATTTTGGTGACGTGATGAGTCGTGCAAGAAATATCATTCAGGAGTACAAAAACCTGCAGCAACATGAACCTGTAATTACATCAGAAGATTCTGATGAGCAGGAAGGTGAGGAAAACGCATTGGTAGTTGATGAAGAAATTGACCATAAAATGCAGGACCTGATCAAGGAGTACAACCTTAGGTGGCGCAAATATCATCTGGCCAAAAAGGAGGCCGAGCAGAGAAATCTGACCAGTAAAAAAGCGCTCATTACGGAATTAAAAGATTTAATAGAAAACGAAGAGAACATTGGAAGAGCATTTGCGCGTGTAAAGGCGATTGAAGAAAAATGGAAAGAAACTGGTCCTGTTCCACGCGAAGATGCAATGGAAACACAAAATGAATATGGTAGGGTTCGCGACCAGTTCTACCATAATATAAGAATTTACAAAGAGCTACAGGAGCATGACCTTAAAAAGAACTACTCTTTAAAAAATCAGGTAGCTCATGAAATGGAAGGACTAAAAAAGAATAACAATATAAAAGAGGTAGAAAAAAAGTTTTTAGAGCTTCGCAGCAAATGGGATGAAATTGGGCCCGTACCTAACGAGCACTGGGATGAGTTAAAAAATAAATACTTTGATACTACTCGTGCAATTTACGATGTAATTAACACCTATTACGAGAAATTGCGTGGCGAACAACAAGTAATCGCCGAAAAGAAAAAGACACTTCTTGGTGAAATTTCTGAAGTGGTAAAAGCCAATCCGGCCAGTCACAAAGAGTGGGATGAGGCCAGTAAAAAGATTCGAGAACTGCAGGAAGCATGGAAGAACTCTGGAGTTGCTTCAAAGAAAGACGAACGTGAACTGTGGAAAGAAATGCGTACACAATGTGACGATTTTTTTCAGCGTAAAAATGCATTTTATGAAGCACGCAACGAAGTATTCAATGCTCACCGCAGTAAAAAGGAAGAACTTGTAAAAAAAGCAGAAGACCTTGCCCAAAGCAGTGATTGGCAAAAAACAGCAAGCGAATTAATTAACCTGCAGAAAATATGGAAAGAAGCTGGTTACGCAGGTCCAAAACACGAGAACAAGCTTTGGACAAAATTCAGAAAAGCATGCGATACCTTCTTTGAAAGAAGAGATGCTGAAACCAAGGCTGCAGAAAAAGCACTTGAAGCCAATATTGAATTGCGTGAGGCTGTACTTAAACAAATGGAAGCATGGAACCCGGGTGAAGATCTGGAATCTGCATTGAACGAGATTAAGGACCTGGAGCAAAAATTTCATCAAAGCGGTGATATTCCGCAGCGCGCTGCAGATGCAATGAGTAGAAAACTCAAAACCACACTGAATGCATGTTATGCCAAATTGCCTGTAGGAGAAACTGAACGGGAAATGATGGTATTTAGAAGCTATACTGAAAATATTAAAAGCGACAAACACGCTTTAGAAGATACATATAAAAAGATTAGGACCGATAAAGCGCGTATTGAACAAGATTTGAATCAAATTGAAACCAATTTGGCTTTCTTTGGAAAATCTTCAAAGAAAAACCCAATTCTGGATCAATTTACAGGTAAGATAGAAGAACACAAAGCAAAATTAGAGTTGTTAAATCAGCAAATGAAGCATTTGCGAAAACTCATGGCATGAAACATTTCATTATTTACCTTTTCCTACTCATAAGTAGCGGTTGCCTGTTCGCTCAAAAACAGAAACTTACTCTTGAAGAGTCTGTATTAAAGCAACAATTGGTGTACCCATCAGAAACTATCAAACGGTTACAGAGCATTCCCGGTTCGCCATTATTTGCATTCACATCCAAAAGGTATGATACACTTTTTACTATGGATGCCAGGGGAATCAGAAAAACCGTTTTAACCCTGGAGAAATTGAATCAAATGGCCGGTTTCAACGCCAGATATATTGCCGAACCCTATTGGGTAAACAAGGATATATTTCATATAATTGAAGGAAATGGCGTATATGAAATTAATTTAAAAGTTTCAACTGCTCAGGTTCTGTTTCGGTTTCCTGAAGAAGCCAATAATCTGGATTATCACGTAAACGGCAAAAGACTTGCTTATACTATTGAAAACAAACTTTATCTAGCTGACGGTAACGACGCCAGAAAGCTTGTGGCCGGAGAAGATCAACTGGTTAGCGGGCAGAGTATTGCACGTCAGGAATTTGGAATAACAGAAGGTATTTTTTGGAGTGATGACGGAAATTTATTGGCATATTACCAAAAGGATGAAAGCGAAGTAGGCGATTATCCCTTATTGGATATCACTAAAACGCCGGGAGAATTAGTAACCATTAAATACCCCATGGCAGGTCAAACCAGCGAGCAGGCCTTTGTGGGTGTATTCAACGCCGCTACCGGAAGCACACTGCGGTTAAAGGTGCCCGGGCCACGCGATCAATATCTTACCAATGTTTGCGTAACGCCCGATAACAAAAATGTTTTTGTTGCGGTGGTTAACAGAGAACAAAACCACATGAAATTACAAAAATTTGATGCCACGACGGGCGAATTGGTTTCTACTTTACTTGAAGAAACTGACGAGCAATGGGTTGAACCAGAGCATCCCGCATGGTTTATTCCCGGCAGCAAAGGCGATTTTCTCTGGTTTAGCGAGAAAAGCGGGTATATGCATCTGTACAGGTATTCTCAAGAAGGTACTGAAATAGGAAAAATAACAGACGGACAAATAGTGGTTGACGAAATATTTGGAACCGACAAATCAGGTCAGAATATCATTTTTGCTGCATATGACGAGTCTGGCCTTAACCGTTGTATATACTCTGCACCCTTGACCAAACCCGGTGAAACCATCCGGATATCAGAGGCTACCGGAATTCACAATGCCAAACTCTCGGCCGACAGAACTCTGATTACGGACACATGGAGTACCCTTGAAAAACCATACCATGCCCGAATAATCGATACCAAAGGCAAGATTGTTAAAGAATGGATTCAGGCGAAAAACCCGTTGGAAAATATTGTCAGCGGAATTACAGAATTGGTTCAGATTACCGCTGCCGACGGGGTAACCAAATTGAACGGAAGACTGATTAAACCGGCAGATTTTGATCCGACAAAAAAGTACCCCGTTCTGGTTTATGTTTACGGTGGCCCTCATGCTCAAATGGTTACAAATTCTTGGCTGGCAGGAGCGTCTTACTGGATGCACTGGTTAGCTGTTGAGCACAATTATCTCGTGTTTACACTGGACAACCGGGGAAGTGCTCACAGAGGCGTAGAATTTGAACAGGTAATACACCGCCAATTGGGTACAGTTGAAATGGCCGACCAAATGAAAGGTGTAGAATATCTTAAATCGTTACCATTTGTAGATGGAAGTCGTTTAGCTGTACATGGATGGAGTTTTGGTGGTTTTATGACAACATCCCTGATGCTGCGCGAACCGGGCACCTTTACAACAGGAATTGCAGGAGGCCCTGTTACTGACTGGAAGTATTATGAAGTGATGTACGGCGAGCGATATATGGACAAACCGGAAGAGAATCCTGAAGGCTATGCTACGGCCCGCCTGATGAATCATACACGTAATTTACAAGGTAAATTGTTGCTGGTACACGGAACCGTAGACGATGTGGTGGTAATGCAGCATAATCTGGCACTTGTAAAGCAGTTTATAGACGATGGAATTCAAATTGATTTCTTCCCTTATCCTATGCATCCGCACAATGTACAAGGAAAAGACCGGCTGCATCTGATGGAAAAGGTGTTGCGCTACGTTTTAGAAAATAATAAGTAGTTTTTTTTACCTTCATTTAAAATCTACGACAATTACCTTAGCTCACAGTAACTTAGAATGATTAACTTTGTATAAAATCATTAAAATGAAAAATTTATCATTATGCTTCCTGGGTGTGCTTCTTTTCTCGGCAATTGCCGCACAACCCCAACATAAGATAACAAAAGAAGAACTCAAGAATCTAAAACCCAGCACAAGTATGGTTAGCGAGATTGTTGATGAAAGTATAGTAATAAAGGAAGTTCAAGACCTGTATTCCAACGGACAAATGAAATCCAGTGGTGCACACAATTTGCAGAATAAAAAAGAAGGGAAATGGTATTTCTTTGATGAAAACGGAGTAGTGACAAAAGTCATCATGTACAAAAACAATATGTTCGATGGCATTTACTCTGAATATTACCCAAGTGGACAACTAAAAAGGTATGCTGATTTTATAGAGGACGTTCAGAACGGTAAAACAGTATCGTACTATGAGGACGGTAAAATTGAACAAGATTCAGACTTTAAGAATGGCAAGAGGAATGGCTTTACAATATTATATTACCCAAACCAAAAAATTAGTTTAAAGGGAGAATTTGTTAACGGCCAAAGGGTTGGTAAACACATTGGATATTACGAAGACGGTACTATTATGGAGGAGATGAACTATGTAGACGATAAATTACATGGTATGATGATAAAGTACTTTTCAAACGGAAAGATACGACAAGAAGGCAAATTAGAAAACGGAGAGCCTGTAGGTACCTGGAAAATGTATGATGAAGAGGGCAATGTAACTCAAACAAAAGATTTTTAATTTTCTTCGAAATAAGCAAGAACAGCTTCTTTCAAAAATAACTGTTGCTCTGCGCCTTTTAGTGGAGGTAGTTTTTCAAGAACCTCAAAATGAGGCCATCCATCTTCGTCTCTTCCTTTAAATTTGTAATAGCCAAAAGGTGAAAGAAGAACACATGTAGCAACATGCATTACGTCTAATTTCTCATCTTTAGTAAAGTTGCGAAAACCAAAATTGAGTTCCTGAAGACCAATCATGTAAATTATTGCCTGCAAGTCCAGTCCTTCACCGGTTGTTCTCTCAAGCTCCCGAACCAATACCTGATATCTTACCTCAGTATCCTGACTCATGAATTACCCTGACTTTACAAATAGGTATTCAGCCACTCAAAGAATTCCCTGTGCCATACAAGTCCATTTTGAGCTCCCAGCACCCAATGACCTTCGGTAGGGAAATACATGAATTTACTGGGTATCCCTTTTAACTGCGCAGCCTGAAAGGCTTCCATGCCCTGATTCACGGGGACACGAAAATCTTTTTCCCCATGAATTACTAAAATGGGGGTATCCCAATTCCCCACAAGTTTATGAGGCGAGAACTTAGCATAACTCTCCGGAACGGGAGTTTCCCAATACGGTCCACCTATATCCCAGTTCGCAAAAAATAGCTCTTCGGTAGTGCCATACCAGCTTTCAAGATTAAACAGACCACAATGACTGATAAATGCCTTAAACCTTTTATTGTGTACACCGGCCAGCTGATAAACGCTATATCCTCCATAACTGGCACCCACAGCGGCCAGTTTGTTTTTATCCACATAGGCCTCTTTGGCTAGCGTATCAATCGCAGTAAGATAATCGGTAATTGCCTGTCCTCCCCAGTCATTGCTAATCTGATCGTTCCATTTCTGTCCAAATCCCGGTAACCCCCTGCGGTTGGGCGCAACAACAACAAAACCTTGCGACGCCATCAAATGAAAATTCCAACGATAACTAAAAAACTGACTCACCGCGCTTTGTGGCCCGCCCTGACAATACAGTAACGTTGGGTATTTTTTAGTTCTATCGAATGCAGGAGGAAATACCACCCATGTAAGCATCTTCTTCCCGTCGGTAGTTGTTATCCAACGTTTTTCAAACACCGGTTTTTTTAAACCGGATAATATCGCATCGTTAAATGATGTAATCTTTTCCTGTGCTCCGGTCTTCAGGTTCACTCTATATATTTCAGACGGCACCAGCATATCATTACGGGCTGCCAGCAAATGGGTTGTTGCATCATCTACCGACGTGTAATTATGGTCGCCTTTTGTAAGTTGTGTAATTTTTCCGGTTTTCAACTCAATGGAAAACAACTGTTGTGTGCCTTCTGTCACTGCTTCAAAATATACTTTGGTTTCGTCATCACTCCATACAAAAGTGCTAACAGTAATATCCATTGTGGAAGTAAGGTTGATATCACTACCCGTAACCAGGTCTCTGACAATTACATCATTCTTGTCTGCTTCAAAACCATTGCGCGCCATACTCAACCAGGCCAGTTTTTTTCCTGAGGGGGAAAACACAGGGTTTACATCGTAACCTTCATATCCTTTTTCAGTAATATTCTCCGTTTTCCCCGTTTTAACATCAAAACGATATAATTCGCTGTTGGTAGATTGTGCATACTTCTTTCCGGCCAGTTTTTTTGAAGTATATATTATCTGATTTCCATCAGACGAGACAGTTATCTGTTCCATCCCTCCCATTGGCTGTAATGGAGCGTCAAATCTTTCGTCATTCATGATGTCAGTTGCTTCTTCAAATAGACCATTACTGTTGCGCCGTGCATAAAAAACATGACTGTAACTGTAGTCGTGCCATGCATTCCAATGCCTGTACATTAAATCATTAAACACATGCACATTCGCTTTGGGCAAATCAGGGTATTTTTCTTTCATGTTACTGTCCATTCTAACATCAGCAATAAAAACTAAGGTGTTACCATCAGCACTATAAACGAATCCATTCAAACCACCGGGAAAATTAGTAACGCGTTGAACATTGCTACCATCAGCATCGGCTTCATATACTTGTGCATCTCCGTTTATTGTGCTTAAAAAAGCAAACTTTTTTCCATCCGGCCGCCATACAACATTCATTTCGCCACCAGGATAAGAAGTAACACGTTTTGGTTCAGTACCCGCAGTAGCATTCACCGGTAATGAATAAATGTCAGTCTCACCTTTATTTAGTTCCACAGAATACTCTGAAACAGTAAATAATATTGTTTTATTGTCTGGTGAAACCAATGGAGAACCCACTCTTTTTAACTGCCATAACAATTCCGGAGTCATTACCTGAGAACCGGCGTGAACCGAAGCGATCAACAATAATCCAAAAACAGAATGTTTACAACCTTTCATACTTCTCAAATTTAACGGGTGCCGAAAATAAGAACTTTCGAATGTATCAACGATGAATCGCGATGAAAAAATTTAAAATAATTCGTAGGTTCAATTTAATCGCTTAATTTTGTGAATCAAAACTATAAACAATGAATAAAATTCTTACCGTATTAGCTTTGGCTGCCATTACCCTGATTATTCCTTCATGTGGTGGTGATGATTCAAAAAACAGTGAAACTTCAGCAGAGACAGGAGGTGTTGATTGTAAAGAAAGCAACAGTATCAAATTGAATATTGTAAATGAGCCTGCTCTGGCAGATTTTAAAGCCACCCATTATGTTGCAATGCGAAGCGGCTGGTCGATGAGCGGTGACCAAAAGAGTGAAAGAATTATGATGTACTTTGCAAACTTTGACATGAAACTGGGTAGTTGGGCTGCAGAAATGCCAACAGAGGAAGGTCAGTACATCGTCGAAATTTCACTAAACGGAAAAACAAGCAATAAAGCCGATAAGTTAATTCCTATTGAGGCCGGAGAGTATCCTTTTGGCAGTAGCTTAGACGCAGATACAAAGATGTCTATTTCAATCTATAAAAAAGGTGAAGTTGTTCCTGTTTTTCAATACATTGACAAAGTAAACGGGACAGCTAAAGTATCAAATGTAGCCAAAGACGCCGTATGCGGAACCTTTGAAATATCTGATGAAGATGGAAATACTATAAAGGCGTCTGCTTCTATGAAGATTGAAAAAGACATTAGCGGGGATTTTTAATCCTTGCTTTCTTATAACAGTAACTGGTTTTAGTCTGTAAGTTTAAAACTTTACCTGCATATATCATATTTACCCCCCTGGAGCGCAACGAATATTTTATAAATTGGAGGGATTCGGCTTACTTTATCGCCATCCGTTTTTCGACTTATCCCATATTTTCGAATTTTAAATATTTCACATAAATATGATTCAAATCATATTATCATGTGATATTGTTATACATTTGTTTGTCGAATGTGAAAATAATCAACTATGAAAAGACTTCTCCTTCCAGTTATAGTGCTGACATCGATATCTGTAAATGCACAGGAATACGGTTGGTCTGTCAATCTGGGTACTTCAAATGCTTATGATTCCCTGATATCAGCCGAAATAAACCCTGTCACCGGCGAATATGCCCTTCTGGGACGCATGGGTGCTTCCCCTTTCAATGCAAATCCAAAATCGCAATCAGGTTATACCGTAAGCGGGGATGACAATCACTTTTTAGGTGTTTACAATCCTGACGGCACCATGAAGTGGGCATTTTGTCCTGAGTATAGCGGGGGTTCAAAATCCGGTGTTAATCCCACATATCGTTCCTGGAATGACGCCGTATTTACCAATTCCGGGGAACTGATGGTTGTTGGAAATAATGACAGCTATTTTTTCAATTTCAACCCACTGAATTCGACGCCAACAAATTCGTTTCCGCCATATTGTTATGAATTTATCATTGCCGGTTATGACCCTTCCGGCAACCTTACACGATTCATAGAGATTGGCCAACAGTCATCATGTAACACTATCAGCGCCGGTTCTATAGATGCAGATGCAAGCGGTAATTTCATTGTGGGAGGATTTGCAGATAATAATATGTCTGACCTCAACTTCGATCCTGGTTTCAATTCATCGGGATTACCTTTGGGAACTACCATAGGCGGCTTTGTTGCATCGTACAACAACAGCAACAATTGTAATTGGGTTTTTCAGTTGGGTTACGGTTATAATGACTGGGTTACGGGGGTTAAATTTGATAACTCGGGAAATATAATTGCGGCAGGCACATGGGGGAATAATACCCTTGATTTTAATCCCATGGGCACTCCCTTATCCATTACTCCGGCAGGATGGCAGGATGGTTTCATTGCCAAATATACTCCGTCGGGCCAGGCTGTTTGGGCACTTAATATAGGTTCAGCTTATGATGATTATATATACGACCTTGAAACAGATGTATCCGGAAATATTTATGTAGCCGGAATAATAAACGACCAATGTGAATTTAACCCATTGGGAAGTTCAGTACTGCTATCGACCCAATCTGGATCTCATGATATGTTTATTGCCAAATATGACAGCAATGGTATATTAATCTGGGTAAAAGTTTTCGGAGATGCCGGATATGAGGAATCTGTTACTAATCTGCGTCTTACCAACGGAAAACTTTATGCAACAGGTTATTTTTCGGGTTTAGTTACCTTTGATAGTTATCTCCTGAGTTCAAATGGAAACCAGGATGGATTTCTTCTTGATATTGACCTTGCCAGTGGAACCGTTCTGGATGCCGAAAGTTATGGAGGTGCGAGTGCTGACTTTACAACCGATGCTTTTGATAATCCGATAACAAATCAAAGATTTGTATTAGGTAATTTCAGACAGCAAATTACTCTTGACCCGCAGAATACAGGTACATACCAACACAGTTCCAACGGTTATTCCGATTATTATGTTGCTGCATATTGTTACCCGCTGAATCTTAGCCACAGCAACATTGCAGATGTTTGTCAAAATTCCGCTCCGGTTGTCCTTTCCGGGGCCAGCCTTACCGGAGGAGATTATTCAGGAATCGGTGTCATCAATAACACTTTCTATCCTTTGATAACAGGTAGTGGAACTTATGCGCTGGACTATCATTACGAAAATTCATTCGGATGCTCAGCCAATATCACAACAGACATTACTGTCAATGCGTTGCCCGTTGTGCTTCAGTCCGGATTATCATCTCTTTGCGAAAACGACGAACCACTTTGGTTGAGTGGCGGAGTTCCGACAGGTGGAACATATAGCGGCACAGGAGTTTCTGGGGGTACCTTTGATCCATCCATCACAGGTGCGGGTGGATTTTTAATTACTTACAGTTATACAGATCCGTCTACAGGCTGTAGTGCCTCTGATAATGCTCCTTTGTTTGTGTACGAGCAACCTGTAATATCTTTGAGTGTTACAGATGCAAACTGCAACCAAAACAATGGAGGAGCCACTGCAACAGTAACCGGTGGAACGTTGCCTTATAATTATTACTGGAGCAATGGTATAGTTTCGCCTGTTAATAACGCGCTTTACAGTGGTCAGTACCAAATAGCTGTAACCGATGGCAGCGGCTGTCAGAATTTTGCCATCGCTACCATCAGTGATCTAAACGGGCCTGTTCTCACGGTTAATAGTGTAACTAACACCTTATGTCATGGAGACAACAACGGAGGAATTGATATTTCTGTAGCAGGAGGCACCTCTCCATATCAATATCAATGGAGTGATGGTTCAATTACCGAAGATCTGAACGGAGTTTCTGCGGGTACATATGAAATTACAGTAACTGATAATGGCGGGTGTAAAGCCGTTCAAAGTATCATGGTGGGCGGCCCTGCTGAAATTCTTCCCGGCGCAACAATTTCTAAACCTTCCTGCGGAATGTCTAACGGCAGCATCCTTCTGAACCTACAAGGGGGCACTGCGCCTTATACATATCAATGGAACACTACTGCAACAACTTCTTCTCTTACGGCGGTTCCATTAGGAATTTATGAAGTAAACATTACTGATGCAAATGGTTGTATATCATATTATGATATTTCTCTAAGCGAAAACGGTGGACCGGAGGTAGATGTATTATCAGTAATACCTTCTTCCTGCAATCAGTCAAATGGCGGGGTAACCGTAAATGTTGTTGGAAACGCTCCATTTAACTTTGACTGGCATGATGGGGCTGCAACGGTTTCAACATTACAAAACCTTTCCTCTGCCGGTATTGGTACCTACACCTTAACAGTTACCGATAATTCAGGCTGTTCAACCATCATTCCTGCGGAAATTGAACCACAATTCCCTGAAACGGCAATATGCCTTGTAACCGTTGATACAGCAACCGGTACAAATTTGGTTGTATGGGAAAAAGATCCTGCTACATATATTGCAAGCTATAACATATACAGAGAAAGTAGCATCAGTGGACAATATCAGTTTATTGCAAACGTGCTATACAGTGATTTATCTCAATTCACCGACAATGTTGCCAATCCCCTGGTACGTGGATGGAGGTATAAAATTTCGGCAGTAGATGTGTGTGGTAACGAAAGTCCGTTAAGTACACGTCATAAAACCATTCATCTGACGAATTCGATTGGAATAGGCGGACAGATAAATCTGAGCTGGGATGATTATGAAGGTTTTCCATTCAGTACATTTAATATTTGGAGACATTCGGATGCTACAGGCTATCAGTTGATACAGAGTCTGCCTTCAAGCCTTCGGTCGTATACTGATATTACCCCGCCTTCAGGTCCCGGATTGTTCTATTACATCGAAGTGGTTCCTGCCACCCCTTGCGTATCAACACGTGCAGTAAATCACAATACTACACGAAGTAATAAAACACAGAGTATTGTCTCACCGACAGGTTTATCTGAAGTACAGACGTTTGCAGATTTAAGTATTTATCCGCAACCTGCCAACGACAATATTAACATCAAATTGGAAGCTACACATTCAGGAGATGCCGTATATGAGATTTACACATCAACCGGACAACTTGTTGAGCAGGGAAATATTGAAATAAATACAGGTAGCAATCAGTATTCTATTCATTTGGATGTTGCTACAGGGATATACCAATTTGTTATTAAGAATGGAGAAGAAAGATTGCAACGACGTCTTGTAATTGTCAGATGATTGTTTTTTCATGTTTGGTAAAAGTCCCCGGTATACCGGGGATTTTTTGCTTTAGCACAGAGGGGACAAAGAAATAATCCTTTTTCAAAATCTATAATTAACGATTCCCCGTTATTGTGCAAGTACCGGACGTTGCATCGTTGCAACAGGGTTTATTTCAACCAATTGATTCAGATTAAACCACCGATTCAATTTGTAACAAAACGCATCGAGATATAGCTGCAAATATTTCAATTTTACCCGCTGGTAGATGCCCGATAACATTCGAAATGCGTTATCGATTGTAAAGTGCTTCCATTTATGGTGATAGGTCTTTGAATTTCATTCAAAGTTAAACCTTTAATCTGTAAACTATTTACGGTTTAATGATTACTTGCACAATAACGGGGAATCACAAATTAATAAACTTGCAGATTTTTAAGAAAAAAAATCCGGGTGTTTCCCGGATTTCAAATCAAATTCACTGAACCTTACTTCGTCACAGGAAGTTGCGCATCCCTCCAGGCTTTAATCCCTTCGGCCAGTTCAACCACCTGATAACCATTGTCAGTTAAAATCTTTGCAGCTTCACTACTTCTACCTCCACTGTAGCAGTAGATATATACAGGCTTCGTTTTGTCAAGCTTCAGAATATTCTGCCTAAAATTGTCGCCGGTGTAATCAATATTCATAGCACCATCAATGTGGCCACCATCAAATTCACGAGCAGATCTAACATCCAGCAATTGTCCGCGGCCACTATTAATATAGCCCTGAAAATCTTTCGCAGGAACCGTTTTCCACTCCTGAGCAATGCTCAGAGCAGGAATAAGAATAAATAGCAATGCAATAAATTGTGTTCTCATGGTTTTTGAATTAAGTACTTTTGTAAGACGTAAAGATATGAAAAAAGTTGTCATCGGTTTATCAGGTGGTGTTGATTCAAGTGTTGCAGCGTATCTTTTGTTACAAAAAGGATACCAAGTTATCGGAGTCTACATGCGAAATTGGCATGACGAGACTGTAGTGAAAAATAACGAATGCCCATGGGTTGATGACAGCAACGATGCACTTCTGGTTGCTGAACATTTAGGAATACCTTTTCATGTGGTAGACTTTAGTGAGCAGTACAAAAATAAAATAGTAGATTACATGTTCAGGGAATACGAGAAAGGGCGAACTCCTAATCCGGATATCTTATGTAATCGTGAAATTAAATTCGCGGAATTTGCCCGGCTTGCTATACGATTAGGAGCCGATTTTGTAGCTACAGGCCATTATTGCCGCAAAGACACAATAAAGTATGGCGATCAAGAGATTTACAGACTCTTAGCCGGAAAGGACTCAACCAAAGATCAAAGCTACTTTCTGTGCCAGGTAACACAGCAACAATTAGGAATAGCTCTTTTTCCTGTTGGTGATTTACCCAAAAAGGAAGTACGTAAAATTGCGGATGAAATTGGGTTGCCTACCGCGCATAAAAAAGACAGTCAGGGCTTGTGTTTTGTAGGAAAAATTCGACTACCTGACTTTTTACAGCAACAGCTTAAACCAAAAGTTGGTAACGTAGTACTTATACCGCAAGACAGCAGTATTTTTTATAAGAATGATATAACACAAAAGGGCGCATTTTTCAAATATGACCCTTCTTCCGGTACAGTGATAGGCAAACACAACGGGGCACATTTTTATACCATTGGTCAGCGTAAAGGACTTAAAATTGGTGGATTTTCTGAACCACTATTTGTCCTGGCAACAGATACACTTCAAAATATAGTTTATGTTGGCATGGGAGAAGAACATCGGGGGCTTTACAGAAAGGAATTGAGAATTCAGCCTGAAAATATACATTGGGTTCGAGCAGATTTGAAAATGGAAATCGGAGAAAAAAGAAAATACAAGGCCCGAATCCGCTACAGGCAGTCATTGTCTGACTGTACCCTTTACATGGAATCGGATGCCTTGTACGTTGTTTTTGAGCAACCTCAGCGCGGAATAACCCCGGGTCAGTTTGCCGCGTGGTATAATGATGATGAATTAATTGGGTCTGGTGTTATTGATGCCTGAGATTATTTGCCTTTCTTGATATTGTCACCCAAAACCTGATCTCCAAATTTTTCGTAATTCACTAACCAGGCAGCAGCATTTTTAACGTATCGGCCTGTCCCCGCCGTATCCCACTTAACATACAAACGCGTAAAGCCACCATCCAAAATCAGCCGGCGACCTTCATTTTCGTAAACCGATGCTACAATATTTCCTGCAGACCCCCATATAAGCGGAGTCAGCGATTTATTTTCGTCTATTGTAGCAATAGTGATACCCTCATAAATATACTCTAACCCTGTGGTAAGTAAGTGATTCACCAGAATTCCTGAGGTATTATTTTCGCGCTTAACACCTACTGTCTGATCCCCAATAGTATTTCCTGTCATGCCTACATCTATTAATTGCCTGGCAAGAAAATTTGCATCTGCATAATATGGCAGATTATCGCCCCAGATATACACACCATGACCCGCATTGAAAAAATCGCGAATTACATCGGCATGTGCCTGAGTAAGCTTTTGATGTTGATCGCTGATAACCCACAACTGACATGCTTTCTTAAGCACTTCCTTTAAGGTATCCGCAGACGGTGGTACATTTAGATACCTGTAAACGCTAAAGCCTTTCTGGGCAAGTGCAGCTTTGGGCAACGAAAAGTCGAAACCCTCTCCAGTATATAAATGTAATACTACAATAGTCTGTCCTTCAAATGCACCGTCCACTGCCAAATCGTAAGAACTACCGGCAGCATTCCCATGACTGTCACGGGCTGCTTCTTCCTGCTCTGCTACTTTAACAAACTCTGTGTCACCCGTATTTGGATTAACAATTGCTTTCTCTACCATTTTTACCGGAGCGTTGTAGCCGGCAGATTGATTATATTGAGAATTTGCCGTACTTGTGGCAAATACTGTTGCCACAATGAAGATTAATTTATTCATAACATTGATTTTTTGCAGCAGTACATACTACCGCAGTTTTGGTTCAATGCCCGGGATTATTTATTCAATTGCTGAATACCCAAATTTTCGGGTCCACCTCTGAATCCTTTTGTATGAAAACTACTCACCTTTGCTTTGGTAGCATAGCAACGCAGATTACCGTCCATGTCTGCAATAAGAATTTCTAATTTCTTGTCTCCGTTTACATCTGCAATTAATGGTGTACACTCTGTACCCGCAGGTAGCTTATCCCGGTGCAATAATTTGCCTGACGAAGATATAACCAGTAGTTCACCTTTCTCGGTAGGAACTATGAATTCTTCACCTTTACTATTTTTTACCAATTCTACTATTGCCGATGAAGCGCTTACCTTATCGGTTAGAAAATACTCATCCGATTTACCTGAATAACCTTCTTCGGCTGATACCTTGTCTGGAGTGTAAGGAACAGCCCACACACCGTCGTCTGCACCCCACCATGAGGTGCCGATAACCATGTATCCTGAAGGATGAAATACCGGGGTAGAAAAAAGCCCGGAAATTCCGCCACCCGGTTCATTTAATACATGATACCGGTTCAACTTCCCGTTGGTATTCAATAAACTCACCAGGGAATAAGACTCAGCTACGGCAATAAACGTCTCGTTGGATGACTGAACAACAACAGGACTTGCATGTATATTACTGTTTACTACGAATTGCCAGATGGGTTTCCCATTTATACCGTTAATTCCAAATACCGAATTCTGGTAATAATCCCAACGGATATTTTCGTTTATATCTCTTTTTGCACCAATAATAAAATCGGTAACACCGTCCTGATTCAAATCCCATGCTGCCGGTGAATTCATGTATGCGCCCTCACCCCATTCATAATAAAAGCGCCATAATATTTCGCCTTGGGCTCCATTAAGAGCCGCCAGCCCCAGTCCTTCAACATTAACAATAACATCTTTTATTCCGTCACCGTTAATATCCGCTAAAACCGGAGCACCCTCAAGATTATAATTACTCTTCTCTCCTGAAAATTCCGTTTGCCAAACCAATTGTGGTTGGTCACTAAAAGTCATTGATTTGTTGTAACAGCGAACAAATCCGTCATCTGAAGTCGTAATAATATGTGACTCTGATATGGCTATGCCGTTTGCATCACTTTGATTTATATGTTGAATACCAGGACTGTCCTTTCCCTTTGCATCAAGAATATAAAACCCATCTGCTGAATCGGAAATATCCTCTCTGTTCTCACCATTCGACGGGAAATAAATATACCTTCCGTCAAAATTCAATGTGGTTCTGAAATTTGATTTACCTACATACACGTGCCACAATTCCTTTAACTGAAATGACTTTGACTGGGCATGAAGTGAGGGACTTTCAGCCTGTGATAACAGGAAGATACCTGTTGCGCAAAATTTCAAGATGATGTTTTTCATGACCAGCAATAATAAAACCCAAAGCCTTAACCGTAACTTTTTTTCCATTAGTAAACCCGCTTCGGTTCATTTGTTCAGCTGTAAAACTACGAAATAAATCAATAGTGCTCGACCTCAAATTATTGCGTTCGTTAAGTAATGATGCCCATGATCTTGATTCGGCAGAGGCATGCTTGACATATTGCTCATGGTCGTAACCCTGCAATGCGGCTTGCTCTCCCCTTGACAAACACAATGCACGATAATTAAAAATACGCTCACTGTCAATTAAATGCATCACCAGGTCCTTCACTGTCCATTTGCCTTCAGCATAGGTCATACCTGCTGTTGTGTCGTTCAATAACTCAAGTATAGAATTCCCCTCTGCATGAGAGTCCACTAATTCCGAAACTACCCATGGGTTCTTTACATAGCCAATGTAGGCCTTGTAGTCCGGAGCAACTTGTAGAATTTCTTCCAACATCTCTTTTATCGAATTTCCGGCTGTAAAGATAGTCATAGTTCTTTTAAAACTGACAATAATCAGTTTTTGTTCTTGCTATCTGGAAAGAGTCTGAAGAAAACTTTATCCAATGAAAGTATAAAATACTACATATCAGCGCTCGGTGCGCTTATCTACAACGTTTGCAATTTTTTCAAGAGCGTTGTATATAGCATTTTCGGCTCCGGCATTATTGTTCCGGTATAGTCCCTGTTTTATGACGGAAAGGTCTGTAGTTTTTTCACCGGGAGTATTACCCACTATAAGTACAGTATAAATTCCCACGTTTCCTTCTATGGGTCCAATAATGTCACCGTCTTTGTGGTTGGCAAAAATGGCACCGATTACCTTAGGCTCGTTACCACCACCGCCCGGTATTGTAAAGTCGGCAAATCGCAGACTGGCATCCAGAATTTGTCCTTGAACGCGTGAAGCAACTTCGTCTAAACTGCTTCCGGTCATTTTCTTTTCGTATGCCAAAGCCTTCAAATGCTTTTCGGTAGGAATGCGCATAATTTCCTTTACATCTTCAAAATCCGGAACGCCTTTCATTTTAATTTTTTTCAACCGAACAACCAGCAGAGCATTGCCATTCAAAATAGGGTCCGAGATATCATTTTTCATAGCACTGCGCGCCCAACTCAATACGTCAGCACTATTATCAATACCGTTCAGGGTAAAATCTTCATCACGGAATTCTATTTCCTTTACAGGAAACTGATATTCTCCACTTAACTCGGTAAGCGATGTCTTGCTCTTACGCGCTGCTGCAATAAAATCAATTGCCTTCTCGCGATATTGTTTTATAGTCCTTTCCAGGGTCTTAATCTCAGCAGCTACCGATACCACTTTCGCAGCCAAATCCCTGCGACCGGTTACTTCTATTATATGGTAACCATATTCTGTTTCTACCAGACCCGTTCCGCCGGGTGCAGTACCAAAGCAAAAATCATTAAAAGCGGTTACCATCATACCCTCCCCAAACCAACCTAAATCACCACCCTGAGCAGCCGAACCTTTGTCAGAACTGAAGGAAGTAGCCAACATCGCGAATTTTGAAGTATCTGATTTCATTTCCTTCAGTAATGAATCGGCAAGGGCTTTTGCCTGTTCCTTGGTTCGGGTAATGGTTGCTTCGGCACGCAGCGCACCCGTGTAAGGAATAAGAATATGGCGGGCACGGCTTTCCGGAAGCGTATCGATACTTACTCTTTTTGCAATTTTAAAGAAGTTGCCGTCGCGATAAGGACCAACAATTACTGCAGTATCTGATCCGAAAAGTAGTGCATCTTGTTCGGGATCTAACTGACCTTTTCTAATTAACTCATTGGGGTTATATGCCTTGGTTGCAGAATTGGAAACTACAAACAAGCTATCATTGGTGCTACGGGCAAAACGATTGCGTTTCCCTTCAATAAAAGAGCGGGTTTTTTCTAGATCCTCATCACTAAAATCCATAGTTATCATTGCGTATTCAATCACCCGTGAAGCCTGCTGCTCATATTGCTTTTCGTCTTTGTGGGCTTCATAGTAAGAGTAAATCGCGTCGTCATCCAGCTTTATTTCGTCGGCAGGAATATCATTATACTTTTTTACTACAAATTTTATCTGACGGGTATCTACCGCAGCCTGATGCTGCTTTGTTGCTTCAAAATTAGTGATATACATACCCTGCTTTACCAAGTTATAATACTTGGTGTGCAAACGGTCGGCTTTTACAACGCGAAGAAAATCTTCCCAACGCGATTTCATATTCTCGTCCTGACTAACCCGTTGAATAAATGACGTTACCAGACGACTGGAGAATTTTCCGGTTGCAGAATCAATAAAAGTCGGGTCATTCTTAATAAATCTATGAACAAACGCACTGTCGCCATGAACAATCTCTGTCAACTCTTCCTTGGTTACAGTCAGGCCCAGTAATTCCGCTTCGTGACCTATTATAATTTCACGCTTAATTCTATTCCACTCCGACTCATGAATCTGATGACGGGTTTGAGCATCTAACACAGCCCCCTGATTCCGGTAATTATCGATGGATAAACTTACACGCTGCTCGTATAACCTTGACTTTTCTTCCGAAATCGGCTCGCCATAAATCTCTCCAATGGTGTATTCTTCCTCTCCTCCACCTCCGGTGCCTTTTACAAGGTCTCCTAATATAAAGGCAGCCAGTGCTATACCTATTATCGCAACCAACAGGGTTGAACGCTCTCTTATTTTACCAATTGCTGACATTCGTCTTTTTCTTTTTGGGGCTGCGAATATACAAATAAGTCTTTTAACGAAAACGCTTGTAAGAAAAACTGTCTGTAAATTCGTACAAACTTAAAGAACAAATTTGTTACAACATGCTAATTATTATATATTTAATCTGAAATTTGAAATATACGGTATTAATATCATTTACCAACGCATGTACATCATTTCATCCGATTCTAGATATCTGATTCGTATTTCCTTATGCGTACAATTTCAATTCTGTTCGATGAAATCTTTTCTAAAATGAATTCAAAAGCAGCATGTCTAATTACTTTATCCTGCTCAGGAATTTCACCTGTAAGATACATTATCAAACCGGCAAGAGTCTCATAATCTTCACTTACCGGCAGGTTTAGCTGATATTTTTCATTCAGTTCTTCAATCTCTAATCTCCCGCTAAACAGATACTCATTTTCAGAAATGATAATTTCTTCTAACTCTTCTTTATCGTGTTCATCTTCAATATCTCCAAATATCTGCTCAATAATATCTTCAATCGTTACTATTCCCGCTGTACCTCCATACTCGTCAACAACAACTGCAACCGCCCTGCTTTGTGAAATTAACAATTGCAATAATTCATCAGCTGCAATGCTTTCCGGTACAAAAGATATAGGCAATAGAATACTTTTTATAGTATTAGGATTTCTGAATAGCTGATATGAATGTGTATATCCCACAATATTATCAATGGTATCGTAATACACCAAGACCTTTGAATATCCGGTTTCTACAAAGATATCCTTAAGGTTTTCAATAGATTCCGTGAGTTCAATAGCGGTGATTTCGGTTCTGGGAACCATGCAGTCTCTTGCACGTAATTTACTAAAATCTAATGCGTTCTTAAAAATCTGTATTTCATGTTGCGCTTCTCCGTCATCCTGAATCTTTCCCGAAGCATCCTTTACGTAGTCGTCAAGATCCATTCTGTTAAACACCAAAGTTTCCTTACCATATTTCTTTCCTGTAAAAAGGATTAAAATACCTTCAGATAGGCCGATGAACAGTATGGTAGGAATCCAAAGAACAAGGTAGAACAATGCCAGTAATGGCGACAATGCTCCTAGTAATGTATTCGCTCTTGATTGGAACAATGCTTTGGGAAGAAATTCACCGAAAACCAGAACAATTGCGGTACTTATCAGCGTCTGTATTAACAGGATTATTGCGGCATGGTTCCACCATGTTTTTATTTCAGGTTCAAGCCACTCAGCCATGAATATTCCATAGATTACTAATACTGCATTATTACCCAATAACATAGCACCAATAAATCGGGATGGTCTCTGAGTAAAAAAAGTGAGAATTTTGCCGGTTACCCTACCCTCATTACTGTCCAAAGCTATCTTCAGGCGATTGGCAGCCAAAAATGCACTCTCAGCACCCGAGAACAAAGCAGACAGAAGCAGAGTGGTGATAATAATTATTCCCGACGAAGGATCCATTCAGATGTCAAAGATAGTCTTTTTAAAATATTCCCATAGTTGGTTGTAATCCTTAATATGGCTCAATTAAATGGATTCATTTGCCGTTAACCGTTTCACAACCTGCTTAACTGTTGTAATTTCATGCACATGCTCAATTGCAGGACCGGCACACCATACCGTTTGATATGTTGCGCCAAATGCGGCTTTTTCCAACTTTCGGAATCCTCTTTTTAAGACTATCATTTTTACCCACTTGCGAAGCCTCTTGTTCTTGTTCAGTATCTTTTCAAGCAGTGATTGGCCGGTGCCTATCTGTTTTACATAGGGAGTTTGAATAACCGTACAGGGTGTGCCTGACAGCTTAGTTGTAAGCACTACATCCTGCGCGTGGTAGTCTACCACAGCCTGTTTATAAGCATCGCTAACCGGCGATTCGTGAGTAGCAATAAATACGGTTCCAACAGACACTCCGCAAGCGCCCAGGCTAATCATATGCTGAACGTGGCTGAACGTGGCCACTCCACCCGCAGCAATTACCGGAATATCCACTTTTTGTGATATAGCAGGAATAAGTTCCTCAGCGGTTAACGGGCCTGCATGACCACCAGCCTGACTTGTAACAGCAATCAAAGCATCAGCGCCTTGATGTGCAACTTTTACTGCATACCTTACATCTACCACATCGCAAAACACCTTAATTCCAAGCTGATGTGCCTGTTGTATTACAGGCGCCGGATTTCCAAGAGATGTTATAATATAATCAACCCGTTCCTGTAAAAGCACTTCAAGCTGCCTGCGATACGCCGGGTTACCTTTATTTACAATTAAATTTACGCCAAATGGCTTTGAGGTCACCTTTCGGATACTCTGAATGGCTGCCGATAATTCAGCCGACGTACGGTAATTGTGAGCCGGAAATGCAGCTGTAATCCCATTTTCAAGTGCCGCCACTATCATTTCCGTGTTGCTTACCAAAAACATGGGTGCCATTAGGATGGGATGGTTAATACCCAAAATTTCGGAAAGCAATTTCTTGTTATTTTGCATAATTCAATTATAAAACTGCCAGCGAATACCCAGTTTAATGGCAAAGGGAGACAAAGGATATCGGTAAGCCGCATAGTAACTATATGGTAACAACCCTGCTGTTACATTGGTGGCTGATAAAAAAAATTCGGCCTGACTCACCCTGGCATTGAAGAAAATGTTTACAACCGGGTAACCTCCCGTTTTAAATTCACTTTGATTATACATCATTCCGGTTGCGGGTTCATAGCCCTGCATATAATAAGGTGTAAAATAAAAAATTTCTACACCGGGTAAACTCTGCATCTTCTTTTTAAACAATGCAACTTTCCACCACACTCTGAACCCAGCCATAACGGAGGGTAAGGGTATAACCAGGTATGAAGACGTAAATTGCCATTTCCCTTCCAGCTGAGCATGTAGGCTTTTATATTTAATCCATTGATTAACAGTAACACTTCCGGTCTTTACAACATCAGCATTATAAACCGGTAAACGATTATATCCGTAATAAACAGGATGATGGACTTGCTGAAATTCAAGAATCAGTCGGGTTTTGGTTTTAACCAAGTACATCGCGGTATTAATTCTATACATCTGCTGAGATGACAATTCGCTATACCAACGAAAATTATTTGACGAAAATTTGAGGTGATCAAAAGCCCGCGTGTGACTTCCGGCATAGATATCAGCAGTTAAAATCGCACGGCTACTATCTACCCGGTAAGTGGCTTTTAGGTCCAAGTGGTAATCCCCCTGATTATAACCTGAAATATAGTAAGCAGGTACTGCGGCAACATCAAAAATCTTGTTCCTGTAAGCTACATTTACCCCAACGGCGTGGTTTTGATACATTGTACTCAAAAATCCGGATGCATATTTTCCTGCCTCAAATTCATATCCGGGTTCGATTTTCAGATTTCCGGTACTGTAAACTATTCCAATTTTTTGATTTACAAACGTGTGATGCCACCGGGTAAAGGTGGTGTCCTGGTTCAGATATGCTGTAGAATAGAATAATGTATCAGGCAAAATATCGAAATGAGTACGAACCCTGCTTCCTGCCTCTGTTGCGTGATTCAGAAACAAATTATTGCTCAACCTGAGCTTTTGAAATATCTTACCGGTTAGTGATGTAAACTGAACCGATGCTTCGCTATAATTTACCTCAAGTAACCGGGTATTGCCGAAGCCAGATGCTTTAAAGGCACTGTCTGATACTATTCCACCATTTTCCTGCCTTCGAATACGCCGGTGCAGAATGTACCCGTTAACCAAGTACTTCTTATTCTTTGAGGCGCCTTGAGCAGAAATCAACAACCGGTCGTTATCACTCTTTTGGTATTTGAAAAATCCTTCAGTATTAATTTTATGATAGGTGGCTGTTACACTCATCTGATGAGATAAGCGACGGGAATGAATAAGCAAAAGATTTTGCTCTCCCCCGGTACCTAAAACGTAACGTATTTCGCTAAACGGACTATAAGGATACAGGAATACTGAGCTATCACTTGCATACAATTCTCCCATAACAGCTGTTTCAAAACCAGAATACAACCTACTTGCGGGAATGAACGCGGTAGTTATACCACCAAAGTTCCCAATAGGTAATTGCCAGCTTAGGCTATCGTACCGGTGAGTCATCGTAACAGTCTCAAAATTTAATAAAAAGGTATCCTTCCACGCATTTTCCTTACAATTCAGAATCAGCACCTGCGTAATTGAATCCTTTTGTCCATGCGCATTTTTGGGTAACAAACACGTGCAGCACATAAATACTGCGATGAAAAAAACCTGTGTTTTTATGACATTATTTAGCAAGTCCACGAATGTCGTATCCCGACAAATCTACTTCATAAATATCATGCAACCCTTCAGAATCCTCACGCACCGAAGTCATGTAGGCTTTTGTAAAATTTGCGTTGGGCTTAAAATGAAAGTCATCGTTCACACTGTTAACAGGATATCCCAAGTTAACGGGTGCACTCCAGGTTCCGTTTTCATTTTTGCTAATATAGATATCGTATCCACCGACACCAGGCAATCCGTTACTACTAAAAAACAAGTATTTACCATCTGGAGTAACGTACACTGAATTTTCGTCATCTTCAGTATTCAGGATACTAATATTTTCAGGTTTCGACCACTCCTTCTTACTAATTTGTGTGCTACGGTATATATCGCTCCTGCCTTTACCGTTGAGTCTCTCAGCAACAAAATACATAGTTTTTCCATCTTCGGTTAAAGTGATGCTCGCTTCAAAAAAAGTTGTATTGATGGTTTTCTTAGGATAAGGCTTGGGGTCGCTCCACGACTCATCCTCCCTCTTTTTACTTACGGCCAGATCAGCTATTCTGCTGTCGCCTGCATACACTGTCAAATACATTTCGGTACCGGCAGCATTTATTGATGATACACTCTCGTGAGATTCGGAATTAACTTTTCCGGGCAGATGAACCGGTTGGGTCCATTGTCCTGTTGAAGCGTCTCTTTTAGCAACATAAATATCCTCAAAGAAGGCAAAATCCTTTGCAATTCCGCCACCTTTTGTGTCGTTGCGACGCGATGTAAAGTACATTGTCTGTTCGTCAGCTGTAACAACCGGCTGATAATCTCTGAATCGGGTATTAATTATCGGTCCGGGATTTTTAACCTTCGCTGAAGTAGGATTTTTAGTCGCCTCAATGGCAAAACTGCAATCTTTAATGTGCTTCTCAACCATATATTCTCTTAACATGCCTTCACCTGCCAAAGGCTTAAATTTCTCAAAATGTACAACGGCTTCTTCAGGTTTTCCCAGTCTGTGTTTTACCAATCCCATCATGTAATGATATTCCTTGTTAACCTCAGGGTCGTATTGATAAGCCTTTTCAAGATATTCCAGTGCAAACTGCCACTTGTAAATGTTGTAATGGCACTCGGCAATTCTGAAGTGAGCGGTTGCGTGGGTGGGATGAATTTCAAGAATTTTCTTGAAATCGGCCATGGCTCCCAGCCAGTCCTTGCTGAATTGTTTGTCGCGACCGGTGATTAATAAAGCCTGAATTTTCCCCTTATCGGTAACGCTTACCGTGGTATCGGGCGGGCACGCAATGGCAGCTGCCTGTAAAACCATACCTAACGTAAACATCGTTAAAAACATACTCACCTTCATAATTCTGATGCTGTTTAATCTTGTGTTTGTAAGAAACAAATTTAATGAATATTAGTTACCCTCATTACTAAATTTCATACCGTAGTACCGGTGCTGGTATCTTTTCGCCGTTTTGCATACCGGTTGTCGCTAAGATCAACAATCCCTGCCATGGCTAAGGTGGCACCGGTTATTGCAAGTACCGGAGAAATTACAACGCCGGCATAGGGAATCATGAACATAAACGAGTAAACAATACCCAAACCCAACGCAAGGCCTAAGTGACGGCGCGAGAAAAATACACTTTGGCTAATATCCAGCCGCCTCCGTTCATTGATGTAATCCATAAAACCAAAACCGTAAAAGTAAAATCCTATTATTAGAGCAATAGCCGGGGTAATATATTGAAGTGGCGGAATAAAAAATGCAATAATTAACCAAATGATAAAATACATGTACTCCTGAACAAGAGATGTTACCGAAATTCTTATGCCGCGCTTCACATCATTGAAATAAAACTTCCAGACAAAAGGGTAAGTATTACCTGTAAGTAACTCTTCAACCTTTTCGCTAAGCATGGCAAGAACAGGTGATAATAGCATTACTACCATGTATTTGGTAGACTCATGAAACAAATAGTACAACAATTTGAAAACGTACTTCTCCAGCAGTACCATCATAAGCTCTCGCATGTCGCCTGCCACAACCGGAATGTCCTCAGCCACCTGATTATAATAACTGCCTAAAAAGTATAATCCCACCGATAGTGCTGCAGGAACAATGAAATAAAGCCATAACCGATGTTTGGCAATAAACAATGCCGCATCATAGTAACAACGTATACCCAACCAGAATTCGGAACCAAACTTTTTCACAGGGTTCAAAGATGCATAATATTTTAAATTCTGACCCCGGCTTATTCCCGGGAGATGTAACCCAACCTACTGAATCGTCAAATCAGGCACTCTCACAGAGTTTATGCTTCTCTGTAACCCGGTTTCCCAACACTCATCGCAATCTCAATCCTGTCATTGCTTCACAACACGGGCACGCAGTGTTTCCACGCCGGTGAAAATGCTGACGACGTATGTGCCATCAGCGTATTTGTTTAGGTCAAATATTTCGAGATGACGTTGTTGTGACGAAGTAAACTTGCGAACTTCCACAACTCTGCCCGTGAGGTCGGTAATTACGATAGCAACTGTTCCCAGCGCTTTGTTATTGCCTACTCCCACCCGGAATAGACCGTCGGTAGGATTGGGATATACAGCAAATTCAAAAGCATCAGTCTGTTCTATTCCGGTGCAATTATCTACCTGAACGCTGATACTTTGGCTGTCCCCGCAGGCTCCGGCCAGGGTATATGTAATGGTATGTGTGCCCACCCCGGCTGTAGTGGGGTCGAATATTCCGGTTGTACTGTTTACTATACCATTTCCTGACCATGTACCTCCACTCATCATGCTGTTGAGTGTAACCGGAGTTTGACCATCACAATAAGGTCCTGCAGGACTTATGGAAGCATCCAGGCGGGCATCAACCTGTATATTTATATTTCCGGTAGCTCCGCAAGTTCCAGAAATAGTGTAGCTGATAGTAAACGTACCAGCTCCGGCAACAGAGGGGCTGAATTCTCCGGTGGATGAATTTATAATTCCGGTACCGCTCCAAATTCCTCCGGCATCGGCAGCACTTAGTATCACATTAGTTCCGTCAGAACACAAAACTCCCTGCGGAGAAATGGTAGCATCGGCGTTTGACAATACGGTGATGGTTTCAGTATCAACACTTCCACAAGAACCCAAAAAAGTACTCGTGACAGTATGGGTTCCCGGTCCGGCCAGTGCAGGATTGAATGACCCGGTAGTGCCATCTATACAACTACCACATGTAGCGCTCCAAACCGAACCCATGTCAGCCGATGTTACCGTAAACGGAGCACTGTTTTCGCAAAGGTCGGCAACAGGTGTAATGGTTGCATCAAAACTGCCGTTTACAAAAACAGTAAGGGTATCGGCATCGCCGCATGTTCCAGGTATGGTATAAATAATATCGTGCGCTCCGTTTCCGGCCACCGAAGGATCAAATTGTCCGGTAGGTGAATTGGTTATTCCGGCTCCTGTCCAGACACCGCCTGAAGAGGCAGCTGTAAAACTAAATGTAGGGTCTGAAGCACAAATATTTGACACGGGTGTGATGGTAGCGTCGGCCTGATTGTTTACAGTAACAGTAACAGGATTTCTTACAGTGTTACAAGCGGGTTCATGAACTTCCCAGTCGTAAAAATGATAATAGTAATCAGTACCAGCGCTGCTGTTGGTTATACTAACCATTCCGGGAAGTGAGTAAGGGTATGAGACACCGGCATTATTCCTGTATAAATCTGGAGCACTGCCTGTAAGAGTACCGAGCCGGTAATTTGTTCCGGCGGCAATATCGAAATTCAGTGTTACTCGGCTTTGTCCAACTGGTATATTCACAGTAACAGACTGCAGTAATGCACCTGCGCTGCTGCGTAATTCAATGGTTCTGTTACCGGCTGTACCTGCGTATACCATAACCGATTGAAGTACAATGGGTGTTGTTACATCAAAAATAAGATATTGGTCACCGCTGAACATACCGCCGGTTCCTATGGCATTGGTTGAAGGACCCACATACTGTGAAGGCCCGGCCAGCAATTCTTCTTCAATATAATAGGTTGTAGTAGACGAGAGGGTAGGGGTAACAAATGGGTTTCCTGAGAAGATTAAAGTACCTCCGATTGGAGCATCGTACCAGTGAAGGGTTCCGGCACCACTGCCAGAAGCTGTAACAGTTGCGGTGCTGCCCGAACAGATGGTCTCGTCTGTTGCTACAGGGGCTGTAGCAATGGCTGCTGTTGCCTGCGCACGCTCGCTTACACAATAAGGCTCCTGAATTTCCCAGTCATAATAATGATAATAATAAGCTGCACCGGCACTACTTGAAGTAATATCAATTACTCCGGCCAAACTATATGGATAGGCCGGTCCCGCATTGTTTCTGTATAAGTTAGGTGAACTTCCGGCTGCTGTGCCCAATTGCAGGTTGGTACCTACAGGAACATCAAAATTCAATGTAACACGGCTTTGGCCATTGGGAATATTTACAACAGTGCTTTGTAAAACTGTACCGGTAGCGCTCCTTAGTTCAACAGTACGGTTGCCTGAACCATTGGCATCTACCCAAACAGAAACCAGGGTTACAGGTTTATAGCAATCAAATATAAGATGTTGATCACCGGTAAAATAACCACCTGTACCAATAGTATTATCGGTCGGTCCCACATAACCGGGAGAAGCGCCAAAAACTTCTTCAATGTAATAAGAGGTAGTTGTGCTAATGGAAGGAGTAGTATAAGATGTTCCGGTGCCCAGAAGTGTACCACCTGTTGAAGCGTTGTACCAATTCAGAATTCCACCGTTACCTGTAGCACCTAAAGTCATGGTTCCTGGGTCACAGCGACCGGCATTTGTAGCGGATGGCGCATCAGGATAATCTACCACAACATACGATGTTTTTACTTCGGTATCATTACCGAATGCGTTGGTTGCAGTAAGGGTAACGGTGTACGTACCTTGAGCTGCGTAATTATGCACAGGATTTTGAAGTGTTGAGGTATTACCGTCTCCAAAATTCCACAACCAGCTGGTAGGTAACATCAAACTCTGATCGGTGAAATGGATTTCTCCGTTACAGGTTTCAAATAAATTGGAAGTAAACTGTGCTATGGGTGCAGTATTGGGAATCAAACAAGCCCACTCCAGTTCAAAACCGCTGGCAGTAACGCCCGGATCGGTGCTTTGACGAAGTGTAATTGAGGCGCCGGTTGATGTAATGGTGCCGCCATTGGGAAGAGACGAACCGGTATACTGCCCAATAAGTGGACTGGCAGTTGACGGACCATCATAGATATACAAATAATCATAATTTAATTCAAAGTTGAAGCTGCTAAAGAATAAGGTAACATTAGTAGCACCTGCAGGCGATATAGTAATGGTACTGTTTGTGTTATCACTATAATTGGCGCCCGGACCTCCGCTGTCGTAAAGTAATCCCTGACAACTGGTTTGCATCGAACCGGCACCGGAAGACGGCATAATGGCCACGCATGGATTGGCAGCATCTATATTAATATACGCCGTCTTTACTTCGGTATCATTACCACAGGCGCCTCCATCAGCATAAAGCGTAACGGTGTAGGTTCCCGGGGCAGTGTAGGTATGTGTTGGATTATTTAAGGTACTGTTGTTTCCATCGCCGAAATCCCAGGTAAATGTACCTGCAGTTTGACTGGTATTGGTAAAACTTACTGTAAACGGTGCCTGACACGCCTGTGTAAAATCGCTTATAAAATCGGCAGTAACTGTTGGATTAAACGCTGTACCGACCCCTACGGCATACCAGGCATCCGTAGTCGCTATTACTTCAGGAGAGCAGGGTCCGAATAAATCGGTAGCCGACTGTATTGCATAAAACCGGGCATCTGCATAGTCTGAATTGGTAGTAAGATATACCGTAAGATTTCTAAAGGCAATGGCACTCGCATTCTGAAGCCCAAGGGCAGTTACGTTGTAATTGCTGCCCAAATCATTGGTGCCGGTTCCGCCATTTACAAGTATATAATACCAATAGTTTTGTACGCCGCTGTTTGTATGAACACCGCCATTATCGGCAGTACCTGTGTACCAGTTAGTACCTCCGTAAGTATCAGGATCTCCGTAAGTGTTGGGGTTAGACATACTGCGAATTACAGTACCTATATCTTCACCCATCAACCAATTGGCATTTCCGGGACGGGCATAATGTTCAATGCTCACTCCAAAAATATCGCTGAATGATTCATTCAATGCCCCTGATTCATTGGAATATACCAAATCGGCTGTATTCGTGGTAAGGCCGTGCGTTATTTCATGGCCAGCAATGTCCAGTGCTGTAAAGGGTGTCAAACCTCCACTACCATCGCCATAAGTCATCCGGGTTCCATCCCAAAAGGCATTACCGTAATTATTGTCGTAATGAATATAACTTCTTAGCTTATACCCTGCACCATCTATGCTGTTTCTGCCATGCTCATTCATATAATAATCGTAGGTCATTTCAGATCCCCAGTGAGCATCGGTTGCATATTCATCCTGCTGTGCATTTGCATTATTCCAGTAATTGTCTGCATCCGTAAAATCTACCGCAGCACCGTAACTGGTGCCATTTTGCATATTGTAGGTTTCAATACCGTTTCCTCTGCCGGTTTCGCGCAGTCTGTAAGACCCGCTAAAACTATCAGCCGTCATTACCTGTGTCCCGCTATATGCTGTTACTGCCGTACCTACAACATCAGCTTCGTGAATCAATTCATTATCGAGCAACACTTCCCCTGTTTGCGCATCAATAAAAATTTCGTTTCTGCTAACCGGGCTATGTGCGTAAATATCGAATTTGTATGCCAAACGGTATTTTGAGTCTCCGGCCTTGTGGTTGGGGCAAAACGTAAGTTGTCCCGATGGATAATAGGTTGCGGCCTCATTACCTGTGCGCGTTTTAATTTCAGCTTCTTCTTCAGATAACTGCCATTTGTATTCAGTTGCATTAATGTATCGCAAGGCCTGGTCAAGCGCCTGGGCTTCGGTTATTCCTGCGCTTGTGCCACCGCTCACCGGATACACGTCTCCGTTAAAAGAAATCAGTTTGCCTGATAAATAATGGGCGTAAACCCTTGCTCCCTGTACCTGAATACCATTATAAGTTTGAACATAACGTACGTGAACATATCCCAACTCATCGTATTCCCGTTCGTATTCCGTTATTGTGATTTTGCCGGCTGAAGCAAATTGTTTGGCAAACCAGTCAGGAAAAATCTGATCGGGAATTGTTTTGCCATTGCGAAATTTAATAAAAGAAGGTACATTTTTTCCAGCCTTCAACCGAACCATAATGGCCCCGGGAATATACTCTTCAGCGGCATTACCGGTTAAATGGGTTTCATTTAATTGTTGCGCACTTAGGCCTGTAACAAAAGTACCAACCAATAAAAACAAAGTAAATTTTTTCATCCGAATTCAATTTTACAGGCACAATTTACACATAATGACGTTCACTAAATCACCGCTCATCATATCGTAACATAATTTTCAAATTCCGATATTTATCGCACAAATGAAAAAACGATTCAAGCTCATTGTAACAGCGATAATTTTGGTAACTGTAATAATTGCCGGGCTGATTCTGTTCTTACCATCCGAATCACAGGAAAAGACTGATAAAAAAGTATTTAAACCGGCGGCATTTTTAGCCTTTCAATCGCCTTGGGCAGATTCTTTGGTAAAACATATGCCTGTTCATCAGTTAATTCACCAATTAATAATTGTTGAAGGAGATATAGACTCTGTAAAAGCAAATTATGGCGGGTATATCTTTGAAAAGGTATCACACGATTCAATATTCGTTGCATTTATTGCTGATTCGTGCAGTACCATTCCTTTTGCAGGAGCAAAAAACAGGTGGCAACTGATGAACGAAACGCTCAGTGCATGTCATATAATGGCTTCACCGGAGTGGTTGCGATTTCAAGCCGACAGCATAGTAAATGGAGCTGAAAATCAACTAAATTTAAACACTCTGTGGGATGAGACAGATTTTACAAACTACCACATCGGATACATTGCACCCGTAACCGAAAGAACAAATGCCCGTGCGCTTAGAACACACGATTCTATAGATTCAAAACAAATGATTCCGGTAGGAATTGCAGGAGGTGAAATGGACACAGTGCTGCTGGATAAATATAAGGGATTCTTAGATTCTATATGTCACTTGAATAGGATGATGCTCATTTTTAATCCTGTACCATGGATAGAACAAACAGGTGTTGACAGAAAGAAGGTTACAGTAAAACTATCAGAATTTCTTTTGGAAAATGATTTATTTAACGGATTGCTGGTTGCCGATGTTAGTTACCCGGGAGGGAAAATGCTACCAGATACCCTTTACAGACATGCCTGGGATCATGGAGCAGATATGCTTAAACTGAACAATAGTCAGGTGAATTCTTTTGAAACATTTATGCGTCAATTGCTTACTTCCGGAGAAATAACTGAAGAACAATTAAGAACCCGTGTTCACAGAATTTTACTTGCAAAAGCATGGCTGGGATTGAACCAAATAAAAAGTGGTGTTTTTCAAAAGCAAACATCTGATATTAATAAACAGCGTTTGTTTTTCAGCCTGGCAGAACAAAGTGTTACAGTTCTTAAAAGCGAAGTCGGTCTTTTGCCATATCCTTTGAAAGACAAACCAGATATCCGTTTGGTGGATATTACGGGCGATTGTCCCGTTGATGTTAAAAATACAATATCCTTTTTTGAATTCTTTAAACCAGGTATTAATACCGCAAGCCACCTAAATATTTTATATTATAAAGCCAGTGGTAAAAACCGTATCAATACCACCGAATATCAAACTTTACTTAAAAGTAAGAACAGTGTACTGATTTTTAATGGCACACCAAATCCGGAAGATTCAGTCCTTCTTGATGCGTGTAACACGGTTATAGTTGCTTACGGCAACACTGACGTTGAGCTAAAAGCAGCCATTCAAATCGTTTTTGGCGGAATAGAGGCCCATGGCAAACTACCCTACAGATTATCTTCCCGAACTTCGAAAAACACCGGCATTCATACACCGCAAAGCCGGTTGGGCTTTGCCGAACCTTTGGCTGTGGGTATGCATCCCGATTCTCTTGCAAAACTGAGTACTATCGCGAATCAGGGAATTAATGCAGGAGCGTATCCCGGGTGTCAGGTACTGGCTGTAAAAGACGGTCGCATTATTTGGGATAAAAGTTACGGACACACCGATTACAGTCGCAGAACTCCAGTAACGTTTGAAACCATTTACGACCTGGCTTCGGTAACCAAAATTGCAGCAACTACCATGTTGGCAATGAAGTTATACGAAACAGGTAAAATTGATTTAGACGCCCGGCTTTCCAGGTATCTTCCCGATACATTGTCGCGCCATTTATATAATCGTCGCAGTACCCTGGCTGAAATCACCTGGCGTGAATTGCTTACACACCGCAGCGGTTTGCCGGCCGGTATCAATGTTTATAAATTTATGCGATATACCGATACCCTTTATGGAAGATTCGACAAATATTATTGCGACCGCAGGGACGATAGTTTGTTTACAATAGAAGTAGCTCGCGATTATTATCTGGAGAATCTACAGTTAGACTCCATATGGAGAATGTTACATCTCATAACCCATTCGGCATCAAAAGAATATGTTTATAGTGATATTAACGCGAATTTGCTGTATATTTTAATGCAACGCATTCTGCGTCAATCGGAACCTGAACCTCAGCGAAGAAAACGCCCCATACAACCTGCCGAGAGATGGAACGCCGCTTTGTATGAGACCAAGTTACAGGAATTTTTTTACAAGCCTTTAAGGATGAAAAGAACAGGTTTCCTGCCGTTAAGGTATTACAACGAGAATGAAATAGCACCTACAGAGGAGGACAGATACTGGCGGAAGCAAACCCTTAGAGGCCATGTACACGACCCCACTGCAGCAGTATTTGGCGGAATTGCCGGAAGCGCCGGATTATTCAGTACGTCCCGCGACCTGGCGACTATGTATCAGATGATGTTATTTGATGGTAGTTACGGCGGTAAGCAGTACCTTAAACCAGAAACAATTGCTGAGTTTACCCGCAAGCAGGCCAACGGTCACCGTGGTTTGGGATTCAATAAACCCGTTGGAGACGGGGCTTATGGCATTCCTGCTGCCGTAAGTTTAAAAACCTATGGTCATACGGGATATACCGGTAATTCGATTTGGGTAGACCCTGAAAATAAAATTATATATATTTTATTGTCAAACCGCAGCCACCCAAAGGGCGATAATCCTCTAATAATAACTATGGGAATTCAGGGCAGATTACACGAAGCAATTTATTCAGCTTTGATGAAACCAGCCGGACGACAAAAACACCCGGCATAGAACGGCGCAGATTCCGTTATTCTATACGTACGCCAATAATACAAACATCGTCCAACTGTTCAATCTCTATGCTATTACCCAAAGAATCTTTCTGTCCACATTTCCTCCAGGTTTCAAATTCCTTAATTAGCAAGGCTCTTTGTTGCATCATTCCAACCTGACGTATGCTTATTAGAAAATCTTTGAGTTTTTTAGCCTTGTATTTTTTACCGGTTCCCTCATTACCCCCAAACTGGTCCTGAAAACCGTCAGTAAAAATATAAACAGTGTCGCCTTTTTCTAACTGCATTGAATGGTTGGCAAAAGGCTTTTCAGCCGCATAACTGCCAATGGGCTGCTTGTCTCCTTTTATTTCGGCTCCAATAGCGTTATCGCCAAAAACTACCGATTCGGAAGGCCAGTTCTTTCTTGATTCATTGATAATCCATACCGGATTATTGGCACCTGCCCAATGCATGACTCTGTCAGATAAAGACAATGCACATAGGGAGATATCCATACCGTCACGCATGGCCGATTCGCTCTTGGAAAATTCCTGAATTACTATTTGGCGGGTCTTGTTCAGAATTTCGCCAGGTTTCCTTAAACCATACTCACGAACGGCGCGATTCAGCGCATTGTTACACACCACACTTACCATGGCTCCGGGTACCCCGTGGCCAGTGCAGTCGGCAGCTGCAAACAAAACCCAGTCGTGTGCTTTCTCTAACCAGTAAAAGTCACCGGCAACAATATCTTTAGGAAGATACATCACAAAACTATCCGGCAAGTGCTGCTTAAAATACTTCTCGGTTGGCAATATAGCTGTCTGGATTCTTTTGGCATAGGTTATAGAATCCAGGATTTCCTTGTTCTTCTCCTCAACAATTTGTTTCTGAAGTTCCGCTTCATTTCGTTGCAGTTCTACCTCTTCCTTTTGTTTGTTAATCAAATAATTTTGGTTCTCAATCTCGGTCTTTTGCTGATTGAGAATTTTATTCTTCTGTTTCCTGATTCTGCTGGTTCTAAGCAACACAAACATCAATCCGGTAAAGAGAACCAGTCCACCAGCCATAGCATACTTAATGGTTTGATTGGCCCGCTCCTGCTCCTGTAACAACTTAATTTCGGTTTCCTTACGTTTCGATTCAATAACATGTTCTTTCTCTTTCTGCTTTTTTTCTATTTCAAATTTAATATCCGCAATACGGTTATTGATATCGTCGTTACTTAAACTATCGTAATATGCAATGTAAACGCTTTGATAATCAAATGCTTTTTTCCATTCGCCTAATAGGGCATAGGTTTTACCTAAAGTACCACATGCATCCTTAATTCTTGGCTTTACGTTAGCATTCGTTGCAATGGAAAGTGAACTCTGTGCGTTTACCAATGCCTGTTTCGGATCATTCATCTGAATGTAGATCAGGGCAATTTTATTCAATACATCGGAATGAAAGTCTTTATCCGTATTAGCAGAAACTGCTTGTAATGCATCAGAATAAGCGGCAAAAGCACCACTAAATAATTCCTGGTTAAATAGAATGTCGCCCATGTACTTTCTTGCAATGCCCATACCTTCGCTGTCACCCAACTCCTGTCTTAACAATATTGCTCTTTCCAGATGATTCTCTGCATTTTCATAATCTTCCTTCAAAATATATGATCGCCCCAAATTCAATTCAACATACGCTTCCTGCTTTTTATTTTTCAATTCCTTATTAATCCTAAGCGCCTCCTTCAACATTTTAATGGCTTCATCTGGCTTTTTTTGATATATATACAAATTAGCAATATTGATGTTTGCATAACTCTCATCTTCAGGACTGTTGTGTTTTTGTGACATTTCCAGTTGAATAAAATACATATCGAAAGCCTTAGGATAATTACCCAGATTACGGTAAGCAACGCCTGTAAAACTCATGGCTTTCAACATTCCCTTAATGTATTTAAGTTCTTCGCTAAGGGCAATGGCTTCTTCCCCTATTTCAGCTGAAAAATCGGGATGTGCATTTCGTAAGTCCCACATAAGTTGCGTCATCATATCTACTTTAGCGGTATCGGCAGGTAGTTTTTTTAGAACGGCACGAATGCTGTCCAGGTTCACATCACCAGTGGGCTGTGCTTCAACTGGGCCAGGCAAAAGAAATATCAGTAATGCTATCAGTCTCATATAAAATCGGCGAAAGTTAATGATTTTGATAATGTGCAGGTACGATGTTTTACTTAGTTAAAAATTTATTCATCTTGTTCAGTTCATCAATTGGTATTGAGAGTAATTTGACATCATTCAACAACACTTGATACAAAAAGAACAAACACCTGTAATTCTGAACGCAGAAACTGTATATTTGCAGGCCATGAGTGACAGAGTGATTTTAGATTCCGGTCATTTAAAGCTGATTATCCGGCGCCTGGCATTGCAATTGGTAGAGAATCATCCTGATGCAGATAAAACGGTACTTATTGGGCTTCAACCCAGAGGGATTCTTTTAGGAGAACGAATTAAAAATGAGTTAACAGCCCGTGGATTCGATAAGGGATATGAATTTGGAATGTTGGATATAACCTTCTACAGGGACGATTTCAGACGACGAGAAAAGCCCCTGATTCCCAGCGCAACCAATATTGACTTTTTGGTTGAAGGCAAAACGGTGATCTTAATGGATGACGTATTTTTCACAGGAAGAACGGTTAGGAGTGGTTTGGATGCAATGCTTGCCTTTGGCCGTCCGCGAAAGGTTGAACTTATGGTACTTATTGAACGACGATTCAGAGCGCATTTGCCCATTGTACCCACTTATATTGGTCACAGCGTTGATACGATTCAGGGGGAACATGTTGCGGTGAAATGGCAACAAACCGACGGTGTTGATCAGGTAATTTTAATCAGCGAAGAACATGGAGGCTAACATCAGCTTTGAGCATCTTTTGGGTATCAGAGACCTGACAAGAAGGGATATTGAAATAATTTTTTCTACGGCTGACAGCTTTAAAGACGTTCTTGACCGCCCAATAAAAAAAGTTCCCTCGCTGCGTGATATTACCATTGCAAATATGTTTTTTGAAAATTCCACAAGGACACGGCTGAGTTTTGAACTTGCTGAAAAACGACTAAGTGCAGATGTAGTAAATTTTTCGGCATCAGGCTCTTCGGTTAAAAAAGGCGAAACACTTATTGATACGGTAAAAAATATACTGAGTATGCGTGTTGATATGGTTGTTATGCGTCATGCCTCTCCCGGTGCACCATGGTTTCTTTCAAAACACATTAACGCCCGGATTGTAAACGCCGGAGACGGAACGCATGAACATCCTACTCAGGCTTTGCTGGATGCGTATTCCATTCGCGAAAAATTTGGAACACTTGAAGGCAAAAAGGTTGTAATTGTTGGAGATATTTTACACTCAAGGGTAGCTCTCAGTAACATCTATTGTTTACAAAAACTAGGTGCCGAAGTGAAAGTGTGCGGCCCGGCTACCTTAATACCCCGATACATTGAAAGATTGGGAGTTAAAGTTGAGCACAACCTGAGAAATGCATTAAATTGGTGCGACGTTGCCAATATGTTGCGAATACAACTTGAACGACAAGATATTAAGTATTTTCCCACACTTAGAGAATACAGTATGCAGTATGGCTTAGATATGAATTTACTGCAATCTCTGGATAAGGAAATCGTTGTCATGCATCCCGGCCCTATTAACCGCGGCGTTGAAATTACAAGTTCAGTTGCCGACAGCGGACAAAGCCTTATCCTTCATCAGGTTGAAAACGGAGTGGCTATCAGGATGGCTGTTCTTTATCTTTTAGCAGGCCACATTAAGCTAAATTAAATCTGTTAGACAGATAATCAGCTGACTGAATCACTTTTTAGTGATTGAGTTGCAAATTCATGTATCGCACTTCTGGCCTGCTCAGGTTTTCGTGTCCCCAGTAATAACGTCTTACCATTTTTAAATTCTATTTGAATTCCCATATTGCCTGTAACATTATAAGCCCCACCCCGCAAACCCCATCCGCCAAATTCACCCAGCGGAGAATACTGACGAACATATACGTTTTGAATTTCTTCCCACCGAATATTGCGTATCTTTCTGTGAAACGGAGAAAACCTGTAGCCAATACCGCCCGAATGTATGGTAGTTCCCAGCTTCAAAATGATAAAAAACCAAATGAAAAAAGAATACAGAATACAACCAGTAATGATACCCCAATCTGACATTGGATTATTACCAAAATCCTGTCCATTTATAACTTGAATAAAAAACGCCAGAATACAATGATGACCCTATAAGAATCAGTAAAAGCCAAATCCACCACTGCCTGAATTTTTGCATCTCGTAAAATTCAAAAGACTTCATATCAGCCGGCATCTGTTTCAATTAATATTTCGCAAGTTCAGTAAATTATTTAATCTTTGTATCAATAGATTGCTTTTTTTTAACGTCTTGATACTATCGAAAGATTGAAAACAACAATTACGGCAAACTATTTGATGATTAAATTTTAAACACGATTAACACATGAAAACAAAAAGGTTACTCTTCATTCTGTTTACATTGTTTACAACAAATAACATTGTATTTTCACAAAAGCCCGGTGATGCTGAAATTCAAAAGGCAAAGGATAATTTTAGCAAAGGCGATTTTGCCGGTTGGCTTGCTGAATCAGAAAAAGCGGCCAAACTAGGTCACATGGATGGCTACGCATTCATAGCACTTGCTTACGATCCGGTATTTGCAGCCACAATTACCTACCCGGAAACAAAAGATGCCACCAAAGCTTTGGTTAACTACAAAAAATCGGCTGATTTAGGTCATGTTTCCAGTGCATATACTGCCGGCGAAATGATTAGACTGGGAGAAGGTACTACCGCAAGCATGGAAGGTTCATTGGTATACTACAAAAGAGCCTATGAATTGGGTCATCCAAAGGCAGGGTCTACCATTTACCTTGTAATGGACAAGAACTTTGAGAAATATAAGGCGTTCCTTGCTGAATGCGTAGGAAAGAAAAATTATAATGCTGCGCGTGAATTAAGTACAATTTATATCCTTGGCGAAATTGCTCCGACTGACATTACAGAGGCTAAAAAGTGGCTGGAAATAGGTGTAAATAACAAACATGGCGGTTGTACCTATGTTATGGGTTACCTTTATCGCAATGGAATGAAAGCCGCCGCAAGCGATGGTAAAGTTACCCTAAACAACAAAGAAGCAGACATTCCCAAGGCTATAGAGTATTTCAAGAAAGGCGCTGAATACGGAAGCATAGAGTCCATCAGGGCATTAGGCGAAATGTATATGATGGGTCTTGAAACAACGCAAGACTACGCAGCATCGTTTAAATATTATGACATGGGCTGCAATCTGAATGACGGTTTTTCCTGTTTTCAATGTTCTGCACTAATTGTGAATGAATACGTTAAGATGGATATGTCCAAAGGGGCTGAATACAGTACTAAAGCGTTAAATCTTGGATACACTCCCGGAAAGTAAAAAAGTGCTCTGTTTTGTTTTTCTGAAAAATCCCGCATGAGCGGGATTTTTCATTTTCTATAAAATGTTAAGAATATTGACTCACATGGATTAAAATAATATGATTGCACGATTGATATTCTTAATAAAAACCTTTCATTGACACGTACTATTCAGTGCAGCAGTACTAAAGAATCTACCCACGGATACGTTCAATACTTGAAAATTCCAGATTGAAGGATAATAAACGTTGGGTAGTTTCAATTAAACGGAGATATGGACTGTAATTATATTCAATTTCAATCACATAAGATAACTCGCTCACACTTTCGATCCCCTCCCTGTTGGGCCTCCCAAAAAGACACGCGGGGCGTGCCCACCGGGGTGCACGTATGCGTGTGTATGTGTGAGTCTTATCAAATAATAAAAGAATGATATAATACTATAACTTTAAGTTTTATTATATCATAAGAAAAATCAAATCAGCGCTTTAAATTACAAAATTATTTCTACAATGCTGCATTCGCCAATTTTTTTATTTCTTTCCATAATCTCCTCAACGAAAAGTAATTCCTTGTTTCTCGACTGCTTCATTTCAAATTTTCATTGAACTTCATTTTTTTAAACTTTCTACAGAGGTTCATTACTACTCATCAAAAAAGTAAGGTTCCGAAGTGTAACCCGTCCATTCACAGGCGTACGCCTATTACGCAAACATCATCAACCTGCTCAAAGCCCTCCCTCCATTTTTCAAAGGCTTCTGCAAGAAGATGACACTGCCGGTCCATATTCTCGTGCTGAATGGGCAATAGCAATTGTTTCAGATTTGCAGCTTTGAACTTCTTTCCCTTTTCTCCTCCAAACTGGTCTTGATAACCATCGGTAAATATGTAAAGGGTGTCTCCTTTCTGCAATTCCATAGTTTTTGTAGTGAAAGATTTAGCATCAGTGAATTTTCCTATTGGTTGCTTGTCGGGTTTGTATTCAATCAATTCACCTTCTCTAATAATCCACAGCGGATTATTGGCACCCGCCCATTGCAGTTTGACGACCTCCCCTAACCCCTCCTTCGGAGGGGAACTGGTCAAACTGCACAGCGATATGTCCATTCCGTCCTTTACATCATCTTCACTTTTTTCAAATTCAGCGATAACTATTTCGCGGGTTTTGTCTAAAATCTCTCCGGGTACAGTAAGACCGTATTCACGAACTGCCCGATTTAGTGCATTGTTGCATACAACACTAACCATAGCCCCGGGTACCCCGTGCCCGGTACAGTCGGCGGCGGCAAGCAATACAATGGACTCCCCTCCTTCCGGCTTGGCAGAACGGTCAACTACACTCTCCAGCCAGTAAAAATCTCCTGCAACTACATCCTTGGGTAAATATAGAACAAAAGACTGTGGTAAAACTCTCCTGAATTCATTCATTGCCGGCAAAATGGCTCTTTGAATTCTGCGCGCATAATGAATGGAATCAGATATCTCCTGGTGTTTTTCCTCTATCAGTTCCTTTTGGTACTGTACTTCAATTTTTTGATTTTTTATAATCTCATGATCCTTTCTTTTTGACCTATATGCTCTGAATGCCAAAACCGCAATAATGACTGCCAGTAATCCTGCTCCGATTAATACATATCTCATCAGGCTTTCGCGTTTTAAATCTGCTTCCTGCATCTGAATTCTCGATTGCTGCTGCTCTGTCTGGCGCACATGTATCAGGCTGTCATTTAGTTTTTGCTCACGGAATTGCTTTGAAAGGTCTTGCTGAATGGCCGCTTTTGCAAGACGTGTATTCTCCACAGAATCCCGGTAAAGAATGAAATATTTATAGTAATAAAATGCTTTGCGGAAATCTCCTTTCTTTTCCGATATATCGGACAACCGCATATAAGCATCTCTCTTCTCAGAGCTATAATTCAAACTGTCTGCATATTTAAGTGCTGAATTTGCATGTGCTTCTGCAGCTTCAATGTCACCTGTAAGCACATAATAATAAGCCAGATTGTTGTATATATTAGACAGAACCTGAATCTCGTTATAAGTAATGGCCAAATCAAGAGCTGTTTTAAAATCTTCGTAACTCCTGGTTAAAATTGAATCACGCAACTTCTTTTGAGAATCAGGAAGTTCAATTGCAATCTTAGAATTGGGCACCCCTCTGTTTACATAAGCCATTGAAATTCCATGGTAATCCTTCGTTTTTAGATACACATCCAGACTCTTATTGGCCATGTTTACAGCCTCTCTGTAGTTCTCTGTTTTTTGGTAATAAACTGCAATATTATTCAGGGAGCGGGCATATCCCTCAATGTCTCCAATCCGATTTTGAAAATCGGCAGCCTTCTTAAGATAACTTAGGGCTACCTTATAATTTTTTAATTCAAGATGTACTATACCCAGATTTCCATACACCAGGGCAATACCTTCCTTGTTGTCAACCTTTTCATAAATATCCAGTGCCTTAATGTAATGTTCTATGGCATTCATATTGTCTCCCATGTCGTTATATACCTGGGCTATATTGTTTAATGCGGTAGCAAGTCGGTACACGTCGTCGGTACCCTCAAGCATTGCAAAGGTCTTATGCATGTACTCCAGTGATTTTTTAATATCACCCATGTCCTTATATATAACAGCCATATTCGAAATGGCGTTGGCGGCTTCACCTTTCTGGCCTGCCCGTAACTGCACCCTCATGCTGGAATCGTAGTACGCTAATGCCTGTGTTCGATTGTTTTCTATGTTATATACAAAGCCACAATTGTTTAAACACTTACCCATATAAAGCAACCAGTACTTTTTTAAGTCAGCTTGACGAATATTCTTTAATTTTTTATTACATATAACTGCCAGTGAATCCCAGTAATTTACTCTGAAAATCGGTACGGTTTCTCCAATGGCTACACTCAATCTAATGCGGGCGGTATCATCAGTTGAATTTTCAAGTGCCGTGTAAAGTGAACGAAGTTCCTTTTTACGTAAATCGTCTTCTATATATACTTGTCCATTCGTAATTCGAAGCGCGACCAAAAAAACGATACTGAATCCCAATGTTTTCACTTCACAAATATATTTGATTTCATGACATGGAGGCATTTATTCATCATAGAATAATCCTTTGAATCTGGATGCCATAAGTATTTCAATTCCCATCAATAGATGCTAAGTTAATGTTAAGAGCATAGGTTTTACCCCGTCCTTAGAAATCCCTGCCAAGGAATAATTAGGAAAAGAGCATTCCTGTACCGATAATACCGGGAACAGTTCACTCAGGCATTACTACTTTTAAGTCAAAAATTGGCCCGAACACATACTATCAATTTTTTTTCAGAGTTCATTGAAAAGAAAAATTTGTATTTTGGCGCCCTGAAAAGTGGGGTATATTTATGGAAGTACCCTGTTTTCAGCAACTCAGGAGAGGTGTCCGAGTGGTTGAAGGAGCACGCCTGGAAAGTGTGTATACCTCAAAAGGGTATCGCGGGTTCGAATCCCGCCCTCTCCGCAAAGACGAATTGATTGAGAAAAGAATAATTTTTGGCTGATTTAATATTAATATAAAAGCAAACTAACAACCGATACCTAATTAACATGAAAAAGCTGTTAACTCTCATCGCAATCTCAGGTTTAATAACCTTTGGAAATCTGAATCTGGCCTTGTCTCAAGACCTTGCGGATTCTACTACAAATACCGAATCTGGAGAAAGTACTGCACCTGCCGAGCCGGAACAACCTGGGGAAGATGTTGCCGATGCTCCTGCAGCCAAGCCCGGAGAGGCAGCTGAAGAAACTGCTGAACTCACTTTAGCTCAAGACTTAAAGCGAAGATTTATTGAAGGTGGCCCCATGTTCATGGCCATTGTACTTGTTTCGCTTATTATTGGTCTTGCCCTGGCCATTGAGCGTATTGTTTACCTGAACATGGCAAGTACAAATACTCAAAAATTGTTGAATCAGGTGGAGCAGGCATTAAACTCTGGTGGTGTTGAAGCTGCCAAAGAAGTTTGCCGTAATACACGTGGCCCTATTGCCTCTATCTTCTATCAGGGATTAGACCGTTCGAAAGAAAGCGTTGAGAACGCCGAAAAATCTATTATGGCATACGGTAGTGTGCAGGTAGGCTTACTTGAAAAAGGTCTTTCATGGATTTCACTGTTTATTGCTCTTGCACCTATGTTAGGTTTCTTGGGTACAGTAATAGGTATGATTGAAGCATTTGATACTATTGAAAAGGCAGAAGGTATTGAGATTGGTCAGGTTGCCGGTGGTATTAAAGTGGCACTTCTTACTACAGTTTTCGGTTTGATTGTAGCAATGGTGTTGCAGGTATTCTACAATTACATCGTTTCTATGATTGACTCTTTAACCAACAGAATGGAAGATGCTTCTATTTCGTTGATTGATTTGATTATGAAGCATCAGGAGAGTAAACAAGCTTAATTAGGCAATTATGAGTCATATAGCTAAATTTTTAACTGACATACTGACATTTGCCGAACAGGACTTGTCTATTATGTTCTATCTTTCTGCTATAGGTTTGCCGGCCATGTTTATGCTTCTGTCGAAACAAGCACCTCAGGCTGCGCCAAAATATATCGGTATTGCATTTAGAGTTATTACAGGTATAATGTTTGTCGCTGCTTTGTACCTGTTCTACCAGATTTCCACCAACGTAGAAGTGGTTGAAGGAAGCAGCCAACCCAATTACGATGAAAGCAGCATTACATCTTCGATTTATCTGGCTATGTATGCCATTTATAGTGGCTTGGGCTTCATCCTTGGTTTCTCTGTGCTTAATATCGCGTCAAATCCTAAAAAGGCCATTCCTGCTATTATTGGTATAGCCGGATTTTTCCTGGTGCTCATCATTTCTTATCAAATGGCTGATAATTCTATGCAAAGTGGTTGGGAAGAAAAAGGAGTTACCATACAGGACTCAATTGATGCCAGTGCAGGAATTGTAGCTACAGGCATTCTGGTAGCCATTGCAATAGGCACCATAGTAATTGGAGAAATTTATCGGTTAATTAAATAATTCGACTACGCATGTCCAAGAGGGAAATACCGGAAATTAATGCAGGGTCAATGGCTGATATTGCCTTCCTGTTGTTGATATTCTTCCTTGTGACCACTACCATCGACAACGAGCAGGGTATTCCTTCAATGCTACCCCAGAAGTACACCGATCCAAACTATAAACCACCAAAAGTTGAGGTAAATGCCAAAAATTTGTTCTCTGTTACTGCCAACTTTAAAGATGAATTATTAGTTGAAGATGATATTATAGCTCTCGACCAGTTAAAAGACCGTGTAAAAGAATTCTACGGAAATCCATTTAACGGCGCTGAAAGAGATAATCTTCCTACAAGGAGTAAAGTAACTGCCGAAAAATGCAGAGAAAACATAGAGGGCTTCCAGAAACTTTATGACGCCGATCCTACAAACACTTACAACAAAATGAAGTTGGGTGAATGGAAGTCCAAATTAGAAGCATTGGATATTGTGGGCGAATTTTACGAGATGCCTTCCTCATCAATCATTTTCTTTAAGAGTAACAACGGAACTTCTTATGGTTTCTACATTGGCGTTATCAATGAAATAAACGCTGCTGTAAATGAACTGAGAGATGCCTACTGTAAAGATAAGTTTGGTGTCGCATTTGCCACTTTGAATGAGGAAAGTCCTGAGGATAAACAAAAAATTGATGCAGTTAAGTTTCTGTATCCAAATAAACTTGCAGAAGTAACCAAATAAGACCATGTCGAAATTCGGTAAAAAGAAAAAGAAAGCCATGCCTGCAGTGTCCACAGCGTCACTGCCTGATATCGTTTTCATGCTCCTCATATTTTTTATGGTAACTACCGTGCCAAAGGAGAATAATCCTAAAGTGAAAGTTACTAAACCGGAGGCAACGGAAATTATTCGAATTGACGACCTGAGCCGTGTATACAGTATTTACGTTGGTCCGGCTATGGATAGCGAACAATACGGTGTTAGCGACCGCATCCAGGTAGGTGGTGAAATAGTACCTGACGCAATTTATGTACAAAACGGAGTAAACACCTGGAGAGGTAAGTTCGCAGAATATGAACACTCAGGGCTTACGATGTCTATTAAGGCCGACCAGGAAGCGCGAATGTTTGTGGTAAATCAGGTGAAAGAAAACCTGAGAGAAATAAATGCCCTGAAGATTATTTACTCTACCAAAAAGCGTAAAGACGATTAATCTTCCTTCTTAATCTCGTTTATTGTAAATACTTCGGTCCGGTAACTTTCAGCATTCCGGAAAGACCACTTTTTTATTACCCACCCCAAAGGTACCGCAATGGCTAATCCGCCGGCCACATAATACCAGGGCACTGTATTGGCTTCATTTAGGCTTTCATCCAAACCGTTATTAAGAATTAGATAACTAATGATAACTGCTGTAGCATTGTTTATAAAATGTAACAACATTGAAGCATACAAGGAACCTGTCCAAATGGTAACATAACCGAAAAAGGCACCTAAAATCATTCTTGGTAAGAAGCCCATGAACTGAAAATGCACGAAACTGAAAATAAAAGCCGATACCCATATTCCGGCATGTATATTCTTCAGCCACTGAATGGAATACTTTTGCACCAGACCTCTGAAGAGCAATTCTTCCCCAATGGCCGGAACAATGGCCAGAACCAATAAATTAAGCAGCAAAATACCCGTCTTGCCGGTATTTAGCATGGACTCGGTAAGTGTCATTGATTTCTCTTCCATCTCAAGAACCTCAGCCGGTGCCTGCCATTGCAAATTCAAAGAATATATTGCATTTACAACCGGGGTGAGTGCTAACATTAAAATTGGCAACAATACCAATACCTTCAACGAAGGAATAGTGCGGAGCCCAAGCTCCCGCCGCACAGAATTTCGAGAAGCAAACAACCATGCCGCTGCAAAGGAGGCACCAACAAACATCCCCAGATGGGTGCTAAGCATAACCAAACGCTGTACCATAGCATATTCCGGATCGGTAACATCATATTCCGCTTCGGGATTCATAAGGTCAAACTGATATATATTGCCTAAAACAGCCTGCGCCAGCATTGCAGTTATAAAACCCAGAGTCACAGATACAGAAATAGTAAGAATAATTCTGTACCCCGGTTTGGTATACGCCAGCATTCCCTTATTCATGTTTTGCTTTGTACCTTTGCATCATGGCCGTAAAAATAGGCAATATTGAATTGGGTGAGTTCCCTTTGTTACTCGCACCCATGGAAGACGTTAGCGACCCTCCGTTTAGAGCATTGTGTAAAAAACATGGTGCCGACCTGATGTTCACCGAGTTCATATCAAGCGAAGGTTTGATTAGACAGGCAGGAAAAAGCATAAAAAAACTAGACGTTTTTGATTACGAGAGACCCATTGGAATACAAATTTTTGGAGCAGAACTGGAACCAATGATGGAGTCGGCAAGAATTGTTGAACAGGCAATGCCCGATATTCTGGATATAAATTATGGCTGCCCGGTTCACAAAGTAGCCTGCAAAGGTGCAGGTGCAGGTATTCTGAAAGACATTCCAAAAATGGTTAAGCTCACCGAAGCGGTTGTGAAAAGTACTTCTTTACCCGTAACCGTTAAAACCCGTTTAGGATGGGACGAAAGCTCGAAATATATTGTAGAGGTGGCAGAACGATTACAAGACGTGGGAATAAAAGCCATTTCCATTCACGGACGCACCCGGGTGCAGATGTACAAGGGTGAAGCAGACTGGACCTTAATTGCTAAAGTTAAAAATAATCCCAGGATGAACATTCCCGTTTTCGGTAATGGTGACATTGATACACCCGAAAAAGCTTTGGAATACAAAAACAAATATGATGTTGACGGCATCATGATTGGAAGGGCAAGTATTGGAAACCCTTGGGTGTTCAACGAAATTAAACACTTCCTGCACCACGGGACCCATTTGCCACCACCCACTATTGAAATGAAGTCTCAGGCTGCACTGGAACATCTCAAAATGTCCGTTGAATGGAAAGGAGAAAAATTAGGCATACTGGAAATGCGACGACATTACGGAAACTACTTTAAGGCATTGCCCAACTTTAAAGAATTGCGGATGAAGCTGGTTACTTGTGATAACTTTACAGAAATCTGCAGCTTATTGCATTCATTTCCTCAAAAATTCTGTCAACCTATAACTACCTGAAATAAATAATTCCGGGTTATTGAATATTTTTTCATCCCGGATTTGATATTTCAAAAATTCTTGTACTTTTGCAGTCCGTTTTTCCAATTATTGGCTTTGCCTGATTGAAAAAACATGGAAAACGAAATGAATTAACGCAATAGAAATTATGAAAAGGACGTTTCAACCCAGTAATCGCAAGCGCCGCAATAAACACGGATTCCGCTCACGCATGGCTACAAAAAACGGACGTAGGGTTTTGGCTTCACGTCGTGCAAAAGGTCGCAAAAAACTTACCGTAGCCGACGAGAAACGTCATAAAATGTAATTCAAAATATTAGAACAAAAAACCCCTGAAGAAACTTCAGGGGTTTTTTTATATTTATAAATTATTTAATGAACGATGAAACTATCCACAAGCGTACTCCTGTTATTTGTAATGCTTCTGTTTACGAAATGTAAAACACATAAAACACCTGATTCTTCGGTAACAGACACAGAAAAAAGCGCAGGTATTGAATTGAATACTGGTGATTCACAAAAAATTAATGCATTGGGACTCGACGGTAAAAAAGTAATCGTACAGGGATATTACCGGCTTATAAATTTGAATAAACGTCCCGGAGGAGAACCGGTTTACGGTAGCCGGGTGTCTATTGAAATGTCTGATTCCAGCTATTTGTTACTGGAAACCCATGCATTGGGTAACCGTACTCTGGAGGAACAGGCTCAGTTTACCGACCAAATGGTTAAAATAGAAGCTACAGTTCATTCTTTTTGCAACGCATGGGGAGATGGTTCAGAACAAACCATTGTAGGTAGTTGCCTAAAAAATATTCATCAGATTGTCCTGATTGATAAATAATATGAATCGGGAATTGTATCCGATTTCACTGTTAATCAGCAGCCAATCTTTGAATTAGAATTAATAATTACACGGTAAGCATCATTAATTTGTAGTGATCCATTGATGTTGCCGCTATCTAGCACCATGCGGTGGCTCTTTATTATAATTATCTTACCATTCACTTCGCCGTTACTGCCAATGTATATCATTTCTGCTTGGTCAGCATCAATGTCGCCATTTACAACAGAACCCAAGTTCCTCATAGTGCCCGATTTTATTATTATAATCTTTCCATTTACCTCACTGCCCTGGGCCATACGCAATTTACCACCGTTTACCTTAATAGTTCCGGTAATTTTGGCAGCAACGCCTCTAATGACCAGACGCTCATTTTCTTTTATCTCAATATCACCGGTAAACGACGTGGTTAATGGACTAAGAGGATGGTCAACTATAGCACCCATGCAGACAACTTTGTCTGCGACACTCTCTGCTCCCGAAATAATAACAATTTCAAACGATACCGCATCCCCGGCATCACATTGAATCGGTTGATCAGTAAACTTTAAATAATCTCCGGATTCATCCAGTTTTATTGTGCCTGATTTCAAATTTCCGTTAACGGAGTTTATAGAATCGATTGTTCCTGTTGCCATATTATAAGTATTTAATTAAGAATGTAAATATATAAATTTTGTCTTCATTAAAATTATCATTAATGACAAAATATTCTTTAATTGTTATTTAATTAACACGCTTACTCAGGACTTAATGAAAAAAGCTTTAGAAGCTAAACGGATATTAGACAATATTAACTTTGTGCAATTCTCGTACTGTATCAATTTGGAATGCATTTTTGACAATAAGGGTCAATTTATTCATACATTCGCAGGCAATGACCTATTTGCGCTTCCTTAAAATATTCTATATTCTTTATTGCTGTTCCGCCTGGGCACATGCCACCGAAACGGATTCCCTTAGGCTACTTAAGGGAGAAAATAAAGCATCATATCTATATCGAAAAGTGATCGATCCTTCTGATTACGTTTCATATCAAAAAACTCTTGATCTTTTAAGAGCAGAGGCATACAGGGGTAAATATATAACCTTGATTCACATATCAAGAGCATTGACTTTTTATGATTCACGGACAGATTCCTGCGACCACTATCTGAAGAAAGCTGAAGCACATGGTTACACAGATAATTACATTGTTAAATTTCAATTAAACCGCTGTTATGGGTTACGGTGGGCACATACACCTGAAATAGAGAAATCATTTGAATATTTTCTTCAGAATATTCAACTCGCACGTAAGCATAACGATATGTCATCGCTGGAAATAGGTTATTCCGATTTGGCAATTCCACACTATTATCTACAAAATTATCAAGAGGCAATTAATTACTGGCTTCAGGCTGCTAATTCAGCACATTCAATAAAAAGTTACAACAGAATGTTTGCGTTTTATCAGAATATTGGACTTACTTACGCCAATTTGAACCAAAATGATTCAGCAAGAAAGTATTACAACCATTGTATTTCCCTTCAAAACCGGTATCAATTAGAAGTAGATCAAGCCAATTTACTTTTGAACATGGGTGTATTGGAATTCAAAATGAAAGAATACAATTCCGCGTTAACTTATTTTAAAAAATCGGCAAGTTTAAGTTTGGAAGTCAACGACATGGATACTTATGCCCGTTCTATATCAAATGTCGCTTCAGTATATAACGAAACAAACCGAAGTTCGGAAGGGGTAATGTATTTGAAGAATGCAATATCTATTGCCCGTAGGTCAAATAATAATAATCTTTTGTATTCACTACACCATACCATGAGTAGTACTTTACGGCTGACGGGAGATTATCAACTAGCTCTTGCTCATCTTGATAGCTCTTATGTGTTAAAAGATAGCATTCTAAATGAAACAAGAATTGAAACTATATTAAAACTTGAGGAAGCTTATAAATCAGCTGAAAAAGACGCTCTTATCGCTGAGGCAGAAGCCGAATCAGCAAGGCAAAAACTTAAGAACGAAGAAGCAGAAAATGCACGCAAACGACAGAAGCAAATAACACTTTTTCTTATTATGGGTTTATTTATGATGTGTGTTGTGATATTCTTGGTCTTTCGCAGTTATCAGGCAAAAAAACGATCTTCCAAACTATTTGAAGAACAGAATAAAATTATTCAGCAAAAGAATAAAGATGTAACAGACAGCATTCAGTATGCGAAAAATCTTCAGGAATCAATCCTTCCAAAACCTAATGTAATAGCAAGAAATTTACCAAAGTACATGATATTCTTTAAACCAAGGGATATAGTAAGTGGCGATTTCTTTTGGTTTGCAGAAGAAGAAAATAATTTATTCCTTGCCGCAGCCGATTGCACCGGACATGGAGTTCCGGGTGCATTTGTGTCAATGATGTGTTATAATTTGCTCAACTCCTCAGTAAAGGAAAAAAAACTCGTTGTACCCGGAGAAATTCTTTCTGATGTAAACAAAAGGCTGAATACAGAGTTTAAAAATGAATATTCTCAATTTCAGGCTAATGACGGAATGGACATTTCTCTGATCTGCCTTAATAAAACCTCCGGAATTTTAAAATTCGCAGGTGCAATGAATGACATTATCCAATTTAGTGAGAATAATGCTACAATTCACAAAGCAAACCGAGCCGCAATCGGAGGAAGCACCTGCTCAGACTTTCAATTTGCAACTAAAGAAATTTATACATCTGAAGGTGACATATTTTATATGTTCTCTGATGGTTACTGCGACCAGTTTGGTGGCCCGAAAAAGAAAAAATTTTTAAAACAAAACCTAATTACTTTACTGCAATCAATAAAAGACCATAAACCCGATGTGCAGGTAAGTATCTTAGATAAAACCCTTTTAGAATGGCAAGGGAATATTCAACAAATAGACGATATCCTTATTATTGGTTTTCAAATTGTTTAATAGTTTTTCCGTTGCAATTTCCTAACCGCAGTGTGTAAGCTCCAATAAAATCTTACCATAAACAAAAAGCATGAACAAATAAAACTAAAAGAAAAGATTGTGATGGTCTTGAATTAGTTTATGAACGCCTCCTTGAATTTAAAAAGGAGAAGAAAAGCGATCTTGTGATCATGAAAGGGAATAAAATAATCAGAATAAAACCCTGAATTTATCTCGAATTAAAAACAGCAAGAAACTTTAAACAAATATGAATTTTCTTTTTACAAAAAAATCACTCAGGCACACCACAACGTCAGGGCCGCCGTCATCTAAAATCCTGTAATTTCAAAAAACTTGTCGTGGTGATGGACGGAATCGAACCGCCGACACAAGGATTTTCAGTCCTTTGCTCTACCAACTGAGCTACATCACCTCAAACCAACTTTTTACAGTTGATTCCCCGCATAAAAAGTACCAAACGGGACGGCAAAGATATAATATTTCTTGAATTCAGCGTTGATGATTGTAAATTTCATGTACTTTCGACTGTGAATCTGATTTTGGATATTGGCAATAGTTATTCAAAAGTTGCCGTTTTTAATGGCGACGAACTGCTGACACATTCAAGAATTGAAGATAAAAAATCTATTCCCGCTGAAATTCTAAGTTATCGACCCCAACGTGCACTGATATCCTGTGTTCGTGCTGATGTTCCCCCGGAACTGGATACCCACACACTAATGAAGACCATTCTTTTCCATCAGGACCTGGCCTTACCTATTGTGTGTTCAGAGACTTTGCAGCGCCAAACAGGCACCGACCGTCTTGCCAATGCCATAGCCATTTCAGTGTTATCGCCCAATGCAACAGGAATGGTAGTTGATTGCGGTACCTGCATAACCTATACAGTATTAATTAACAACATACTTCTGGGCGGCGCCATAACCCCCGGCTATAGAACCAGACTAAAAAGCATGCATGCCTATACCGGTAAATTGCCCGATTTAACACCGGAAAAAGAATTCATTGCTTTTCCGGGTTCAGATACACATGCCGCTATGCAAACTGGCTCTAAATGGGGCATTATTAGAGAAATAGAAGGGTTTGTTACCGAATTCAGAACCGCTGCAGGCATCGATGCACCCGTTTATATTACAGGAGGCGATGCAGTTTATTTTGAAGACCCATTGAAAAATATCATCTTTGCCGACGCGTTTATCACCCTGAGAGGCTTAAATGCCCTACTGGAAAACTATGACCGTACATCGTAAAAAACTATTAATTAGTATACTGACTTTCGTCACCCTTCAGGTGAACGGTCAACTTACGGTAAATTCTCCCTACTCAAGGTATGCACTTGGATCTTTGAAAGATTTGCGGCATGCACACCTTGATGCGCTCGGCTCTCCAACAGCTGCTTTTGCCGACTCGGCACTTATGAATCCGGGAAACCCTGCTTCATGGGCTTTTATTATGCAAAAACGTCCTTTGCTGGACATACAAACCGAAGGTGACAATCACTGGTACGCAACACAAAATGAAACAGATTTGTCAAGAACTTTTGCCCTGACCCATGTAGGATTAGGAATTCCGGTGAACAAACGATTGGGATTCGGCCTGGGTGTCTCTCCCTTCAGCCGCACAGGTTATATTATCCGCGACGTTGACTCATCGGATACCCACGGAGACTTTACTTATACATACGATGGACAGGGTGACCTCAATAAGGTGTACGGCGGATTTGCCTACAGACCACTGGTTAGAAAGCGAATGAGTTTAAGTGTTGGTGCCAATGCCTCCTATATTTTCGGGAGTTATAGCCACAACAGAAGACTCGATTTTGAAGACCTTAGTTATATGAGTACTTTGGTGTCTTCGGCCACTGACGTAAGAGACGTACTGTTTGATTTTGGTGCCATTCTGGCCCTGCGCGATTCAGCATCAGGACTAAGATTTAATTTCGGTGCTACCCTTAGTTTGGGGTCAGCGGTGAATGCAGAACGTGATGAGGTGGCCATGAATCTTAAACCCACAGGTACCGGTGAATACTTTTTGCGCGATACCGCCTATTATCTGAATCCTGTAAAGGGAACTCTTAATTTACCTATGACTTTTAATGCCGGTGCCACAATTGACTGGAGGTCAAGCGATGATGCAACCAAAAACCCGGGCAGACATGCGCGGCGTGTGCTGGGTAACGTAAATTACTATCATGCCAAATGGTCTGATTACACAGAAAAATTCGATACTTCAGTGAACCAGGGAAATACAGGTGACGCTTTTCGAATCTCGGCAGGGTTGCAGTTCACTCCCTTTGACATGAGACGACCCGACAAATCGAAAAGTATATTTAGTAAAATGAATTACAGACTGGCTTTCAGCTACGGACAAGACTATTTGGTTTTGCGCAAAACACCGCTTAAAGACGTTGGCATAACATTTGGTTTAGGAATGCCGTTGCTGTTCTCGGGCTCTCTTTCATCCATCAATGTAAGCGCTACACTCGGTGAAAGAGGCACAACAGACAACAATTTAATAAAGGAACAATACTTGTTATATAAAATAGGTTTTACATTTTCACCACATATTTACGACAGGTGGTTTTTAAAACGCAAATACGACTAACGATGAAAACGAAAGTGATGTTATTGATGGGCCTTCTGGGAGTGATTACAGTGCAGAGCAAAGCCCAGGATTATGGTGCCGATGAAACAGAGTGTAAAAAACAACGCTCCATTTACGGCATTTTTATGAACGATAAAAAGTACAAAGAGGCTATTCCCGCATGGAAAAAAGTATTGACCATTTGCCCAAAAAGTGGTGAGGATATCTATCAAAATGGCCGCGTAATATATAAATCTACACTTCTTAAAGAAGCTGAAGCCGCAAAAGATACCGCAAGGATTAGGGTAATTCAGGACTCGGTACTTCTAATTAATGAGAAATGGATTGAAAATTACGGAAGGGATGTCAAAAAACTGACCTACCTGGGCCAGGAATTGATGGTCTTTCAGCCTGACAAATACTACAATAAGGCATATCCTATTTTGAAAGAACTTATTGAACTCCAAAAAGAGAATACCGATTATTACACTACCATGCTGTATTTTCAGGCAGTTTTCAAAAAAAGACAGAATAAGAAAATTACCGATGATGAATTCATTAATGAATATTTACAAACCACCGACTTGTTAGATAAATGTTTAAAGGCGCATCCCGACGACCAGCAGAAACTGGAATCTGTTTTGGCACAGATTGATAAAATGGTGAGTGCTGTATTAAAAGATTGTGAAAAGATAGATAAAGTTATGGAGCAAATTGCCACACGATTGCCACAGGATTGCGCCGAAAAAGCTGTTGTACTTAAGAAGTACCTGGCCTTTATGAATAAGAAAAAATGTGAAGATTTGGCAACTTTCAAAAAATTTGCGGTGGAATTATTTGCTTGTGAACCCAGTCATGAGGCGGCTTACAATCTGGCCGCCATGTATTTGAAAGAAAAGAACTATCAGGAAGGCTACAAATATGTAAAACAAGCAAATGAATTGTGTAACGGTTGCGAAGAGTCAGGCAAATATCAATTATCGGCTGCCAAGTTAGCGTATCAACTGGGGCAAACCGGTGCTGCACGTTCCCATGCAAATGCTGCTGTGGCTTATAATGCTTCAGATGCTTACGAAATAATTGCCAAATGCATCCTGGGCTACGCCTCAACCTGCGGGAACACGTTGATTGAAAGAAAATCGGTCTACTGGCTGGCCAGCGACTATATGCAAAAAGCAGGAAAAGGAGCAGATGTATACAAAGGTAGTTACCCTACCAAAGGCGAATTATTCGACGCAGGGGTAACAGAAGGATCTTCATTTACGGTGCCATGTCTGGGTGAAACCACCACGGTTAGAGGTCAGTAAACCTGAATTTTGGGCATTGTAAAGCTAATATTTATGAAGATACCGGTTGTAATGACCGGTTTCTTTTTTTATGCCTGTGCCAACGACGTTGATGAAGTTACCGCTGTTTCGCGTCCCACGGGTATGCCCGATGAAATTATGGATACGGTATATTCCGTGCTTACCGATATGGGAGAAGTGACATTTACATTAAAGGCCACCCGAATAGAGAAGTATTATACCGGTGAACCCAGAACCTGGTTCCCTGAAGGAATTGAAGTAACTTTTTACGACACCCTGAATAGAAAAGAAGCTGTAATTACAGCCAATACAGGTTTGATATACGACGTAAAACAGCGAATCGAATTGGACGGAAATGTGATTTTCAAGAATCTGATTGAAGACCAAACATTATATACTGAGCAGCTTATTTGGGAGCAACGGGTCGATAGCAGCCTGGTGTATACCGATAAGCCGGTAAAAGTGATGGATAAAGGCGACGAGTTCACAGGAAAAAAAGGTATCATTGCCGACGAAAAATTCAGATGGTATAACATTAACGGTTTCAGCGCTAATTTTGCCGTTCCTGACAGTACACGTAATAAAAAAAATAAATAATGAGGCGATATAATCAATTTGCCGAGTGGCTATGGTTTACCAGCGGAATCGTATTTCTGGGACTTTCAATATATATCATATATCAGGAAGGATGGGAAAGAGGTAATTTGTATTTGTTAACTCCGGTTATTGCTTTTCTGATGTTCTTTACACGACGGTTTATGCGAAAAAAACTGGAATCGCGCCAACAACAGGAAACTGAAAAACAAAAAGAGAAGAAATCAGAAAAGAAGAATTCCAAAAGCGCATCTGAATAATTCACAGGAGGTTGTATCACCCGTTTTTAGACATCCCCTTAAAACAACCCTTCTAATCTAACCTGTTTTGAATATTCATGAAGAATCAGGTTACTTTTCTGAATTTCTATCCACGAAATGCAATTTATTCCTGCACGTTGCCATACCTCAATAAAATGTCCCCCGGCAGAAAACAGAGAAACAAAATGATCTCCGCTTTGCCGTGAACCTATAAAATCACCTTCCTGACATAACCAGGAATATTTCTCTTCGACCGACATTTTGTTAAAAATCCCTTCTTCCATCATCCATTAAATCTTACAGGAATTTATATAACATAATTGCAATAGCTATCAAAAACATATACAAAGCAATTCGGTTTATGAAATGCATTGCACGCAAATTAAATCCTTCCTTATCTGAAGATTTCTTAAACATCTCCAATGGATTCAAATAATTTGCAATTCGCTTTAAAAACATAATCTGATATTATCACCAAATATACCCAATACAACAAAATCAATAGCAGGTAGTTCGATTTTATAAAAGAAAATACCATGCTGTGGTCAGCTATTAAGAATATCACGCCTTATTTTTGTACCTTCGGGAAGCCGTTTTGGTTTTGTTGTCCCCGATGATGTATTGTTTAAATCACCGTCTATATGGCCTTTGAACTTATTTCAAGTTATCAACCCACCGGCGACCAGCCCGATGCCATTCGTCAGCTTTCAGAAGGAATTTTGCAAGGCATAACACATCAGACACTTCTGGGAGTTACAGGCTCGGGAAAAACATTTACCGTTGCAAATGTGGTGAAAGAAATTAACAGGCCCACATTAGTGTTAAGCCATAATAAAACACTGGCAGCCCAGCTGTTCAGTGAATTCAGAGAATTCTTCCCCAACAATGCCGTTGAATTTTTTGTGTCGTACTACGATTATTACCAACCTGAAGCGTATTTGCCGGTAACTGATTTGTATATAGAAAAAGACCTGAGCATCAATAAAGAAATTGAGAGGCTGCGTCTTAGCGCAGTGGCTTCGTTGCTAAGTGGACGAACCGATGTACTGGTAGTAGCTTCGGTAAGTTGTATTTACGGTATGGGTAACCCCAGCGATTTCAAAAATGGAATTACCACGATAAAAACGGGAATGAAGGTATCGCGTAACGAATTCCTGCATCGCCTGGTGGAAATAATGTACGTAAGAAATACTGCCAATAATCTTTTGCGCGGCGAATTCAGGGTGAAGGGAGATACTGTTGACATTTACCTGGCTTATATTGATACCATTCTTAGAATTGAATTCTGGGGTGATGTTATTGATAGTATAGAAACGCTGCATTCGGCCTCATTGCGGGGAAATGAAAAATTTCACGAATACAATATCTATCCCGCTAATCTTTTTGTCACTGATAAAAAAACGGTATCAACTGTTACTGAAGTTATTGCCTCAGATTTAGAAGATAGGGTAGAATGGTTTAAAGACCGCGGAAGAACCACAGAAGCAGCGCGACTGGAAGACCGTGTGATGTACGATATTGAAATGATGCATGAGCTGGGCTACTGCAATGGAATAGAAAACTACTCGAGATACTTTGACGGCAGGAAACCTGGCGACCGTCCGTTCTGCCTTCTGGATTATTTTCCTAAAGATTACCTTTTGTTCATTGACGAAAGCCATGTTAGCATTCCGCAGGTTAGAGGTATGTACGGTGGTGACCGCAGCAGAAAAGAAAATCTGGTAGATTACGGATTCAGATTACCCGCTGCTTTGGATAACAGACCTTTAAAATTTGAAGAATTTGAAGTACTTACTGGTCAAACAGTATATGTAAGTGCTACTCCCGCCAACTACGAACTGGCGAAAAGCGACGGGGTAATTGTTGAACAATTAATAAGACCTACAGGTCTGCTGGACCCGGAAATTGAAGTAAGAAAAACACGCGGACAAATTGACGATCTGATGCACGAAATTTCTCTTCGTACCGAAGCCGGTGAGCGCGTTTTAATAACAACCCTTACCAAAAGAATGGCTGAAGAACTTACAGATTACTTTGACAAGCGCGGTATTCTGTGCAGGTATATTCACAGCGAAGTGGATACCCTGGATAGGGTGAGTATTTTACAAGGACTTAGAGACGGCCTGTTTGATGTGCTGATTGGCGTAAACCTTCTGCGCGAAGGCCTTGATTTGCCCGAAGTATCATTGGTTTGCATTATGGATGCCGATAAGGAAGGATTTTTACGGTCGGAACGCGCTTTGGTGCAAACCGTGGGACGTGCCGCAAGAAATGTGAATGGAAAGGTAATAATGTATGCCGATAAAATAACCGATAGCATGCGTGCAACCATTGACGAAACCAATAGAAGAAGAGTTAGACAAACCGAATATAATCAGGAAAATAACATTACTCCCACTCAAATTGTAAAACACAGTTCTAATATCCTTGCTCCCAAAGGCGAAATGAAACAGGGACGACAATATTACCGCGAAAAGGAATCCAATATTATAAACGACCCGGTGGTCCGGTTTATGTCTAAAGATGCTTTGATTAAAGCCATTGAATCTACACGCAAACAAATGCTGGACGCCGCTGGAAGTGAAAACTTTATGGAGGCTGCTCTGTTGCGCGATGAAATGAACAGTCTGATGCAGCTACTGGAAAATAAATAAACCGGAGTTAACTGAACCCATCACTTGATTTTAGATGATGTACGCAGCCTTTATTACTCACCACAAAGGCAGAGCAATTCCCGACCCTTTACTTTCTCCCTGCACTTGCTCAGCCATAATAAATCTCGTCTGCGCACCCTCCTTTCAGTCGGGATGACTGGACTTACCGACAGGCAATTTTACACGCTCATCATTCGCTGAAAATTTTCCATCGGCATAAACTTCTCGTCTGCGCATCCTCCTTTCAGTCGGGATGACTGGACTCGAACCAGCGACCACACGCCCCCCAGACGTGTACTCTACCACCTGAGCTACATCCCGATACAAAAATAACACGGGTTGCCTTTTGATTCCGTGTTTATCATCTTAACCTACTATCATCGTGGCTTAGCCACAAATTTGAGGGGCAAATGTAATACAAATTTTTTTTATCCTGCAATGTTATGTTACATGCAGGGTGAAAACGGAGTAATATGAAAACTGAGTAGTTTTCTTGATGCGATAATCAACCTTAACCGCAAGTTTTATTGCAGCGGCGTACTTTATTTGTTAACCTGTCGAAAATCATGTTTGCTTGATAAAAAAAGCGTACATTTGCCGCCGTTTTACGAAACTAAATTATACGCAATGGCTGGAAATTCAGGCAAAATCACGCAAGTTATTGGTCCCGTTGTGGACGTGTCTTTTGAAGAAGCAGATAGACTTCCGAATATTTATGATGCGATTGAGGTAAAGCGTCCCAATGGATCTTTACTTATTCTTGAGGTTCAGCAACACATTGGCGAAGACACAGTACGTACTGTTTCAATGGAAGCAACGGATGGTTTGCAGCGTGGTATGGAAGCTTTGGCTACAGGTCATCCTATTACAATGCCCATTGGAGATCAAATTCGTGGTCGACTTTTTAATGTGGTGGGTGACGCTATTGACGGTATTCCTCAGGCAGACAAAACGAATGGATATGTTATTCACCGTGAAGCGCCCAAGTTTGAAGAATTATCTACCAGCACTGAAGTATTATATACGGGTATTAAAGTAATTGACCTGATTGAGCCTTATGCAAAAGGTGGTAAAATTGGTTTGTTCGGTGGTGCCGGCGTGGGTAAAACCGTACTTATTCAGGAATTGATTAATAATATTGCCAAAGGTTACGACGGATACAGCGTATTTGCCGGTGTAGGTGAGCGTACGCGTGAAGGAAACGATTTATTGCGCGAGATGATTGAATCCGGCATTGTGAAATATGGCGACGAATTTTTACATTCCATGGAAGCCGGCGGATGGGATTTAAGCAAGGTAGAGGCAGAAAAACTAAAGGAATCAAAAGCGACTTTCGTTTTCGGACAAATGAACGAACCTCCCGGTGCCCGTGCCCGTGTAGCCTTAAGTGGACTTACTCTTGCTGAATACTTCCGCGACGGAGAAGGCGATGGTCAGGGAAAAGACATATTATTCTTTATTGACAATATTTTCAGGTTTACCCAGGCCGGTTCGGAGGTTTCTGCTCTGTTAGGCCGTATGCCTTCTGCAGTGGGTTACCAACCTACTCTGGCTACTGAAATGGGCGCCATGCAGGAACGCATTACTTCAACAAAACGCGGTTCAATTACATCGGTACAAGCGGTATATGTACCTGCCGATGACCTTACTGACCCTGCTCCGGCCACAACTTTTGCTCACCTGGATGCTACTACTGTGTTAAGTCGTAAAATTGCAGAATTGGGTATCTATCCTGCTGTAGACCCGCTGGACTCAACCTCCAGAATTCTTACTCCCGCTATTGTAGATAAGGCACATTATGATTGTGCGCAAAGGGTTAAGGAAATATTGCAAAGATACAAGCAGTTACAGGATATTATCGCCATATTGGGTATGGACGAGCTTAGCGAAGAAGATAAGCTTGTTGTACACCGTGCCCGCAGGGTGCAGCGTTTCTTGTCGCAGCCGTTCCACGTAGCCGAGCAGTTTACGGGTATTCCCGGTGTGATGGTGCCTATTGAAGATACTATAAAAGGTTTCAATATGATTATGGACGGAGCAGTAGACCAATATCCTGAAGCGGCATTCAACCTGAAAGGAACAATTGAAGAAGCCATTGCTGCCGGAGAAAAAATGCTGGCCGCCACAAAAGCCTGAACGATATGAAGCTGGAAATCATATCGCCCGACAGTTCTCTGTTTGTAGGAGAATCAGATAGTGTTATTGTTCCCGCGCTGGACGGCGAGTTGGGTATTTTGAACCATCACGCTCCATTAATTGCCGCACTGAAGCAGGGAAAAGTACGCATCCGTCAGCAAGGCACTGAAAAAACTTTTGATATTAAAGGCGGTGTGCTGGAAGTAAAGCAAAATAAAGTTATTATTCTGGCAGAATAATTTTCTTAAAGGATAATTTCAATTATTGCTGTTTTCGGTTTTCTCCATTAATGTATTACCTTTAGAACAAAATCAATTGAAATGAAGACATTTTGTTCTATGCTGTTCCTTGCAGTGTTTCCTCTGTGCGCTTCGGCAAATATTCAACCTGAAAAAGAAAACGTTCTTACATCTAAAATAGAAAAAGTTACTATCTATTTAAATGGTGCTCAAGTATTTCACACCGGACAGGCATCACTAAAGCAGGGAACAAATATTCTGTATTTAAAAAATATTTCTTCTAAAGTCAGCAGTTCCAGCATCCATGCAGAATTTTCAAACAATGTAAAAATACTGGCCACTGAATACGGTATAGATAAAATAACCAGTGGTACCCGAGACAGTGCCCGAATTGATTTTATATTAGATACCCTGGAAATTGTAAAAAAAGAGCAGCGTCGCATTGTTTCATTGATAGAAGCACTGGCTTCTGAAAAAAGTGCCATTTTAAGTAACAGTAATTTGAGCGGAACTCAGAACATTCCCGTTGCCGAGATTCAGAAATTGTCGGAATTTTACAGAATACGGGTGGGCGAAATTCACAAGCAGATTTTTACATTAAAGGAAACCGAAATTGACCTTGCCCGGTTGATGGACCGCTATCATCAGAAAATTGAACGGTTGAAATCAGTTGTAAAAACGGAATACTATCATCAAATGAAAGTAGTAGTGTACAGCCCTGCTGTTCAAACAGCAGGATTCAATATCAAATATCTAACCGGTGGTGCAGCCTGGACACCCAAATACGATTTATATGCTCAAAATGTGGACGGTGGAATTCAGTTAGACTACAATGCCCACGTAATGAACCAAACCGGAGAAAACTGGAATGACGTAAATATCATCCTAAGTACTGCCGATCCTCTTCAGTCTCACAACCAACCCGTACTTGCGCCCTGGTTATTGTACTCGGGTGCCAATTTAAACACTCAAAATAACCGGAATAACGGTCCTGTAGCCGTTAGCCGGGAGCAAGCTCAACAGGCCTATGGAGACCTTAAACTGCTGGATAATGTTTCGTACGAAGAAATTTCTTTGAGTAATGCAAGCGTTGATTTTAATATTAAAGGTACATTCTCGGTTCCATCCGACAGCAAACCCTATTTGATGGAAGTAAATTCGCATAAGTTAAATGCAAATTTCCAGTATTATTGTGTACCTAAAGTCGATTCAGATGCTTTCCTTATGACACAAATAACCGGTTGGGAAGAACTGAATTTAATAGAGGGACCAACAAATATTTACTTCAGGGGTACCTTTATAGGACATTCCAATATCTCCACACAGTTTGCCAACGACACGCTGAACATTAGTATGGGTAGAGATAACAAAGTGATTGTTAACAGAATAAAATTAGAAGACAAAGACAGTAAAAAGATTATCGGAAACAATAAGAAAGAAACCTTTACCTATAAAATTACTGTAAGAAACACCAACAACTCGGCCATTCGCATGGAACTACTGGATCAGATACCCGTTTCGCAAAACAGTGAAGTTACTGTGGAAGTTCACGAAATTTCTCAAGCAGAACAGGAACCACTCACAGGAATTTTAAAATGGTCGTTCGTTATTAAGCCTCAGGAAACGAAAGAATTTAAGGTTTCCTTCTCGGTAAAGTACCCCAAAGACAAATCGTACAGCTTTGAATCGGACAGCAAACAGGTGTACCGCAGGGCTGTGAAGGCCAAGTTTTAAATAGTATTTTGCTATGATTCCACTTGTTATCTTTTCTTTATCTCTATTGGGGGGCCATGTTTCCACTATGCCCGAAGCCCGGTTTCATGCTAACAATCAAACCTCTCACATAAATGAAAAACCTTGTGGAACAGTGGCATTGTGGTGCAAAAATTATGAAGCAGCAACATCGGAGGAAGAAAGACTCAATGCCCTTAAGTTCATTCATTGCGAGCCGGTGATTTCTTCTTTTTTCAGTGGAGGTTCCTCATTTAACGATAGAACCTTACTGACAAAATTATACCTGAGCGCATTAAAAAATTATGGAAAAAAGAACGATTATGTAACCGACCTTGTTATGAAAGGCTTTATTAATTTTAAATTGTTTGAGTATAAGGATACAGGTGTAAACGAAATTACCAAAATGCTTTCGGCACATTACAAAATTCTTTCTTCCGAATTAATAAAGGCATGCACCGGTTTAAAAGAATCGAATGCAATTTTTAATGTCGGTAATGTCGGATTAAGCCATAGTGAATATCACATTCTGATTCGCAAAGAAGTAAGGGATATTCTAAAAAACTAATTCCGCTGTTTGTTTAGTCCAGGGGATATTGCCGGATCATTCCCGAAGAGTTCACAATCACATATTCCAGATGGTTGTCTTTATTCAGGTCGGTTATCAGGGCATATTTAACCGGTCTGAATCTTCCGTGAGTAATTTCGGCAGAAGTAGCGTCAAGAACATATAATTCACCATCTTCAGTAACTAATGAAATCAGATTTTTCTGTCCGCCAAAATCCAGCATCAACGGCTGACTGCTGAAAGGTGCCGGAGCTGTATAATTCAGTATGATGCTTTTGTCTCTGCTCCAGGCTTTCAGGGTTCTTTTTCCTGCTACCACGTAATCGGTACTGTTATCGCCATTTGCGTCAAAAATGAACAGTTGTGCTCCGCTGCCTGCCTGAACTTCTATACTGTCTGCAATACCCCCCAGAAATTGTCTTATAAGGTATCCTCCTTCAGATATGTACGCAATTCGTGTAGTTTCCATATCGCTACCTTTTTCAATTACGAAATGAGTATTACCGTCCGGTTTAGAAACCTTTAGTTCCAATTCCGGCTCACCGCGGCGGTTCATTACTTTAACCTTGCCTACTGAATCCATAGCGATAATCAAATCGCGATTGCCCAATTTAACATACTTAATCTGACGAACCTGAAGGTCTTTTGCCTTCCAGCCTACCTCTGCCGCTTCATGATCAAAGACGCGCATTCCCGTTTGGGTACCTGCAAAAAGTCTTAAACTCTCCTTGTCGTATCTAACCGGTTGAACGAAGTTTATACCTTGAACTGCAACCGGAAAATTCTTTACATCGCGTCCCAGAATATCCAGCATAAACAGTTTACCCGAACAAGCAAAAACCATTTGTAGCTTTCCGTTATTGAACATATCAACCTGTTGTACTTTTCCGGCAACGGGTCCTTCCAGGTCTCTTTGCCATCTAATTTTACCTGTACTGCTTACCAGATACAACCTGTAGCTCATATCCTGGATCAGCAAATCGGTTCCCTGGGTCTGATGATTTTCTATTAACACCGGCATCATTAACAGAGGGTTTTCAGGCATAAATTCCCATGTTATTAACGAGTTACTGCGTTCTGTTGGATTATAATCCAGCATTGCATTTATCTTGTAGTGCCGTTTTCCGTCGTAGGTAAACTGTGCAGCCAACCACTCGGTATTTTTAATTATCCCATCATTGCTGCTGAAGGCAGCGGTTATAGCCTGACTGCCGTTCTGCTGTATCCAGTCCATACTTCGTGCCGGCGAAAACATTAAATGTAAATTACCCCGGGCACTAAAATTCTCGGACAGAATGGCATCTGCCCTGATATTATCTGCCATGCGGGCTTTCTCCATAGAGATGAAATATTGCCTCATGTCGCGGCTGCTTTGCGCAAAAACTATGTAATCATCTACACGCGTGTACCATAGTGCTGTACTATCGCTGAAAGCCGAGCCCAGCAGGCGGCGGTAACTTACCGGTAAGTGTACCTGACGGGCAGTTTTGCCGTTGTAAATAATTGCTTCTTTATCAGTATGCAATGTATCCGCTGCCTGCAAACCTTCAAACAGTGTTTCCGGTCTTTGAACATCGGGTTTCACTTTAAAGGCCATATAAGGCATGGTTTCACCTGCAACGGTTGTTGCAAACGAAATCCATTCAGCACCCAGCCAGCGCAATTGAATCAATTCTACATCAACTCCAGATGCTTCAGAATAATTTGAAATTTCCTTTTTCCATTCCTCTACACCTGCGATAAACCGTTTGGCTGCCACACTGCTGAAAAAAGTTTCGGTATCGCTGATATTCACGCTCATTATCCAGGCAGCATCGGCTGGTACTACAAACCTGAAACCGGGAACGTCGGGTTCCTGACCCTGAAAAACAGAAAGGAAATTCTGTGGCTCAACCTCTGATAATCCGTTTAAAACCAATTTATTTGACTCGTGATACAAATCGGTTGTCATCCATTCGCCTGCACCGGAAACATCGGATGAGAACCATTTTGTAAACGAGCTACCTGCCACAACGGGCAACCAAAGGTGGATGCGCGATATATTTACATAAAATCTGCCGGTAACGTCCGGATTATCGCTTCCGGTATTGCGCAATGCCGCAAATGATGGGTTATTAGAAATTGCACTCTTTTGATGCAATGCAGCTATGCTTTTTTCAAGCAGTGTAAGGTTGGCCGATGCTACCAGCAAATTGTCGTGCTGAAAATACTTCAGGTTAAGACCGGCGGCAGTCAATTCAAAAATCTCTACTTCACGTATGGTGGACGCAACAGTACCGGGCAACATATTCTTTACTTCCGACAATGATTCGGAGTTCTCCAGTTTCAATACCAAAAGATAATCCAGCTGATTGGAACCCACCGGAAAGGCCGCAACCAGTAACTCATGCTTTTCAAAGAGCCTTTGTAGTGCCGGATTGATGCGCAACAAACTGTCGGCAGTAAGTCCCAGTTTATCAATAGACTGAAAATACGGATATGCCTTTAATTCTTCCCAAATCAAATTATTATGACTAAAGCGGGTCCATCCGGTTATAAGATGTTCCGACGAGAACAACATAATTGCATCAGACGGCACTGCGTCAACAACCGTATAAAGGGTTCGGGTTTGCTTTTTATACAACGAATAGCCCTGCCACAGGGTATAACCAAACCCTGCAACAACAATAATGATGAGAACTACTTTAAGATAACGCTGCACAATTCCGCTAAATTACAGGTTCAGCAAGGTCGCATTACACTGTGAATTGTCAGGTTTACACAGGGGTCTGTTAAAAGGCGATTTTAAATAAAATTTTGCCGGTCCCCTTTTAATTGAAATTTTAATGACAATGCCGTTTCATTTATGCTTATATTAAAGCGTTCCCCGATATTTTCCTAATTTTGATACCTTATGCGACTGATAGAATATTACAAGTTCCTGAATAAAAATCTTATTTTTTTTCTGCCATTATTCTTTTCAATTTTCTCTGGTTGCAACACCCGAAATGGTTCTCCTTCAAATAATGTTTATAACCAGAGCGTTCGTCTTCATCCTGAATTTCAAGTGCATATACCGGTGCCGGATAGTGTAATTATTTGGTTTACTATTCCTGAAGAAGACGTTCTTTTTAATCGTGCTGACCGGATGGATGAATTTAAATCGAATCTTAAAATTCACTATAGACTGCGCAATGAGAGCAATGTAAAAACGCTGGCCGATAGCAATACGCTATATTTTAAACATATTAAAGGAGAGGGAATTAATGGTTCGCTTACTGAAAAGATAGTAACAGTAAGCAAGGACACCGGTGTTTTTAATTTGTATATTGTTTTGCGCGACCAAAACCGGGGCATGGAAACCTCAGCCTCATTCAGAATTGAGAAAACCAAGCATTCACCTTTGCGTTTGCTACCCGTATTTGAATCTACTGCGCAACCCGTTTTTGGTTCACCTGCCGGCCGCAGAATCATTGTAAAGGGTGTTTCAGAGTCGAAAAAGTGCTTTATTACTTATTTTCGTCCTTCCTATCAATTTCCATCTCCGCCATTCAACGAAGGAACCACTGGAAAGAGCACTTTGGTGGCTATTGGCAATCATGTTTATACTGAACCTTTTGAAATGAGGGATTCGGTAATTGCCTTGTTCCGGACAGATACAACCCTAACAAAAGGAAGAATGGTTTCACATTTTAGCTATGGGGCACCGTATATTAAACATGCCACACAGCTGATTCCACCGTTAAGATATCTGTGTTCCCGCGAAGAATATGCAGCATTACAATCGGCAACAGACCCCAAAAAAGCAGTTGATGATTTCTGGTTGAAACGCACCACATCACCCGACCGCGCACGGGAAGTTTTGCAGGCATATTACAACCGGGCTGAACAAGCCAACAAGTATTTCAGCACCCATAAAGAAGGATACCTTACCGATCGTGGAATGATACATTTGATTTTCGGTTTTCCTGACCATATTCGCAATCAAAACAACCAGCAATACTGGACTTATGGCGAAGACCGAAGCAGCAATACCATTGTTTTTACCTTCGAAAAAACTGAATTACCTTTTGGTTTACACGACTATATTCTAGACCGCGGACCCTTTTATAAACCCATTTGGTACCTGGCAGTAGATGTTTGGCGCAGCGGACAAATTTATAATTTGTAGTTTATTGGTCTTTTTAAGGATTCCCAACCCAAAACCATTTACCTCACTACCACCACTTTTCCTTCAAAGACTTCGGTTTCGTTGTGAATGCCGGTGGCGGTAATGCGGTACAGATAGGTGCCGGCGGCCAGAGTTTGCAGGGTGCCATTAGTGAGAGTTTCGCCGGGTTGCAGGGCTGTGGTTAGGTTGTACACCAGCCGGCCTGAGGCATCGAACCACTGTTGTTTTAGGTTTGTAATGCCACGGGTTTTTAATGTGTAGGTGCCGTCGTTGTTGGGGTGGTACAGCGAAGGCATTTCAAGAAATATGGCAGTTTTTGCCATAATTACCGTGCGTGCGGTATCAGTACAGGTGCTGTCGGTGTTGTAAACCACCAGCATTACATTGTAGTTGCCTTCGTGCTGAAAGGTGTGTGTGTAGTTGGTTGTTATGGCGGTATCTGATTGAGCGTACCATGTGTAATGCTGGGCGCCGCTGCTTTGATTTATAAAGTTCACTTCCAGCGGGGTAAGGCCTTCGGCGGGATTGGCTGTAAACCCTGCCTGAGCTGCCACCGTGGCCGGAACGTCAATAGTATCTCGCCAGGTACACCCTACGCCGTCGGTTACCAGTACAGGGTAAGTTCCGTTGCCTAAATTTTCGAACAGCGCATTGGCTTGTTGGGTAATGCCGTTTACGGTATAAAAGTATGGGGCGGTGCCGCCGGTGGCAGGCGTTAGTTTTATTAACCCTGTATTGGTTTCGCAATCCGATGGTTCTAATTGCA
>CAZDUI010000013.1:0-77433 GCA_964508605.1 uncultured Weeksellaceae bacterium | reverse complement strand
AATAGGGGGTCAATTTAAAACGGAATGGGGGGTCAGTTTGAAACGGAATTCTCACTGGACTTCTTACTTATTATTTCTTCTATCCTTTTTGTCTGTATTCTGTCGTCATTTTGGCGTTATTGGCGTTTTATGCGGTTCAATTGACGCAATTTTGAGGCAATGATGGTGCAATGATGATGCAATTCAAAGTTCATAGTATTGAGCCTGCTCCTTTAGTTTCTGATGATCTTAAAATTTCCTTGTCAACCATCTCAGTCAGGTGCCTTTTAGCTGTCATTCTTACAACACCAAAAAACTTTTGAAAATCCTTATTTGTGATTTCTCCTTTCTGCTTAGCAAGCTATACCGCTTTTACTTTTCCCGATTCTGTTAGCTGTTGAGCCGTTTCTGAGTCCATAATGAGCCGTTTGAGCCCTTTATGAGCCCTTTAAAATATATGCTGTTCCTACTCCTGTTTGTCCAATTTTGTCAAGAAGTGCAAAGTTTTCCACCAGTTCGGTCAAGTCTCTTGTTGCTGTCGCCTTAGATACGTCAAAAAGCTCTTGGTATTCACTATTTGTAATTTTTGCTTTTTCCTTAACAATCAAAACTGCCTTTATTTGTCTGTCGTTTAAACCAAGTTTATGTGGTTCTAGACTGTGCTTCATCAAATCATTTAATAATTCGCCCCAATTATACCAATATTAATTAAACCAATTCCAATGTATTGTTGTGAACTTATTGATTCTTTCAAAATCACATTCGCGATAATTACCGAAACTACCGGAGTAAAAGAAGAAATCAATGCGATTTGGGTTACCGGAACAAGTTGAACAGCATGAGAAAATAAATTGACTCCCAAAAAGGTTGTTATGGCCAGAAAGAAAAGTATAATTAACTCTGATTTTTTTAATGGAGTTTTATCTTCTTTCTTGATAAGTGTTGGAATTAATAGAATACCTGACATTGTGAGAACAGTAGCTTCCAAAAGGAAAGAAAATGAATTTGCGCCTATTGTTTGGACAGGTATTTTGAATAGAGCAAAAGTTGAACCCCATATTATTGCTGCCAATAGTGCATAAAGATTGCCGAAAGTTAATTGCCGATAGGAATTTTCTTCTAATAAATACAAGCCGATAAAAACTAATATTAGAGCCAAATAAAAGAAAATATCTGGTTGCTCATTGAATACTATTATCCCGGTAATTATTCCAAACAGTGAATTCAAACCAGCGACAGTTACAGTGAAAGTTGCTGTTGTTTTTCTCATGGAAAGATTGAAAAAAAACAACCCCCAAAAACTTATTGCGCACAAGCCGATTGCCAGAATATAGTCCGTTACTGATCCATTTATATTGAAGTCAACCAGCCATAGAATCAAGAATAAAAAAGAAGTAAACAATGATCGAATAGCAATAACATGAAATATATTTGTACTAGGTCCAAGAAACTTCCATAATACGTTACCTGTGCCAAATGAAAATACAGATAATATTTGATAAAGGTAACCCATATCAGTTCAATAAAAGTTGGAGTAAGCAATTATACTTCAATTTCTTTGCCGTCAATCTGGCTTTGTTTAATGCTGATTTATCATTTTTTAGTTTAAAAGCCAAAACATCTAAAAATACACCATCATACTGATAGCTGAACGGATGAAACTGTTTTCGGTTTATTCCTGAAAATATATTGGCTGCGATCTTTGGATTCCCATGATGAAGTAAAGTAAAGGCTTTATATACCTTATATCTTTCCCATGAACCTTTGTTATAGTAACTGTGGTCCTCTTTTCCGTACTTTTCAAGTATCAGAATTAAATCCATTGCTATGTCATACTCACAGGAAAGAACAAGACCTTCCATCATCCAAAAATGAAAAAAGGAAGTGTATTTACCTTCAATGCCATGATGCCTGATGTTTTGAAAAGAATCTATGATGAATTTCCTTGTTGCAGGAGTTATTTCTCCAAAATTCATTTTTTCGAAAAGCATTTTGGCCGTTAGGTAGCGGGCAACGGGTATAGGGTGTATTTCCTCAGAAAGTGGAACGGAATCCATCAATGAAATCTCTCTTTCCATTTCTATTGATTTGCCTAACATATATGCACGAAGAAATAATAAGCTCGAAGAGAAAAGAATAGCTTCTGGACTTTTTTTGTTCTTACGATATTCACGTAGAGCAATATAATGGTCAACCACTAAAAAGTCCATATCCACAAACAGTTCAAAATAGAACGACCGTGCATTTTCGTGTTTTGCCCAATGTTTCCAAATTTCCTTTTTATCCGGTCTCGTGCGCATTTGAATACCCACATCAATCATACTGAAATAGACATGTGTGTACAGATAACTCCGGTTTAAAAACAAATCATCCAGTTTAAATAAACTAAGAATAAAACTCGTATCATTTAGTCTGAAACTTAGATTAATGACCTCAAATAAGAAAATGTAGTAATTTGGAGTTTGCTCAATCCCTTTGATAAGTAAATTCAAATCATCTGAATGAATACGCCCTTCCATTTGGAAAGACAATAATTTCTCATAAATCTCCTCTGTGGTGATATCTCCCCTTCCTTCACCAAGTCCTATCTGATAAAAGCTTTTGTAACCGCAATAATTTGCTAAAATATTTAAAGTGGAAATTGTCGGTTTACTGGAATTTTTTGTTCCTGCCAGTCCAAAAACTCTGCGAAGCGTGTTATAGCTTATAAACTGCCCGGTGCGTTGTAAAATATCTTGTGACAATCGTTCACAATCTGGCCGGTGGCTTATTGAAATCCCAATTTGCTTCTCTATAAGTTCTTTTAAGCGCTTTATGTCTTTTGTTTTTACCAAAGTCATTCGGCAAAGTTAGCTGTTTTACTATCTAAACTTCAATTTTACGGAAACTTGTATCAGGATGTATCAACTAAATATTTTAATCGCATTTAGGTTTGTCATTGTTATTATTGAAAACCAAAAGTAAAACGAGTAATATGACAAAAAATAAATCAAGACCCTTAGCCATGTTAATGGCAGGACTGCTATGGGCTAGCTTTGCACAAGCTCAAGAGTCTGCCAATTCATCTGGTGGTGATGCCACAGGTAGTGGTGGAACAGTTGCTTACAGTATCGGACAGGTAGTATGCACAACTAGCACAGGAAGTAACGGAAGTGTAGCACAGGGAGTGCAACATGCCTACGAAATTTTCACAGTTGGCATTAAGGAAACAGAGCTAAATATTTCGCTGACTGCATTCCCCAACCCGACCACGGAAAATTTAACCTTGCAAATAAGCGACTACAACAATGAAAAATTGTTATATCAATTATTTGACATGCAGGGTAAACAATTAAGCAACGGACAAGTAACCGCGCAGCAAACACAAATAAATATGAATGGTTTGCCCTCTGCTACGTACTTTATTAATGTTGTAAACCAAGAAAACAAGAAATTTCAATCATTTAAAATCATCAAAAACTAAAAAATCATGAAAAAAATAATTACAATTTGTGCAGCAATTTTAATGACTGCCTTCGTGTTTGCTCAATCACCTAACAAAATGAGCTATCAAGCAGTTATTCGCAACAATTCAAATGCTTTAGTTACAAGCTCTACTGTTGGTATGCGAATTAGCATTTTACAAACAACGCCAAGCGGCACGGCTGTGTATGTTGAGACACAAACGCCAACAACTAATGCCAACGGTTTGGTAAGTATTGAAATTGGTGGAGGATCTGTTGTGTCGGGTAGCTTCGCTAATATTGATTGGGTTAATGGCCCTTATTTTGTTAAAACTGAAACTGACCCTGCAGGTGGCACTAGTTACAGTATCACAGGGACAAGTCAATTATTGAGTGTGCCGTATGCACTACATGCAAAGACAGTTGAAGTAGACAATGTGCAGGATGGTGATACAACTTACTGGAAGGTAAATGGTAATGACGTATTTTACAATTCAGGTAGTGTTGGGATTGGGACGAATAGTCCGTCATCAATTTTGAGTTTGAAAGGAGGAGGTACTACACCGGCAGAACTGACTTTATCGTCAACAAGTTCATCTGGTTTTCATCATGGTGCAGTCGTTTTTAAGGCTACTGGTTTAACTAATAAACGTGCAACAGGTATTTTTCTGCTGGATGAACTTGGCAGTAATGAATGGTTTGTTGGTAGACCTTATGGGTCAGCTCTCGGTGGTAATTCAGATAATTTTGTTATACAAAGATTAGTTACTAATGTCCATAATACCGCAACTTCAGGTGTTGCTGATGGTTCAAATGCACCTACAGGAACTGTAAGACTATTAACCCTAACTAACACTGGTAATTTAGGTTTAGGGACAACAACTCCTGCAAGAGCTCTTCATGTTAGTGACGTAATGAGACTCGAACCCAGATCATCAGCACCCACTTCGCCATCCAAGGGTGATATTTACTTTGATAACACGTTAAATAAATTAAGGGTTTATGATGGAACCACTTGGCAAAATTGCTGGTAAAAAAATTTTAATTGTAAGGAAGCTCATGCGAGCTTCCTTACTTGATTTAAATGCGAAATTAAATTCTAAACTATGCCTCAAATAATACAGTTCCTGCATCCCGGACCTGAAGCAACGCCTCCAAGAGGTTCAGCTATTATACCTTGGAATTGTGGGGATAAGCATAAACGGAAATTTTTGTTATCAAAGGGAAAATATGTTTCAAAAAACAGTGAAAAAGAAGCTTGCCTAACATTTTGGGGAGAATGGGAACCGCAATCATACATAGAGAGGTTACCCTATCTTGGTCGTCACTTTCCATCTTACTTAAACCGGCCTTTTTTAGATGTATCGCTTTCAATTCGTTGTCACAATACAGACCCGTATGTGTTTGGCAATTCGTTTAAGTATTTTATTTGCCAACAGGGCGTCAAAACAATATTACGAAACTTAGACCCTTTTTCACTTGTTCTGTTTGGTTCATGCGTTGAAGGTAAATTTTGTTTGGATACATTGCTTGTAGTTTCCGACAGACAAAAAAAATATAAGTTATCTACTGTTCAGCAATTAACAAAAAGGAATACTACATTTTATCATGCTGGTATTGAACCACTTCTTAATAAAAAATACTGTGAGAAAATACAATGCAATTCCTTAGAAGATGAATATAAATATTATGAAGGAGTGACCTTTACGGAGAGAAAACAATATGAAAATATTTTTTCTTTTGCTCCCTCTAGGATATACACAAAAAAAATCGAAAGCGACTTTGCCTTTAAAAGACCAGCAATTGATATTCCTGAAATTATTTCTCCAATGCAAACACAAGGCATAAATGGAAGTGTCGGGCGAGATTATACAACAGAAGAAATAGTAAAAATATGGGAACAAATAGTTGTAATTATTGAAAAAAACAACCTTTTACTTGGAACAAATTTTGAGGAACCAGCTAATATTCCAACAAAAAAAGTGGAAAACAATAAGAACATCTTTACGTGTTGATGATTAATAAGAAATTTTGGTAATTGGGAACCCTTAATTTAAGCAATGCGCTAATAAAATGAAATTCGATGATATTTCAGAGAGAAAAGCGAGTCGTACAATTTACGATGATGAAGCTAAATATCCATTCATCATCAAAGGAAAGAAGGTGAAATAGTTTTCGAATTAATAAGCATTGGTTGTATCGTCAGATTGTGAATCATCCACCCACCTTCCGTAGTGTAAAACTATAACAAAAATTCTTATACCACAATCGAAATGATTGTGAATTTAATCACTGAAAATCCATTGCTTTGATGAATATTTCGCAACTCCCGGCCGAAAGCAACTTGAAATGGTGAGGTTGGAAGAACTTATTGAGGCAGATCATCCGGTGCGATTTGTGGATGCGTTTGCTGAAAAACCGGATCTGGTGCATTGGGGTTTCAAATGAAAGACCTGAAAAACGAACGCAGGCCGGTAAATTCATACTATCAACCGCTTTGTGTTACAATGGTAAAAAACAAAAGGGGCTACACACCTGTAACCCCTTGATTTTGTTTGCTCCCCCTCTTGGACTTGAACCAAGGACCCTCTGATTAACAGTCAGATGCTCTAACCGGCTGAGCTAAGGAGGAATTTCCCGAAACTAAATTTCGGGCTGCAAATATATGTTTTTTTTAATTGTGATGTGCGATGAAGAAAAAAAATGCAAAATCTGAAAGACTGGGGGGCAACTGTAAGCTACGGTAATCGTCGTATTGCAGATTATGAATGGTTTAATACCTTTGCGGCGTAATGTGGCGTAGAAATATCTTATTTTCCGGAAAGGTTGCTGTTATATGCTTTGTTATAAGTGTATTATCAGTTGCGTCATACGCACAATGTACTGCCGATGCCGGTGACGATGTTACCATTTGTGCCGGTGGTTCTGTTGCAATAGGTGGTGCACCTACGGCTTCGGGTGGTTCGGGTACATACACCTATAGCTGGTCGTCAGGGGGTAGCTTATCGTGTAATAATTGTCCCAATCCGGTTGCAGACCCTAACAGTACAACCACTTATACGGTTACTATAGATGACGGCAATGGCTGTACGGATACCGACCAAATAACAGTTACTGTTTCACCGAATCCGAATGCGGGTTTTACTTTTGCTCCCAATAATCAGTGCTCCAGTACCCCGGTTTCATTTACCAACACCAGTACAGGTGGGGGTTTAACTTATCAGTGGGATTTCGGTAATCCTGCTTCAGGCAGCTCAAATACCTCCACTTCAACACATCCGGTTCATACTTTCATTGCACCCGGGTCAGGTTCAGAGAGTTTTACAGTAACACTCACCGTTACAAATTCGGCCGGGTGCACAGATGTTCAGACGCATACTGTTAACGTACAGCAAAGTCCGGTGCCTGATTTGCAGGACCCACTTACCTCATGGAAAAATTGTGACGGTTCAAATTTTACGGTTACCATGTTCAACATGACGAACCCCACCAATAACACCAGTTATACCATTGACTGGGGAGACGGTACAGCCGATTTTACCGCTGCCGGTACTTTTGCCAGTGCAACACACACCTACACAACACAGGGAATTTTCGATGTTACGTTTACCGTAGAAGGAACCAATGGATGTATTTCAACGGAAACCTATTTGGTAAGTAATATTACCAATCCGGCCATTGGTGTTGCCAATCCGGGTGGTACAACCGGTTGCGGTCCGTTGTCGTTGTGCTTCCCTTTAAGTAATTTCGGTACCAATCACCCATCTACCATATACACTATTGATTACGGCGACGGGTCGGACATTGATACCATTCCACATGCGCCACCCAATCAGATTTGCCATACGTATACTGAAAGTAGCTGTGCTTTGGGCGGTGCTTATACTTTTACCATTTCTGCCATCAACGCCTGCGACATTTCCATTGCTACCATAAACCCCATCCGGGTTTATATTGCACCTGAAGCACATTTTACGCCGGCACCTGTTCCTCAATGTGTGAATTTGCCTGTGTTATTTACCAATACTTCTGTTTTGGGTTTTAATTCCACTTGTTCTCAAAGTACCGTGTTTACCTGGGATTTTGGCGACGGAAGCCCGACAGTTATGGATCTTACAGGTGTGCCTCAGTCTCATCCATATTCGGCACCGGGTACTTACACGGTTACCTTATCGGCACAAAACAGTTGCGGTACTTCTACCGAGTCTCATGATATTTGTATTGAATCTGCGCCTGTTCCGGCGTTTACATTGGTTCCTCCTTCAGATTGTGTTCCTTTTGGAGTAACGGTTAACAATACATCTGATACCAGTAATTCCTGTAATACTTCTTATTTGTGGACAACACTCTTCAATGGATCTTCGTGTGCTCCGGGAACATCCGGTGTGAATTTTTCAGGGGGTACCGCAGCTGACGACTGGGAGCCCATGTTTCAGTTCACCAATGCCGGTAATTACACGGTACAGCTAACCCTCACCAATTCCTGTGGTGCTGTTGTTGCTACTCAACCGGTGATTGCCAATACAATTCCGGAAATTACACCGTCTGCGCTTACCGCCATTTGTGCCGGTCAGAGCGTTTCACCTTCTGCTACTTTTGCCGATTGCGACCTGCCTATTACAGCCTACAGCTGGACATTTCCGGGTGGAAGCCCCGCATCTGCTGCAGTAGAAGTTCCGGGTTCGGTTACCTTTAATACTCCGGGAAATATCAATATAGGGGTATCGGCTACCAATGGCTGCGGAACAGCAACAGCTTCGGTTCCACTGACTGTTTCTGCACCTCCTGCAATACCCGATGCTGCTGCAAATTCTCCGCTTTGCGAAGGCGAAACACTAAATCTTTCTACAACCATCACGGGTGCCGGAATCACTTACAGCTGGACTGGTCCCGGCGGATTTACGAGCACATTGCAAAACCCTACGATTGCTGCGGTTACTGCCGCCAATGCGGGAACCTATAGTTTAAGCATTGCCGACAATGGTTGCCCCAGCAGTCCTGCATCAGTAAATGTAGTAATTACTACTGCCCCTGTGGTTACCGTTACTCCGGCTTCGGCTTCCTTTTGTGAAGGTGATGATGTAGTGCTTACGGCTTCGGGTGCAACATCGTACTCATGGTCGCCGGCCACCGGCTTGAGCGCCACAACCGGTGCTGTGGTTACGGCAAATCCAACGGTTACTACCACTTACACTGTTGTAGGCACTTCGGGTGGTTGCGACGACTCGGAAGATGTTACCGTTACTGTAAATCCATTGCCGGTGGTTGCTGCCGGACCCGACCTCACACTGTGTAATCAACCCATTCCTGAACAACTTACGGGATCACCTGCCGGCGGAACATGGTCAGGGCCTGATATTACGGCAGCAGGTGAATTTACACCCACGGCTGTTGGTGTGTTTACGGTTACTTATACCTATACCGACGGTAACAACTGTACAGCTTCAGATGACGTTGAAATTACCGTGAACGATCCCGCAGTGATTGTGATGCCGGCAGACGAGACGGTGTGTCTGAACGATCCTGTGTTCATCCTGAATGCAACGCCTGCCGGCGGAACATGGAGCGGTACAAACGTAAGTGCAACCGGAGATTATAATCCAATAACAGTAGGAACATATACACTTACTTATACTTTGGGTACCGGAACCTGTGCCAGTAGCGGGTCTGTTGACGTAATTGTAAATGCATTACCGGTAGTAGATGCGGGAACGGACATCAATATATGTGTTGATGCCGGTGTTCAGTCGTTGAGTGGCACGCCTGCGGGTGGTGTTTGGATCGGAACAGGGGTTGCGGGTAACGCTTTTGACCCATCGGTTTCTGGTACGGGCAGTTTTTCTCTTACCTATGAATATACCGATGCAGCTACCGGGTGCGATAATTCTGATGCCCTTACGGCTGTTGTGAATGTACTACCGGTAGTTTCTGCCGGTCCTGACATTACTTTGTGCGACCAGCCCGTGGGCGAGCAACTTACCGGAACTCCGGCCGGAGGTACATGGTCGGGCCCCAATATTACAGCCGGTGGCATGTTCACTCCTTTGGGTACAGGTACTTTTACAGTTACATATACCTATACCGACGGAAACAACTGTACCGCAACCGACGATGCCGAAGTAACGGTAGTTGCACCGGTTCCGGCTGATGCAGGAAGCGATTTGGATGCCTGTATTAATGACCCTGCTTTTAACCTGACAGCCACCCCTGCCGGAGGTACGTGGTCGGGTCCGAATATTACTGCGGGTGGAACCTTTACACCGGCAACTGCAGGAACATTTACAGTTACATATACTTTCGGTACAGGCTCTTGTCTTACCACCGATGATTTGGATATCACTGTAAATGCACTACCTGTAGTAAATGCTGGTCCTGACCAGACAGTTTGTGTGGATGCAGTTCCTTTCGACCTTACCGGAAGCCCTGCGGGTGGTTCCTGGTCAGGAACGGGTATTACAAATGCTGCTAACGGTACGTTCTCTCCTGCGGTAAGCGGTATTGGTAACTTTACGGCAACCTATTCCTTTACTGATGGAAATGGCTGTAGTAATACGGATAACGCTGATGTTTTTGTAAACGCCCTTCCTGTGGTTGACGCGGGTAATGATACTACGCTTTGCGACCAGCCAATTCCTGTGAGTTTCACGGGTAGCCCCGCAGGTGGAACCTGGAGCGGTTCCGGTATAACTGCCGGAGGTGCTTTCACTCCTTCCGGCGTGGGTTCATTTACGGTTACTTATACATATACTCTGGGTACCGGCTGTTCAGCTTCCGACGATCGTATTATAACGGTGGTGGCGCCTGTACCTGCCGATGCCGGTTTAGATTTAGAAGCATGTATTAACGACCCGGCTGTAAACATTACAGGGTTACCTGCCGGAGGAACATGGAGCGGAACCGGGGTTACAACGGCGGGCGTATTTACGCCTTCAACGGCTGGTATCTTTAACTTAACCTATAGTTTCGGTGCCGGAAACTGTGCAACTACAGACGATATGGTATTCAGTGTACATGCATTGCCGTTAGTAAATGCCGGACCGGACGACCAGTTCTGCGTGAGCGATGATCCCGTGAGTTTTTCGGGAACACCTGCTGGGGGCTTATGGTCGGGTACGGGCATTACTAATGCAACTGCCGGAACTTTTGATCCGGGAACAGGTGCTGGTTCTTATTCCATTGTGTATACATATACAGACCCAGTAACCTCATGTCTGAATCGCGATACGTTGGAAGCACAGGTAAATCCGCTGCCGGTACCGTCGTTTACCAATAATCCGGTGGCCTGTATCGGTAACCCCGAGTTATTTACCAATACATCCTCTGGAGGCAGCACATGGCAATGGGATTTTGGAGATGGCGGCGCTTCTGTGGCTTCCGACCCAACACACACGTGGTCTTCCACAGGGTTTTACGATGTGCAACTGATCGCCACCAGTGCTGCAGGTTGTGTGGACAGTATCACAACAACCATTGAAGTACGCGAACCGCCCATTGCCTTTTATACTCTCCTTCCCGATAGTGGTTGTGCACCGTTGCAGGTTAGCTTTACCAACTTTTCGTCGGGTGTAGGTATTTCTGAAAGCTGGGATTTTGGCGACGGCACCACGTTTGCAGGAACCAATCCGCCGGATGTGACCTATCAGCAGGGTGTCTTGGCAGATACTACCTATTATATTACCTTGTCGGTTACGAATTTCTGCGGTACCGTAACCCATACCGATAGTGTGATTGTAATGCCTTCGCCTACTGCTATTTTCGGACCTCAGTTCAGTGTGGGCTGTTCGCCATACAATGCCCTGATAGCAAACAATAGTCTGGGCTTACCGGATACCTACGAATGGGACTTTGGCGATGGTACCTTCGGTACACAGGATGACAGTCTTTTTGTTCATACTTTTTACACCGGTACTGAAGATACCGTGTACACTATGATGCTGGTGGTAACCAACGAATGTGGTGTGGATACGGCGTATCATGATGTAACCGTATTGCCAAACGCAGTAAATGCTTTCTTTAATACTCCGGTAACCAGCGGTTGCGAACCCCTTACCATCAACTTTACGCAGTTCAGTACCGGCGGCTTATTCTTCAGCTGGGATTTCGGCGACGGAAATACAAGTCTGGCAGCCAATCCAACCCATACTTTTACAACCGCAGGAACCTATACCGTTCAGCTTTTTGTGAACGATGGTTGCTCCTACGATACGGCACAGGCAGTTGTTGAAGTGTTTCCTTCACCTCCGGTTGATTTTTCCTGGGCTCCCGATTCGGTATGTGCAAATGTACCATTCCAGTTTACCAATTTGAGCGGACCCCTTGCCGGTGTTTCGTGGGATTTTGGCGATGGCGGTACAAGTACCCTGAATGATCCGCAACACGCGTATGCTTCGTCGGGTAGTTATACAGTAACGCTTTTTGGTACCAGCCTTACCAATGGTTGTGTGGGTTCCATATCTCATACTATTACCGTGGCCAATAATCCGGTGGCTTCTTTCACATTGGTACCAGACCAGGGCTGTATTCCATTGCCTGTAACCATGACGAATACCTGTACGAATGCTCAGTTTTACGAGTGGAACTTCGGCGATGGAAATACATCCATATCTGTTAACCCGTCTCACACATATACAACCAATGGAATTTACATGGTGCAATTGATTGCCGTAAATGTAAACGGATGTACCGATACCGCCTACATGCCTGTAAATGCGTTCCCGTTGCCGGTAGCATCGTTTACCGTAAACAACACCGACCCGTGCTATCAGCCTGTCAGTGCTTTATTTAATAATACATCCACAGGAGCAAGCGGATACCAATGGAATTTTGGTAATGGTCAGACCTCTGTATTGAATAATCCGTCAACCAGCTATAACACGCCGGGAGATTATTCGGTAGAACTGATTGCAACCAATAGCTATGGCTGCACCGATACAGCTTATAATATTGTTGAAATATTCCAGCTGCCCACCGCCGATTTTACCGTTGATACATCGGCCTGGTGTGCCCTGTATCCATTGGGAGTGTCCAACAACAGTTTGTTTGCCGATAACGTGGTTTGGAATTATGGCACAGGTACATCTACCGATTTCAATCCTGAAATTGTGTTCCAGGACTCGGGTGTTTATGATATATCGCTGATTGTTACAACTGCCGATGGTTGTTCCGACACTATGTCGCTGCCGGCGGTTGTACAAATCTTTCCAACACCAACAGCAGGATTCAGTTATGAAAATATACATGAACCCGATCCTCTGAGTGGTACGGTGGCATTCACAAATGAATCGGAAGGTGCCTTATCCTATCAATGGGAATTTGGTAATGGAAGCAGCACAGAAGAGCATCCAATACATCGTTTTGAAAAATTTGGAGACCTTGAGGTCATGCTGATTGCCACCAACGAATATGGTTGCCCCGATACCCTGTATGAAGTGATTCAGGTAATGTACTTCAAGGGATTGTTCTTTCCCAATGTGCTGTCATATGGACATAACAACTACGAGTTGGGGCATTTTATTCCCATTGGAGTAGGGTTGCGTACGTTTTATGTAGGAGTTTACGACACATGGGGCAACCTTATGTGGGAATGTCGTGAACTGGACGCCGACGGAAGACCATTGTGCGCATGGGATGGCACATATCTGGGAAAACCTGTTCCACAGGACGCGTATGTGTGGAGAGCAGAAGCAACGTATCTTGACGAGTCTCTGTGGGAAGGTCAGGAATATCCAACGGGAATTTTACGCGCAAGCGGAACAGTAACGGTATTGCGATGATTCGAATAAAAAAAATAGTGTTGTTATTGGTTTGTATTTGCTCTGGAGCAGGGTTAAATGCTCAGGACCCGAACTTCTCGCATTTCTTTAACAATACTCTGTACTACAATCCGGCGGCTACTGCCATTCACAGCGGTTTCAGATTTTCCGGGAATATGAGGGCTTTATGGACACACGTTCCCAGCAATTTCAATACTGTTTTTGTTGGAGCCGAAGCACTGGCATTAAATAAAACCGGTCTGGGGTTTTCATACCTTCATGACGGTGAAGGGGAAGGAAAACTTCGTACCAATAACCTGAGTTTGTATTATTCATATCGCCCTGTTGAAACCCGCAATTTTCAAATTCAGGCAGGTTTTCAAAGTGCAGTGGTGATGAAGCATATAGACTTTACAAGTTTTGTCTTTAGCGACCAGTTAGATGAAGTGTACGGCAATGTAAATTCAACCGATTTTATCGCACCGGCCAACGACAGAATTGTATATCCCGATTTTGCAGCCGGAGTGATGATGATGTTAAACAGCCCGAACCACGAAAATCGGGATTTGAAATTATTCTCAACGCTGGGCTTTGCCGTTCATCATCTTACCAATCCCACCGACCAGTTTTTTAATTCAGGAGGTAAACTCCCTTTGAAATATAACCTTACCGCCACTACCAATATTTTTTATCAGAATGTAATATATGCTCCGGCTTTTAACTGGGAACAGCAAGGACCATTTAACACATTTACGGCAGGAATAAATATGGTTCGGAATCCAATTTACGCGGGATTCTGGATCCGCAACCGCACTCTCGCAATGAAGGGAACACAATACGACTCATTTGTTTTCAATATCGGTTCCAACATTGACCTGCACGATGCCGGTGCAAGGGTAAAAGTATGTTACAGCTACGATTTTACTATTTCAAGATTACGTACTTCAACCATGGGTACACATGAAATTAGTGTGATATATGAAATAGATGATTACATGCTTTTTGCAGGTGCTGCCAAAAGAAAACAAAGCAGATATAAAAACAGGTTCCTTAAATGTGTACATGGGGTATGAGAATGCAAACCGGTTTATTTTTAGTGCTTCTTCTCTTTGTTACAGCGATGGTTATTCCCGGTTGCAGGGATAACGATGACTTTTTTACAATGGGGACAGAACGAACTATAAAAAAACAAATTGCAGGTACCTGGAACATTGAACGAATGGAGGTGTGGTTTGTTGACGACATGCAGTCCAATTCTATTGTGGATACTGCTAATTTTCAGAATGTAGGTACAATGGCTTTCAGAGAGGACATGACCATGGACTTGTCATTTACACCGGAAGTTTTTGACGCAAAATATGTTTATCTGTACAGTTTAGCAAATATTGAGTGGGATTATATAGCGGGAACATTAACTATTGGCGACCCATGGTACGGTAATGTAATGTATCTGGATAAAAAGGAAATGAAGGTTTTAATGCCCTGGACCCTGAATTCATTCCTTACTGACCATGGCTATATAAATTTATCGGTTGAGTTCAGATTTACTTTGAAAAAACAATAAGCATGTACAGAATACTACCATTGTTGTTTTTATTACTTTCTGTATTTCAAGGATGTAACAAGTCATTTCAAAAAGATGATCTGAAGTATTTTTCAGGAACTTTTGAAATTGATAAAGTAACGGTGGGTGAAAATGTTATTTTAGAAAATTATGGAACTGTTATCGTGGATGAATACGGGATTGGTAGATTGATGCTGAACCATTATCCGTATGACGCAGGCTCGGATCCCGTTGAAGGTGTTTTTAATGTTTCTACTTATAAAGGCTCAGACTTGTACATAGAGTTTTACGGAGCCTACTGGTTAGACAGTGCCGGAAACCATGCGCATATGATGTGCCAGCAGGAAAGCCAATTAAGTGTAATGGTTACAAAAATGAAGCGAAAGTCAATGATTTGGACTTTTGGCATAACCACCAGTATTTACCCTTGTGTAATGAACACTCCCCCTTCTGGAGGTGGTGATGTAAGCTGGTATCTTACCCGTATAGATTGATTCTAATGTCATGATAATGTATCATGTAATGTGTTAATTTTAAAAAATCGCGGCTTCTCAGTCTTTTTTTGTGTTGACAAATACCGTTTTTATGGTATTTTTGCATTGTATTTTAATTTAGATTCATTCTAAATTGAAATAAACAATTGTCAAAGAATAGTGTTAAAATTATAATAAATCTATGATTAAAGTTTCAGATACGGCCAAAAATCAAGCCATTAGGCTAATGCAGGAAGAGGACAAGGATGATTTATTTATCCGGGTTGGTGTAAAGGGCGGCGGTTGTTCGGGGTTGATGTACAATCTGGAATTTGACAATCAGATGAGGGAGGACGACAAATGGTTTGAGGATAATGGTGTAAAGGTGGTTGTAGACAAGCGTTCCATGCTTTACCTGGTGGGAACTGAGCTGGACTATTCCGGTGGATTGAACGGCAAGGGTTTTATATTTAGAAATCCGAATGCAGACCGCACGTGTGGCTGTGGTGAGAGTTTTTCAATTTAAAGACATTGATATGGCATATGAGGGTGACGATATATTAGATGAGGTTACCGGTAAGGAGTACGAGTTTGGTTTTACAACGAATATTGAAACGGATAAAGTGCCCGCCGGTTTAACCGAAGATGTTATCAGATTAATATCTTCCAAGAAAAACGAGCCTGACTGGTTATTGCAATGGCGTTTAAAAGCCTTTGATTCCTGGAAAAAAATGACGGAGCCACAGTGGGCTCATGTGCAATATCCTCCGGTCGATTTTCAAGCAATTTCATATTATGCCGCACCTAAAACCCGTCCGAAATATAACAGTCTTGATGAAATAGACCCTGAGTTGCGCCGGACCATGGAGAAGCTGGGCATCTCGTTGGAAGAACAAAAAAGACTTAGTGGTGTGGCCGTAGATTTTGTGATGGATTCAGTATCTGTTGCCACATCTTTTAAAGAAAAGCTTGCCGAATTGGGAATTATCTTCTGTTCTTTCAGTGAAGCTGTGAAGGAACATGCCGAACTCGTTCAAAAGTATATGGGTACTGTGGTACCAGTAACAGATAACTTTTATGCTGCATTGAATTCAGCGGTGTTTACGGATGGATCTTTCTGTTATATCCCCAAGGGAGTGCGTTGTCCTATGGAATTGAGTACATATTTCAGGATTAACGAAGCGGGCACCGGGCAGTTTGAAAGAACACTGGTAATTGCCGATAAAGGTAGTTATGTAAGTTACCTTGAGGGGTGTACGGCACCTAGTCGCGACGAAAATCAGCTTCATGCCGCGGTAGTAGAATTGATTGCTCTTGACGACGCCGAAATAAAGTATTCAACAGTGCAAAACTGGTATCCAGGAGATAAAGATGGTAAGGGTGGCGTTTATAATTTTGTTACCAAACGCGGAATGGCGCATAACCGTAGCAAAATTTCATGGACTCAGGTAGAAACAGGTTCGGCCATTACCTGGAAATACCCTTCATGCATTCTTAAAGGAGATAACAGTATTGGGGAATTTTACTCGGTTGCGGTAACCAATAACAGACAACAGGCCGATACAGGCACTAAAATGGTGCATTTGGGAAAGAATACTAAAAGTACCATTATTAGTAAAGGCATTTCGGCGGGTGAAAGTCAGAATTCATACAGAGGATTGGTTAAAATTCACAAAGGAGCGCGCAATGCAAGGAATTTTTCGCAATGCGACTCTTTGCTGATGACCGACCGGTGCGGAGCCCATACTTTTCCTTATATTGAAGTAGATAATCCCACGGCAAGCGTTGAGCATGAAGCCACCACCTCTAAAATAGGTGAAGATCAGATATTCTATTGCCGTCAGCGGGGTTTAGATGAAGAACAGGCTATTGGAATGATTGTTAACGGTTATGCCAGAGAAGTACTGGATCAGCTTCCTATGGAATTTGCTGTAGAAGCCAGGAAGCTTCTTTCTGTTTCGTTAGAAGGTTCGGTAGGTTGATTTAAATGAAATGAAATGAAAAATATACTTGAAATAAATAATCTTCATGCCTCAGTACAGGGCAAGGAAATTTTACGCGGAATAAATTTAACCGTACAACCCGGAGAAGTACATGCTATTATGGGACCTAATGGTTCAGGTAAAAGTACGTTAGCCGGCGTTTTGGCAGGAAAAGAGGACTATGAAATTACTCAGGGTTCGGTTTTGTTTAAAGGTGCCGATTTATTGGAGATGGAACCGGAAATTCGTGCACGGGAAGGTGTATTTCTCGCCTTTCAGTATCCTGTAGAAATTCCGGGAGTAACCAATATTAATTTCCTTAGGACAGCTGTTAATGAGATACGGAAACATAAAAATCTGGAACCACTTTCCGGCAGAGATTTTATGAAAATGTTGCGGGAAAAGGCGGCAATGGTAGAATTGACGGATGAATTGAGCGGAAGACCGGTAAATGAAGGTTTTTCGGGCGGAGAGAAAAAAAGAAACGAAATTTTTCAAATGGCCATGCTGGAACCGGAACTAGCAGTTTTAGACGAAACCGACAGCGGACTGGATATTGATGCTTTGAGAATAGTATCAGATGGTGTGAATAAATTGCGAAACCCGAACCGTTCGTTTATTGTTGTTACGCATTATCAAAGATTGCTGGATTATATTGTGCCAGATTTTGTTCATGTTCTTTATAAGGGACAAATTGTTAAATCTGGTCCTAAGGAATTGGCACTTCAGCTGGAAGAACGCGGGTACGACTGGATTAAAGAAGAGATTGCACGGGTATGAGTACCACAATGGAACATACCGAAATAGGTGCGGCTTTCAAATCAACAGTATTGGGAAGCCGGTATATAAATAACAGTCATAGAACTCTTGCGTTGCAAAGGCTGGATGTTCTTCAGTTTCCAACACGAAAAACCGAGAGTTGGAAGTATACACGCCCTACGCGATTATTAAATAAAAAATTCGACCCGGCTTCGTTGCTTTCGGGTGTGAATCCGGTGGCTGATAACAATGCACATGTAATAGTATTCTCCAACAGTTTGTTTCAGGATCAATACTCTGATATATCCCTACCGGAAGGTGTTACAATTACTTTGAATCAGAAGGATAGCATAGCTCAATCTCAGGGGTATACTTATGGTGACGGCGACGTCTTTTTAGCGTTGAATCACGCGGCTCCTACGTCTATTGTTTCTTTAAAGCTATCTGATGGCTTGCGTCTTTTAAAGCCTTTGAGAATTGTATATTTCGTTGGAAATTCGGTGTTGCTTCAACCTTTGGTTTTTATTGAACTTGGAATGAATTCAGAAGCGACTGTTTCGGTCGAATTCCGCAACGTCACGGGTATGGCATGTATGAATGCTACGGTAGATGTGTTATTACACCCAAAAAGTAAACTGAATTACGACAGGGTGCAGTATGCGGGTTCAGAAGATAGCTACATCGTTCATGAGCGCATTACACAGTTTGAAGGTAGTGGTTTTAATATGCATACAGTTAGTTTAGGTGGTGAAATGCTAAGGAACCGGACAGAGGTTAAGAGTGTTGGAATAAATACTGAGACCACCCTAAATGGCGTTTTTGTTCCAAATGGCCAATCTCATATCGATAACAGTACTGTTATGAATCATACGGCACCGGATTGTATTTCAAGTGAGTTGTATAAGGGAATTGGTTTGGACAAGGGAATGGGTGTTTTTAACGGAAAGGTATTTGTGCGTCAGGATGCGCAGCGAATCAACGCTTATCAAAGAAATGCCAATTTACTTTTAAGCGAGCAGGCGGGAATTTACAGCAAACCGGAACTGGAAATTTATGCCGATGATGTGAAATGTTCACATGGATCAACAACAGGGCAATTACCCGTTGATCAGGTTTTTTATTTGAAAGCCAGAGGTATAGGCCAGAAGGAAGCCGAAAAATTGCTGGTGAATGCTTTCACCGCTGAGGTTACTTCCGGAATTTCTAATGCCTTGCTAAGGGAAGAGGCAGACGCAGCAATAGCTGCTGCTGTTGCTACAGCGAATGAATAATGGAAATAAGTACCATAAATCAATATATTGAGAATATCAGGCAGCGCTTTCCTATTCTGAATCAGGAAGTGAACGGTTACCCTTTGGTTTATTTAGACAATGGTGCCACCTCTCAGAAACCCGATGCAGTGATTGAGGCGATGAACAGCTATTACCGGGAATTAAATGCAAACGTACACAGAGGCGTTCATTATCTGAGTCAAAGATCTACAGATGTTTACGAGCATGCCCGTAACAATATCGCATCCTATATTAATGCGCGGGAATCTCGCGAAGTTATTTTTACCCGGGGTACTACTGAAGGTATTAATCTGGTGGCTTTTAGTTTGTCTCAGTACTTGCTAAAACCAGGAGATGAAATTCTTATTTCGGCTTTAGAGCATCACAGCAATATAGTTCCCTGGCAAATGGCCTGCCAGCGTACGGGAGCCATATTAAAAGTAATTCCGGTGCTTGATGATGGTACTCTGGACCGGTCAGGTTATAGTAATCTGTTAACCGGGAAAACACGGATTGTGGCCATTACCCATGTTTCAAATGCTTTAGGTACGATTAATCCTGTGCGTGAGTTGATTTCTGAAGCACATGCTATGGGCGCTTTGGTACTAATTGACGGAGCACAGAGCGTTCAGCATATGCAAATTGATGTACAAGATTTGGGTGCTGATTTTTATTGTTTCAGCGGACACAAAATGTTTGGCCCAACGGGAATTGGTGTATTGTGGGGAAAGGCGGAAATTCTGGAACACATGCCACCCTATCAAGGGGGTGGAGATATGATTCTATCGGTAACTTTTCAAAAAACAGAATATAACGTAATCCCTTTTCGTTTTGAGGCAGGAACTCCTGCAATTGCAGAAGCCGTAGGACTTTCGGCTGCAGTTGATTTTTTGAAATCGTTAGACTTTAATGCTTTATATAAACACGAATTACAGTTGCTTAACATGGTTACTGAAATTGTTCGTTCCGCTGCCGGTTTAAGAATTATAGGAGAAGCTGAGCACAAAGCACCTGTCGTTTCTTTTGTTCCAAAAAATGCGCACCCGTATGATTTGGGTGTGTTACTGGATAAACAGGGTGTTGCCGTCAGAACAGGGCATCATTGTACACAGCCTTTGATGCAACGCTTTGATATTCCCGGAACGGTTCGTGTATCTTTGTCGTTTTACAATACCCTGCAGGATATTGAAAGATTTGAAAAAGCCCTTACAAGGGCGGTAAACATGTTGCAATGACAATTCAGGATAGGGAAAAGGAAATAATTGATGAGTTTTCTGTCTTCAGCGACTGGATGGACAAATATGAGTACATTATTGATTTGGGAAAGGAATTACCGGTAATTGAATCGCGTTTTAAAACCCCGGAATACCTGATAAAAGGATGTCAAAGTCAGGTATGGGTTCATGCTGATTATAGCGATGGTAAAATTTTCTTTACTGCCGATAGTGACGCAATCATTACAAAAGGAATTATAGCTTTGCTGATCAGGGTATTAAATGAACAGCCGCCTGCTGTGATTATTGACGCAAAACTGGATTTTTTAAAAGAAATCGGGTTGTACGAACATCTGTCACCTACGCGCAGCAATGGTCTGGTAAGTATGATTAAGCAAATGAAGCTCTTTGCATTGGCAATATCCGAGACAAATAAGTAAAGAATATGGAAATGTCTGACGAAAAACGAATTCTTGAAGACCGAATTATTGAAACGCTGAAAACAGTGTACGATCCTGAAATTCCGGTAGATATTTTTGAGCTGGGACTCATATACGAGATAAATTTGGACGACGAAATGAATTGTTTGGTTGTTATGACCTTAACATCACCCAATTGTCCGGTTGCCGAATCTTTACCTGAAGAAGTGCGGGTTAAGGTAGGAGATACCGAAGGGGTAAAGACGGCCCAGGTGAAAATTACCTTTGAACCACCCTGGACAAAAGACATGATGAGTGAAGAGGCTGCTTTGGAACTTGGATTTTTGTAATGATATGGATACTGCAGATACGCTAATAAATAAAGTGGCGCAAAGCGGGCTCATCACACTCGACCCGCTTTCTTTAATGCCGGGCAACAAACGTCTTGTACTTGATATTGCTCCTTTTTTATGGAACAATATTGCTGTTAAAGAGAAGGAATTCAGAACAAGCCTGAAGAATCTGGATGTTGCAGAATATGATGGGGCTGACGTTTGTATATGGTGTTCGCAGCAAGAAGCACTTATTCCGCAATGGGCATGGATGCTGATGGTTGAAAGGTTATCACCCATTGCAGCGTCAGTTATTTTTTGCAACCCCGTAAATCACAGTGCTGAATTGTTGCAATTGGCTATCCAGAATATGGACGTTGCTCCTTATGTTAACCAGAAAGTGATTATAAAAGGATGTGCACGGCTGGATAATCCTGCCGCAGTATTTACTCAGCTTACTTCAAAATTACTTCCGGTGGTTCAGACGCTGATGTTCGGCGAAGCCTGTTCTGCTGTGCCGGTGTATAAACGCAGAATTTGAAATATGGAGTGTGTTATTTACTTTCAAGGTAAGCCTTAATCTGTTCTTATTAGTGTTTGTAATACCTACCTTTTCAATCGCCGGTTTGTTTACGTCAAACTCATTTGTATATTCGTCATTTCGTTAAGGAATCTATGCGCGGAATAGTATTTTTTCTTTTTTGTATTGCATTGCAATTTAAATATTTGCATGCACAACCAACTTTTCCGTATAATGGTGTAGCACAAAATGTTCCTAACCACTACGTACTGGTAAATGCCAGAATTGTGGTGAAGCCCGGCGAAGTAATTGAAAAAGGCAGTGTAGAACTGAAGGGTGAGCGAATTGTGTCCGTATCTGCAAACCTAAAAACACCGCGCGGAGCAGTAGTGATAGATCTTACAGGATATACTATTTATGCCGGGTTTATTGATGTGTACTCTGACTATGGCATGAACAGCGGAGAGGGGGGGGCTAAATCAGGTAATGGCTATTTTGAAGGTCCGCAAATGGAAAGAAAAACTTTGGGCAGCAGACACTGGAACGAGAGTATTCATCCTGAAAGCAGGGCTTCTGAGAGCTTTGTTCACCAAATGCAAGAGGCATCAGCGTTAAGAACCACGGGTTTTACTGTTTTGAATGTTCATAAGCCGGATGGATTAATGAGAGGAACATCCGTTTTAGTGGCCCTGGACGACAGGAACGCCAATAAGAGTGTCTTAAAAACTACTGCTGCACGTCATTTCGGTTTTGGCAATAAGGGCTCGTCCGGTCAAACATACCCGTCGTCGCTCATGGGGAATATTGCTTTGTTGCGACAAACATTTTACGACGCACAGTGGTATGCAACGTCGAATGTCGACGAAAGAAATATTTCATTGGAGGCAGTTAACCAAACCGCACATTTACCGGCAATTTTTGAAGCACTCAGCGTAAACAATGTATTGCGCATTGCCGAATTAGCACAAGAATTTAAATTTCCGGTTTGGGCATTGGGCAAAGGCGATGAATATTCAAGGGCAGCAGAAATTGCGGCTTCAGGGGTCCAGTTGATTGTTCCTCTTGCTTTTCCTAAACCAATTGATATTCAAGATCCGTATGACGGTTTGTTGATACCGATAAGCGAGTTAAAGTTATGGGAGCTGGCGCCGTTTAATTCTCTCATACTTGCCAAACACAAGATTCCTTTTGTTTTCACAGCAAATTTGAATAAGGATAAAAATGAGTTTTTGCCTGCACTCAGGCAAAGTGTAAAAAATGGGTTGCCGCAAAGCGAAGCACTCGCTGCTCTTACCACTCGTCCTGCTGCTATATTGAACATGGAACGAGAAATAGGTACTGTGGAAGCGGGCAGGTATGCAAATCTGATTGTGGTGAAAGGTGATTTGTTTACCGACGAAGCTTCTGTGATTGCTGAAACATGGGTATCAGGACAACGGTTTAAGAATCAATCATCAGATAACTTGGATATTCGTGGAAACTACACATTGAATGTTCATGGGCGCATTCGTAAAATGATTATAAAGGGTACAGAAACAGAGCCTGTTGTAAAAATAATTATAAAGGATACCGCCGGAGTTCCTGCTATTTTAATGCGTGAGGAACGTAAGATTACTGTTGCATACCAGGAAACCGACACCCTTCATAGCGGGATAGTACGACTCAGTGGATATGTTCATTTGGATGGCGGTGCATGGGAAGGCAACGGGCAATGGGTTGACGGTACCTGGGTAACCTGGAGTGCCATTCGCAATGAAAAATTTACCGAGCCACGTAAAAATGGTCAGAATAATGGCAGGGTTAAGGAGAAACAGGTAGTTCCAAAAGGGTTCAACAGGAAAACACCGATAAATCCCTTAGACACCCTGTACCATCCGGCCATAACATACCCCTTAACGGCTTTTGGGCTCGATTCCGTGCTGATTGCAGAGGATGTTTTAATAAAGAATGCAACGGTATGGACCGGCGAAACTATAGGTATAATGCAGGCGTCTATTCTGGTACGGGGCGGAAAGATTGTTCAGATTGGCGACATCAACGAAAGTTTCTTGCGCAATGTAAGGGTAATAGATGCTACCGGAAAACACGTAACAGCCGGCATCATTGATGAACACTCGCATATTGCAAATGATGGCGGTGTGAATGAAGGAGGACAACATGTGGCTGCAGAAGTTCGGCTGGCCGACGTAATTGACCCTACAGATATTAATATTTACCGTCAGCTTGCTGGGGGTGTAACATGCTCTCAGATATTGCATGGATCTGCAAATCCGGTTGGGGGGCAAAGTGCTTTGATTAAACTAAAATGGGGTACATCAGCCGGTGAAATGTTAATGGATGAAGCTCCGGGATTTATAAAGTTTGCCTTAGGCGAAAATGTGAAACAAAGCAACTGGGGAGAGATGAACACCATTCGGTTTCCTCAAACCAGAATGGGTGTAGAGCAGGTTTTTTATGATGCCTTTCACAGAGCAAGGGAATACAGTAAATTGTGGAAAGAATATAGTAACGCCGACACTAAAAAATCTCAGGGTTTGGTTGCTCCGCGCAGGGATCTGGAGCTGGAAACACTTGCCGAAATATTAGAAAAAAAGCGGTTTATAACCTGTCACAGCTATGTTCAAAGTGAAATTGTAATGTTAATGCGTGTGGCCGATAGTATGGGTTTTACTTTGAATACTTTTACGCATATACTTGAGGGTTATAAAGTTGCCGATAAAATGAAAAAACATGGAGCCGGAGCGTCCTCATTCAGCGATTGGTGGGCTTATAAATACGAAGTAAAGGACGCTATTCCACACAATGCTGCGGTTTTAAATGCCATGGGCATTGTTACAGCACTGAATTCTGACGATGCCGAGATGGCCAGGCGATTGAATCAGGAAGCTGCCAAAACGGTTAAGTACGGCGGAGTAAGTGAGGAAGATGCTTTAAAAATGGTTACACTCAATCCGGCCAAACTACTACATATTGATGACAGGACAGGAAGTATTAAAGTGGGAAAAGATGCTGACCTGGTCATCTGGTCGGGCCACCCGTTAAGTATTTACAGTAAGGTTGAAAAAACTATGATTGAAGGTGTTTTTTATTACGATGCCGAGCGGGATGCCTTGTTGCGAAAAAGAGATGCAGCCGAACATACCCGTCTGATTGGCGAGATGGTGAAAGCACGTCAAAACGGATTGCCCATGAGACCTTTGTTTCCTGAAAAGTACGCCCCATACCGATGCAAAGACAATTAATTGTAATATTTCTGTTCATTCATGTATTCGCAGGGGTACATGCACAGCGCAGTGTGCTGTTAATGAATGCAACGGTTCATACAGGCAACGGTCAGGTAATACAGGAAGGTGCTGTGGGTATACGCAATGGGAAAATTGAATTGGTGGTCAATGCCTTGGTAACAAATCCGGATTTATCTGCTTACGATACTGTTATTTATGTGAAGGGGAAGCATTTGTATCCCGGTTTTATTGCTCCAAACAGTACGTTGGGTTTGGTAGATATTGAGGCTGTGCGCGCAACTGCCGATTTTGCCGAAGTAGGAAATTTTAATCCGCATGTAAGGTCATTGATTGCCTACAACACCGATTCTGAAATAATACCAACTGTACGTAGCAATGGTGTTCTTATAGCGCAGATTACACCACGTGCGGGAACCATTTCAGGTACATCGTCTGTAATGAGTTTGTACACCCGCAATTGGGAAGATGGCATAGTAAAAAAGGACGACGGAGTGCATGTGAACTGGCCCGATTTGTACCGCAGGTCATGGGGTTCCAGTGAAATTCAAAGAAATCCTGATTACCTGAAGCAAAAAGAGGAATTGTTAAAATTTTTAAAAGAAGCTGAAGCCTATCAGACAGATAAAGGACCGGAGCAACAGAAATATTTACCGTATGAAGCAATGAATGGCGTTTTTGACGGTAAAAAAACACTGTACATACATTGTCACATGGCCCGCGAAATTGAAGATGTAATAACATTAAAGCGCACCAACAAAATGCTTAGGATTGTTATTGTTGGCGGACATGATGCATTGTATACGGCAGCCCATCTAAAGGAATTGAACATACCTGTGATTCTTCACCGAATTCACGATTTGCCTTTCAGGGAAGGGGAGGATGTAGATTTGCCATTTAAATTGCCATACTTACTGGAAAAGGAAGGAGTACTTTTTTGTTTGGAAAACAGCGGCGACATGGAGGCTATGAATACTCGTAATTTGCCTTTTTTTGCGGGTACAGCCGTAGCCTACGGCATGGAAAAAGAGTCGGCGCTGACAACAATTACTCTGAATGCCGCCAAAATATTAGGAATAGATCATAGAGTAGGCTCTATTGAAAAAGGAAAGGACGCAACGCTGTTTGTTTCAGAAGGAGATGCTTTGGATATGAAAACCAATCGGGTAGTGCTTGCCTTTATTGGCGGAGTGCAGGTAGATTTGGACAATCATCAAAAAGCGTTATATCGTAAATACATGAAAATGTACGATTTGCCTGCTGTTAAAGAGTAGTTTTACCCGGAGCTGCCTATTCGTATATATGTTTTAGCATTTTAAGTACGTATTCCTTATTTTTATTGCTTCTTTCAGCAAAGTCATTTGCCTGGTCTTCTCCAATACGAACAATACCAAAGTACTTTGATTCGGGATGGCTGAAATACCATCCACAAACCGAAGCTGCCGGATACATTGCCAAAGATTCTGTAAGACCGACACCGGTAAGTTCTGTAGCATTTAAATACTCAAATAAAGTATGTTTTTCAGTGTGGTCAGGACAGGCGGGATATCCGGGTGCAGGCCGGATACCAATGTATTTTTCGGCTATCAGGTCGGTGTTTTGTAAATTTTCATCGGGTGCATAACCCCAGATAGAGGTGCGCACTTTATGATGAAGCCATTCGGCAGCGGCTTCGGCCAGCCGGTCGGCCAAAGCTTTTAGCATGATACCCTGATAATCGTCGTGGTCTGCCTCAAAACGGGCAAGATGTGCTTCAATACCTTTACCCGCTGTAACAACAAAAGCACCCATATAATCGGTTTTGCCGCTGTTTTTGGGTGCAATAAAATCTGCCAGGCTCAGCATAGGAATTCCATCTGCCTTAGCAGTTTGTTGCCGCAGCATATGAAAGGTACACAGAGGTAACCCTTCATCAGTGTAAATCATAACATCATCACCCTCTGAATTGGCCTTGCTAATTTGAACCACTGCAGCTGGTTGCAGCCAGTTTTCTTTAATAATCTGTTCCAGCATTTGCTGCGCATCGTTAAATAAACGGGTAGCTTCTGCTCCTTGATCTGCATCTGACAGTATTTCAGGATATCGGCCTCTCATTTCCCATGTCTGGAAGAAGGGTGTCCAGTCAATATATTTTCTCAAGTCATCCAAAGGAATGGTTTCGTTGCTAAAAACTTGTCTTGTCGTTGTAGAGGGTGTTGGCGGTGTATAATCCTGCCATTGAATATTTAATTTACGGTTGCGGGCTTCCTGCAAAGTCAGTAATTTTCCTTCATTCCTTTTTCTGGCATGTGTTTCCCGCAAAGCAGCGTATTCGTTCCGTATGGAGCAGATATAATCATTTTTTTGTTCACCTAATAAGCTTCCGGCAACGGTAACGGCGCGCGAAGCGTCAAGTACGTGAATTACTGCAGATTTTGAGAATTTAGGTTCAATCTTCACAGCCGTATGAACTCTGGAAGTTGTGGCGCCACCTATTAGCAGAGGGATGTTCAAATTCTGTCTTTCCATTTCAGACGCCAGATGAACCATTTCGTCTAACGACGGGGTAATAAGTCCGCTAAGCCCAATCAAATCAACATTCTTTTTTACAGCTTCTTCCAATATTCTTTCCGGCGGAACCATTACACCCAGGTCTATTATTTCGTAGTTGTTGCATGCAAGCACTACGCCTACTATGTTTTTTCCAATGTCATGTACATCGCCTTTTACCGTCGCTAATAATATTCTGCCCGCCTTTTCAGAAGAACCTGCGCTTTCAGCTTCCATATAGGGTAAAAGGTGTGCTACTGCCTTTTTCATAACCCGGGCACTTTTTACTACCTGAGGCAGAAACATTTTTCCGCTGCCAAACAAGTCTCCCACTACATTCATTCCGTCCATTAAGGGACCCTCAATAATATCCAGTGATCTTGAAAAATTCTTTCTGGCTTCTTCCATATCCGTCTCCACAAAATCGGCAATGCCTTTTACCAATGAGTATGAAATACGGTCGCCAAGGCTGCGGGTTCTCCATTCCAGTGTTTCGGCTTCTTTTTTTACTCCTCCTTTTACGGTTTCGGCAAAATTTAGCAGTCGCTCTGTAGCATCAGGCCTACGATCCAGTAACACATCTTCAACATGTTCCAGTAAATCTGAAGGAATGCTGTCGTACACTTCCAGCATGGCCGGATTCACTATGCCCATATCCATTCCTTGTTGTATGGCGTGATATAAAAAGGCACTGTGCATAGCTTCCCTTACAGTGTCATTTCCCCTGAATGAAAAACTTACGTTGCTTACGCCACCGCTAACGTGTGCCCCGGGAAGGTTTTCACGTATCCAACGGGTGGCATTAAAAAAATCCAGGGCATTTCTTCTATGTTCTTCCATTCCTGTGGCAACAGGAAAAATGTTAGGGTCAAAAATGATATCCTGAGGTGGGAAATGCAGTTGTTCTGTAAGTATACGGTAACTCCTTTCGCAAATTTCTATACGGCGTTCATAGCTGTCAGCCTGACCGTTTTCATCAAAGGCCATTACAATAACGGCAGCTCCGTAGTGTAAAATGGTGCGCGCCTGACGAATAAATTCGGGCTCTCCTCCTTTCAGACTTATTGAGTTTACAATTCCCTTGCCCTGCATACATTTCAGTCCGGCTTCAATAATCTCCCATCTCGATGAGTCAATCATTACAGGCACGCGGGCAATATCCGGTTCAGCGGCAATCAGATTTAAAAAACGCACCATAGATTTTACTCCGTCTATCATGCCCTCATCCATATTGATGTCAATAATCTGCGCCCCACCTTCTACCTGATGTCGGGCAACATCAATGGCTTCCTCAAATTTGTCCTCTTGTATTAATTTCAAAAATTTTCGCGAACCAGTAACATTCGTACGCTCGCCGATGTTTACAAAATTTGATTCGGGTGTTATTACCAGAGGCTCTAAACCGCTGAGTCGTAATGGAGGCAGTTGGTGCCACTTGTATTTATAGGGCACTATGTTAAGTTGTTGCATGCGCTTCGTCGGGGTGTTCTGTTATTATTCGGGTTCAAAATTATCCATTCCTCAGCAATTACAGGTAATATCTTTTTAGGTTGCCACAACCGGCACAGTCCTCCTTCAATTTTTCGTGTTATTTTCAGATGAAAAATGATGTGTTTGTCAACTATCATTGAGAGTTTTCAACAAACGGAGAATTCTATGCTGAAATCCCTTGGATTGTCCGTAAAATTGTAGGTTTTACTGAAAGTAACGGGAAATATAGGGAAATGGAAGAGCGTTTGAACATACAGTCGGCACTGATATCAGTATATGACAAAACAGGAATTGAGGAGATTGCCAGGATTTTATCTGAGCGAAATGTATTGATTTATAGTACAGGAGGGACATCTTCTTTTCTCAGGAGTCATAATATTCCGGTGGTTGATATTGAGCAGGTAACCGCATATCCCGGAATTTTAGGGGGAAGGGTAAAGACACTGCATCCGAAAATTTTTGGAGGGATACTGAATCGCAGAGGATTTATTGAAGACATGACCGATGTTGCAGAATACGATATTCCCAACATTGATTTGGTGGTAGTAGATTTATATCCGTTCCAGGACACCCTGAATTCGGGTGGTTCGCATGAGGAAATTATCGAAAAGATTGATATTGGCGGAATATCGCTGATTCGTGCGGCAGCTAAAAATTACAATCATGTAGTGGTTGTTCCGTCACGTAAAAGCTATCCTGAATTGCTGGAAATTGTTAAGCGACGTGAAGCGGCTACCACCTTTGAGGAACGCAAAAAATTTGCAGCCGAAGCTTTTGCTGTTTCTTCAGCATATGATGGTTTTATATATGGGTATCTGGCGGGAAGTGATGCTGAACATTTTCGTGCCGCAGCCGATGGTTCCATGTCTTTGAGATATGGTGAAAATCCTCATCAGACGGGAACGTATTTTGGGAATGCTGAGGAGATGATGACTAAGTTAAGTGGTAAGGAATTGTCGTATAATAATTTACTGGATGTTGATGCTGCAGTAACTTTGATGGCAGAGTTTAATGATGGAAATCCTGCGTTTGCAATTCTGAAACACAACAATGCCTGTGGTGTTGCGGTGCGTCAAACGGTTGAAATGGCTTATACGGATGCACTTGCAGCTGATCCGGTAAGCGCTTTTGGAGGCGTGCTTATCAGTAATGTTATGATTACCATGGAAGCTGCGGTATTGATGAATGATTTGTTCTTTGAAGTATTGATAGCTCCTGCATTTCAAAACGGAGTAGTAGATTTTCTTACTGCTTCCAAAAAGAACCGAATTTGTATTCATCTAAAGCATTTTAATCTACAGGACAGGCAATACCGTACAATTTTAAACGGTACCCTTGTGCAGAAGAGAGACGCCTTTACTGATAGCAGAAACAACTTGACAGTTCAAACAAAAATTTCTCCAACCGATAGTGAAATAGACGATTTGTTGTTTGCGCAGAAACTTGTAAAAAATACAAGAAGTAATGCCATTGTGCTTGCAAAAAACGGACGACTGCTGGCGTCGGGTACGGGGCAAACCAGCAGAGTAGATGCACTGAATCAAGCAATTGCGAAGGCAAAGCATTTTGGATTTGATTTGAAAGGGGCTGTAATGGCTTCCGATGCTTTTTTCCCGTTTCCTGATTGCGTCGAAATGGGTTGGAAGGAAGGAGTTACAGCAGTAATTCAACCGGGGGGATCGGTAAAAGATAACCTTAGTATTTCGTTCTGCGATGAACACAATATGAGTATGGTATTTACCGGAATAAGACATTTTAAACACTGATGATATTATGGGTCTTTTTGATTTTTTTACACAAGAGATTGCTATTGACCTTGGTACGGCAAATACTCTTATAATTTACAACGATAAAGTTGTGGTAGATGAACCGAGTATTGTTGCGGTAGACCGGCAAACCAACAAGATTATTGGAATAGGCCGTAAAGCGCAGCAAATGCACGGGAAAACGCACGAGAATATCAAGACAATTCGTCCGTTAAAGGATGGAGTTATTGCCGACTTCCATGCTGCCGAGCACATGATTAGGGGATTGATTAAGATGATAAAACCCGGAAAGCGGATTTTTAATCCGTCGTGGCGTATGGTTATCTGTATTCCCAGCGGTATAACCGAAGTTGAAAAACGTGCTGTCCGAGATTCGGCAGAACATGCCGGCGCCAAAGAGGTATACCTTATTCACGAACCTATGGCAGCAGCTATTGGTATAGGTATAGACGTTGAAGAGCCCATGGGAAATATGATTATTGACATTGGAGGAGGTACTTCTGAAATTGCTGTAATTGCGTTGGGTGGAATTGTCTGTGACAAAAGCATACGTGTTGCTGGTGATGAATTTACAAGCGATATTGAAGAATATATGAGGCGGCAGCACAATATTTTAATTGGGGAACGTACTGCTGAACAAATTAAGATTGAAGTGGGAGCTGCTTTGCCTGAATTGGACAATCCACCACCCGATTTTGCAGTTCGCGGACGCGACCTTATGACCGGTATCCCCAAGGAAATTCATGTTACTTATGCTGAAATTGCTCATGCTCTTGACAAATCAATTTCTAAAATTGAAGAGGCCATTTTGAATGCATTGGAGCAGACGCCACCGGAGCTTTCGGCAGATATTTATAAAACAGGAATTTATCTGGCAGGCGGTGGTTCCATGTTGCGTGGATTAGATAGAAGAATCAGCATGAGAACAAAACTTCCGGTTCATATCGCCGAAGATCCCCTCAGGGCAGTTGCCAGAGGCACAGGTATCGCGTTGAAAAACATTGACCGATTCCAGTTCCTGATAAAAGATTGATAGCGTTTGAAAGAGATAGATGAAAAATGTATTTAACCTTTTTATCAGATACTACCATTTCTTCCTGTTTATAATTCTTCAGGGTGTATGCCTTGTAATGATTGTTTCGTCACTTAATTATCATAAATCGGGTTTTACCCGGGTTACCGGTACAGTCAGCGGATGGTTGTTTGAGATTAGAAATTCGTTTACCGAACCTTTTGTTGTGAAAAAACACAATACGCAGCTAATGGAGGAAAATGCCATGCTGTTGAATCATATGCCGCAGGCCTATCGTTCGGTTTATAACGGAGATATTTTGATTGACAGTCTTTCGCTGGAAAGAGAATTTAGTTACGTACCTGCAAGGGTAATCGATATTTCGCTAAACAGGGTACGGAATTTCATAACCATAGACCGCGGAAGAAAGGACGGCATAAGAAAAGAGATGGGCGTAATTAGCAATAGCGGTATTGTTGGATTTGTTTATGAAGTAAGTGACCATTACAGTATTATTGTTCCAGTTCAAAGCGACTTATTTTCTACTTCTGTAAAACTGGGAGGTACCAACGACTTTGGAACCATTAAATGGGAAACTGACAATCCCGACTTTGCCACCGTAAGGGGAATTTCTGCTTCTCGTGAATTGTTTGCCGGTGACCGGTTTCTTACAAAGGGAGCTTCAGCAAGATTTCCTGAGGGTATCCCCGTTGGCGAAATCGATGCATTTGAGTTAGAACCCGGCCGTAGCGATTATACCATTTCGCTGAAGCTTGCCACCGATTTCAGAGCCTTGTATCATGTGTATGTTATTAATCCTGAATTCAGAAATGAACTCGATTCCCTTGATCAGGCAAAGGAGGAGTTAGATGAGTAGTTTGGTAATTAATAACATTCTTCGGTTTATAGGTCTGATAGTCTTTCAGATTATTATTCTTAATAATGTATATTTATCATCTTGGATTTATCCAATGGTTTACCCCATAATAATTATCATGCTTCCGGTTAATTTACCCCGCTGGAGCTATCTTTTTATTGGATTTTCATGTGGGATGGTAGTTGATATGTTTACGCACACGCCGGGTCTTCATGCGTCTGCAGCGTTATTTCTTGCCTGGATTACCCGAATGGTGTTGTCAATGTTTGTGCCGCGTGACGGATTGTCTTTTGTCGGTGCTCCCACTATATATTCTATTGGTTTACAAAGGTTTTTGTGGTATTGTGCTTTTTCTGTACTGGCCCATCATATCTGGTTTTTTCTTTTGGAATCGCTTTCTTTTAAAAATTTGGGATTCTTGCTGCTTAGAATTTTAGCCTCATCTATAGTTTCGCTGGCCTTAAGTATGCTGTTTCAGTTTTTATTTGCTAAACGGGTAAGGGTAAGATGAAGTACGAAAGCAGGCGATACATCATTCTGATGATTTTTATTTCGGTAGGAGTTATTTATATTTTTCGGTTGCTTAGTATGCAGGTACTATCCAGTAAATGGGAGGAGAGGGCACAGGTAATCAGTGAAAAAAAGATAGAGGTGTATCCGCCGCGTGGAATAATATACGACAGAAATGGCGAAAAACTGGTGGATAATGTAGTTTATTTTGACCTGATGGTTACGCCTGAAGATATGCGTGAAATGGATACTTTGGCGTTCTGCAGTCTGTTAGGAATTTCAGAGGAATACTTTGATAAAAAGGTAGAAGAGGCGGTTAATTATTCAAGGAAAGTTCCCAGTATATTTTTAAAAGAAATAACAGGCGAAGAGTTTGATAGAATTAACGAAATGTTATATGCCTTTCCCGGTTTTTTCCTGAGTGAACGTACGTTGCGGGTGTATCCCAAAGCAATTGCTGCTCAGGTATTGGGATATTTATCGGAGGTTGACAGTGGCGATATTAAGCGCGACCGGTACTACCACAGCGGGGATTATATTGGCAAAACCGGACTGGAAAGGGGATATGAAATTGAATTAAGGGGTAAAAAGGGCGTAAGGTATCTTCTTCAAAATGCTGTGGGTAAGGAATCCGGGACTTTTGAAGGAGGTAAATACGACACCATGCCTGTTAAAGGAAAGAACTTGTATGCTACCATAGATGCGGAATTACAGGCCTATGGCGAGAAGTTGATGAGCAATAAATTGGGGAGTATAGTTGCCATTGAGCCGGCAACAGGCGAAATTCTTGCCATGGTGAGCGCGCCAACTTACAATCCTAATTTGCTGGTTGGCCGTAAGTCGCGTGCCGAACATTTTCCAAAAATTATGGCTGACAAAGTTGGTAAACCGTTATTTAACAAAGCAATAAAATCAAAATATCCGCCCGGGTCCATTTTTAAAATGTATCAGGCGTTAATAGGTATGCAGGATGGCGTGCTTTCTCCGGCTACCGTTTTTGTTTGCGATGGCAGCAAGGTAGCCGATCACGTATTTGGTACCATTGCAATGTACGATGCTATAAAAAGCAGCAGTAATATGTGGTTTTACCATGCAATGTACCGCATTGTACAACCCGGGAAACACAGGAATTTTTATCATGATGCCCGCGAAGGGTTAGATAAATGGGCAGAGCATATGCGTTCTTACGGTCTGGGTCAGGTATTGCCCGTTGAACTGGACGGCATGATACCCGGCCGGATACCCGATGCAAATTATTATGACAATGAATTTCCTACTCCTGAAAATCCATATGGTAAGTATCGCTGGGCCTATTCAACAATATACAGCAACAGTATTGGTCAGGGTGAGGTAGAACTTACTCCGCTGCACATGGCAAATCTGGCATGTGTGGTGGCGAACAGGGGCTTTTTCTATTATCCGCATCTGGTAAGAATGATTGGTGAAAATGGAGATAAACGGGCTATTTTCAAGAAACGCAATTACGTGTATCCTGAGGCGAAGCATTTTGGTATTGTAGTCGACGCTATGCGGGCTGTAGTTGAAGAACCCGGAGGTACTGCTTCGCGTGCCAGAATACCGGGTATTGTGGTTTGCGGAAAAACCGGAACCGCACAAAATCCACATGGCGAAGACCATTCTGTATTTATAGCTTTCGCACCTATGGATGACCCTAAGATTGCCATTGCAGTTTATGTTGAAAATGCAAAATGGGGCGGGGAATGGGCTGCACCCATCGCTTCGTTGATGATTGAAAAGTACCTTAAAGGTGAAATTTCGGATATAGAAAAGGAAGAGCGGATACTTGAAGCAGATTTTTTAAGTAAGTTATATGAAGAGGCAGAGTGAGGGATTTTCAATAGCGCAGATTGATAAGCTATTGATATTGATATATCTGCTACTGGTGGGTATTGGACTTATGAATATTTATTCCAGTAGTTATAAGCCAAGCCATGAATCAATTTTTGATTTAGGTATGGAATATGGCAAACAGCTGGCATGGATTGGGGTGAGCATTTTAGCCGGCTTTTTTATTTTATTGCTGGATGGAAGTTTTATAAGAAAACAATCCTATGTATTGTATGGCATAGTGTTTTTTATGCTGGTCGCTGTATTGTTTTTTCCACCAATCAAGGGTGCAAGGTCGTGGTTTGGTTGGGGTAGTGTTGGTATTCAGCCCAGTGAATTCGCAAAAATTACTGTAAGCATGGCCATTGCACAGTACCTTAGTAATATCAATATCCGTATTCAAGATTTTAAAAGCCGGGTTATGGTTTTGGCAATTATTACCTTACCTGCCGGACTCATTCTTCTGCAACCCGACCCGGGCACATTACTGGTTTTTGTTTCGTTTGTATTGGTCCTGTATCGCGAAGGTCTCTCGGGTAATATTTTACTTATTAGCTTACTGACAATAGTGCTGGGTTTATTAACCATCTTTTTTCGTGCTACCGAAGTAAATGTATTGGGAAGTAAAATGCCGGGACTTTACATGATTTTTATGGTTATATTGCTCTTCAGCATCATTGTTTTTTTTCTGATCCGGCTTTTCGTTTACAAACGCGACCGCAAGAGGTACATGGGACGATTGCTGTTTTTTCTGGTATTAGCCAATGGATTTATTTATGGAGTAAATTATACATACGACCATATTTTAAAAGACAGACACCGTAATCGTTTGGAGTTGTTTCTTGGATTAAAAGAAGACCCCGACGGTAAGGATTATAACAGAAACCGGGCAATGGCTGCGGTAGGGTCTGGAGGCTTTGCCGGTAAGGGGTATCGTCAGGCTACCCTGGCAAATGCTCAGCATGGTCACGTGCCTGAACAAAGTACCGATTTCGCATTTTGTACCTTGAGTGAAGAATTCGGATTCGCCGGAAGTTCTCTGGTTATCGTGCTCTTTATGCTGTTTCTGTTTAGGATAGTCATTATTGCCGAAAGACAGCGTTCGGCATACACGCGTATCTACGCATATTGTGTGGCCGGCATATTCTTCTTTCATTTTATGATTAATGTTGGGATGACCATTGGCTTTGCTCCGGTAATTGGCATTCCTCTGCCATTTTTTAGCTACGGAGGATCATCCTTACTGGCATTTACCATTCTGCTTTTCATATTGATTCGTTTAGACGCGGAGCGAATGGAAGTATTGCGCTAAATATGATATAGTTATTTGGTGTTAGATTGTGCGTTTCTGGTATCTGGCCCGCACAATAGAAAAAACAGGCAAAGCACTTAGCAATACACCTAAAGAGAAAACCATAATAAAAATGTTGATGAAATCGGAAACTTTTAACAAGACCGGATAAGCATCAACTATGCTTCCCTGCATAGTTATCAGTCCAAATTCCATTTGTAACAGGCACACTGCTAGTCCCAGCAGAATACCTGCTAATGCACCAATCCAGCAAACCAGAGTACCATGGGTAACAAAAATGCCGAAAATTCCATTTCTGGAAAAACCCATACTGCGCAACACTTTTATATCTCGCTCTTTTTCAAGAATCATCATAGCAAGTACAGCTATCAAATTAAAGGTACTTAATACAAAGATGAACAGGAGAATTATAAATGTTATTTGCTTTTCGGTGCGGTTGGTGTTATACATCAACTCATTTTGTTCAGGTCGGGTTTTGACAATATACTTCTTGCCGAGTATTTGCTGAAGGTTTTCTTTTACTTCATCCGCATCGGCATCACTTTTTAAATCTATTTCAATTCCTGAATACTTTTGAGATGCTTGAAGAATGTTACCGGCAAATGAAAGGCTTGTATAAATGTATTCATGGTCTATTATCGGATTCAAACGCAAATCAGCGCTGATGTATAAATACGCCTCATTTACAGCATTTTCCTTAGAGCTGCTTAATTTTTTACTGCCGGCCAATCCGTATATTTTAATGGGAGTGTAGGGAATACCTTCATTGTTTGAACCATATACCAATGCGCCCAGCTTGCCCAGTAAACTTCCACCGGCAACAGCCATTTCCATACCCAAAGTGTCTCCTAAAAAAGGTTGTCCTTCAATAATTTTTTCCTGTAAATCTTTCTTTTCAAAATATTCCTTTTCAACACCCTTCAATTTTGCCAAAACCCATTGTTCACTATACTGCAATATCACGGTTTCTTCAATAAAAGGCCAAAAATTCGTGATGTATCTAGCCAATTTATCGTTGTTTTCTATAGTTTGTAAGGCTTCATCACCTTGTATCCATTTGCCTGTTGAAGGAGAAATTTTTATATCGGAATCGGATGCACCGTACATATCTTCAACTACTTTCTCAATGCCGTTAAAAGCACTCAAAACAATGACCATAGCTGCTGTGCTTAAGGCAATACCGGCAATGCTGATAGCGGTTATTATATTGATTACGTTTCTTTTTTTTCGTGTAAAAACGTATCTGAAAGCTATGGCAAGAATAATTCTCAAAGATTTTTTTAAGCAGGTAATATAACTTTCACCGGTTATTTCAATCCGGCATATACTTCAATCAAGTCTACCAGACGGTTAGAGTAGCCCGATTCGTTATCGTACCACCCAACAACTTTTACCATGTTTCCAATAACAGATGTAAGCTCGGCGTCGAAAATACAGCTGTGCGGATTTCCAATAATATCTACGCTAACTATTGGATCTTCGGTATATTCAAGGATTCCTTTAAGGTTTGTGGCCGCTTCCTTTTGAAATGCTTTGTTGATTTCGGCAACCGGAATTGGTGATTTTACGATGCACGTAAAATCAGTAAGAGATCCGTCGGGTACAGGTACTCTCATTCCGCAGCCACCCATTTTGCCATGCAAATGCGGAAATATACGGGTAATAGCTTTAGCAGCACCAGTGGTAGTGGGTACAATACTGATGGCTGCTGCCCGTGCACGCCTTAAATCTTTGTGGGGAGCGTCATGCAGCTTTTGATCGCCGGTATACGAGTGAACAGTTGTTATGTAACCACTTTCAATGGTACATAATTCATCTATTATTTTTACCAGCGGTGCTGCGCTGTTGGTTGTGCAGGACGCGTTGGAAACAATTTTGTCGTCAGCCGAAATAATTTGATTGTTAACTCCCAGTACAATAGATTTTATGTCGGAATCATTGGCGGGTGCTGAAATAATTACACGTCTGGCACCTGCGTCTAAATGTCGGCCGGCATCACTCTTTGATTTGAATAATCCTGTTGATTCTATCACGATATCAATACCAAGTTCTTTCCATGGCAGATTCTCAGGATTTCTTTCTGAATAGGTATAAACCGTCTGTTGATTCATTCTTAGAATTCCGGATTCCCATTGCAGGTTTCCCGAAAATCGCCCGTGAACAGAGTCGTATTTCAACAAATGATGCAATGTCTCTGTTTCTGCAAGGTCGTTAATAGCTACCAGTTCCAGACCTTTCCTTTCGGCAATCAATCGTGCTGTAACCCGACCGATTCTTCCAAAACCATTGATTGCTATTCTCATTGTGTCTAATTTTTCTCAAAACTACAATATTCCTGCTTTCAGCGTAATGAAGTTGAAATTCATAGTACAGAATTAACGCCAGGCAAACATATCATTAAATAAAAAACGCTCCGTACGGAGCGTTTTTTATGAAAGAATATCTAATTTACTGAACAATAAATTTTACAACATCACGCTGATTACCAGTAATTACTTCAAGAATATAGGTGCCTGAAGCAAGCTTGGCAACATTGAGTGGAACTGTTTGTACACCGCTGGCAAAATTTCCCGGGTTAATCCGTAATACTTCTTTCCCGTCGAGTGAGGAAATCTTCAGTGTTACCATTCCGGCCTGTGATAATTCGAACCGCACCATACCATCGGTAGTTAATGGGTTCGGGAAAACAGTTACGTTGCTCACAAAATCATTGAATTTTGAATGTTGTACCTGATCGGGAGTACTTAGAAGAGTAGCCGATTCCCAGATACCGCGACCATGGGTGGCAATATAAATCATTCCTGGATTTTTAGCGCCGTCATTCCAGCCTCTCCATTGCTGGCGTACAGCAAAAACAGGCACATTACCAAAGTCACCGCTGCTATTGGTCCAGGTGGTAGAAGCACCGTTTGCATTGTCAGTAACATAAACACCAAACTCAGTTCCAATAATAATTTGATTATCATTATCGCGGTCGATTACTATATCAAAGGCAGGCATATCAGGCAGGTCTCCCTGAATGGAAGTGAAACTACCAATACCGGTTGTAGCTGCATCCACATCAGCTGTAAAAGTTTCGTAAACGTGCGTGCTAACACCATAGCCACCCACTGTAAATGCAACGTGGCCGGGGTTATTTGGATCAACTGCTATTCCTGTAATGGCAGCACTACTATTACCTTTGTATATACGTGTAGTAGTAAGGGTTCTGGTTCCACTTCCAACCTCAGATTTACCAACTGCATCCGGGTCTGAAGCATATATGGAAGCAAGGCCGCTTACACGCCACAGCTCGCCACCCCATGTACCTACGTACATATGGTTTCCATCAGCCGAAAATTCAATAGATTTGGTAGTTGACATACCGGAACCATCGGCTGAATTGCTACCGCCCATAACCTGATACCAGTCCGGGGAAACATTAAATCTAAGTGCCTGACGTGTAATCCATACACCATTGGTGCCAGTAAGACCGATAGCATACCAGCTTTGAATCTTGTCTTGAATTTTAATGGTATCCAGGGCAATATCGAATTTCATGCTGTTGCCGCCCATCCATATGGTATCACCGGGGCTGCAGGGATGCAAGGCGAAATATGTGGTATCGGTTCCATTTACATAAAAGCCATCATTTTCCAGGGTGTCTTCATAACAAAGGGTTTGGCCTGCACCAAGAACATAAGTGATGGGAATTTGTGCAGTTGCACTGAAAAGGTTCAGCAATGTATCGCCGGGGCCGTAATCTTTTGAAGGAATATAGATGATTGAATCACCTGAGTTTACGTCATCAGGATTCTCGTACAGACGCCCTACAGTGTAGAAGCCGGCAGAAGTTGCAATAGCAGATAAGGCATTGCTATAGAAAGGCGACCATGTAAAGCCACGGTCGTTAGAACGTTGCATATCTCCGTTATAAATTGAAGCGAACATGATATCCGATTCAATGAATGAGATGTCGCAGTCGAAACCGTCACCACCCCGTGCTTCATTAAATTCCAAAGCAGTAAGACCTGTGCCGTCATTCAGCAATGTGCCGTTATCCTGCGTTCCCCCCATTACCCAACCTTCCTTGCTGAAGGCAAGACTGTAGAATTGAGTTACATTGTAACCGCGGTTGGCAGGAAACCAAACCTGACCATGGAAAGATCCCGGAGGAGTTTTGCCAACACCACCGTCGTTACCAACATATAGCCATCCGTTAGCATCGTAACGCATTTCATGCTGGTCGGCATGAGCGTATACTGGTGATTGTGGGTTTGAGAACCAAAGCGTTCTTTGTTCCCATTGTCCAAAGGGAGGGTTGCTTGTACCCTGATTCCACTCGTGAATATCAATGCCGCCAAAGAAAATCCTGCCCGGATTATTATAATGCACCGTTAAGATATTGTCATAATTACCCTGATTGTTTGATCCAAAAGGAGTAAATGTTCCGGGGTTGTTCGGATTCATAGTTGAGGTATTCGGAGCAATTTCGTACCATGTTGTACCATTGGTTTCGCTCATCCATGCGCCTCTGAAAGCACCTCCTAAGGTTGCCATGGTAGCATATATATTGTAAGCGTTGCTACTGTTTTTGGTTTTAGATATGGCATATTCTATTCTTCCGATGCTGCTTTGTGGAATTTCACCTGCCGCAGAACCTGAATATTCGTTCCAGGTGAAACCACCATCTGTACTTACATAGGTTATTATACCACTGCCTGAAGCTGCTCCAACCAATACATTACCGTCGGGAGAAATGTCCAACGCAGTCCAGGCAGATGAAACGGGCAGACCGGTAGCTCCCCATGCGGCTGCAGTTTGTAGTGTACCGTTTTCAATTACATATAAGCCGGGAGTAGTTGTGCTTACCAACCATACGCGGTCAGCAACTTTTGCATCGGTAACAATTTCATTTACGTAATTGAACGAACTGGTGCCGCTAACCTGTGACCAGGTTGTACCGTTGTCTGATGATACGAAAACACCATTACCATAACCACCACTGTCGCCGTTTCCTGAAATGCCTTCTTCGGCATGTCCGGTTGCAATATAAATCTTACCGTTTACAGTTTGTGCCATACTTGAAATGGCCAGATTTTCGGTAAAACCAGTAACTTTTGTCCAGTTATTTCCCGCGTCAAAAGATTCAAACAGACCGCCGCTTACGCTACCTGCAAAAACGTGGTTCACATCGTTTCTGTCAATAAGTATTGCACGTGTACGTCCGCCAATATTATCAGGTCCTCTTTCTGCCCAAGACAGCGTGGTTGCACGGGTTTGAACCATGTTTTCAACAGCAGCTTTGGCAAGAATGTAGTCTTGTTTTTCAATCTTGCCGGTATTCACGTTCTTGCGCAAATTGAACATGATTTCAGCGTTTCCGTTTCTGATTTTGGCAGCGTTATTTTCAGCACGCGGAGAATATTTGTCCGGCGTAAAGCTTCCATTTTCTTCTCCGGATGCAAAAAACCATGTGCCTGCCGCTACACTTGCAATCAGTCCAGTTGTGGCCAAAAATTTGATATTCATATGAATAAATCTAAAAATGTATTAAAATTTCACCTTAAGCGGCTACCAAATTACAAATTATCATAATATGATGCATATGTTAACAATGTGAAATTATAATAAAGATGATTATAGCATAGATTCTATTGATTAATCTGTTCGCGCTACCTATAAATAGTGTAATTTACTGTTGACGGAAAGCGACTATTTAAGTAAATGTTTTTCTGCGTGGTACGAACTTCTTACCAAGGGTCCGCTTTCGACATATCTGAAGCCTTTGGTCAGCGCGATATCTTTGTATGCTTCGAATTGTGTGGGGGTAATAAAATTATGAACTGGCAGGTGGCGGGGTGTAGGCTGAAGGTATTGCCCCATGGTTAGAATATCAGTTCCCACTGAACTTAAATCGTCAATAGTTTCCAAAATTTCTTCATGTGTTTCACCCAGCCCAAGCATAATTCCAGACTTTGTGGTCATTCCCGCCTTTTTCAACCGGAGCAGCACTTCCAGGCTTCGGTCGTATTTCGCCTGAATGCGAACCTGTTTGGTAAGCCGTCGAACGGTTTCAAGGTTATGTGAAACAACCTCAGGTGCTACGTCAATAATACGTTGCAGGTTTTCCCAGTTTCCTGCAAAATCGGGGATTAAAGTTTCAAGGGTAGTTTCCGGAGATTTTTTCCTTAAGGCCCGTATGGTTGCTGCCCATATTTCTGAACCTCCGTCGGGTAAATCATCGCGGTCAACGCTTGTTATTACGCAGTGTTTTACTTTCATAAGTAAAACAGATTCAGCTACACGTGCGGGCTCTAATAGGTCGGCAGGCAGGGGGCGGCCGGTGGCGACGTTACAAAAGCCGCAGGAACGGGTGCAAATGTTGCCCAATATCATAAAGGTAGCAGTACCCTCTCCCCAGCATTCTCCCATATTCGGGCAATTACCACTTTCGCAGATGGTGTGTAACTTGTGCTCATCCACCAGTGCTCTCACCTTTTTATAGTTGTCGCCGGTGGGAAGTTTTACCCTTAACCATTTTGGTTTTGCTACACGAGCGGGCATTTCGTTTGTATTTTCCATACTCAATTCAATCTCACAGATGCTTTCCGCCAAAAACGAAACTCAAGTATATATTTAAGTGAAATCTGGAGTTCTGGTCGTTGGCCATTATATCCAGTTTGTTCAGGTACGCTTCAGCCATTAACCCGAGTTCCAGTGCCGACATGGCTTCACCCTTGGGGGCAAATTCAAACAGAATTCCGGTACGCCCAACAATGCCGGGTGTAAATTTGCTGTCACCCAGTCCTTTACTCCATGGTGAACGCCCATAAATATTTTCAACATTATGATCTTCAGGATTGTATCTTTCAGTTGCAAGGTAATTTCCACCTAACGAACCTCCGCCTGTGTGCAGGATTTCAAGATAAACGGGTTTCATAAATGTAAGGGCTGCACCTACTTTATTTGCAATACTCACTTCTACACCTTTTTCCCTCAGTTTTTGAAACACAATTCGCCGGTGACCCATCATGGGGCGTATGCTGAAAATACTGTTTAGCTTGCCGTAATAATATCCCTTAGCGTCGTCATAAATGGCATTGAAAATTTTAAATTCTTTTGGGTGTCTTATCATTACATAATCCAAGCCGTAAATAATCCGGGTGAGGTAAGTTTTATGGCGGGAATAGTCAAGTGACACACCCCAGCCATTGCTGTGTAACATTACTCCGCCAAGTATTTCGTATTTATATACAAAACCGGTTTCAGGCTTTGCGGGATTTTGTGCCGAAAGCTGAAATACAGTGAAAGTTGTTAATATTGCAAGTACTAATCTGAACATGGAAAGTTCAAAGTTATTTAAAGAAACGCTTAAAACAAAAAAAACGTTCATGGCAACAGCAACTTTATTTTATCAGGGCGATTTGACCTTGCGATGCATTCACGAAAGTAGTGGTACTGAAATATATAGCGATGCGCCGGTGGATAACAAAGGAAAGGGTGCATTTTTTTCACCTACTGATATGTTGGCGACTTCACTGGCTGGGTGTATTGTAATAACTCTGGCTATACGGGCAGAGCAGAGAAATCTGGATATTGGGCATCCCCGGGCAAATGTTACTAAGGTAATGCAAAGTAATCCCAGAAGGATAGCAGAGGTGAAGATTGAGATTTTCTTTAACAAAAACTTTTCTGAAGAGGAAAAGGCGTTTATAAGGGATACGGCAGAGAATTGCCCGGTAGCACATAGTTTACATCCTGATGTAGTGCAGCAGGTTGTAATTCACTACGAGTCCGGTAATTGAATTATGAATTCGCTTTAGAAACTGTATTCAGGCTTGCATGAAATACACCTTGCTGAATGGTTTGATTGTGACCATAGGCAGGACATTTTTCGCGCTTTCCACCTTTGAACAGACCACAGGAATTAAATGTAATCAATCCTGTTGCTACTATCAAACCAAGAATTCTTGCTCTCATCAGTTTTTTTGCATTATTATTTGAACCTTTCACAATGGTGTTTCGCCTGACTTTTACTGTATATTCAAAGACTTGAATTGCAATTGGGAAAGGAAAAACGCGCCACTAAAATAAGACAATTTTTTAATTTGCAAACCCAAACAGGTAAAATGGTAACAAAATATTGCATGGAAATATGGTCAGAATTGCCGGATATCTGGAAAGATTTTTTGGATATCGACTTCAGGAATGAAACGTTTGTCAGACTTTCAGGCCATCTAAACAGGGAATGGGATAATTTTATCATTTATCCTCAAAAACGCGAAATTTTTGCGGCTTTTCAGCTGGTTTCGCCCCGTGATGTGAAGGTTGTAATTTTGGGTCAGGACCCTTACCACGGAACAGGACAAGCACATGGTCTTGCATTTAGTGTGCCTCAGGGGGTTGCAATACCACCTTCTTTAAACAACATTTTTAAGGAGCTAAACCGGGATTTGAAAATTGATTTACCCCAAACCGGGAATTTGATGCAGTGGTCTAAGCAAGGCGTTTTACTCTTAAATTCCGTGCTTACGGTAAGGGCAAATATGGCAGGTTCTCATAGTAAACTGGGATGGCAGTATTTTACTGACCTGGTTATTGGACGGTTAGCGTTAAATTTAAGTAAGATTGTTTTTATGCTATGGGGCGGTTATGCTCAAAAAAAAGTAAGATTAATTGATGTTGAAAAACACCGGATTCTTTTGGCTCCTCATCCCTCACCCCTGAGTGTTTACCGTGGTTTTTTGGGGTGTGGACATTTCAGTGAGGCAAACAAGTATCTTCACCAGCACTATAATAGTGAAATAAACTGGAAACTATAAATTCAAATATAGAGTTAGTGTATTGAAGTATGAAAAAACCGGAACTGATATTATCGATTATTGCCCTGGTTTCCTGTGTGTCTTGTTTTTGTCAGCGGCCGGTTATGTTTCAATGGCAGGACGGTGAAATTAAGATAAAAGGGTTGCCAGCAAATGCCGCCGCGAATGTGCTGGAAACAGAGAATCTTTTTGTAAAGGAAATGTACGATGCCGGATACTTGAGTGCTTCGGTTGACAGTAGTTATATTTTGCAGGATACGTTAGTACTGCAAGTTTTTCACGGGCCGGTTTTCAAATGGGTTTCAATTCAGCCGGAGGTGAATAGTATGAAAGACCTAAGAAGTACGGGAGTAAATATTCAGAATTTGAATGGAGAGCGCCTTAGTTTACGCAAATTCTCGGGGACACTGCAACGTATACTGGATTATTTTGAGGATAGAGGATATCCTTATGTAAGGGCGCAACTGGATAGTATTGAGCAAGATAGTGTTGGTGGCGTTTCTGCAGTGCTGAAACTTGACAAGGGCTCCTTTTACAGAATAGACAGTGTTATTTACAAGGCAGAAGGTAAATTTCCGGTTAGGGTAGTGCGCAATGCAACGGGAATTGAGCCGGGCGATGTGTTTAATCAAAGTAAGATTGAGGCGATTGCGCAACAATTAAAAGGTACCGGATTTTTAAAATCAGTAAAGCCTGCGGAAGTGGAACTTGACAGTGGCAGGACACATTTATATGTGTATTTAAAAGCGGTAAGGAGCAGTTTTGCCAATGGAATTCTGGGCGTATTGCCGGATGCAGACAACCAGAAACTAACGGTTACCGGCGACCTTAGGGTGAGTCTTAAAAACTCTTTGGGAGCCGGTGAGCTGTTTGATTTGAACTGGAGAAGATTGCAGACAAAAACTCAGGATTTGAATGCTGCTTTGTTCTATCCTTATTTATTAAACACACCGTTCTCTCCTGATTTAAAGCTGAAAATATATAAAAAAGACACCACTTTTATTGAAGTAACCACCGGAATAGGCTTCAAATATCTGATGAATTGTGGTAATTTGCTGAAAGCTACCTATCGCAGTTTTCAGAGCAGTGTGTTGAATCAGAAGCAATATGAGGGTTATACCTCCATGCCTGCGCTGAATGATGTACGGTCTAATTTATACGGAGTAGGTTTTGAGTTAAATACACTTGATTACAGGCCTAATCCACGCAAAGGGACTGTTCTCGATTTTGATGTTTCGGCGGGGAACAGAAAAATTGTGCCTAATTCGTTGGTTGACGCTGATGCTTATTTCGGTGTCAGGCTTAACAGCACACAAATAATGGCTGCGATTTTGGCGCAGCAGTTTGTTCCGATGGGTAGAAAATTTACGTTGTTAACCGCATTGGTGGCTGCCACACGACAGGCACCGGTAATATATCAGAATGAATTGTTTAGGATTGGCGGACTAAAAGTTTTGCGTGGTTTTGACGAAGAGTCGGTGCAGGCTACAAGTTATGCAGTTTTAACAACTGAGTTCCGGCTGATTTTTGAAGAAAACAGTTATCTCTTTGTTTTTGGAGATGCAGCATGGACCGAAAGCAGGTTGCCATCTGAATATACCCGCGATTTACCATACGGTTTTGGCGCCGGTATTGCTTTTCAGACAGCAGCAGGTGTGTTCAGCATTAACACCGCTTTAGGTAGCCGGAGGTCGAATCCGCTGGATTTGCGCTCAACTAAGGTGCATTTTGGATTTGTAAATTTCTTTTAGTTATTTCGCTCGCCTGAAGCACAGAATAAAATATCGTATTGCGGGGTTTTCGTTGTGGTTTGTTTTTCTGATACCCACAGTCAGTGTGCTTTCGGATTTTACAAACCCTGAAATCCGTTTTTTGCAGGATTATGTCAGTTTACGGTATCCCGGCCGCGATTTTTCACAGCTTATTTATGTTTCCGTGAACCGACAGATGATGTATGTTATAGAACATGGCGAAATTATTTATGAGTTTCAAGTGAGTACTGCACGCAACGGGTTGGGAGAGGAACACGGTAGTGAAAAAACGCCCAGAGGGCTACATCGTATAGCCTTGAAATGCGATGGTGAAGCCCCGCTGAACGGGATTATTGAGAATAATCGTTATACAGGACGTACGGTACAGCCGGTTAGTTACGATGGTCCTGTAGATTATATAACCACGCGCTGCATGCGGCTTGAAGGACTTGAAGCGGGGATTAACAAAGGACATGGCAAAGATTCCTATTCCCGGGCTATTTATATTCACGGAACGCATGAGGAAGGTCTGATTGGTAAGCCTGTTTCGCATGGCTGTATCCGAATGAAGAACCGAGATGTTATTACGCTGCACCGGTGGGTAAAGACCGGAGTGTATGTATTAATATTATCGGTATAACTATCATAAATACAAGTTAATACGGTTATTTTAATTTTTTTTTTAACTTTGAAAGCAGCGTTTGGGTACATCGTTGTGTCTATACTTTGAAAACTAAATTTAACATCATGAAAAAACTCTTTACATTCCTTGTAGCGTTGTCAGGATTTTCGGCAATTGCTCAACCGGTGGCTTCTTTCTCGGTTTCGGGAGCAGACCCCACATTTACTTTTACCAATACTACAACCGGATACTACGATTACTCGTACTGGGATTTTGGCGATGGTAATTATTCCAATGCATTGTCAGCGGCAACACATACATACACCTTTAATGGTTCCTATTTGGTGTGTCTTACAGTTATTGATTCGGTTGGAGGTTATACATCTTCTTTTTGTGACTCGGTAATTGTTGTTGGGGCTGGTTCTTCTTTACCCTGTTCGGCACATTTCGGATTTGCCGACTCTACAAGTTATACAGGGTTTTGGTTTGATGGTTCAGGTACAATAAACAATTATTTCTGGGATTTTGGCGACGGAAGCTCGGGTGCAGGTGCATATCCTATACATTCTTACGCTTCAACAGGTACATATTATGTCTGTCTTACCGTTACTAATTCTTCAGGTTGCAGCGATACCTGGTGCGATTCTGTATATGTGGGTGTTACCGGAACCGGAGGTTCCGGAGGTGGGGGTGCATCTTGCTATTCTTACTTTTACTGGTTCCCAGACTCAACTGCCGGTACAACCATTTATCTTGTAAATATGGCTTACGGTGGTGGCGGTGCAGTTACCTATACTTGGGATTTTGGCGACGGAAGTGTAGCAACAGGTGCATACCCTACTCATACTTATGCTACCGGAGGCACGTACAATGTTTGCCTGACGGTTACCGATGCACTGGGTTGTTCTGAAACCTATTGCGATAGCCTGGTATATGTGTTCAAATCGCCCGGATTCAGTATTCAGGTTATTTCTCCGAACAGTTTGGGGGTTGAAGAGAATAAGCCCAATGATTTATCGGTTTATCCAAATCCCGCAACCGACATACTGCATCTGGAATCGGCTATGTTTACCGGTAAGGAACAGATTCATATCTATGCTGCAACCGGAGCCAAAGTTTTATCACATTCATTGACTTTTGGAAAAGATGTTAATGTTTCAAACTTAACTAACGGACTGTACTTCATTCAGCTAACTGATTCTGAAGGAGTCGTATTGAATACTTTGCGTGTTTTGGTTACTAAATAAGAAAATTCGGTTTTCTTAGCGAAGTTACCCGCTGCAATCCTGCAGCGGGTTTTTTTTGGTTCATCGTATCCATAGGTGCGGTTACCATTAGTTGGTGAATAGTTTTTATAGAATTCGGTAAGGGCTATTTACAAATTCTGTATTTTTCGCCGCCAACTTAATAATTGCATCAAGTAAACTAAATAGTATATGGAATTAAAGAATGTATTGTTCCGTAAGGAAAACGGAATAGGTTATATAACCATTAACAGACCTGATAAGCTGAATGCTTTAAACCGTGAAACTATTTCAGAATTGAGTGAAGTATTTAAGCGCGCAGAGGCTGACAGGGAAATAGGATGCATTATTTTAACCGGTTCAGGTGATAAGGCGTTTGTTGCGGGTGCCGACATCAGTGAGTTTGCATCATTTTCCGCTCAGCAGGGAAAAGATCTGAGTCGTGAGGGGCATGAAAAGTTATTCAATCTGGTTGAGAATTTGAATACCCCGGTAATAGCAGCTGTAAATGGTTTTGCACTGGGTGGAGGTCTGGAATTGGCTATGAGTTCACACCTTCGTGTGGCTTCTGAGAATGCTAAGATGGGTCTGCCTGAAGTTTCGCTGGGTGTTATTCCGGGATATGGCGGTACGCAGCGTCTTGCACAACTTGTGGGCAAAGGACGTGCCCTGGAAATGATGATGACCGCTCAGATGATTTCAGCGGCTGATGCATATAGAACGGGTTTGGTAAATTATGTTGTGCCACAGGCAGAACTGATGTTGAAGTGTGAGGAAATTGGGGGTAAAATTTTAAAAAATTCAGGAACAGCCATTGCGGCAGCCATCAGAGCATGTAATGCGGGTTTTACCGATGGGGTGAATGGATATTTAATAGAGATAGAGGAGTTTGGAAATTCTTTTGAGACTGCGGATTTCCGTGAGGGAACTGCTGCATTTTTAGAGAAGAGAAAACCTGCCTTTAGATAACTTTTGCGGCAATTAAGCGTTTGAAGCATCCATGAATCCGCTAAAGAAACTGGCCGGACAGACCGTAGTGTACGGTTTAAGCAGCATTCTGGGGCGGTTTTTAAACTATTTACTGGTGCCGCTGCATACAGCAGCATTTACAACCGGACAGTATGGAATCATCACTGAAATGTACTCCTATGTCGCATTTCTGGTAGTGTTTTTAACCTACGGAATGGAAACGGCATTTTTCAGGTACTACAATAAGGAGGGTATTGATAAAGACCGTGCCTACAATACCACTGCAATTTCTTTAACCGTAAGTTCTGCACTGTTCATTATTATGGCTTGGATGAATGGACCGGGTATTGCGGAATGGCTTCAGTATCCTAATCATACCGAATATGTTACATGGTTTGCGGTAATTGTAGCGCTGGATGCACTTTCTTCTATTCCGCTGGCCAGACTTCGCGCCGAGAACAGAGCTTTCCACTTTGCACGAATTAATTTGATAAATGTGGCGGTAAATATACTGCTGAACCTGTTTTTTATAGGTGTTTGTAAATCCATGTACGACAATGGAGGTAATTTTTTAACAGATCTGGTTTATGACCCAACTATAGGTGTGGGCTATGTTTTTATTTCAAATTTATTGAGCAGTATTGTAAAATTTGCAATGCTTGCGCCACATTTATTTAAAGGGAAGCCTCAATTTGATTTTTATTTATGGCGTAGTATGATGCGTTATAGCCTGCCGATATTGTTTTTTGGTCTTGCCGGTATTGTGAACGAAACACTGGATCGTGTTATGCTGAAAAGGATGTTATTTCATCGCAGGGGCGAAGAGGACACCATGGCGTTGCTGGGAATTTATGGTGCCGTGTATAAAATTTCAATTATTATGACCTTATTTCTTCAGGCGTTTCGTTATGCCGCTGAACCGTTTTTTTTCAGTCAGGAGAAGAATGCAGAGGCTCGCAAAGTGTATAGTAAGGTAATGACGTATTTTGTAATTGTAACGTCGGCTATCTTTTTAGGAGTAATGCTTTTTATTGATGTGGTAAAATATTTTATTCCGAACTCTGATTATTGGGAAGGACTGCATGTTGTACCCGTGTTATTGCTGGCAAATATGTGTCTGGGTATTTACTTCAATCAAAGTATCTGGTATAAGTTAACCGAGAAAACCATGTACGGAGCATATATTGCAGGCATAGGAGCAGCTATTACCATAATTCTGAATCTTATTTTAATTCCTGAATATGACTATACCGGTTCGGCATGGGCTACTCTGGCTGCGTACGCCACCATGATGGTAATAAGTTATATATGGGGACAAAAACACTACCCCGTTAAATATAACCTTCGAAAAATAGCACTTTATATTTCTTTGGCACTTCTGCTCTATTTTATAAATACCCTTTTCCCCTGGGAAAATATTTTAGTGTTAACTATTTTCAGGTTATTGATGCTGGGAATATTTGCGTTTGTGGTTTATTTTCTTGAATGGCCTTTGAAGGAAGGAGCTGCCCGCAAGAATAAGTAAAAGGATTTTTTATCGTTTGAAAGGCGAAGTGCTGTTCAAAATTTTTGAAGAAAATTATTGCATCTAAGGGCGAGTTCCCGGAGTGGATACTAAAAACAGGATGTAATTGCTCACAATAATATATGCAGATGTACTATTTATTTTCTTTTGACATCTTTCACCCATGACGATATCGTCAGAATTTTAAAACAGAAAGTTACAGGCGAACGCCTATGATGCAGACGTCATCTATCTGCTCGGTAGTTCCTCTCCAACGGTCAAATTCCTGAAGTAATAGAATTCGTTGTTCATTGAGAGGTTTGGTTGCAATGGACAGCAGGAAATTTTTCAGATTTGATGCTTTGTATTTCTTACCTTTTTCTCCGCCAAACTGGTCTTGAAATCCGTCTGTAAATATATATATAGTATCTCCTTTTTGTAGTTCTACAGTATGGGTTGTAAAGGGTTTGGCATCTGCATATTTTCCAATGGGTTGTTTATTGGGTTTTATTTCTCCCCATCCTTCTGCGCTTATGAACGGGTAGGGCCATTCCGTTCGGTTGGGATTGAAAATCCATATCGGGTTATTGGCACCTGCCCATTGTAAGGACCGATAACCATCTTTCCCTGCATGGGTCAAAGCTACCAAAGAGATATCCATTCCGTCTTTAACGTCGTCTTCACTTTTTTCAAATTCCTGAATGACAATTTCGCGGGCTTTGTCTAGAATTTCTCCCGGAATGGTAAGGCCATGTTCACGAACAGCGCGGTTTAGCCCGTTGTTGCATATTACCGACACCATAGCTCCCGGAACGCCATGTCCGGTGCAATCGGCTGCTGCAAATAATGTAACAGTATTATTTTCAGATTTTGACAAGGGTTTTATGGGAGGGCTCTCCAACCAGTAGAAGTCGCCGGCAACAATATCCTTAGGCAAATAAAGGACAAAACTTTCAGGAAGCATTTCTGTTACTCGTCTCATAGATGGAAGCACAGCTGCCTGAATGCGGCGGGCATACAAGATGGAATCCTGTACTTCTTTTTGTTTTTCTTCCACCAGTCGCTTTTGTTTCTCTATGATTCTTTTCTGCTTATGCATTATCTGCAAACGATTGAAAAGGAAAAATGAAAAAATTACAATGAGTGAAAGGCCGCCAAGCAGCGTAAATCTGATAGTTCTTGAACGTGTAAGTTCTGCATCTCTTCTGGATAATTCCAGATCTTTAATCTTTGATTGTTGCAATAGTTTTTCCTTATCGGCTTCTGTTTGTTCTGTTTGATACTTTATTTGAACTTCTGCAATCGCTTTGGACTTGTTTTCATTAAAAAGGGAATCGCGGGTGTTTAGAAGTAAACTTAGATATTCGGCCTGTTTCTGAAAATTACCCTGCTGTCTGAAATTTTCAGCCAGATTCAAATAAATGTTTTCCAGTGATCTGAAGTCGCTATACTCGCCGGCAAGTTCTTCTGCTTCTCTTAAGTATTTCATGCTTTCTGATAGTTCTCCCAGTTCAGTAAGCTGCACTCCAAGTCCGGTAATGGCAGCCAGATAATATGAATCGATAGCGGCTTCTTTAAAAATCTCCTTTACGCGTTTATATACCGAAACGGCACCTCTTCTACTTTGCTCGGTAATTTTGTCATTCGGCCTGAGAACGGTATAGTTGGCAAGATTTAAGTCGATGGTTGCCAGGTCAATTGCGCTTCCTGTCTTCTTATAATATTTTTTTGCCGCATCATATGCACGAAGCATCAGGTCTGTTTTGTTTTGAGCCTGATATACTGAAGCCAGATTGAATTCAATATTGGCGGCGTCTGCTTCCTGGTTCAGTTCCTTTGCTAATTCCAGACCTTGTTTCAGGTATTTTTCTGCATCACTATAATTTTTGTAATCGTAGTACAATGTACCCAGGTTGATGTATAGGGTCAAACGGTCTGATGTAAGATCGGCATCTGAAAGATGAGTAGTTTCTAATGCTCTAAAGTAATCTCTGATGGCCGATTCGTAGTCGGAAGTGTAGTGCTGGTAAATGTATCCCCGCAGAGATAATGTTTTGGTTATAAGGGTGTAGTTCTTTGATAACTGCGCTATTTCCAGGCCGTATGTGCAAGTTCGCAGTGCTTCGAATACATTGCCCTCTTCCATAAGATAATGCAGGGTAAGCTGTCGGGAAGCCTTGAGTCTTGTGGTATCTGCGGCCGATTTGTTGGAGGTTATTTGATGAAGTGAATCTTTGTAATGTATGAAATTTTGAGATTTCAGTTCTAAAGTGTTGAACACTAAAAATATCTGACAAAGAATATAGAATGAAATTAATTTCATGTTTCGTTGGCCAAATTAAAGATTTTTCATAATTTCTACCTGAAAAAAGCAAATAATTATGATTGAATCATCAGGAACGGTAGAAAGGATTAATCATGGCGGTCAGTCCGGATTTATTAAGGAAGATGGAAGTACAGCGGTTTTGGAATTTATGTACCTGCACATTCCCAATGTTAAGGAATTTGAACGGTACGCATTCTTGAAAATTAATTAAAGCACTCCAAACGGTGTTCGGGTGATTAATATTTTGAAGTCAAAATTGCCATAGTAATATTTTGATAATCGGCTTTTGGTTTTTTCTGGTAAAATTAGTACTATCAAGGTATTAATTGGGTTTTTCTGTGCCTGATAATTTGATATTTTTAAAATCTTTTTGTAAGACTTTATGCCAGATTAGGGCTAGCCGAAATATTTTTTTTGTTTTGATAAGCGTATTTTGAAATTATTTAGTATTTTTTGATGGGGTTGTTTTTTCTTATGATATATTATAACTTTTAGTTATTGAATATATCATTCTTTATTATTTGAAAAGAATCACACATGCACTCGTGTACGTGCACCCCTGTGGGCACACCCCGCGCGTCTTTTGGGAGGCCCAACAGGGGGGCAATTTACAAACGGATTAATCTATTAAACTGTAATCTTTTTTTTAGGACGAGACAGGGGTAAAGACTACGAAAATATACATTCAGATTAACTCATACGTGGTAAACTTTTTTCTGGATCAGACACTCGCTTTCATTACCATTTCTATTCCCGGTGAGTATCACCGTCTTAACAACACAAACTAACATTTGAGTAATTGTTTCATATTCCCGAGAGTACTCCATCAAGGTATGAAGAATATGAAATCTATGTACCACGTCTTGTGCTAATGGGACGCATGGGTTATAATAGAATGTAGCATAATGTGTTATATCTGTATTTCCAAAAACAGTCAGCACCAAAAGATGTCCGCTTTGATGTCCGGGGGTACCAATTGAGATTTACTTTTGTAGTTTTGCACTATGATATACTCTATGACGGGTTTTGGAAAAGCAACTGCAAACATTGCAGGTAAAGTATTCACTGTTGAAATCCGTTCGGTAAACAGCAGTAAAGGTCTCGATTTGAGTTTGCGGTTGCCCTCTTTACTGCGCAGTCGTGAACATGAGATTAGAAAGGTGATATCTGAATATGTGGTAAGGGGAAAGGTAGATGTTAATATTGGAGTTGAAAATGAGGGTGAGGTTGCCGGAGTACAGATCAATCACAAGCTAATAGCTCATTATTTCACTGAGATAAAACGAATTGAGTATACACATAAAATTGAGGCAGCAGATTATGTAAAAACGTTGTTGTCAATGCCTGATGTTTTTAAGGCCGAGAAAGATGAAATTACGGATTCCCATTGGGCTATGGTTAAAAAAATGTTAGAGAATGCTGTAGATGATTTTCGTCGGTTCAGGGCCGCTGAGGGTGGGGCTCTTGCAAAGGATCTTCTGGAAAGGACAGAAATTATTTCATCTTTATTAGAAGCTATTGAACCGCATTGCGAAGACAGAATGCTGCGTCTGCGTGAGCGTATTCAGAGGAGTATGCGCGATGCGGCCATTGAAAAACCGGATGAATCGCGCTTTGAACAGGAAATGATTTACTATCTGGAAAAATTTGATATTACCGAAGAAAAAGTGCGACTTGAAAATCATTGCGCTTATTTTACAGAGACCATGCAGAAGGAAGAAGAGGCCGGACGAAAGCTGGGTTTCATTTGCCAGGAAATAGGTCGTGAAATAAATACCATCGGGTCAAAGGCGAATCACTTTGAAATTCAGCAAATAGTTGTGCAGATGAAGGATGAGCTGGAGAAGATAAAAGAACAACTAGCCAATATACTGTGAAGGGAAAATGTATCATATTTTCTGCGCCCAGTGGTGCCGGTAAAACTACCATTGTGCATCATTTACTGAGGCGAAATCTGAATCTGGAGTTTAGCATCAGCGCCACCAGCCGTAGTAAAAGAGAGGGTGAGAAAGACGCGGTGGATTACTATTTTATTTCGCCTGAAGAATTCCTGCGCAGAATTCATGCTGATGAATTTATAGAATGGGAAGAAGTTTATAAAGGTCAGTATTACGGTACGTTACGCAGCGAGATTGAGCGAATATGGAGCAAGGGCAAGCATGTAATTTTTGATGTAGACGTTATTGGTGGTTTGAATTTGAAGAAGCAAATGGGCGACCATGCGCTGGCCATTTTTGTTATGCCTCCCTCAATGGAGATTCTTGAAGAAAGGCTCCGCAGCAGGAATACGGAAAGCAATGAAAAGATTGCACAACGAATTGCCAAAGCTTCAAAGGAGATGAAAACCGCCGGTATGTTCGACCACATCCTGAAAAATGACAATTTGAATATAGCCCTGGCAGAAGCCGAGATATTGGTAAAGGGTTTTCTGGAGGCAGAATCTTGAAAGTAGGCTTGTATTTTGGTACTTTTAATCCCATACATGTGGGACACCTGGTAATTGCCAATTACATGGCAGAATTCACCGACCTTGATCAGGTGTGGCTGGTGGTAAGTCCACAGAATCCTTTAAAACAAAAAAATACGCTGTTGCCTGACATTCACAGGCTCGCATTGGTTCATGTGGCCATAGAAGATAACGGGTTGTTACGTGCCTGCGACATTGAATTCAAGCTGCCCAAACCGTCTTATACCATCGTTACGCTTGAAGCGCTCAGGGAAAAGCATCCCGGATATGAGTTCTCGCTGATTATGGGGGAGGATAACCTGAGAACCCTGCACCGGTGGCGAAATTACGACCAGATTCTTGAAAAATATCATCTTTATGTTTATCCAAGACCGCTTACCGAAACCGAAATTCAGGAATTGATGCAGCACCCCGAACAGCATAGTGCACATATACAGCATTCTAATATCCACATTTGCGATGCTCCGGTTATGAAGGTATCTTCTTCGTTCATCCGAAAAGCCATTCACGAAGGTAAAGACGTTAGATACCTTGTAACCGACCCTGTGTACAGGTATATAGAAGAAATGCATTTTTACAAGTAAGATCTGTGCAACCTTTGAAATTAGATTTTCATCACAAATATGCTGTGAATCGATAAAAAGTACCGTACTTTGCGTTTAATGTCCGAAATTGAATTGGTTAAGGCCTGTCTTAAGGGAGACCTCAGGGCGCAGAAACAACTATACGTTGTGTATGCTCCTAAGGTGAAAGGTATTTGCCTTAGGTATGCTGCCAGTAGTGAAGAGGCTGAGGACATGCTGCAGGAGGCTTTTATCCGGATTTTTAGTAAGTTGAATCAGTTTAAAAATGACGGTCCGCTGGGCGCCTGGATACGCCGTGTAGTGGTAAATACTGCTGCCGAAATCTACCGCCGCGACAAAAAGCTTCGCAATCATACCGATATTGACAAGTATTCGGCTTTTATAAGCGATACTGAAAACATACTCAGTGATTTATCAGCCGGAGATATTGCGAAAAAAATACGACAACTTCCTGATGGATACAGAGTTGTGTTTAATATGTTTGCGGTTGAAGGGTATTCCCACAAGGAGATTGCCGACACCCTGGGTGTCACCGAAAATACATCAAAATCGCAGTACTGCAGGGCACGAAATGCGCTGAAAGTTATGATTGAAAATGAAATTCTGGAGTATCATGCAAAAGTGGGATAATTTATATCGTTCCGCCGACTTGCAGGATAAGTTCAGCGATTTTGAAGCCCAGCCGGACGTTACGTCATGGTCGGGTGTGGAATCTTTTCTCACCGGATTTAACAAGGATGTACGCCGCCGCCGACGGAAAAAGGCTGCACTTTGGATGTTGCCGTTGCTTGTGATTCCCACTGTTGGCATTTCACTTTGGTATTTTTTGCCCGGCGAGTCCATGCTTTTACAACAAACCGCTTCTACACGGTCAATGCCGGAAAAAGCAATGACCGAAGTTCTTGCCGGTGAGAATAATCTTCAAGCAAATAGCCAACAAGAGCATTTGGAATCACTGCAGGGCACACATCCGGAAAAGACATCCGGGCAGAACGCATATAATCCGGTGAATCAATCTGCTGCCCGGGTTACGGTTAACTCTGTAAAGGCATTGGCAGAGGTTGTGGAAACTGAAAACAGTACAGATGTAAAGAGCTCACAAGCAATTTCATTGGGTGACGTTCCTGTGGATATGCCGCTTTTTGCAGTGTCTTTGCCTGCTTCGTTAATCATGAACGGGATGCCTGCGGTAACACCTGCCGCGTTTGAAATTCCCGAAACAAAGAACACAGTGAAAAGGTACAAATTTCATGTTGAGCCTTTCTATCAGCTACACCCCGAAAAGATTATCGCATCGGCAAAATCACTGCCTGTTGAAACGTCGCAAACATTAGGCTCGGCAATGGTTTTTGTACCCGGTACCGGTCTTATCTTTTCGCGACCTGAATTTTCAAATCCACATCAATATGGCGCAGGATTACTTTTCGACTTCAGCAAACGCTTTAGTGCCGATGTCAGGGGTTCGTATTATACTGTGAATTCCATCCAGGAATCAAACTACTACAAAGGTCATCAGGCGTACAAAAGGGCTAGTTTCAGCAGCGGCATTCTGTATACCGGTGTACGGTTCCACGCGCTGAACTCAAAATTTGTAAAGTTATACCTTAACACAGGCTTGTCTTCAACATTTGCTCTGGCGAATTCATTTAGAATTGACCAGTATTTGAATGAGGAATTGATTAACGAGCACAAGCAACGCGATAAAGTTACAGGCACCTCATTAAATGTTGAAGGAGCCATGGGTGTTTCTGTTCATCCGGTACAGCGTATTGGAATTTTTGCTGAATTTGATGCACAACGCGGGTTTTCAGAAATTCATCATTTGAATGCCCCCAGTTTCTTCAGGAATTTTAATTACAGTTTGCGCACAGGCATTAAACTTTCTCTATACTAGAATATCTAAACACCATCATTACATTTTTATATGAAAACCCTGAAAATTACACTCGGAATTGCCTTGCTGACAGCAGGTATTTCCACCTTCACATCTTGTGGAAAAAGCCGATTGAACAAGGCTACCACTACCAGTGAAGACAATAATCTTGCTGAGGTGGGATTTAACGATGTTTTAAAAGTGACTGAAGATGCCTTAAAGGAGGAAGATCTTGAAGGGCGTGCTCCCGGTGCTTTTGCACAGTTATACAGCGGTTGCGCAACCGTTACCGTTACTCCGGCCGACACCATTACATGGCCCAAAACCATTACAGTAGATTTTGGAACCGCAAACTGTACCGGTAGCGACCTTAGAACCCGCAGAGGTAAAATTATTATTACTGCAACGGGCTTCTACCGTGAGGCAGGTACTGTGCTTACCATAACTACCGATAACTATTATGTAAACGATTACAAGGTGGAAGGTACAAAAACCATTACCAATAATGGTAGAAATACAGCCGGAAATTTGAGCTTCAGCGTAGTAGTAGCTGACGGTAAAATTACAACACCCGACGGTGACATGATTGAATGGGAATCTACAAGAACGAGGGAGTGGATTGAAGGTGAGAGTACTACGTTTTTAAGTCATGGTTTAAGCGGTATACTGGATGATGTTTATAGTATTACCGGTAACGCCGGCGGAACCAATCGTGAAGGACGCGACTTTACAGCCAATATTACTTCTCCGCTACGCGTGGAACTGGATTGTCGTTGGATTACACAGGGTACCGTTGAAGTACAGCCCGAAGACCTGAAACTTCGTACCCTTGATTTTGGCGCCGGAAGCTGCGATAACGAAGCTACCATAACCATCGACAACCGTACCTACACTATTTATATGAGATAAAAGTCTCTGTTATTTTATAAAAGTCCGGTAATCAATATGCCGGACTTTTTTATTTCTATATCACCGAAAGTACTATCAGTACAGCATAGATTACTGCTGCCAAACCGCAAAGCGCTGCCAACCCAAGGCCCACAAGAGCCCAGCCAACACTCCATCCCACCAAAGCAAGTACAAGGTCTATCCAGAAACGGGTGGTAATGCCCTCAAACAAGGCCACAGCCAGCGGTGGAATGATTATTGCCAGAATTACCAGAATAATAAGTGGTATATCTGACGAAGTTGAAAAAGGAATGGCAACGGTATGTTTTTGTGCCGCTGTAGGTGTCAATTCCTGCACTTCTTGATGGATTGTCTGGCTTTCAATACTTTCGTTGTTTTCGGCATTACTTTCACCTGTATAGGGTTCATCGGATACAGGCTGGGTATCCACCTCTTTTTCTTCAGGTAATAGTAATGCAGCTTCAATTTTCTCAGCCACAGGCTGGTTTTCTGTTACTACAGATTCGGGGTTCACTTCAGCCTTTTCCGGTAATTTGCCATCCTGACTGTTGTTATTAATTACAGCTTCTTTGGCATCTCCGTATTCAGGTGTGGCAGAATTTAACCGCAAATGATACCTTGATCCTACCTGACAGGACGAGAATATGCCTGCGATGAATAAGATGAATAGAAAATTGATGTATTTCATAGTGTTATGCATTTACAAGTGATAATATGGAATGAAAAATCTCTATTCCGTCGGTGTTTCCCAACAGGGCATCTGCGGCCCGCTCGGGGTGTGGCATCATACCAAAGACATTTCGATTTTCGTTGCAAATTCCGGCAATGTTACTCATCGAACCGTTCGGATTTGCCTCAGGTGTAACGTCGCCTGTCTGAGTACAGTATTTGAATAAAATCTGATCTTTATCTTGTATTTTTTTCAACGTTTCGGATGGCGCGTAGTAGTTTCCTTCTCCGTGGGCAATAGGAATTTTTAATGCGGAACCGGGTCTCACCATTTTTGTAAGTAATGAATTTTTAGTGGCCGGGGTAATAAATACATTATTGCAAATAAATTGACGGGACGTATTGTGCAGCAAGGCTCCCGGAAGCAAACCGGCCTCACAAAGAATTTGAAATCCATTGCACACACCCAATACATATCCGCCTTGGGCTGCATGACGGTTCACTTCTTCCATAATCGGAGAAAAGCGCGCTATGGCTCCCGACCTAAGATAGTCGCCGTAGGAAAAACCGCCCGGAACAACCACAAAGTCAGACCCCTGTAAAGACGTGTCCTTGTGCCATATCGAAATTACTTCCTGATGAAGAATATCTTTTAAAACGTAAATCATATCCTGGTCGCAGTTAGACCCCGGAAAAGTGATAACAGCAAATTTCATAGTGCAAAATTTCTTCAAAGATACGTAATACCGTTGCCTGTTGAAAGTGTCTTTATTAACATAGATATTAACGTTTTTTATATCAATGATTTGATAGATTTTTTTGTGAAAATAAAACCCAAAGTATTACTTTCGGCTTTGCATGGAATCCAAGCCGGTATTAGCTGTTGAAGACCTTACGGTAGAATTTTTTACCGAAGAAGGCCGAAAAACTGCGGTTAACAAAATCAGTTTTAACCTTTTCAAAGGAAAAACGCTGGGTATTGTGGGTGAATCCGGTTCGGGTAAAAGTGTTACTTCGCTCTCCATTATGGGCCTTTTACCACCGTCGGGCAGGGTTACCGGGGGGAATATTCACTATAACGGTGAAAGAGGAAGTACAAATATGGCTCAACTTCCCGAGAAATTTCTGCGATCGTATCGCGGTAAGGATATTGCCATGATTTTTCAGGAACCCATGACGTCTCTGAATCCGGTGTACACCTGCGGAAATCAGGTGGTTGAAGCCATAAGGAGACACCTTAAACTTTCCAAAAAGGCAGCGCGGGAACGCACATTGAAACTCTTTGAAGAGGTGAAACTTCCTGATCCGGAACGGGCGTACAGGTCGTATCCCCACCAATTGTCGGGCGGCCAAAAACAAAGGGTAATGATAGCCATGGCCATTTCCTGCGAGCCTTCAATACTGATTGCCGACGAACCTACCACTGCACTGGATGTTACGGTTCAGCGTACCATACTTGAACTGTTAAATGAACTGCAAAAGACCCACCACATGGGAGTTATTTTTATTACCCACGACCTGGGGGTTATAGCAGAAGTAGCCGATGAGGTGATGGTGATGTATAAGGGTAATGTTGTAGAAAATAATACAGTAGAGCAGATATTTCACAATCCGGATCATCCGTATACCAAAGGGCTGCTGGCTTGCCGGCCACAACTGAATCGTAGGTTAAGCAAATTGCCTACCGTAGCCGACTTTATGCGTACCGAACCGGATGGTACCATTACACAGGTAAACAGTAATGTTACCGAAATAATTGATTTGCTGCAGATGAGCGACGTAAAACGCAACCGGCGTATGCAAAGTCTGTACGAGAAGCAACCCATACTGCAAATACGTGGTTTATCTACACATTTTGCCCAAAGGGGAGGTCTTTTCAGCAGAAACAAAAAAGCACCCGTAAAAGCTGTGGATGACGTGAGCTTTGATGTTTTTCCGGGAGAAACACTGGGGCTGGTTGGAGAATCAGGATGCGGAAAAACCACTCTGGGACGTACCATTCTTAAACTGATAGAACCTACTGCCGGCCAAATATGTTTTGAAGGCGAAGACATTACAGGGTACTCTCAGGATCAGATGCGTCAGTTTCGGCGCGATATGCAAATTGTGTTTCAGGACCCTTATTCATCCCTGAATCCCAGAATGACCATAGGAGGTGCCATCATTGAACCCATGAAGGTACATGGCGTGGGTAAAAGTGCCAAAGAACGCCGCGATTTTGCAATGGACCTACTTAAAAAAGTAGGCCTGGACCCCACCGCTTTCTATCGCTATCCTCACGAGTTTTCAGGCGGACAACGTCAACGGATTTGTATTGCACGCACCCTTGCCGTGAATCCGCGGTTTGTGGTGTGCGACGAATCTGTTTCCGCACTCGATGTTAGCGTACAGGCTCAGGTACTGAATTTGCTGATTGACCTCCGCAGCGAATTTGAACTTACATACATTTTTATATCACACGACCTGAGCGTGGTGAAATTTATCAGCGACCGCATGATGGTAATGAACAAAGGCAAAATTGAAGAAGCCGGCATTGCCGAAGATATCTACAATGAACCCCGCACTGAATACGCCCGCAAACTGATTGAAGCCATTCCAAGGGGGATGTGAGGGGGGTGAGATTTTGAATTTTTCGGGACAATTTCAATTTTCATTCGTCTTTTCAGACACCCTCACCTCCTTATAGTAAGCCTCACTTTGCCCTGTATAATGTATATAGATTTTAACCAGCGCCGTTTTTTCGGGTAGTTTAAGGTTTATGGGTAAAATTACGTTGTTCCAACCGCGGTTGCCTATATGTTCCGGGCCGAGTGGCATGGAGTTAAGAAGGGTGTTTTTTGAATAAGTGTCGAATGCCGATACCGTTAACCAAAGGGTTTGTTCAGGAAATTTTAGGGATGAAAAAACGGCAAATTCAACGGTAGTTTGCAAACTATCGGTGGTGGGATTTTCAATAAGGATAGTATTGGAATATGGATCTTCGGGGGTTAATTTATTCCAATTGTGGTATTGTTCTTCTCCGGTCATGGCGCCTTCATAATCAGGTTCAAGCATACTGTCGTAATGCAGCGGAGGTTGTTTTCCGGTTTTTAATAAATTAAAATACGTGCGTTGCGTCATAGCGTCGTAATGCAGCAGACCTTCAGTAAACCATCGGGTATTTACCAGATTTAGTATTACAAACAAGGTAATAAGGCCTCCGGTTATTGCGCGGCTTATATTGTTTTGCGATAATTTTTGATAAACATGTCCCAGAGGAAAAGCCAGGAGTAAGTAACTTTCGATGGCAGCGCGGGCGCCCAGAGCGCCGCCGTACCACCAGCACCACCACGAATAAATAATATAAAAATTAAGGGGTAATAAAACGATGAGTGCAAGGCGCAATGGATTTTTTTTTGTGAACATAAACAGGAGTCCGGGAATGGCCAGCAGCAATACCGGAGCGTAGGGAAACAAACCATTGCGGAAACTAAACAGACCTTTTATTATTTCGGGGTCGTTGAAAAAGAATTTTTCATTTCCGTAGGAATAATAAATCCATTCGTCGGTTTGATGTTTCCATATTGAAATTTGTAATAATATGGGAATAAATGATACAGCAGTTAATAGTAATATCTTCCGGAAGTGCGTTAAATAGAGTTTAATCCGGTATTTTAATAATTCTGGCTGCCAGCATAAAAATAGCAATGCAATAATGATATTGGTAGGTCTTACAATGGTAATAAGGCCAAGTGTAAAACCAATGGCTGCAGAATACTTGTAGCCTGGCTTTTTATACCATTGCATGGTAAGCCAAATAAAGAGGGCGAATAAAAAGAAGCTGTGCACGTGAGTCATTACTCCGTGTATGGCGGTGTAGTAGTACAGGTTGGTTGCCAGGAAGACGGATACAAGGGTCATGCAAACGGCGGTAGGGCCTATAAATTCAGATAGCACGGAAGCGAGCAGCAGTAAAGCGAGAAATGCATACATAAGAGCGCCAAACGAAACAGCAATCTGATACCCTCTTTCATACCCTGTGCCAGGGTGTCCTTTTATGCTGTAGTAGGCCCATGCGGGCAGAAACCAGGGGGTATAAAGCACGGCTTGTCCAATGCTGCGTTTTACGGTAAATCCGTTTTTGGTTTCAAAAAGAGGAGGCCTTACGGCGGTTTCATTTCCGGCCTTATTAAAATAATTAAAATTAATATCGCCATAAATAAAAAATGCAGGCACAAAGGCGTAATATTCCTGTGCGTCGTGCATAAATACCTGATTTTTATTCCAGGGTTTGTAAAGATACCACTGAACCAGCAGTATTATAAAAATCGAAGTTATGCACAACCGAATTGTGACAGATTTTATTCCACCAGTCGGTAGTTTCATTTTCTGCTCCAGATATTGTATTTCAAATTACGTCTAATCATTTCAATTATTAATCTTATTTTTGTTAACTGATGCATGCTGTAATCAGTTTTGGTACAAAAATATACATTCTTTATTTAGTAATTTCTTCTATAATCAATAGATTTTTTATTACAAATGAACCTGATTCTGGGCTCCAAAAATAAAGTCGAGTATCTTTTGGCTGAGATCTTGGCAACATACGAAAACTAGCAAAAAAATTTCCATTTTCATCAGGTTTCACCTGAAAATCCCAATAATAATCCGCACCGCCATTATTAAGTAACTCTGAATATACAAGATGCAAATCGCTTGATCCCTTAATATGCTGTATTTCAAATGAAACATTAATTGTTTTAAAAACATAATCGGTATTATGCTGAATTAACTGCAGGAATGTAATCGGAAATTCACCGTTTAAAACAGTGTCATGGCTTGTACTCAATAAAGTCCTTGTTAATTTTTGATATATAAAAGTATCTGAGACAACTTCAAATACATGAATCTCATAATTTCTACCACCTACAGTTTCCACTCGATTTTTTGGTATAAAGGATTTTATAATTCTGAAATAAGGGTTTTCCATCACCATTTCAAGAGGAATACCCATCTCTGCAGGACCAAATTGTGCATCCCAAACAAATAAAGCGCCTTCAGGTAACCCAAGAGTTGTATGCTTAGGATCAAGTATTCCTTTTAATAAATTTTCATTTTTTCCAAATATATCTAAATCAAGTAGATACCAAAGGTAGGGGTTTTGAGCACTTATCATTGGCGCATCTTCATGCATAGACCCTTCCTCAAGATATTTAACAGTTTCTTCCTGTAATTTCTGCTGCTGCGATGGTTCGTTAAAAAGCAAAGAACTTGATTTTATCTCAGGCCAGGATAAAATAGGTGCTACCATCAGAAGTGATACAATAATTAGCGCAAACACCTTTTTTTTGGGTAACCTATTTTGAATTATTAATATAGTAAATAACACTAAAACTGGCAAACCATTAGCTACAACTCTCAGCAATCCTAAAGAACCGGCAACCCCTAATCCCCAAAACACGGAATGCATAACAATTACCGAAAGTCCCGGTAAAACCATTAAAGTTAGATAAGAAAACTTAGTGTTTTTTGTATTCTTTAATGTTCCTGAGAAAAACATCATCAACAAAGAAATTGGTAACAAAAGCATCATAACCCTACCCAATGTATAATGAGAATTTAATATAAAATGCAGATAAGAACCACTACCATAATTTGCACTCGCACCCTGATAAGGATTTTGATTAATAAACCAAAAAAAATCCGAGTAAACAACCATGCCCAATAACATGTACAGAAAAGTGCCAGACATGTAGTATGGAATAACCCAAAACTTACGTTGTTTCAGCGTGTACATAATAAAAAAAGGCAGAAAACAAATTGCCTCTGGCCTAGCATAAATCAGAAAAGAAGCTACAGTGGCTGCCCATATATGTTTCCCTTGTAGAAATAATTGAATGTTCCATATTGTTAATAGACCAAATAACGGCTCAGTCATTCCGCTGACAGTCAAATCTATATATATCGGACTAGAAAGTAATAGTACTGGGAAAAGAAATTTTATAGGGGATTTTCCTATTATTTGTCCTGAAATTATTGAAGTAAGCCCAAAGCAAATTACATTAAATAAAACGATACCCGTATATCCAAATTGACTGAATGGAGAACTGAGTAATGTAAAAAGAGGTTTGCCCCAATGATCCATGAAAAGCCGTGGATGATGCCATGAATTTTTTGATATTAAATAATGCATGACTCCATCACCAATATCTGTAACAGCATCAGTTGATATCTGTAGCCAAAAGAGTATTGAACATAAAAAGAGGATGAATCCGAAATACAGTAATTGTTGACTTGGTATGGAAGTGTTTTTCACCAAATCTATTTTCTGCTCCAGATATTGTATTTCATGATGCACCAGATGGCTCTGAAACCGTCTTTCCATCCAATTTTTTTGCCTTCGGCATATGTGCGTCCGTAATATGAAATTCCTACTTCGTAGATGCGGATTCCTTTTACCCTGCTCAATTTTGCTGTTAATTCGGGTTCGAAACCAAATCTTTTTTCTTTCAGGTTTAAACTCTTTGCAATATCACTGCGAATCAGCTTGTAACAGGTTTCCATGTCGGTCAGGTTCAGGTTGGTGAACATGTTACTGAGGTTGGTAAGGAATTTATTGCCTCTGGAGTGCCAGTAGAATAAAATGCGGTGCGGTTTTCCTCCCATAAAACGTGAGCCGTACACTGCATCAGCGAAACCACTGAGAACAGGTTTTAGCAAAATGTTATATTCTTCAGGGTCGTATTCCAGGTCGGCGTCCTGAACAATGAGATAATCACCGGTGGCCAGCTCTATGGCTTTGTGTATGGCGGCGCCTTTTCCCTGATTCACTTCCTGATTAAACAATTGCAAAGGAAAGTCGGGATGCTGATTTCTGTATCGTTCTATTGCACCTTTGGTGTCATCTTTTGAACAGTCGTTTACAACAATAACCTCTTTTTCTATTCCCTGATTCAACTGTACCGCACGTACCTTATCCAGAATCAGATGAATGGTTCGCTCTTCGTTATAAGCCGGAATAAGGATGGATAATTTATGAATCATTTACTGGGTGCTCTTTGGCATTTCAAATTTTCATTTCCGGAATCTCACCCTCAACCAACAGTCTTCCCTGAGTTTTCATAACAATTTCTTCTACTGTTACGCCCGGTGCTCTCTCAAGCAGTTTGAATCCTTGGTCCGGGGTTACTTCAAGCACTGCCAAATCGGTAACAACTTTTTTAACACAGCCCACGCCGGTAAGAGGCAGGGTACATTTGTCAAGAATTTTGCTTTCGCCTTCCCGGTTGGTGTGCATCATGGCAACAATTATATTTTCGGCCGAAGCCACCAGGTCCATGGCTCCGCCCATACCTTTTACCATTTTTCCGGGAATTTTCCAGTTGGCAATGTCACCATTGTCGGCTACCTCCATGGCACCCAGCACGGTGAGTTGAACGTGCTGACCGCGAATCATGGCAAAGCTGGTTGCACTGTCAAAAAATGCTGCGCCCGGCTTTGCGGTAATGGTTTGCTTTCCGGCATTGATCAAATCAGGGTCTTCATCACCCTCAAAAGGGAATGGCCCCATGCCCAGAATGCCGTTCTCGCTTTGAAATTCAACCGACATTCCATCAGGTACATAGTTTGCAACTAAAGTGGGAATGCCTATTCCCAGATTTACATACCAGCCGTCGCGCAGCTCCTGTGCAATGCGCTTTGCTATTCCAATTTTATCCAGTGCCATACCGCAAATTTAACCCAATTTTAATACTACAGGCAAAGTGCACTTCTTTTATGGCGATTAAGGCTTTCCGGCGTATGCAAAAGATGGATTTTGGGTTATTTCTTTATCCACGACTTTACAATCAGGTTACATACCAAAGCAGTGCCTTTTTGACGATTCCAGAAAATGACCCTGAATTTATCTGATTTTCTTCGTACTTCCGGAGTAAGATAAGTTACTCTGACAGAGTGCCACGTTTCGGTATTTAACGAACCTTCAATTAAGGTGCTTAACGGGAATGCCTGATATGAATAAGGTTTATCTTTGTGCATAAAATGACACACAAATAATATTGATTCGGCTTCTTTTATGTCCTTCAGTTTTATATCGGCAGAGATTTCAATCCATGCGTGATCAACAGGTGTAATTTCATGAAAGGGAATGTCAAGATATCCGCTGTATTCATTGGATGCAGCAATGGTCATGCAGCACTTGCCATCAATATTCACCTCAGGTGTAGATTCAATAAAATTATCACATCCTGTCCAATTTTTATACTCTGTATAATCGCCTGTTATTAAATGTCTGTGCAGGTTGGGAATATTGCGGTCAACCAGTAATAAATTTTCAGCATTGGCGGGTACTTTTGTTTGTAAAAATACAGCATTGTAATATTCACGTGTCATTCTTTCGTGATGAATTATCCCTCTGTGGTACTGCCACGTTTGAAACAGGTTGAGCGCAGTTAACAGGAAACACAGCACAAGTACCGAATGCTTAAAAAACACTCCGTTTCGCCGCGAATACCTAATACCATACCCCAGAGAAATGGCCATAACGGGCAGAATTTGCACCATGGGTCGTTGAGAAAAGGATGCGGCATACCACCAGGTGCTCCAGCTAGAGGCAACATAAATGCTGGTACACGCAAAAATACCCAGAGGCAGAAGTTTGTCTTTGTTATATTTCCATATCCCGTAAAATCCAAGGAGTCCAAAAATCATGATTGGTGTGTAAATAAGCCATCCTTTGCGAAAACTAAATAGAAAATCTATAATGTGGGGATACATGAGATCGAGTCCTTCCTGCGGATTGTTATATGAGTTGTATAAAAAATCACCTGTAATTATTTTCCAGTATACCAGTTGAGGTGTAATAACCAGAAGACCGCCTGCCATTATAAACAGTATATGTTGATCTGCAGCCAGGCTTTTAAATTTTTTAAACCACGCTACCGGTGTAGCAACCCACATTAGGGGTATTACAGATACCAATGCTTCAGTAGGGCGGGCGATGGTCATCACTCCAATCAGTGCGCCTAACAGGAACGCACCTTTTTTAGAGGGATTTTCAGCCCAACGTATGGTTAGCAGTATAACACCACATAGTGCAGTAAACAAAGGAATATGAGGCATCATCATAGACCCCATGGCCGTCATGAGCCAGTTGGTACCCAAAATAATGAGCAGCAGTAGTAATGCGGTAAGATTTTCATTGAAAAAATGAAGTAATACTTTTCGCAGAAGCCAGATAGAAAGGATGGCATAAAACAGGTTCCCGGCAATCATTGACCACTGATAGGGCTGGGAAAATCCATCAGCCGGAAACCCTGAAATCAGCGCGGCACCATGCCCTAGCAGGAAAAACGGCAAATAGAAAACCGCCATACCCATGCTGTACTTCATTACCCAATTGCCATTTTCCAGCAAATACATTTGATAAAATGTCTCAGTATTATTGTATTTATCAATAATACTGTAAATTACAGCGGGCTCTTGTAGAGAGATATCCTGATAAATAAAACCCAGCGGCAGATACAGGTAATATCCAAAAACATCCCACGATAAAATATTTGCCGGCCAGCCAAACAGGAACGGATACAACAGAACGATAACCGTAAGTGCGATGGCACATAACACGGAAGAATTTCTGAATTTGTTGTTTCCTGATATGGCTGTCATTCCTGTTAAATCAATTCATTCATTTCATTTTTCAAAAGCACAGTTATAACCGGTATTGCGCAGGCGAATATTACCATTTTCTGGTATAGGTACGCAGAACAACATCTGCTATCTGCATATTTGTTTTTCCCTGATTCCAGAAATAGGCTTTAAAAGCATCCTGGATGTCATGAACTTCCGGGGTAAGGTAATGAAATTTCAATGTTTGCCATCCTTTGCGTTTTGAATCATATTCCCGTGCTACCGGAATGGCTCTGTAGTGGTAGGGTTCGTTTTGATGCAGGAACAGGAAAACCATGTTTACGGCGGCAGCATCTCCGGAGTCGGGAACATAAATTTTTGCTTCTACCTCAATCCAAACGTGATCTTTAGAGCTTAGTTTGACAAAGGTACTTTCAAAAGTGGGAGAAAACTCCACTTCGGGCCTAAGCATCAATACGGATTTACCATCCAAAGTGGATTTGTGTTCCTGCGGAATGACTTGTTCCCACTGATTCCAAACTACGACAGCCGGTTCATAATCGTCCATGTTGGTAAAATACTCCTCTCCGGTGGAACTGCGTTCCACCATCAGGTATTTTTCCGCTCCGTCAGGGATTTCTGTTTTTAGAAATACCTTGAAATAATACTCTTTGGTCATGCGTTCGCCATGGATGATTCCGTTTTTGTATTGCCACGTTTGAAACAGGTTAAGTGCAGTAAACAGGAAACACAGCACAAGTACCGAGTGTCTGAAAAACGCACCGTTGCGCCGGGCATACCTGATACCATACCCCAGCGATATGGCCATAACCGGATAGCTTTCAAGCATCGCGCGCTGTGAGTACGAAAAGGCATACCACCAGGTGGTCCATGAAGATACCAGGTACAGGTTCAAAAGGAAAAAGGTGAACAACGGCCAGAAGAAGTCGCGGCGGTACTTGTACATGGCTGCAAAACCTATGGTGGCCAGCAGCATTACAGGCGTATAAATGTACCAGCCTTTGCGGAAGCTGAACAGGAAGTTTACCGTATGGGGTGATGTCAAATCGAGCCCTTCGCCGGGGTTGTTGTACGACATAAAAATCCACTCGCCTGTATATACATACCAGTATAGCATTTGGGGTAATACCATTAGAAGCCCTCCGGCCAGAATCCACAAGGTGTGTTTTGGCTGCTTAATAAATAACAATTTTAATTTATTAACCATTGCTTTGCCAGTGTCTACACCCCACAACAGGGGAATAAGAATATATACTGCCGATGTGGGTCGGGCAATGGTCATCAGACCTAAAATAACGCCAATGGAAATACTTCGCCAAAAGGTGGCTTCGCGGTGCCACTGTATGGTTTGAATGATAATAAAACACACGCCCGCAAACAATACCACACCCGTTGTTCCGAATCCTTCTCCATTCATTACCAAATAATTGGTGCCAATGCAAATGAAAAGCATCAAAAATGCGGCGTGCTTGTCTCCAAAAAAGTGCAGTAATATTTTTCGCAACATCCATATACCTGCTATGGTATAAAACAGGCTACCCAGAATCATGCTGTACTGATAGGGTGCCGAGAGGCCGTCCACAGGATAATCTGTACCCAGTGCCACAATATGTCCCAGCAGGAAAAAGGGCAAATAGAAAAGCGCCATACCCATAGGGTATTTCATAACCCAGTTGCCGTTATCCAGCTGATAGGCCTGATAGAAGGTATCGGTATTGCCGTATTGCTCAATTAAATCGTAAACAACCTGCGGATTGTCAAGGTTTAAGTCGTTGTAAATAAAAGTAAGCGGCAAGTAAAGATAGTAGCCAAACACATCCCAGGAAATTACGGATGCGGGTATTCCGGAAACCATTGGATAGGCCACAAAAAAAACGCTGAGTATCATGGCCATATACCATGAACCTCCTCTTGATGGGCCATTCAGTTTTATGGTTCTCAATGTACTGCCGGTTCTTTTAGTTCAACAATTCGGGCATTCAGATTTCTGATGTCTATTTGCTGCCTGAACAGGTTCCAAATATACACCTTTAATACGGGAGCATCTGCTGTCAGCGTATCTCTGTATAGCACATTGTTCACTTTTTGGTGCGAGCCATCGGGCATATATATCCACTTTAACGGCATATCAATATAATATTCAATTTCTTGTTTATCAGACAGTCCGGCAAGAACTACCTGAAAATCATGATTGCGGCGATAACGCACATCGGCCGAAAATTCAACGGCAAGTATTTTTCCATGCCATTGCGGACGGTTTTCGTTAAAAATGGTGTAGAATTCCTGATTTCCCACAACATCACCTATGGTGGTATCCAGCAATGTGTGCCTTTGCATTATTGGGTCTCGTTTGTATATACTGATTTGTGATACGGTCTCATGAAACAACAATTTATATTTTTCCCTGAAAATTTGTTCCTGCATATCTCGGGGGTGTACCAGCAGGAAATCGGGCGAAGTAAAAGGCCGGGCCGTCGGGCCAAAATGGATAACGCTGCCTTTTACCGGATGATGACGCATTTGCCATGCCCAGGTAAGCCTGCGAAGGTGATAACCGCCAACAATTGGTGTCCCCGCAATATCTGATACATTTTCGGCAAAGGCTGTATAAATATCTTCGGTAAGATGTTCTTCGCGCCATACCACCGAAGTATCAAATCTGAAATTATATACCGATAATATCATGAATACAGGCAACAACAGCGAAAGGATGTAAACCTTTTTCCATATGAAAACGGGCAGCATGCCGGCACAGAAAATAAAGAGCAGTATAAGATGCATACCGGTCCGGTCTTCAGGGTAAAGTACGTCTCTGTACAGGTGCATCATAAAAACCGAAGCCACCGCACCTGCAAATACAACGGAAACCAGAAATCCGGGTTCAGAAAGGACTTTGTGGGGTCTGGTAATAAATTGATAGCCTGTTGCCAGGATAAGTATAATTCCTGTAACGGCAATAATCCATGAAAGCAACAGGGATTCAAAACCGAAAGAGATTTTTACCAGCGAACCTATGCTGACGCCAACAAAATCGTCGGTACCATAATACAACAGTCCTCTTTCTTCCATGTCTGCACCAAACTGATACATATAACGCATCAGGAAAATAAAACCGGCTATGATGGGTATAAGGAAGGCATCGTACACAGATAGTTTTTTTTTGCGCTGAAACAGGGGCACTGAATACAGAATAACTGAAAGCAGGAATATCAACAGAATGGTAGGAAGCCATGTAAGATTGCTAAGTACCGTTAGCGAACCGGCAACTGCCATGGCAAGAAAGATGAGGATTTTTGGATTTTGAATCAAAAGAATCATGGACAACATAGCTGCCGAGCCGAAAGTAATTGCCAGCCCATAGCCTCTTGCCAGTCCGAAGAATTCCAGTTGAATGTGCAGGAACCAAAGTCCCGACAGTAAGATCAGTCGTTGCATCCGGTTGGATGTAAATCGGCTGATGTTATAGGTAACCACCAGAAATACAAGAAAACCTAATACATTGGGAAGACGCAGGGCCCATACAGATTCTCCAAAAAGTTCAACACTGGTTTTTACCAGAAAAGAGTTTAGAATATGGTTGTTTGCATCCCAATGGGCTACTCCTGGCAAGATACGTCCGTTAGTGACATAGTGAAAGAAGGTTGCAGCTTCGTCGTGGGTTACGGGAATCAGCATCGAGCGGATAAAGACATAAACGAGCAGTCCGGCTGCAACCAGAATAATACCGTATCGGGTGCGGCTGTCAAATGCCGGCAGTTGGGTCATAGAAACATGTTTCAGCGCTTGCGAACGGTACGTTGTTCAATACGCTTCTGATAATCTTTTCCCTGGAAAATTCTTTGTACAAAAATACCGGGTGTGTGTATGTGGTTGGGATCCAGTTCGCCGGGTTCCACCAGTTCTTCCACTTCAGCAATGGTAATTTTCCCGGCCATGGCCATCATGGGGTTGAAATTACGGGCTGTGCCCTTAAATACCAGATTTCCGTAGGTATCTCCTTTCCACGCCTTGACAATTGCAAAATCGGCAGTAAGAGCGGTTTCAAGAATGTGTGGTTTGCCGTTATACATTCGCACCTCTTTTCCCCGGGCCACCTCTGTTCCGTAACCTGCCGGAGTAAAGAACGCAGGAATACCTGCACCGCCGGCCCTGCACCGCTCGGCAAGTGAGCCTTGCGGTATTAAATCTACTTCCAGTTCGCCGCTTAGCATTTGTCTTTCAAATTCGTCGTTTTCGCCAACGTAAGATGAAATCATTTTTTTTATCTGCCGGTTTTGAAGCAACAACCCCAGACCAAAGTCATCCACACCTGCGTTGTTTGAAATGCAGGTAAGTCCTTTCACTCCTTTTTGAACCAGAGCTGCAATAGAATTTTCAGGAATGCCGCACAACCCGAATCCACCGAGCATCAGGGTCATGTTGTCTTCAATACCTTCTATTGCCTCCCGGGCATTACTTACTATTTTTTTCATAATTATTACCAAATATCTTCATCTTCGTACTCGTTACCAATGAATTCTGTTTCGCGCATTAAGTCTTCATCTTCAACGGCATTACAATCCCATTCAATTTCGAGCAGACTTTCAGGCTTGTCAAAATCTTTGGTAGATATTTTTAAGCGTGAATCGGTATACACTGAATTCATGTAATAGCCATAAATAGGCAGTCCCATTCTGCCACCTTGTCCCCAGTCAATGTAAGGGAAGTGAACCGCACGGTCTTCTGCGCCTACCCACACCCCTGTAACTAATTCGGGCGTTAAGCCTATAAACCAGCCGTCTGAACCGTTTTGTGTAGTTCCTGTTTTTCCTGCCATGGGGTGTTTAATACCACCCCAGGGTTCTTTTTTGTTAAGATACCTGATACCTGTAGCGGTACCTCCATCAACCACACCTTTCATCAGCATCAGGGTAAGGTAAGCAACTTCTTCATTAAAGGCTTCAGAAATATATGCTTCATGGTCGTAAATAATATTTCCGTTTTTGTCTTCTATACGGCTTATCATTACCGGTTCAATGTAAACTCCTTTGTTTACAAATGTAGCCTGTGCGCCCACCATTTCCCATACGCTGAGGTCTGCAATGCCTAACGCCAAAGATGGCACCGGTTCAAGGTAACCTTTTTCAAGGCCTATGGCTTCTACAAATTTTACCACATTGGCCGGACCTGTCTGACTCATTACCCAAGCTGTAATATTATTCATGGAGCCTGCCAGCGCAGTTTTCATATTAATCATTCTGCCGGTATAGGCCGAGCCTTTGGGGCACCACATTTTATTTCGGTTTTTGCTGAATGGTATTTCGCAGCAGTGCTCAATATCAGGCACCTCTGTACAAGGGGTAATTTTGCTTAGGTGAAGTGCCGTAGCGTACACAAATGGTTTAAAAGTAGAACCAACCTGTCGACGGGCCTTCTTAACGTGGTCGTATTTAAAATGATAGAAATCTATTCCTCCTACCCAGGCTTTTATAAAGCCCGTACCCGGGTCCATACTCATTAAGCCGGCTTGCAGGAATTGCTTATACCATTTTATGGAATCGTTAGGTGTCATTATTGTATCAATTTCACCTTTCCACGAAAATATTTTCATAGGTACGGGAACTTCAAATGTGGCTGTTATTTCAGCATCGGTAAGTCCTCTTTCTTTAAGAACTCTCCATCTTTCCGATCTTCTTCTGCCCTGAAACATCAGTTTATCAATTTCGTCATCACTTACATTTTTTGCAAAAGGATATCTTTCCTTTAGCATTCTTTTGTTTTGTTTTTCAAGTTGTGGTTGTAGGGTTTCTTTCAGATACCGTGTAACTGCTGCTTCTGCATACCGTTGCATGCGCGAGTCGATAGTGGTATAAATTTTTAATCCATCTAAATAGATGCTGTATGGAGTACCGTCTTTTCGTGCATATTTGTACGTTCCGTCGGTATTTTTGGACTCGAGTATCGCAGTAATTTCTTCCCGCAGCACTTCACGGAAATAAGGCGCCATACCTTCCTGGTGGTCTACCTTGCGGTAATCAATTCCCAGCGGCAAAGCCTTCAGACTGTCAAATTGCGCCTTTGTAATGGGCTTCTGAATGTGTTCGTTATTTTCATTCTTAAGCAATTGTGCCAACACAACGTTCCTTCGCTGTTTGGTACCTACCGAGTCGCGCAAGGGATTGAACAGCGACGGATTTTTAGCCATTCCAACTAGCATGGCAGCCTGTTCAATTTTCAGGGAATCGGGAGTGGTATCAAAATATACGCGTGCTGCTGAGGTGATGCCCACGGCGTTGTTTAGAAAATCGAACTTGTTAAGGTACATGGTAATAATTTCCTCTTTGGTATACCGCTGTTCTATTCTTGAGGCAATAATCCATTCCTTAAATTTTCTTTTTCCCAGTTCCCAGGTGCTGGTAAGCTTTTCTCTGGGGAATAACATTTTTGCCAGCTGTTGCGAAATAGTACTTCCGCCACCGGCACTGGAATTGCCGCTGGTAAGTCCGTTGATTACACGACCCAGAGCGCGAATATCTACCCCGGAATGGTTGTGAAATCTCTCGTCTTCTGTAGCAATCAGACAATCAATAATATGTGTTGAAATTTCGTTGTAATTGCTGTTGGTTCTGTTTTCTTTAAAATACTTGCCAATCATCATTCCGTCGGCAGTATAAATTTCAGATGCCAGCAGTGTTCTGGGGTCTTCCAGTTCGCGCATGGAGGGCAAATCGTCAGATTTGGCAATTTGCAGCATACTCAATACTCCAATGTATGGTGACATAACCAGCAGCCATACCAACACCATAATGATGATGCGCATTTTTTTGTTCAAACGTGGTTTTCCCCCGGCATTTTTTCCTTTGGTCGTCTTTTGCTTAGTGCCAGCTGAACCGGATTTTTTCTCTCCCCCGGTGCCTGCTCTTTTCAGCAGATTCTTTATTGCCATGCGGTAAAATTACACACTTCTATCAAATACTGAAAAAAAAGGGTAATGAAAAAGATAAACTTGATTCGGTAACTTCAGTAATATTTGAGTTATTGCAATGATTGAATCGGATTGACAGGTGGATGAGGTATTGGATATGGAATTGAAAAAAATTGGGAAGAGTGAATTTCTTGTGATATAATATAAATTTTTATTTATTATATCATTCTTAAAATGAAAGATATACGCATGCATGTACGCGTAGTGGGAGGTGGAATATGCCCCCCTTTTGGGAGTAACGCAAAGCGTTACCAGGAGGGATGAGCGCACGCGTATGCTCGTGTGATTTGTAAGTCTATTTCCCGGGATTTCCCAACCACAACCTTATCCCATGTCTTCGCTCTTTGTATAATTTTCAGAGGATGTAGCATTTAGAAACCTTGGAAAATTAGCACCGAATAATCCAGAATATTTTTAATAAGAAGAGTGAATTTCTCGTGATATAATATAAATTTTTATTTATTATATCATTCTTAAAATGAAAGATATACGCATGCATGTACGCGTAGTGGGAGGTGGAATATGCCCCCCTTTTGGGAGTAACGCAAAGCGTTACCAGGAGGGATACGTACAAATGCATGCCCATGTGATGAGTAATTATAATTTCTAACCTTTCCAAATCAGATTCATTTCACCACCCTCTTCGCCTAATCGCCCGTTATCCAAAATTTTTCATATTCAAAATCTGCTCAAACGATTGTGTGAAAAACTTTGCATGCAACAAAAAAACAGCACACTGCCGCAAACTTTATCTTCAGCAATGAAAACTCAGGGCAAACGCATTTAACTTTTTAAAGCATAAATGTTCATAAATACCTAAAAATA
>CAZDUI010000012.1:4340-78505 GCA_964508605.1 uncultured Weeksellaceae bacterium | reverse complement strand
CTGACATTGACAATTATTGTTTTACAATGTATGACGACGCGACGATCTGTCCGTCTAGCCTGAGCACACACAGGTATATACCGTTTTCGTAGTTGCTTATATCTATTTGTCTACTGAATTCTGATCCGGAAATTGTTTCTGAATGCAAAGTTCGACCAGTCAGATCACTTATATATAAGATGCCATGACTAAAAGGTTCAAGTATGCTTCCCTGAATGGTGTATTGCCCGTTGCCCGGATTGGGCGAAATAAGCAGTTCAGCACCGTACGATTTGATGATCAATTCTTCTTCCTGCGGCATAACAGCCATGCGGTCAAACAGGTACGGCCAGGCTTCATCAAATACCACCGTTTGCCCTACCCAGCGCTTGATGCTTTCGGCATACGTGGCAATGGTGGAGTTAGATGCGGCATACGCCTGAAGCGTATTCCATTCCTGCGATGTCATGGAATAATAGCTACCTGCCCGGCCGGCTATGGGTATGATGAACTCGTTGAACGAGCAGAATTTGTCCAGATCGGCTGCCAGGTCAGGGTCTTTGGCTATCACATCCGGATCAGTTGCCACATCTCGTAAACGATCTACATGTTGCTGGGCTTTTACAGGCTTACGCTTGCCTGCCACGGGCACTAACAGGCAACTGGCTTCCACGCTTCCGTCTGCCTCTAAATAATAAATAGCGCTGTCCACCTCATTGGAATCCAGTTTAATGCGCACAATGTCATTCAATACCAGGAGTTTCTCCACGTTCAGGTAGCGGTTCTCTTTTTCCAGGTCAATGCGGGCGCCTTCTCCTGTTTGTGCGGCTTGCAACTCATTGAATATTCCATGCGGGTAACCGGCATTTTCCACAGCCTGCCATACCTGAGGGCTTAGGGTGCTGTTGGCCAGCAATATCTGTTTAATGATACCGGGTGGCAGGTTTTTAGCTATGGCCGCCAACAACACCTTATCGCTCAGGTAAGGAGAACGGGCCAGCAAATAGTTCTTTATCTGACCGGGATTGCCGGTGCCGGCCAGATAATTCAACACACCTTGTGTATCGCCGCCATCCATCAGTTGTCCGTTATCAGCGATACGGGTAACAAATCCATTGTACAAATCCAGTAATACGGGAATGCCCTGGTTGATGGTTGATGGGCAGGCATTAGAAATGTTACCTGGCCCACAATTCTGGGAAACTGCGGCGATATTAGATTCCGTACATCCTGTTAGATCCCATCCAGTAGTACTCTGATCATATGAATTATATTCAAACACCCCGGCCCCCGGATTGCGGTAGACCTGCCATACGTTCACGCCATCACAGGCACCGCTGAATACATTGGCCTGAGGGAATTTTGGATCAGGCAAGCATTCTCCCTGATTTGCAAGGGAGCCGGAAGCGTGATGCAAACTGGCAATGGTCTGGCTATTGTTGGTAAACTGGTTGCAGTCCACCTGTAGCTTTGAATTATCCAGCGCGCTTTGCGTTTGGGTTTCCAAACCGGTAAAGGTGTTTCGGTACACATTGGCGGAGGTTTGATGATGGTCGTATGCGCCTACCCCCACGTTCCTGCCGTCGCCACTGCCGTGCACGCCGGATGACTGAAAGGTATTCTGCTCTACCTTCAGCCCGTCGCCGGTGCGGGAATACACCCCGAAATTACTGAAACTATAAGGGAATTGAGAGGAGCCTGAAGGAATGTTGAACGTGCTTCTGACCACTTCCACAAAATCCGCGCCTTCCACCTTTACACCGTAGGAGCAACCGGTAAATTCGGCGTCTTTAACCCCGATATCGGCCACATCGGTACCGTGGTAGGTAACGATACCGGCGTCAAGGTTGATAAACCGGTTGGGGATGAGGTCGGCTGTCGGGCAGGGTTGGCCAAACTGAATGGGTGCGGTACAATAACCGGTTACATTGTACGAAGCATCAATAGAAACAATACCGCTGCCGCGTTTTATGATGGGGTCGGATGCGGTAAGATCGCTGCGGAAGGTATTTCCGGCAATATTCACATTGCGTACATCTAGCATGGTGATAAAGGCCAGCGGTGAGGTACCATCGCGCAATACACCCGTGGTTTGAAAGGTGCAGTTGCGGAAGTAGCTCACATTGTTCAGCGGGTTGCCTGTTGGGCCGGTGCGCTCGTAGCTCAGGAATTCGGCTACACGCCAGTTGTTGTAGAAATTGGCGCCGCTTGCCCGCACAATACCGCCTGTGGTGTTCCAGTCAATGTTGCCATTGGCATCGCGGCCATACACACTAATGGCATTGCGGGCGTGTTCAATGGTGCCGCCGTTGATTATTTCAAGCACTCCCTGGTTGGCATTGGTTTGTGCAGCGTTGCTGTTGCCTTCCAGTAAAATACCGGCCCACATTTCACCGCATTCTGCAGTTATACGTCCTCCATCAATTACCAGCTTTCCACCTGGCTTCACAATGATTTTCTGGTCGCCGTAAACCATTAGGTCATTTTTAACCGTCAGCGTATTTCCGGCATCCACCACCAATGTATTGAATAAGTTAATTCTGTAATCCCATGTAGTATTCGCTGTAATGTGCCATTCAGTTGCAGGAACATTATCGCGTATCAATTTTGTTTTCCAAATACCGCGATGTGAGGTGGAGCAATATATTTCCCCAAGGCAATGAACAATATCAATATCACCATTATAATAGGGAACATTTGCGGAGAACTTCCGCCAGATGTTTGCGTCCCGATCCAGTATGTACACGCCATTGCTGGTTGCAAGATAAAGCAAACCGGTTTGTCTGTCCATTTGAAGAGACGTGAGGCTAAGATACGGTGGAAACACGTTCTGATATATGGGTCTCGTGTCATCTGTGTTAAATGTTATATCATTAAAGCTGTCCGTAATGGGATCATATTCAACTACCCGACCCTGACTCGCCAGGAAACCACCATTTTCCCAAACCACAGGGCTACCACAAATCATCCAATACTTACCTGTCTGAGTCGGATCGAATACGATGTCTCCAAATCGCGCCACATCAGATGATCCGGGATTGAAAGACTGGTAAATTACATCAAGGTCAACCTGTTTATATAAGGTAGGACTAGAGTTTATGTTGTCGTAAAAATTCAAATATTCCTTGCCGTTTGAGTCAGTATGTTTAACAACTAATTTTTCAGGTTGATTGGGAATTACGAACACCCGTGTTCCAAATAGTTCAAAAGTTCCCAGTGAAGTCATGGCCTGATTAGAGCCGTTTTCAAAATCATTGGTGGTTCTCATGATCTTGTCAGAAGTAAGCCCCGGAGAATCATAATAAACACCAAATGCCAATCCCTGAACATTTTCTGAACCATCAAAATCTATCAACCTTGAACTATCTATACCAATTATTGCGCCACCAGATACAACCGTTGAAAAAGAATTGAAATTCTTGTACACACTCACATATATTGGCGATGAAGCTGTCCCGTTTCCGCGCATAGCCGAAAATATGTTATTATTCAGAAAGAGGGATTTTCCCTGTTTTCCATCCCCCAATCCTTGCCAGTGCCATATGTTTTCTTCAGGGTTGTAAATTTGCATACCACAATGCCAGAAGCCTGAACCAATATAGTAAGGTGCCTGCTGGGTGACTGCTACTCGGTCAGAATTTCCTGCACTAAGTCCGTTAGACGAAGGGTCAATACTTGTTGTAGCATCTGTTTTTTTGTATATACCACCATCTGTTGCAATGAAAAGGGTATTGGCGTCAATTACCAAAACATCTCTGGCATCTGCATGAAATTGTGAACTATAATGGCCGGGAACATTCTTGACCAGGTTATCTACCTGCGCTATATCGTCATATATAAAATGACGGTACGAATTAGTAAAAAACCAGTAATCATAGTCATTATTCGGGTCAATGCCAAATCCATTGCCCTGAGTAGCCATAAAATTGTTTGAGAAACCAGAATTAACCGAAAGGTCAGACCATGTTTGGTTTGCCAAATCGTACCGATATAAGCCATAACCATCAGTAACGGTTGAAGTAGTTGCTGGGTTTAAACAGGCGAAATAAATGAAATGCGGATTTACCCGCATTGTTTCGATATTGTTCGCTACCTTTTTGTAACTTGGATTACCCGGATTTACATAAGTGGTATTTAAAGCGTTGGGTGATCCCGCTCCGATACCTCCAAGCAGATGCCATGTTAGTCCGAAATCATCAGAACTTATTATGTAGTTTTTAAGACTGAGCACGGCGGTTCCGTTCTTCTCCGTAACCTGAATATTTGCCACATAATAGTCATCTCCACCAAAATTGAATATCTCAATATCCGATGCATAAATCTCTCTCAAATTCTGCGAAGGGTCAATAATCGGAATTTCATTCATCAATACATCATTCAAATTGAATGACTGCCATTCAATGGCATTTGATAACTGAGTCGGTGATATTACCGTTAGTGATGAAGTGTAATTGTCAGAATAAAATATTCCCCCGTCCCGGGCAACGATAATCCGGGCAAACTCAGAAGCCCCATTTCCATCAGGCGCGAACATAATCTTACCCATAGTTTCAGCTCCCGGATTAAAATTGATATAATCGAAACTATATGGTAAAGACAATGAGGGAAAACTACCGCTATTATTCGGAGGATAATTGACTGTTCCATGATAACTGCATTCAAGCCAGGTCTGGCCGTCATCTTCGCTTCTGTAAACGGCTCCACTTGCAAGGCCAATAAACATGAATTCCTTCCCTGGTTCGGGCAGTTGTCCTGATGGTTTAATGGCAAATGCTATAACACTTGGATTTGGAATAATATCTGTTCCCAAAACAGCCCATGTAGTTCCAAAATCAATGGATCGGAACAGGCCACCTCCGCCTGCGTCGGTACTTCCTGTACATGCAAAAAGTACATTAGGATTTAACGGGTGCCGAAAAATCCGATCGACCCTTGCGGTGTGAGCCCCACTATAAATGTTATTTCCAGGACCGTGTGCCTGAACCCAATTGGAACCTACTTTTGTTAAAACATCATCCAGGTTTCTTGGGCCAACTTCTTCCCAAAGTACCGGGCTGGCCAACAAAGCCTGAGAAGGGATGTTCCCTTGGTTATACACCTTTAACAAGTGGTCCATGTGCTGTTGAAAAAACAACTCTTTCCGCCTTTGAAAAGCCTGAGCAAAATCTCCGGAAGACGGCATATAATCGTCCCATTGACTAATCCACCTGCCAAATCCGGTATAGCCTGAGCCAAGCTGATAAGGAGACTGTGCCGGAGGGTTGCTCCGATCCAGGCTGTCAATATAGGTGCTCCACGTTTCAATCTGATCGAAAAAGTTAGCCCCATAATCCGGCACAAACTGAGCCTTGCAGATTCCGGAAAACCAAACGGGGAAAACAAGAAAAAGCAGCTTCTTCATACATTGAACGTTTTTAGGTGTTACATTTTGATCAGACAATTTGTGAAAACCACATTATCCCTTCCGGTAAGCCGCAACAGATAGAAACCCGCGGGCAGTGCCCCGGCGTGGATTGGTTCATTGGGGATGATAATACCGGACATTACAGCACGGCCTTGCACGTTCATTATCTCATAGCGCAAAGGGCTTATATCTGTTATGAAATTAACCGAGAAAAAATCCGTAACAGGATTGGGGTAAATAGAAATTACCGGATTCTCCTTTTCGCTAACATCAGTTATCTGAGCCTCAAAGGTAAAATTATCAAACCCGATTCCCGCTTTGCCGGTATGTACACCATCTGAAACAAACCGAAGCCGGAGGATGACCCGGTTACCCATGCAATTGTTAATTCCTCCTTCGAAATGAATCCAGTTGTCGTGATGCCCGGTGAAAGGAAGGGTATCGCCAAATCCGGAATTAAACAATACCGTACTTGTGGCCACGTCCCCTGCCTGAAACCAGGTATCTATGTTCGGATGCTGAAAGGTGAAAAAATTCTGCCATGTCATGCCACTGTCAACTGACATTTCCAACATCGCATAATCGGTTAGGGTATCGGTATCTGTTTTATAGTCAAAACGGAAGAAGTTTGATTCGCCGCACATGGGGTATTGAGAAATATCAGCGATGTAGAAAGAAGAATTCAAATTTACAGGATAGGAATTCAATGTATCAGTCATCAGTGCCTTACCGTTTAGCCCCTGTTGCAAAAAGGGTTTTTGCGTGGTACCTACCTGCCATATATTGGTAATGTCCGTACTATCAATATAAAACAGCAACGTGTCAGAAAAAATCCCTGTGCTTTGATAATAACTGAAAGACCCCTGCTGCCACGAATCAAAGTCCATGTCGCCGTGCAGTGCGCGTTGGCCATAAACAGGCTGCACGCCGGGCATTACCAGCAGGTGAAGCACCAAAAGTATTGTTAAGCGGTACCGGTTTGACTTACCACATAAAGTGGAAAAATTATTTGATTTCAAATACATTACTTTACTATCTTGGAATTGATTAATTCATCAAACGCTATGTTGAAAAATAAATAAATACAGCTTACGCCGTTATAATTTTCATGCAATGTAACACAATCATTTTAAATGTGCAAGGGGGTGTGGGAAGAATTTATGTTAAGGTAACCTTGATATTATAGAGTTTCATTGGGTTCCATCAGGGTATTTGTTTTCCGGTAGCAATAAAAACTAATTTCAATACCTTTGCAGGCGTCATTTAACAAAACGTTCTTTGTAAAAGTAGATGCTGCAATAAAATGGCCCGGTAGTTCAATGGATAGAATAGGAGTTTCCTAAACTCTAGATACAAGTTCGATTCTTGTCCGGGCTACTATATTTGCAGTGCCATGGCTCCGTAGTTTAATGGATAGAACGAGAGATTCCGGTTCTCTAGGTGGGGGTTCGATTCCCTCCGGGGCTACAACAAAGCTCAAAAAGAAAAGCCACGCTATGCGTGGCTTTTCTTTTAAGGTAAATACCTAATTATTTTGACAGTACTATACGCACAGTGCGTGTGGCATTTTTATCTGATACTTCAACAAAGTAAATACCATCTTCAAAAGTTACCAGATTCAACGCAGTAGAATGGCCTGTGGCACGGGTACGAATTACTTCTCTACCCAATGCATCGCGTACCACAATGGTTGCAGCACTCATACCCGTTTCTACACGGAACATTCCTGTAGTTGGATTCGGGAATACGTTCAGCTGAATTTGAGCTGCGTTGTTTACCCCCCAGTAATTTAGCACAATAACCGAAGTCGTTGCAGTACAACCATTTGCATCAGTAACCGTAACATCGTAGGTTCCAGGCGCACTTAAGCTTGAAAGGTCTTCAGAGGTAGCCGTAAATCCTGCCGGACCTGTCCATGCGTAAGTGTATGTACCAGTCCCACCCGTTACGGTCAGGTCTATGGCACCGTCGTTACCCATAATAATATCAGATGCTACACCTGACGCAGAAAGAATAGCAGGTTCTCCAACTACTATGCTTGCGTTGCCGGTACAACCATTGCCATCGGTAATAACTACATCGTAAGTGTTTGCAGTTAAACCGGTAATATCTTCGGTAACCGAAGCACCGGCATCATTCCATAAATAAGTAAACACACCGTTACCACCTGTGGCGGTAAAGTCAATGGCACCGTCGGCATTTCCATTACAGCTTGCATCAGTTGCCACACCTGAACCGGTTACGGCAGCAGGCTCATTAACAGTGTAGTTCGCAGTGGCTGAACAACCGTTGTCGTCTGATACAATTACGGTGTACGTATTAGCGCCCACAGCGGTAATATCCTCTGTGCTGAAGGCACCGCTGTTCCAGTCAAAAGTATATGAACCTGCAACGGTTCCGCCGATTACAGAAATATCTACAGAACCGTCGGTATCACCGTTACAGGTTGTTGCTGTGGCTGCACCGGTAATTACCATTTGGTCAGGTTCAGTAATATCCTGACCCAATCCGGTAGTACAACCATTATTATCAACCACCACTACTGAATAGAAACCGACACCTAAACCCGTTATATCTTCGCTAGAAGCACCATTACTCCAGGTAAAGGTGGCAGAAGTTGCTCCACCATTCAATACTACATTTATGTCAATTTCGCCATCTACAGAACCGAAGCAATTCGTATTCATAAATGAGTTTACTGTCAGCGTAGGCGCGTTAGGATCTTCCAGCGGTCCGGAAGCAGTAGCAGTACAACCGTTATCGTCGGTTACAATAATCTCGTAGTAGCCGGCAGGAATTGCGGAAAGGTCTTCAGATGTGGCACCGGTATTCCAGTTGTAGGAATAAGCACCTACTACCGTACCACCTGTTACGGTAATGTCAATAGAACCATCAGAAAGTCCACAGCCTGTAGGGTCACTGGTGAATGCACTAATCAGTATGGAAGAAGGTTCAATTACAGTTGCACCATCATTAAAGGTACATCCATTAGCATCTGTAATCACAACATTGTAAGTGCCTGCTGAAATGCCACTCAGGTCTTCTGAAGAGGCTCCGTTGCTCCAGTTGAAGGAGTATGGAGCAGTTCCGCCGGTAACTGTAAGGTCAATGGCTCCTGAATTATCGCCAAAGCAAAGTAAATCTGTAGCACCGGCAACAGAGGCCAGGTCAGATGAAACCGTTACCGTAAAGCTGGCAGTAGCCATATTGCCTGAACCGTCTTCAGCGGTATAAGTAACGGTAGTTACCCCAACCGGGAATGCATCGCCACTGTTATGGGTTGAAGTGAATGCAAACGTACAATTATCGGTAATGGTGGGGGCGGGCCAGGTGGCGATACCGGTACAACCTGCATTATTTGAAGTTATAACAATATTTGCAGGCACACTACTAATAACAGGTGCATCATTGTCAACTACCGTTACAGTAGAGGTACAAGAAGCGGCGTTAGCATCAGCATCGGTAACCGTCATGGTAACCACTGTTCCGCCGGAAGGTGTCCAGGAATAGGAACCACCGGGATAAACCGAAGCACAGGTACCGTTGGTAAGAGAAGCGCAGGGATCTAAAGCATTTGGTCCGCTATACGTCCAGTTTGAAACTACAAAGGCTGTACCGTCCGGACCGGTATTAACGTCGCGGTAAGCCCAGCCATCAAGATATTCCCAGGGTTGCCCCGTACCATCAACACTCACTTCACCAAATACATCTACCACAGAACCATTGTGGAACAGTTCAAAAGCATCATCACCGTTAACATTTGCACAGGCGTCGGTATAATCAGGCGCGAAGCCCATGTACGTGGTAAAACCTACCGATTCTGAAGCCACAAAAATGGAGGTATTGGCTGGAACCGATACCGCGGGAAAGGTAAATTCCGGAAAGCCTGTAGGACCGGAACCGTTGGTTGCTGAGCTAACACCGTACTCACTTAAATCGGCAATGGGTGCAAGGGTATAAAGTTCAATAAACTTTGGCAAACCACCGGTTAGCGGTCCGTCCATTACCCCTACAATTACCATTTTAACAGCAGGAGGTGCGGGAAGATTGTTACAATCGAAAGATGTAATATCCAAAGAATAAACCGGAGCAATATCGCAGTTATCAACGCTGCCGTTATCAATATCCAATTCAGAAATAGTTGCAGTACCTGCAGCATTCAAAACCACGGTAACATCTTGACATGCAACCACCGGTGCTTCAGTATCACCCACGGTAATGGTTACTATTTCTGTCATTTCCAATTCACAGATTATACAACTTGTATTACCTGTTGTCCAGTTGTAATCTACACCCTGAGTGGCAGAGCCATCAAGACCTATGTCTCCCAGTGGCGAACCTGCCACACGGTTATTCAACATACGACCGGCACCTTCGTCTACCCTCCAATAACCGGTAAGACCCGATTCAGAACCTGCAAGACAGTTATTCATATCGCCGGCAATCTGACCGGCATTTCTGGCAACACTCCAGAACCGGATATCATCATAAGAACCGCGGGTAGCAGGAGCAAACGTTAACACGTCGAAAGCCGAAACGATACTACCTGTCCAGGCGTTAACCGGCGTCATTACAGATGTAGAAAGAACTCCGTCAATATACAACTCATAGGTTGCCGACATAGAATTACCTACCAAAGAAACATGGTGCCATTGACCATCCAGTAAATTCTGGGTTCCGGGGACGCTCACCGCAACAGGTCCAGAAATAAAGCTAGTAATAAAGATGTATGGGTTCCCTGTAACATCATTCACATAAACACATGCGGCATCATTAGGATTTCCGGCTACTTCGTTGAACACCAAAAATACCGGCGCATCTGATGAATAGCTTGCAGGCAAGGTTTGCTTAAACCACGCTTCGGCAGTAAAATCCTGATACGTGGTTGTACCACCCTGCGGATAAATAGCCGAAAATGACGTTCCCAACATTTCTATACCCAAAGACGGAGCTATTTTTTGAGCAAATACATTAAAAGAAGTATTCGAACTTATGGTTCCGGTATTAAATGTAAGGTTGGAACCGGTACCTGACAAAGGACCGTCTACCACCGCGTTGGTGGCGTCGTCACGCAATACATAATTTATCCCCAAATCACTGTTCACCGTTGAAATGGTGATTGTACCAGGGTCGCACAGAGTTGTTGCGGAAGGTGTTAAATCAACATCTGTAAGCGGCGAAACCTGAAAAGTAGCCGTATTGGAACTGAACATAGAGCAGGAAGGCCCGCAGTTTGTAACTCCTGAAACCCAACTTGCAACGGGATCCATATTGACAAGCGTACCGTTATAACCAAACCCGGAATTGTCGTTCACCATAGTACCATTACCTTCGTTCATTTGGTAATAAGCCATTAAACCTGAAGTAGTACCCAAACACCAGGGCATATAATCGTTCAACTCCTGTTGAGTACGGGCAATGCTCCAGATTCTAACCTCATCCATTGCACCATCTATCGGAAAATCGCTGCCGTTACCGGCAATACCCAGGTTAGGCTGTGAAGCATGGGTAGCGGCATTTCCTGTGGCAACGGGACTTCCGTTAATATAAATGGTTTGTAAACCGGGCGTAAACACGGCGGCAATATGTACCCATTGATTCAGAGGAAATGGACTGGGATCCAGTGCAACCTCAGTTCCGTCAATATACAAACTTAGTGCACCGTCATTTAATCCGAACCAGGGTGCGTCGCCAGTACATTCAAAAAACGTGTTATAACTGCCCGCAGCATAAGAACGCACATAAACCCATGATTCCAATGTAAAATTACCGGTAAGCGTTAATCCGGGTACATCCACATAGGTATCAATCCCATTGAAATCAAGTCCGGGTGAAGGAAGTGTCTTTTCGGCATAGATACCGTATGTGGCATCTGAAGTAAGAACCGGTGTATTGAAGTTCAACTGACCACCATTTCCCCATTGTTCGCTGCCTATCAGATTGTATGTTTGAGTATCGTACATCCAGTAACGCACACCCGATTCAGAAGCTGTCATTTCCAGAGTGCCGTTGCCTTCGCATAATATGGTAGAGGGATTTGCAGCAAGTGACTGATCAATAATAGTACAGCCGGTTGCATTTGTAGTGAAATAAACAGTAAGTACAGGCCTAAAATCAGAATTTGTGTTTTCTTCGGAATCGAAGCGTCTGGCAGTTTGGTTAACCGCTTCGTTGCCAATAAGAATCCAACCGAAATTTGAGGAAGGATTGTCTAACATGTCCTGAACATCTGCCACCAGTTGAGGTGTGGAATTCCAGGTATAGTATTCGCCGGATAGGTTGACAGTTTGGCTGGCTGAAACGGTAGAATTGAAATCACCACCGGTATTGGTCCACGGAAGCAAACAGCCGGTCATCCCGTCATGAAATGAACATGTCCATGTAGCATCGCCCATTGTGGCAGCAGTACCGGAACCCTCAGCGCCCGGAGCATCAGAGGCGCCTTCACCCCACATGCCGGTAACCCGGTGAAGATTAAAAAGTTCGGGTGAGGGCACTGTTGGATGCTGACTGCAATGCAATGTAAGCGTTACATGCGTTATAGTGGCATTCCATGGTATGTTACTCAAATCAAAATTTAAAAGAGCTCTGCGGTTTTCACCGATACTTGTTCTTCCGGAAAACAGATATTCTCCGGAGCCATTGCTGAGGCTTCCGGTTCCATCTTCATACAAGGTGTTGTCCTGATTGGGAACCAACTCAACATTATTATACTGGGCTTGCAAAGCAGCGCCTGTCATGAGAAACAACACAACAGAAAGTAATGATTTTTTCATAATCAATTGTTTGAATTTACGGCGGTAAAATTAAGTGCAAAACAATTTGATGATGTTATATAATTGTGAACAATGCATTGAAAAAACAATCCTTAAGGCATCAAATAATTAATTCACTTATCTTTAGTTATTTAATTATATTACACCTATAATAATACCGTTTTGATTATTTAGTATTTCACAAGTAATTGACACGTTATAAACACTGTGAATTACAGATTGCACTTTTCAGAAGACTGTTCACGCATAGTCTTCGCCTTTTTTAAAAATTCGTCCATATTTCCCTTTTCTCTCAACACAATATTATTCTTTTTATCAATTAGAAGAAATTTCTTTCCTTTTGTTACAATGGCATAGCCATCAACAAAATATGTAACCAAAAGATAATTCGCCGGTATAGCAATTTTACCCGATGTATCAACGAAGCCCTCGCGTCTATTTTCCGCAATAACCTGTGCCATTCCACAGCTAAAATTTCCGACCCACAGATACTGAATTGGAGTAACAATTTCTCCTTTTTGGTTAATGTGTCCATATTTATCATTCAACCTCACCTTGGCAAGCCCTTCATGAAACATATCGGTAGTATCGTACTGATATGGAATTATTACGTTTCCGGCCTCATCACAAAATCCCCATTTACCACCTTTGATACATGGGTAAATTTCTTGTGAATAAGTAACCACAGAGGGTAATAAAAAGAGCAGCGCAATCAATAGATTTTTCATAAAATATGTTTTGCCTGCGAAAGTACAATGGTAAATTACATTTCAATACGTCGTTTACCGTATAAGTCTAAGGCAAATCGGACTGTTACAATATTGACGTTAAAATATTAGAACGCCGCAATTAGTAGGTCTATGTCTTTATACGGAAGTTTAAAGGCCTCACCTAAAACAGGACTGGTAAGGGTTCCATTAAATAAATAAACACCATGACGAAAGCCAAAATGGCGTTTAATCAGATTTTCTGAGCCCCCTTCGTCCCCCATTTGTAAAATAATGGGCGAAAACACGTTATTTAATGCCATACTTGCTGTACGAGATACTCTGGAGGCGATATTAGGTACACAATAATGGATTACACCATGTTCAGTAAATACCGGTTGGTCGTGATTGGTAACCCTGCTGGTTTCAAAGCATCCTCCCTGGTCTATGCTAACATCTACTATTACAGAACCATCTTTCATACCGCGCACCATATTTTCGGTTACCACACAAGGTGTTCGTCCATTGCGGGATCTAATGGCACCAATCACCACATCGGCTTCCTTTAATGCTCCTTCCAGCACGGTAGGTTGTAATAAACTGGTGTACACCCGTAATCCCAGGTCGTTTTGAATTCTGCGAAGGCGATAAATAGAATTATCAAATATTTTTACGGAAGCACCAAGCCCTAGGGCTGACCTGGCAGCAACTTCACCCACAGTACCGGCGCCCAGTATCACTACTTCAGTAGGAGGTGTACCCGCAATTCCACCCAGCATCAACCCTTTACCATTATTAACATTGCTTAAATACTCGGCAGCAATTAAAATACTGGTATTGCCAGCTATTTCGCCCATGCAGCGAATTACTGTGTAGATACCTTCTTCGTCCTGTATAAAATCCCATGCAATGGCTGTTACGCGTTTGTCCATTAGTTTTTTGAGGAAATCGCGTGGAGCCACAGACAGTTGCAATGCAGAGAACAAGGTTTGTTTAGGTTGCATCAACTCTATTTCCTCTTCAGATGGCGGTGCAACTTTTAATAATATATCTGCTCTGAAAACTTCATTCTTGTCGTATGCTATTTCTGCCCCGGCTTCACTGTAATCCCGGTCTGAATAATTCGATTTTACCCCGGCGCCGGTTTCAACCATTACCCGATGCCCGTTATTAACCAGCAAAGTGACGCCGTCGGGCGTTAATGCAATGCGGTTTTCCTGAAACCCTGTCTCTTTTGGAATACCTATAAATAAACTGCGTTGTTTCCTTCCGGATTCCAACATTTCTTCCTGTGGAAGCAATAACGCCTCCCGCGCCAAACTGCGCACAGCATCTGACTTACTTATCATTTAATATCCTTGTAAAAGTAAATTTTCTAGCAGCATCCCCTTGCAGCGTGATGTTCACCCTTACGAAAGCATCAGGTAAAAAGTTATAAAATTTTTCGGGCCATTCAATAAACACATAATCATATTCATAGCATACTTCCAAAAGACCTGCTTCAATAATTTCATCCACAGAGTTTATTCTATATAAATCTAAGTGTGCTATGGCAAGGCCGCTTTGAGTATTATATACATTCATTATTGAAAACGTTGGACTTGAAGCTGCTACCGTTACACCCAGAAACTGAACCATTGCTGATATCCAGGTAGTTTTACCACTCCCCATGGGTGCATCCAAACAATAAACACCAAATCCAAAGCGGCTTACCACCTGCTCTAGCATATCTTCCTGAAACGGCAATGTAACTTTGTCAAATTCAAGTACATTCATTTATCGGCGCGGCTTTAAAACAACAAACGGAATAATCATTTCCTCAAGACTAATGCCGCCATGCTGGAATGTTCCCTTGTAAAATCCAACGTAATGATTGTAATTGTTAGGATATACAAAATACCTGTATTCTTTGGCAAATACGTAATTTGTGCTCATGTTTTCGCGGGGCAGATAAGCCTGTTCAGGATTCTTAACCTCAAATACATCTTTGGCTTCATAACTCAGATTTCTTCCCACTTTATACCTTAAATTAGTATTGGTATTTCTGTCGCCAATTATTTTGGCCGGTTGATTAACATTTACCGTTCCATGGTCGGTGGTAACTACCAGTTTCATACCTGCTTCTGCAGCTTTTCTGCAAATTTCAAGCAATGGAGAATGTTCAAACCAACTTTTAGTAATTGACCTGTATGACTGTTCGTTGTCGGCAAGCTCTCTTATAACCTCCATATCTGTCCGGGCATGCGACAGCATATCAACAAAATTATAAACCACTACGTTTAACTGATTGTTATGTAAATTACTAAACTGATCAGCCAGCCTTTTGCCTGCGTTCAGGTTTGTAACCTTGTTATAACTCATTTTTATTTGCTTTCCAAATCTCTTAAGATTTGAATCCAGGAAACTTTCCTCAAACTGATTCTTGCTTCCCTCATCATCCTCTCCCATCCATTGCTGCGGATATTTCTTTTGAATTTCGGCAGGCATTAATCCGGCAAAAAGAGCATTACGAGCATATTGTGTGGCCGTTGGAAGGATACTCATGTAGGTATCTTCGCGCTCAACCACATAGTCATCTGTCAAAAACGGTTTTATAACTTTCCACTGATCGAATCTAAGATTATCAATTACCAGTAAAAGCACGGGGTCTTTTCCCAGAAGTGGAAATAGCCATTCTTTGAGCACGGTATGTGACATTACCGGAGGATTGACCGCTGAAGGACTGAGCCACGTCAAATAGTTTTTTTCTACAAATCGTGCCCACATTCCATTGGCTTCAGCTCGCTGCATGGCCAGAATTTCTTTCATGGATTCGTCTTCGGTGCCTGATAATTCCAGCTCCCAATACATTAGTTTTTGGTACAATTCCTGCCATTCTGGCCAATCTAGCTTGTCTTGAAGCCTTATCCCTAATTGCCTGAATTCCTGCTGATAAGACGATGTAGTTTTTTCATCCACCAACTTTTTTTGCTGTAGATTCTTTTTCAGCGCCAGTAGTATCTGATTTGGATTCACCGGTTTAATTAAATAATCAGCAATGCGCGATCCAATGGCTTCTTCCATGATGTGTTCCTCTTCGCTCTTGGTAATCATTATTACCGGAATCTCGGGTTTAAGATTTTTAATGCGCACCAAAGTTTCAAGTCCGGTAAGGCCCGGCATATTTTCGTCCAGAAAAACCATGTCAAAATGACCTTTCTCAATTTCCTCTACCGCATCCAGGCCGTTATTCACCGTGGTAACCGCATAGCCCTTTCCCTGTAAAAACAACACGTGAGGTTTCAGCAATTCAATCTCGTCGTCGGCCCATAAAATACTTGCATCCATAGTTTGCGGCATTAATTATTTAACATGTTTCACTGCGTAAAGGTAATATTGAATAGTTTTAACGGCTTCAAACACGAGTTTATTTCAACAAAAATGTCAAATTCAACCAACAAGAAGAAGGTTTTCAACGACCCGGTATATGGTTTTATTACCATTCCTTACGACGTGATACTTGATTTGATAGACCACCCGTGGTTTCAGAGGTTGCGCCGAATTCATCAGCTGGGACAAACACATTTAGTTTATCCCGGTGCGCAGCATACCCGCTTTCACCATGCCCTGGGCGCCATGCATCTAACTGTGCGTGCCATTGAAACTTTAAGATTCAAAGGACATGAAATATCGAACGAAGAGGAAGAAGCGACACTGTGTGCCATTTTGTTACATGATATTGGTCACGGCCCTTTCTCGCATACACTGGAGCACAGCATAGTAAAAGGAGTATCGCACGAGCAGATTTCGTTGAATTTTATGCACCGCCTGAATGAGGAATTTTCAGGAAAACTGGACCTTGCCATTCAGATTTTCAGCAACCAATACCACAAAAGATATTTAAGTCAGTTAATAAGTGGTCAGTTAGATATGGATCGTCTGGACTACCTGAAACGCGACAGCTTTTACACAGGCGTCACGGAAGGCGATGTAGGCTCAAGCCGTATTATTAAAATGTTGAATATTAAAGACGGCGAACTGGTTATTGACGAAAAAGCCATTTATAGTATTGAGAATTTTATCGTTTCCCGACGGTTTATGTACTGGCAGGTATATTTACATAAAACAGTAGTGGCTGCCGATGCCATGCTTACGAACATTTTACAACGAGCACGTAATATTTATCAGGATGGCAACTTGTATGCATCGCCTGCACTGGACTATTTCATGAGAAATCAGATTCAACAGTCAGACTTTACCACAGACAGAAATACGCTGGAACGGTTTGCCCTGTTGGACGATAGCGACATAATCTCGGCCATAAAAGCCTGGAGTGAGCATGATGACAAAGTTCTTTCTACGCTTTGCCGCAATCTTATGAACCGAAAAATATTCAAAATTGAAATCAGCAAGGAAGCCTATTCTGATGAACAAATAGAAAGAATGCAACATGAGGTTGCCATCCGCTTCAATATCAGCTTTGAGTCGGCTGCCGATTTTACAGCTTATGGAATATTAGAAAACAATGCCTACAACCCGGTAAAGGACCGCATCAACTTACTCTTTAAAGACGGCACTTGTACCGATATTGCCATGGCATCTGATAATTTAAACATCAAGGCCCTGGCACAACCCGTAAAAAAATATTACCGCTGTTATCCCAAATGAGGCAACCTTTCATGGCATTCCTTCATCACAAATTATGCGCTGCAGAAGCGGTTTGTATTAATTTTGCCTACAAATTATGGAATTTACGGCACAGCAAATAGCTGATTTATTGCAGGGTATAGTATACGGCAATCCTAATCAGGTAGTAAAAAGTCTTAGCAAAATTGAAGAGGGCAAACCGCTAAGTCTTTCCTTTTTATCGAATCCCAAATACAATGAATTCATTTATTCTACCGGCGCATCGGTAGTAATTGTCAATAAATCATTTGAGCCCGAAAGACAAATTCCGGAAACCTGTACATTGATTAAGGTTGAAAATGCCTACGAGAGTTTTGCTCAATTGCTGAACCTCTACAACACCATCCGTCAAAAAAGGACCGGAATTCATCCGTCAGCCTCAATAGACCCTGCTGCTTCCCTGGGCGAAAAGATTTTTGTTGGTGCATTTGTATACATAGGAGAGAACACTGTCATTGGTAATAATGTAAGAATATCTGACGGTTGTATTATTGAGGATAATGTTAAAATTGGCTCAGATACTCATCTGCATCCGGGAGTAAAGGTTATGTCCGGCTGCGAAATCGGAAGTTACTGTATACTTCAACCCGGCGTGGTAATTGGCGGAGATGGCTTCGGGTTCGCACCCAACAGCAACAATGTGTACAACAAGGTACCCCAAATAGGCAATGTACTCGTTGAAGATCATGTTGAAATTGGTGCAAATACTACCATCGACAGGGCAACCATGGGATCAACCATAATCCGCAAAGGTGTTAAGCTTGACAATTTGATTCAGATTGCGCATAATGTTGAAATTGGCGAAAATACCGTTATCGCCGCGCAGACAGGCGTGGCCGGTTCCACAAAAATAGGTCGTAATTGTATGATTGGCGGACAGGTAGGTATCATTGGTCACTTACGCATTGCCGATGGGGTAAAAATAGCAGCCCAAAGTGGAATCGGGCAAGATATTCTTCAGGAAAACTCTATGGTTCAGGGTTCACCGGCATTTGAAATTGGCCTTTATAAGAGATCTTACGTAGGATTTAGAAACTTGCCTTCGGCACTTGCAGTTCTGGACCAGGTAAAAAAGGAAGTATTTGAAATAAAAAAAACTTTGAATGACTGAACGTCAGAATACAATTGCATCATCAGCTACTTTTGAAGGCATTGGTTTGCACACAGGGGCTTTGACACGCATCACACTGCGTCCGTCAGGTTCCAATACAGGTATCCGTTTTAAACGTATTGATTTACCCGGTGAACCTGTTATACCGGCAGATGCTGATCTGGTAATCAGTACAGACCGGGGTACCACCCTGCAAAAAGACAATGTTCGCATTTATACCATTGAGCATTTACTGGCTGCTTTGGTAGGATGTGGAATTGATAATGTGTGGGTTGACTTAGGTGGTGAAGAAATTCCGATTCTTGACGGCAGCTCGCGTTTCTTTGTAGAAGGAATTGAAAAAGCAGGTAAACAAGAACTTGCAGCTTTACGAGATTATTATCGCATTACTGAACCGCTTGTTTTTGAAGACAAGGACCGAAATACTGTTATTAAGGCCGAGCCGGCAGAAGATTATTGCCTATCTGTAAGGGTAGATTATAACTCACCGGCACTGGGTATTCAGGATGCACGCATGAATGAAATTCAGGAATTTAACCGCGAAATAGCGCCGAACAGAACCTTTTGTTTCTTCCGAGAGATTGAATATCTTGCCAAAAATAACCTTATAAAAGGCGGAGACATTAGCAATGCCATAGTGTTAATTGAAAGCGAGACCATAGCTCCGGAAGAAATCTCTGCCTTGGGACTATTGCTTGGCAAAGACCTTAAACATGTAAAGCACAACGGAATAGGAACATTAAACAATACAGAATTGCGATTCAGCAACGAACCGGCACGGCATAAACTATTGGATGTGATTGGAGATTTGGCATTAATTGGAAAACCAATAAAAGGACATATATTCGCAGAACGGCCGGGTCATTCAAGCAATGTAGCCTTTGCCAAACTAATTAAGAATCAGATGAAGAAGAACAAAACGGAACTCAAACATTTTGACACTTCCAAGCCGGCAGTATACAATATAAATGCTATTATGAAGATGCTGCCCCACAGGTATCCTTTTTTACTGATTGACAGAATACTGGAGGTGGATGATGAAGGAATTATTGCACTGAAAAATGTCACTCTGAATGAACCCTTTTTTAACGGCCACTTTCCGGGAAACCCGGTATTTCCGGGAGTATTGCAAATAGAAGCCATGGCGCAGGCCGGTGGAATTTTCGCCCTTCATAATACAGAAAACCCTGAAGAGTACAGTACCTATTTTATGAAGATAGAAGATGTACGGTTCAAGAAAAAAGTAATTCCCGGAGATTCCATGTTTATTGAACTGAAATTAATAACGCCCATTCGTCGCGGCATTGTTCACATGAGCGGTACTATTTATGTTGACGGTCAGGTAGCGTCGCAAGCAGTAATGATGGCTCAGGTAATTAAAGACGGAAGGAATGGCTGAATTGCATGCGAATATTCATCCGGGCGCTAAAATAGCACCCAACGTTATAATAGAACCTTTTGCAACCATTCAAAACGATGTTGTTATTGGCGAAGGCACCTGGGTTGGACCCGGTGCGGTAATTATGTCAGGAAGCCGGATTGGTTCTCACTGCGAGATTTTTCCGGGTGCCGTTATTGGCGCAAAAAGTCAGGATTTAAAATATGCCGGCGAATACACCACTGTTGAAATAGGAGACTATACCTCCATCAGAGAATGCGTTACCGTACATCGCGGAACATCAGACCGAATGAAAACCGTGGTGGGAAACAATTGTCTTTTAATGGCATATGTACATGTGGCTCACGATTGTATAATTGGCAACCACGTAGTGATTGCAAACGGAACGCAGGTGGCAGGCCATGTAATTATGGAAGACTGGGTAGTTGTTGAAGGTATGGTAGGTATACAGCAATTTGTTACCCTGGGCACGCATGCTTTTGTTGCAGCAAGCAGTATGGTACGGAAAAATGTACCCCCGTATGTAAAGGCCGCACGAGAACCACTCTCGTTTGTTGGCGTAAATACAATAGGTTTAAGAAGAAGAGGATTCAGTGATGAGCAAATTATTATGATTGAGGATATATATAGGATTATTTACGTTCAAAATGGTAATATTACCACTGCGCTGAAAATTGTTGATATGGAACTTCCGGCCTCTAACGAAAAAGACGGCATTATCCAGTTTATCCGCAGCAGTACCAAAGGCATCATCAGGGGTTTGAATACTCTGCCATAACCACTAAAGTGACCATTGAAGCTCTAAATACCGGAAGACGCTATAACCGGGAATGGATTTTCAGGAACCTAAATTATACATTTGAACCAGGTGGAATGTATGCGCTTACCGGTTCCAATGGATCGGGTAAAAGCACGTTACTTAAAGTACTTTCGGGTATGGTGCTACCGTCAGAAGGCGAAATTAAATTTATGGTTCAAGGTACCTTGATTACTGAATCGCTGTATGCAAACATAAGCATTGCCGGCCCATACCTTCAGTTATATGAAGACATGACACTGGACGAAGCACTTCGGTTTCATAACGCACTAAAACCTTTAACTACAGGCCATAGCTCACAGGAATTTTGTAAAAAAACAGGACTTAAAGCATTAGGCTCCAAACATATTAGAAGTTTTTCATCGGGAATGAAACAGCGTGTTAAGCTGGGTTTTGCAATGCTTTCGTCAACTCCCTTGCTGCTGCTGGATGAACCGTGTTCCAATCTTGATGACGCCGGGATAAACACTTATAATGCGCTTCTTGTTGAGGCCTTGCAACAAAAACGTACAATCATAATTGCCAGCAATTCAGACAAAAACGAGATTCCCGATTCAGCAATCGTGTTGAAAATGGAGGATTACAAATAATTCACTGTAGAAACCGGGTGAATAAATCCATTGTGTAACCATTATTACATCTACTTTCAAACAACCCACTTAAATTTGCAAAAAAAAAATTATGGCATTTTTAGATTTTCTCTTCGGATCAAATAAAAAGAAATTAAAAATTCAGGAAGCCATTCAAAATGGTGCACTGTTAATTGATGTCCGGACAGCTTCAGAATACAAATCGGGTTGTTACAGCGGTTCAAAAAACATTCCGCTGGACAAAATTAATAACGAAACCGAAAAACTGAAAAAGACCGGAAAACCTGTAATTACGGTGTGTGCAAGTGGAATGCGAAGCGGTGTTGCTGCTTCACAACTCAGGGCCAAAGGAATAAATGCTATTAACGGAGGTGCATGGAATCGTTTTGATCGCTATCTTTGAACATGCGTTCAACCATTTACACATTGATGGCGCTTCTGTTAAGTGCCTGTACATACAACAGTCCTGATGAGGAAAACAGCCAATCAACTGATAAAAAAGCCGACCCTATGGAGGCTTCTACCGAAATTGTACAAAAAACCGGCTCTGTGCTGGTAAATGAGCTTCAGCAACAAATTGAACAAAAGGGACCAGCCGGTGCCATCACCTATTGCAACCATCATGCGCTTGCTATTACCGATAGTTTGGCCACTCTTTACCATGCATCCGTTCGCCGCACTAGCCTTAAGCCCCGGAATCAGGCTAATAAAGCCAGTGATAGTGAAAAGGAAATTCTTTTAAAATGGGAAATAGACCACAATAAGGGTAACAAACCACAACCATATAAAATAACAAATCCTGATGGAACTATCAGCGTTTTTCATCCTATTTTCACTGCTGAAATCTGTCTGAATTGTCATGGTGTACCCGGTGAAGATATCGGAGATGAAACCCTTGCATCCATTGAATCCCTTTACCCCGAAGACCAGGCTATAGATTACAGCGTGAATCAATTAAGGGGAATGTGGGTGGTTAGGTTGTCTAAGTGATTTCTATATCTTTTGGGTTCTGTATACTTTTCCAAACTTTTAGGGGGTCTGTGACATAAGACACTTTTTTCATTCGCACTACACTTATGAAAACTCAATCAAATCTTTTTTCTATTACAATAACATTCAGTGATTTTGCCTTATACTCTTCCTGACAGTAGTAGCAGCTTTTTTCATAAAGCAGGTCGGCATCGTAATTGTTATTCGACAAGTCAGCTGTGCGATAATATCCGCGTTCCTGAAGAGCTAAAATTTCGCTGTCAATACGGTTTAAAACCCAACTCGACATTTTTGCATGGTCAATATTATCGGCATAGAAAGTAAGGCTAACTAAAATGTAAGCCATTCTATTGCTGCCGGTTTTATAAGGATTTTCTAAGATATATACCAGGCAGGCGCACACGGATTCGCCCCGATGGCTATCGGGGCGCGGACCCTTGTAAAAACAAAAAAACTTCATAAAAAATCCCGGTGGTACACCGGGATTTTTCTGTGGGAGCACACGGATTCGAACCGATGGCTATCGGGGCGCGGACCCTTGTAAAATCAAAAAACCTTCATAAAAAATCCCGGTGTACCACCGGGATTTTTCTGTGGGAGCACACGGATTCGAACCGCGGACCCTCTGCTTGTAAGGCAGATGCTCTGAACCAGCTGAGCTATGCTCCCTTGATTGGGAGGGCAAAGATAAAAGATTTTTTAATGAACAACACATAGCCATGAAAAAAAATCATAATAACGGGGATTACCTGAACTCATAAGATAAGGAGCGGTAGCGACGGAACTCTACTGTTTCATAAATAATCACAGTAAGAAGAAGCATCAGAAAGTTGTATATAAAGTCGTTGACGGGAATAGAAAAGAAGTGGTACCCCACATGTTGTTCAGAATCATACCAAACCACCGGTTCATGCAACCCTGTCCCGGTTAACACGCCGTTTACCAGAATAAAAGGAATGAGGCAAATAAGGTAAGCCACCAGAAATGCCGATAAATAATTCATTTGCTTGCAGCCTGACCATAGCAACAATATACCGGCTCCTGCGCACGCAGTCAGCGTGTACCACTGATACCAGAACATTGCAGAAGTTATTATAAGAACAACAGATAATATAAGTAACGGTAATGGATTCATTTTACGTTGACGTAATGCAGGAAAATACGCTTTAACACAAGCATATACGAACACACAGGCATAAGGTACAACAACAAAGAATAACCATTCTTCAAGCGGCAACCCCATCATCCAGACTCCTGCAAGATGTTCCTGATTGAACCCCCAGTACCCCTGATGTGTAAACCAAATATCCCAGGGTATGAATACCAGCATCATACAGCCTATGGCGGGAATCAAGGAACTCCATGATTTATAAAATGCGACCTTCTTGTCAAAACTGAGCAATAAGGGTCCCGCCAGGGTTAACAAATCAATAATTAGATATGTTGGCATTACTGCTTTACTTGCACCGATGATGTGGCATTATCCCCCTTGCCAATAGAATTCCTCATTGACTTTTTGGCTTCCCGGTAATACTTTGGCGGAACCAGCAACATACCAAAACACTCACCATCATGACGGTCTAAATACTTGTGATGCACTTTGTGAGCCCTTCGTATGGCCATAAAATAGGGATGACGGGTATTGCGCAGAAACTTAAAACGACGATGAATAAAAACGTCGTGAATAAAAAAGTAGCAAATACCATAAAAGGAAATACCCGCACCCACAAATACAACCGGCCAGTTTTGATACATCATTCCCAGCATGATACAAAGCCACGCTGGTATTGCAAAAATCAGAAAGAACACGTCGTTTTTCTCAAAAAATCCGGGGCCATTTTGATGATGGTCTTGATGGAATCGCCACATGATACCGTGCATAAGGTATTTATGCGCAGCCCAAGCAACAAATTCCATCACAAAAAATGTAGACGTAAAGACAAGAATTCCCAATAAAACCATATTTCGGAACTATTACCCTTAAACATCTATCGTCAGGTATTGTTCAACAAAATGACCTCACACTCCGCTCAGATGTATTACTCCGGAAAGCGATGAACATGCTCTATAGCCTTTTAGTTACCTACAGGCAGTTGTTTTATCTCTCCTGCCGGTGTTACAAGATAATATTCCTTTATGGGTTTTTGAGTGGTTGCTGTAACAGGCGCAGCAGTTTTAGGGTCCCGGTACACTTGTAATTTAATCTCGTACATAACCTGAATAACCGGTTCAAGGACCGTTGGGTTAATAACAAAATCGAATTCCTTATCAATTACCGGCTGATAATACATTGTGGTTCCCTTGTTAGCCTGGTTTACCTGTCCTTTTTTAGGGTATAAACTGGAACTGTTATATGCCTGATAAGATTTGTACATTTCAACCGGAAGTACAATCTTATATCCTTCTCCCATTTGTTTTCTCGCAGATTCAAGATTTTCGCCTAATAGGGCCTGATAACTTTTAAACTTTTCTCCCAATGCTGCTTTTGCCTTAGTTGCCAATTCTTTCTTTACGGTTTCCAAAGTATTGGAGAAGTAATCTACTCTCACCAAATCGTAAATTTCTTCAATAGAAAATGCTGCAATGATCTCATTCAGGTCGTTTACTTTGCTGTACTTAACATGAATGTTCTTTTTTACTTCGAACCCAGCAGGCACCTCATTATACGTGCGTTTACTAAAAATTTTCTTTTCTTCTTCATATTCGTACATAGGGACAAAAGAAATCATGTCGACAACCGTTTCCACTGTGGCCTTTTTCTTAATATTTTCAAGGGCATTATTTATCCTTGAGTCAATAAGGTCGTTTACCTCTTTAGCGGTGACACCTACCTGTGTTACGCTGAATATGGCTACAAAGGCATCGGCCTTTACGTTGGCCATACCCTTTACTGAAACTGTTAAATCGGCACTGGTATTTACCGAAATATTAATGTTATTATCGGTGTATTTTACCTGTTGCTGATAATTGGCATTACCCGAAACCTGTGCGTCAATTTGACCTGCAAGTAAAATGAAAAGAAGGGAGATTGTTAATTTTTGCATGATTATAGGATTAAATAAATCAATCCCGGGGAATGACTTCATTCCCCTGAGATTGGACGATGCGTTTTACGGTACAATATTGTAAATTCTGTTATTGAGCTTTACAAGAACATTACCTTCTACTGAAAGGTAGGTATTGAATTCGGCACTTTGACCTTTTGCCAGATTAAAGTACTCGGTACTGAATCTGTTCACAACAATGGCATTTGACTTTTCGGTTTCAGAAACTGAACCGTCAATCCAAATATTATTCTTTTTGTAAAATGTCTTCTGCCCTACATTCATTACATTCATTTCAATGGCTTTTTGATCAACCGGTTTTGCAATACCACTTCCTCCCATCGGTTCGTAAGCTACATTGCTTTCCGCCATTTTATTTTTCATATCTCGTTGCTGGTTTGCATATGCTCCGGATACTTCTTTCAGGTCATCCAGTTCCTGTGAAGTGTTCTGAATAATCACATCTTGCTGGGCGAAGTCGATGTCTTCGCGCGCCAAAAATGATGTGTAAGGAGTGAGAATTCCATATTTTTTACTTAAATTCACAAGTTCGTCAATCAATTCCTTATTGCTGCCATTCTGATCTATTTCTGTAAGAATATGCGCCACGCGTTTTGAAGCCCAGATTTTCTCGACATATTGGTGAGTTGAACCTGATTTGTGGTCGGTAAATTCTACCGGAAAATCGAATTTTTTGGTTTTTCCGTTCACCTTTCCTGTAATGGTTACGGTTGTTGCCCCCGGTTCGGAATATTGTCCCACCCAAACCAGTTGTCCGCCTCTGAAAAGGTCGGGTAATTTTGCGGGATACGTTTGAGAAACCCTGATTCCGCCCACCGCAATTTCAATATTGGTAAGTACGGGTTCGCTGATGGCACTGTAAAGTCCACCTACTGCAGTTTCAATATCCTCATTCGGTGTAACATACTCTACTTTACCGCCACAATCCATACTCAAGCGGTCCAGAAGTCGAGCATTCACATCATCTCCAACACCAAAGGCAAACACCCGGGCTCCGAACTCATTGGCCGTTACGGTATGGGAAACAATGTTCTTTTCTTGTGTGTCTCCGGCAGTAGGTAAGCCATCTGTAAGAAACAGCATATAATTAGGCGACTCGTTGTGGGTAAAATACGACAATCCTTTCTGAAGTGCATCATGAATATTGGTGCCTCCTGCAGAAGTTATTCCTCTTACATAAAGCAGCGCATCTTTATAGCTTTTATCATTATAATCCACCAGTTCTCCGGCAAAACTTTCAATTCTGTCATCGTAAATAACAATGTTAAACCGGTCGCCCTTATTTAGTTTTCCCAGCACAAATTCAAGTGCTTTCCTGCTTTGTTCAATTTTTTTACCGGCCATAGACCCGCTGCGATCAAGAACAAAGACAATGTTCTTTGCTACCTTAGGAGTGTTGTTGTCGGCAAATGAAGGGCTTGCCATTAGCATATAGTAACCATTACTTGTTGCATCTGCCTTGTACGACAACAAATTGGCTCCCACCTCACCGTCCTTCAAACTAAACATTAACTTAAAATCATGATCGGGTGTAACATACGTTTGTTCCATTTTGATCTCTGCCTGGCGGTCGCCGTCGCGCTTTACCTGAATTTCATCGGTAGGGCTGTATAGGTTCTTAATACCTTTAGACGCAAGTATACGTCCCGTAAAGGAAACCTTACGTAAAGGTTTTGCACTGAATCGCTGGGTACCAAAAGGATATGCAAATCTAATCAGTTCATCCTGCTTACTGCATAACTGGGTATAACGCATAGTTATAATGCGTTGCTGACCAACAGCTATAGGAAATACGCTGGTTTTAAAAAGGCCATATCCCACATATTCCATCAGTGCGGGGTCCTTTTTTCTATTCACAATGCCTTCATAGATTGCACGTGCTTCGTCCTTGGGCAGTAATTGTCCCGGAACTTCCTTACCATCCACCATCATTACAAAATTCTGAACTACCCCATCGTTGGGAAGCGGAAACATAATCTGCACTTCCATATCGTGTTTACCGGGATTCTGAATCAATTGTTTTACGCTTACTTCCGCAACCTGATCCTTTAAAACGGCATCTACCTCCAGTTCCAGCACTTCGTACATATCCTGTACACGGGGTTTATAGTCCTCACCGTTAATTTTACGCTGTTCCGCATCAAATTTTTCGCTGGTAATTGCCATTTGTGCTATGCCTGAAAAGGAGACAAAACCGGCCAGAACGAAAATAAGTCTTTTCATGATTCCTGAATTTTCGACACTGTACACAGGCACCGCAGACAGGTTCAACTGATACGTAAAAAAATCAAAATATTCTTAGAAAGATGGACAAGCAATTGTGCGGAAAGTTCTCTTTTTTGGTTTGCAATTGAACTTTATTTGCATGCTTATTTCGTGCGAACCTGCTGATACATTGGCCAATCGGCTAATGGTTACGTCGTAACTGTATCCTAAGCGAAAATTATCGGTTTCAACACCCAAAAGAACAATAAACGCGTCTTTGTTCCTGTACCACACACCGCCGGTTAATGCTCCTTTCTTTACATACAGTCCCATATTCAATTGCTGAAATCCTGCCTGGGTGCGGTACAATATATTAGGAGAAAGATATGCATCGTTACTGCTGAAACGAGACTGTGAAAGAGCAATCATAGCGCCTACATGACCCGTAAACTTCATAGGCAGAGGGCTGGTGCCTTCAACCACCGATTCATTGGGTTCATTCAGGTGATGCGCGGCAAAGCCCATATAAAACACATCGCTGAATCCTAAAATCCCTGCCGAAATATCAATGCCGCTTACGTTACCACCCCGGGGCTGGTCGCTGGTTTGATAGATAAATCCACGGCGTGGGTCAATCATGTCGCCAAAGGTAAGTTTGTTCCAGTCCAGTGACCGCTGAAAGTATGTGGCCTCAAACCCTGCACGAATACTGAAGCTACGGTTTATTTTCAACTGATAGCTATACATGGCGCTTACCCTGTTGGTATTTAAGGTGCCCTTACCGGCCTGGTCGCTTACCACAAGTAAACCCAAACCGCCATACAAACCTTCAATATGTTGGTCGTAGCTGGCACTGGTAGTTACAAAAGTTCCTGAAAGAGCAGGCCATTGATTTCTGTAGTTCAAGGCAACGCGCGGACAATTATGCGTTCCCGCAAAGGCAGGATTCAAAAACAAAGGATTGGCGTAAAATTGGGTAAACTCCGGATCCTGAGCCTTAAGGGAATTATTTACCGCACATCCCGTTAATACGGCAATCATAATAAAAGTTAGTTTTTTCATGACCTTAAGTATTAATCGTATTTCAAAATTGGCCCTTTATCCCTGGAACCGAGCAAAACTCTCATGTTCAACTCGTGACTATAATACTTTTTACCCAAAGTAAGCACCTCACTTCTGTCGAAATGATATGCCAGCCTGAAAGTACCCAACTGCATTCCGGCCATTACATCCACATTTCCTTTAGTGCTCACTGAACCTGCAGTAATAAACTTGTTCAGGCGAAGAAAAGCCCCGGTCCATAATTCCGTATAGTTTTTCCGGTATTCCAACAAAGCGTATGGAGAAATTACTACCTGATAATTACCATGAAATCTGTAATCTGTGCCCGCATGAATATTTACAGTTAGTGGCAATTTGGCATCCTGAACCGGAGCAAAATCCCAAGTAGGGTAAGGAAACTTCATGGCGGGTTGTAAAATACGTTGTACAGACGCACCGGCATAGAATTTCCGGGTATTTAAAATAATACCTGCTGCCAAATCATGATGCATTTGAAATTCTCCGCCAGGCACCACCAGAATTTCATTACTGAACGGCACCGCCCTCTCCAGTTCAGTCTTACCGCTCGCTGCTAAAGACGACCCTGATGACCTGAATGATCCGAAACTATACTTTACCGATGGTTCCAAAGAAACATTTCTGTTAATCTTAATTTTTGGTGAAACAATCAAACCTGCAGTACCCAATTGCAAACGTCCGTCCAGCATTTGATTGTAATTTACCGTTAAAGCAATAGCAGTTCTTAGTTTCTTAATATATCCGTCCATGCCGGCCATACCCTCTAATCCAGCCTGATCCGTAGCCAACCATCTGGCTCTGACAGAAGTTGTAATGCGTGTCGCATTCATGCTTCCGGCGTATGAAGGATTGACTGCCAATACACTATGGAATCCGGGCAATGCAAAATGTGGATCTTTTAGATTTACAAGTCCCAGCGGTTGATTAAAAGACTTTTTAAGTTTTTCGCTAAACCGTTTCAAAACAGAAGTATGCTCTACATTATGAACAACATACTCGAGTGCATCGTCTACATCCGCTTTCCGCTTGCTTGCATGCTTATATGATGTGCTCTTTAAAACAGCTATTGCTTCCATCAATGCTGCATCCGTTCCGGTATAAGCAATTTGCTTGTCAGCCTGTCCGCCGATTAATTTTTGAGAATGTCCGTCATTTGAATTGGAATGAATAATGTCTGTGCTACCCTCCCGAATTTCTTCACCCTCTCCGGAACCGTCAGTTTGCTCCACATAATCCTTTTGCTGGTTCGATGCTTTTTCATCCTGTAGGTAAGGGCTTGTTACATTTGAATGTTTGTTTGCAAGATTTTTTGATTGCTGTACGGATTTAGCTGCAGTTGAACCGCCATGTGAATTTATCCGGGAATCAGATGCAGTTTCCGGTTGTGATTGTTCAAAAGAATCGTTAAAGGCTACAAAGCGGTTGGAGTTTTCATTGATATTGTTATTTAAAGAATAATTCCAGCCGGGTACACCCGAAATACTTGCGTTTATAAGAGCCAAACTAATTGCTGTACCTGTAAACAGTAGTAACCCCATTGCCCAACGCAACCAGATAGCCCCTCCACCGCTGGCAAGCAGTTGCACAGCCAATGGATACTCAATTTCTTCGGCAACAACATATGTTGACTGCCATGCCTTGTATTCCTGAGCGAACTCGCTGCTTTCTTGTCTCAGTCTGTTCACTTCAGATTTACCTGCAGCATCAAGTGTGCCTTCAAAATAATTGAAAAGCAGTTCGTCGTACTGATGGGTATTCAGATGTTCCATTATGTAAAATTTATGTCTTTAATCCAGTTTTTCATTTTCTGCCTTGCTCTAAAAAGGTACACTTTCACCTGAGATTCATTAAGATTCATAATCTTACCAATCTCATCATAGTTATACCCCTCAAGGTCTCTCAAAAGAACGATAGAACGCTGTTGTTCATTTAACTGAGCCAGGCAGAGTTCAAGAATTTCCTTTGCCTGCATCTGACGGCTATCCGAACCGATTACCGGAGAGGCATTGGTTTCGTTCTCTATGTCCACCATTCTTCCGTTTCGCTTTACCAGATTGATAAAAGCGTTGTGGGCAGTGGTAAACAGCCATGACTTTGCCTTAGCGGGCTCCACTTTATCGCGGTTAACCCACAGCTTTTCAAAAGCATCTTGTACCAAATCTGAAGCATCATCTGCATTACGCAGATTTTTAAGCAGATACCTGTACAACCGCCCTGAAAATTCTTTGACAGCGCTATCGTATTCCTCTCTGGTCAAACGTTCCTGTTACAACTTAATCCTTACAATACTGAAACATCTCATAAAGTGTAAAGTTACACATGTGTTACGGTTTTATCATAATTTGTGACAATTTTATATCCAGTAGTTTTAACATTGTAGAAACAGATGAAATAAATGGCGGATTAATGTGAAAGTATTACTAATAAAATCACTATCTTTAGCATTCCATTAGAATTATAATGAACCACATTCAGCGAATATTTGACATTCCGTATCATCAACTGAAATCATTCCCGAAGGCAGATTGTCTTTGTGATAAGCGAAACGGAAAATGGATTCCTGTGAGCACATCAGAATTTATTGAATCTGCTGAATCGCTGGCATCTGCCTTAATTGAAATGAATGTCAGGCCGGGCGACCGGATTGCCACCATCACCACAACCAACCGTAGCGAATGGAATATTACAGATCTTGCTATTAGTTTATGCGGAGCCATTAATGTACCGGTATATCCTACCATTTCGGCAGATGATTACGAATACATTTTCAATCATGCAGAAGTAACGTTTTGTTTTATAAGTGACTCGGAACTTTTTGCAAAGGTAATCCAGGTAAAGGATAGAGTACCTACCCTTAAAGGGATTTACGGATTCAGTGATATTTCGGGCTGTGAAAACTACCGGGCATTGATAACCAAAGGGAAATCGTTACACTTAAAAGAAGAAATTGAGCGAAGGAAATCGGGTGTAAAATCCGGCGATTTATGCACTATTATCTATACGTCGGGCACAACAGGCAAACCAAAGGGCGTTATGTTAAGCCATGGAAACCTGGTTAGTAATGCCCTGAATTGTATTGAAAGACTGCCGGTAGACCAGAACGGCAAAGCGCTGAGTTTTTTACCTGTGTGTCACGTTTATGAAAGGATGCTGCATTACCTGTATCAGGTAACCGGTGTCAGTATTTATTTTGCTGAAAGTATGGATACCATTGGCGATAACTTAAAGGAAGTGCAACCCGAAGTTTTTACTGCAGTTCCCCGTCTACTGGAAAAGGTCTATGACAAAATTATAGCCAAAGGTGCCGCATTAACCGGCATCAAAAGAAAATTGTTCTTTTGGGCAGTTTCACTGGGTGAAGAATATGATACAGTTGGTAAAAGTGGATGGTACAAATTAAAATTGGGTATAGCCAGAAAGCTTATTTTCAGCAAATGGCAAGCCGCATTGGGAGGTAAGTGCAAAGCGGTTGCATCGGGCAGCGCGGCTTTATCTCCGCGTTTGGCAAGGATTTATCTGGCTGCCGGAATACCTGTAATGGAAGGATACGGGCTTACCGAAACTTCGCCGGTTGTGACAGTGAACTGCTCGACCAACAATATGGTTCGTATTGGTACGGTTGGCAAACCCATTAAGGATTGTACTGTTAAAATTGCTGAGGACGGCGAAATTCTGGTACAGGGCACCAATGTTATGATGGGCTATTACAAACAGCCGGATTTGACCGCCGAGACGATTGATGCTGAAGGGTGGTTGCATACGGGCGATATTGGCGAATTTACTCCGGAAGGGTTTCTTAGAATTACCGACCGAAAAAAGGAGATGTTTAAAACCTCAGGCGGAAAGTATATCGCCCCTCAACCCATGGAGAATAAATTTAAAGAGTCGCGATTTATTGAACAAATTATTATTATTGGTGAAAATCAAAAACATCCGGCAGCTTTAGTTGTACCGGCATTCGCGTTTATTAAAGACTGGGCTTTAAGAAAAGGGATAACCCTTGGCTCGAATGCTGAAATTGCCACAAACCCTGAGGTTATTAAAAGAATTGGTGAAGAAATAGATACTTACAATCAATCTTTTGGAAACTGGGAACAAGTGAAGAAGTTTAAATTATTACCTGAAGAATTCACGATAGATGGCGGGCAACTGACACCCACGCTTAAACTGAAACGCAAGATAATTATGAAGCAGTATCAGCAATGGGTAGATGAAATTTACTCGTAAATTCTTATCACATTAATTGTTCCAGTTCGGCATATAACTTGTCAACTGCCGCCTTCTTCTCCTGATATGTATTAAGTGCCTTTCCCGATTCATCTTTTTTGCTGAAATCCAGATTACTAATCATTTCTTCCAGTTTCTTTAATTCACCTTCAGCCTGATCTATTTCGCGTTCCAGCTTTGCAATTTTATTCTGCATAGTTTTATCTTCCTTCTTAGCGGGAGGTGTAATTACCTTTGTAGATTCTGCTTCAACATTGCTGCGTTTTGCCGGCGTTTTGTTTGCTTTGTCTCTATCCTCAAGACGTTTCATGTGTTCTTCTATTCCCCCAAAATGAACCGCAATTCGCCGGTTATAAATTTCAAAAACACGGTCTGTTAGACCGTTTAAGAACTCACGGTCGTGAGAAACGATAAGCAACGTACCGGTATATTTGCGCAATGCCTCTTTCAGTACTTCCTTCGACAGAATATCCAGGTGATTGGTAGGTTCGTCCAGAATCAGAAAATTGTATTTTTCCAGCATCAGACTACACAACACAAGCCTTGATTTTTCACCACCGCTTAATACACCTACCTTCTTTTCAATATCATCTCCGCTAAACAGAAAGGACCCCAGTAAACCCCTGACACGTGTTCGCATATCTCCCTTTGCCAGTCGGTCTATCGTGTCAAAAACGGTATCATTGGGGTTCAAATGTTCATGCGCATCCTGTGCATAATAACCAACCCGTACATTGTAACCTGTTTCTATGGTTCCTGAATCGGGATTTTCGTTTCCAAGTATCAGACGAATCAGGGTAGTTTTACCCATCCCGTTTTTGCCCACCAGTGCAACCTTTTCACCCACATTAATCACAAAATCAGCAGCACTGAAAATAGGTTTACCGGGATAGGTCTTACTTAACAATTTCCCTTCCACTACGATTCTTCCACTGGCCGGGGCCTCCGGAAAACGTAAGTTCATAGGGTTGTAAGAATCGTCTTCAATTTCAACTCTCTCAAGCCGGTCAAGCTTTTTTATCAGTGATTGTGCAAAGCTGGCTTTTGAAGCTTTTGCCCTGAACTTATCAATTAGCTGTTCGGTTTGCTTTATGTACTTCTGCTGGTTATTGAAGGCACGCTCTTCAATTTCACGCTCTTCTTCACGTTTGTCAAGATACTTGGTGTAGGGTAGCTTATAATCCCGAACTTTACCGGCACTTATTTCTACTGTTCTATTGGTTACAGAGTCCAGAAAATGCCTGTCATGCGACACCAGAATGATGACACCCTGAAAATTTTTGAGAAATTTTTCAAGCCAGAAAATGGATTCAATGTCCAGGTGATTGGTAGGTTCGTCCAATAAAAGTATATCAGGTTTGCTTACCAGCAGGCGTGCTAAAACCACACGCATTCTCCAACCTCCAGACAATTCCTTTACCGGCTTCCGTAAAGCATCTCTTTCAAAACCCAGACCGCTAAGAATACGTTCTGCCTCTTCCTCAGCCCTTGAGGCGTCCAAAACGGCCAACCGTTCAGACAGATGAGATACTTCTTCTATCAACGCCATATACTCGTCAGACTCGTAATCCTGACGTTCCGCAAGTTCGTGGTTCAATTTATCCAAACGCAGTTCAGCATCTTTCAATTCGGTAAATCCCGAGAGGGCCGCATCCATTACAGTACCAGAACTGAGCTCTTCAGCGTCCTGCTCCAGATATCCTATTCTTGCTTCCCCTGCCAGTGACACAGATCCTTTTTCAGGCTGAATAAACCCGGCTATCACCTTCATCAGAGTAGATTTTCCGGCACCGTTTCTACCTGCCAACCCGATTCTTTCGCCGGCATTCGCCTGAAAGCCTACGCCATCAAAAAGGGTCCGTCCCCCAAAATGCAATTCTATACCTGATACCTGTAACATGGCGCAAAGGTGCACAGAATACCGCAGAAAAAAAAAATCCCGCAGTGGTTACACTGCGGGATTGCAAAAAAAAATTCGGTTTCGCTAGAAGTGCCAGACGTCGTGCTCAAAGTTGAAAATTTCTTCTTTGATTCGCTCCGACTCCAACAATGCATCTACCGCAATTTTGTAGTCGTTGATTTCCCGGTCGTACACGTTGTTTTCCTTTGTAACATAACTCGCAAACTGCCGTTTCCAGAATATGTCGTCGTAAGACATTCTCATGGCATCGTTGCGGGTATTGAACACAAAGTAACGTGCAAACACCTGTCGGCACTCGGGGAAGTAGATCCAGAATTTACGCTTAGCTACAATTGCTCCACTGGTATCTGGTTCACCAACCACTGGTGCAATTCCAAGAATTCTCACATCCAATACAGATCTTTCTTTGTCAAAAAACCACTCCTCCACCAAATCGTACCGAACAATTTGTTCGCTGGTTATCGGTTTAAATATATCTTTACCAATAATAACACTATCTCCTGTACCATCCATTTTAGGAATCGGATAACCTTGATCATCAAGCACTACCTCATCCCTTCCCGGGAACATCGTATTAAAAAACACACCTACATCAGCCAAATAATTCGAATCGGCATATCCTGCAGCAGATTTTGGAACTACCGGATATTTAAACTGATCACCATCTTCAAAAGGACAGTCATTACAACGAACATCAAAAACAGTAATATCCGGCGTTTGACCCATTTTAAGCTTATCAAAAGCATGGTACTTCAATATTCTCCACAGACTCCATTGACGGTTATTATCGTATGTTTTATAAATCTGTTCATTCGTGTTAAAATCGAAATAATCAAATAGCTTTTCATGGGGATAATATATAGGATGATTCATTCTCTCCCTCATATCCACACTGCGCCATACACGTTTTGTCCAAACAGCATCTGCTTCTCTCAGGTCATCATAAGGAATAGGCTTTTTTAAAGGCACAATGGTTTCCACATAAGTGCCGTTCAATACACCCGGTGCTTCTTTAATGGCAGGGATAGGCCCACCCTCAACATCCTGAGCAAAAACCCCAGAACTCAGAATAATTATACCCAATAAAACAGATGCTGTCTTCATATCATTTCAATTTTTATCCAATTGTCCAACCACCGGCAATTACCTTACCAGGTACAGGTCCACTATAGGTAACTCTACGAATAATCACAGCCGTACCCTTAGGAGCAGTACTTAATTTGCTCAATGCCTCATTAGATAAAGCATTTCCAGATACCTTCACAACCTTATTACCAATTACTATTTCATAACCTGTACAAGTAAATTGTGCTTTTAATGGACTATCACCTAAGGTAAGAACAATTGTACGGTTTGCACTAATACCAGCCTTGGTTAACTCAGCACCAGATTCCTTTCCACCCAATAGAATAGTAGGAGTAGGATAAGGTCGAACAGAAAAATCTGCTTTAGCCAACTGTGCCATTCCTCCATCAGGTTTCTTTGCGGACAAGGTTATGGAAGCAGTTCTGCCAGTTCCAGTAACCCTTGCAATCCAGTTTTCGCCGCTTTTAGTAACGGTACAACCGGAACCACTAAGTTGTAATGCTTCACTTGGGTAACCGGAGGCGGCTGCACTAATAACATTATCATACTGCCTGTATAAGGTGAACATCTCAGGCATACCAATGGCACCACTTGGTTTTCCAACTTCAAAAGGGAATTTCCAGTTTTTCCATACTTCCTGTCCGCGTTCTTTCACTGCAATTTGGCCATACACTACGTGATTACCAATAGAAGCGTCGCGAATAGAAACCGGTTTGTTTACAACCTCTTTCATATTTGCTTCTGCTCTAGTAGAATCATCAATCCAATAACGGATTTTCGAATCGGCAGTTGAGTCATATGCAGCCACATACGCACGAACCAACAAACTATCACCCTGATTGATATAACCGGCTCTGGCAAATGCTAACGGTTCAATTTTATTGAACTTGAACATCGGGGCTTCAGCTTTACTGGCCATTAAATCTTGTGCAATAGACTCTGCCTGAAGTGCATCTGCTCTAAGAGAAGACAGGAAAGCTGCTGCAGCCACGATAGGAGCGTGGTCAAAAGAACCCACTATCCAGGGAACTTCTTCCTCATGGTTCACCATCTTTTCTTCAGGTGTCAAAAGATTGAAAACCTGAATTAATTTTAAGGTATCCTCAGGATTTGCAGTCTTCAAAGCTTCTCTAAGCGCTTTACGATATTCAGATCCACCGTTGTTACGGTCTTCGCGAAAAGTAGGTCTGATATCCGGTGGCTCAAACGTCCACTTTTTTCCACCATCGCCTTCATAAGTTGCCATCATTTTACATACGTAATTTCGAACAGCAATCATGGAGTCGATAATATCAAGACCTTTACCATTAGGATTGGCTGCATCACCAACAAAATAATGAGTAGGAATGTCATAGTTATCCATACCGGCAATTTCAGAAAGGGGAAGTAATTTTAACCACTTCTCCTTACCTTCTTCAACCAACACTGTAGCGTCTTCTTCATACCAATCTTTACCTTCAGATTGCTTAATCATTTCAGAAGCTTCCATGATAACGTAATTACAGAAACCTTTGATTCGATCGTCCACTGCAAGTGCCTTGGTTCTTTGCTCCTCAATCTTCTTCACCTGATCGAGTTGTTTTTGCGCCTTTAGAGTTGCAATTTTTACTGAATATGAATCTATGGTACTTACATTCTTTTGCTGAATGATTTGGTTACCGGATTCAATTTTATCATTCAAAATAACGAAAGCCTGAATGATTTGCTTTGATACGTTCAGGGCCAGAAGAGCGGTGAGTACTAAGTACATCATGCCAATCATCTTCTGCCTGGGGGTTTCTTTACCACCTGCCATTGTTCTATGTATTAATGTTTAAACAATAGACTCAATTAAGAACGAATCGTCATTGCGTTCAACATATTACCATACACTGTATTCAAAGCAGTGAGGTTTTTGGCTAGCATTGACATGTTTTCCTTGTAAAGGCGTGTATCTTCAACAGAAGCTGACAAGTTGTTCATCAGTTCTGTAATACCACCCTGCAGGCGCTGCTGGGCTTCCAAAGACTCGGTAGACCCTTTTAATTGTAATTCGTAAACATTGTTCAGAGCCGACAAGTTGCTGGATACTTTCACCAATTGTTCGCCAAAAGACTGACCTTCGGCAGCTGAACTGGTAAGACCTAACAAAGACTCTGAAGCCTTGTCGTATGTATCGCTTAATTTACTTACTTTATCGGAAGCACCTTTCATGCTGCTGATGTATGATTCGGTTGCCAAAGTAGCACCTGAAATATCACCCAGTTTACCGGCACTGTCGCTAAGACTACGCAATCCCTGACCTAAGCTGGCAATCAGTTCGGGTTCAATACGGGCGTCTTCCAGCATTTTATCTAATTGCTCGGTAATTGACGGAGATTCGTCTTCCGGTTCTTCAATAGCGGCAACAGCATGCTTCTTTTCAATCGCATGTGCACCGTGGCCATGACCATCATGACCTAAAGCGAGTTCGGGATATACAAGAGTCCAGTCCGGATCCTCATGAATAGGTTCAAATGCCGAGAATATAAAGATAACAGCTTCGGTTGACAAACCGATTACGAGCATTTCTCCGGCTCCGGGCCAGTGCATGATTTTAAACATCGCACCTACAATTACTACAGCCGCTCCAAATCCATAGAGCTTTGCCATAAACGCTTTCCACGCTTTACTTCCTGGTTTCATAGTTTTCCTTGCTTTTTTTGATTTTTGATTTGATTTAACTTAACTTAACTTACACTTCCAGCTTTTGAATATTTTGAACCCTTATGGGTAACATTAATCTAAATCTCCATTAGGATCGGGACCACCACGACCTAAGTGTGTCATTACCGAACGGGTACCCACGTAACTTTTAGCCGAATCCTGGAATTCGTATGTACGTGAACCGGTTTGTAAATAATAACCTATATCTTTCCATGAACCACCACGTATTACTTTGCGTTTTTGTCCGGGGTGATCCCAGTCCATTGCGTCAAAAGTATATTCAGGATTAAGGTCATGAGAAAATTCATACATAGATTCATCGTAGGCTGTGCTGCACCATTCGGCAACGTTACCTGCCATACAATAGAGGCCGTAATCGTTAGGATGGTAAGAAGTAACCTTTACAGTATGGAAACCGCCATCTTCCATGTACCGGCCACGCATAGGTTTAAAGTTACCCAGGAAACAACCGCGGGCATTACGAATATAGGGTCCGCCCCATGGATATGGTGACAAGTCCAAATCACCGCGGGCTGCATATTCCCATTCTGCTTCGGTTGGTAAGCGATAGTCTTGTACGAACATTTCACCTATATGCTGTTGCCAGCTATTTTTTAACTGAGTTCTCCAAACGTTAAATGCTTTTGCCTGCACCCAGGTAATACCTACTACAGGATAATCGTCGTAGGCAACATGCCAGAAATACATGTTGGTCATAGGCTCGTTAAACGAATAGGTAAAGTCGTGAACCCAGCACAGAGTATCCGGATAAACATTGATTACCTCACGAATTATAAACCTTGAGCGGTCTTCATGTCCGCGAATGGCATTGTTCTGACCTTTACGGTTAAAATAACCCATATCCATGTCGCGTCCAATTGGATCATCGGTAAAGTCGTGTCTTGGATTCTTCAGGTGACGATGACCTGTTGGGTCATTGGGATCGTCAGGCCCTTGTTTCTGACCATCTTTATCATAACCTTTTCTAACAATATTGGTTCTACCTTTTTTTGCCGCCATTTTCAAATCAATCCAGTAATACTCAAACATCAGTTTACGGGTATCGATTTCGCGACGTTTGTAGAATCTTTCAAATTCAGGCAGGAACATGTCGGCTAGCAACGGAGCTGTTTCCATAGCCAGTTTATCGCCTTCCCTCCAGTGGTAACGGAATCTTTCAGACCAATTGATTTGCCATTCGTTTTCGGGCCGTTCTTCACCAAAATCATCGAAAGTGCGAATCAACCAACGCTCCGGTTCTTCATCACCCAGATATTTGCGGCGGGCAATAGAGTCGCGAACGTAATACACGAACTGGCGGTACTCGTTATTGGAGATTTCGGTAATATCCATATAGAACGCCTGTACAGAAACCGTTTTACTACGGGTAGTATGTACAAAAGGCACGTCTTCATCACTTTGTCCCATATTATATGAGCCCGCTTTGATATAGAGCATTCCATACGGATCGCCCTGATACCAAGGTCTGCGGCCGTAGGCTCCTACCACGTCTCCGGTGTTTGTGGGCATACAACCCTGCATAATTAAAGTAAGCACTGCAAGTGCAAAAAATAAGCGTTTCATGCTACCTCCTGGTTTTAACCCCACTTTTATCAACTTTTCCTTGTTAAAATTTTTCATGTGGACTGACTGTAACGGACGATTTCTGTTCCGGGTTTCGATTTTCATGATAAATTAAAGGAACCGCACATCGCTAATTTTAACAGGCGGCTTTATTTTCAGCGGTTTATAACAATATTTTACAAACAATTCCACGGTACCGCTTGAATAATTCTTTAGCTGAGATGCTGTAATGTCATAACTAAGGCCAACAGAAATGTACTGATCAGCTTTCTTTCCGTTACCCGGCATTCCATACATATATCCCAACATAGGTGCTAAAATTACGTCCTGCAACCTGTAAGACAAACCGAGCCACGCAGCGTTGCTACCCATTAAATACTTTCCGGTAACATTCAGGTCAACCTGTGTAGAGGCGAAGTCGGATTTTACCATTGCTGAAGGCGCAATATTGATGGGCTGACCACCGATGTTTTTAAATTCATATCCGGCCATTAACCAGTAATGGCGCGCAATATCCATATTAATCTTATCAAGTGATTGACCCAAAAGGTGAGTGGAACTAAGGCCTACGTAGAAGTCGGGATGTTCAACATATACACCTACACCTAAATCGAATGAAGCCTGAGATTCGTTACCGGGGATATAGGTATCATTGGCATCAATGGGTCTCCATTGAGCATTGAATCCTTTCTGAGCCATACCCAAACTGATACCGCCCCCCAATTTTGCAAGACCGCCAATCATTTGATGATATGAGTAACTGAGACGAAGGATATTATTCTTTTCGAAACCGAGTTGATCATTATAAAAGGTAAAGCCAACGCCTCCGCGTAAGATTTTAACAGGACCTTCTGCATTGAACAATATCGTTTTCGGGCTGTTTTCGAAACCCATCCACTGGTTACGATATAACAATGTACCACAATAACTACCACCTACACCGGCTACACCGGGATTAATGGAAAGTCTGTCGTACATGAATTGCGAGTACTGGGGGTCCTGTTGGGCATTAATAACACCCGAAGAAGCTGCACAAAGCAGTAGAAGTAACGCTTTTTTCATATCGTGCGATACTGGTTTTTAATGTTGTAACTACAAACTACACGTATTCTAAGGAGGCTAAATTATGAATATTTCATGAATTAGAAAAAAAAAATACATTTTTCTACAGAATATTCACAACTTTTTGTGAAAATGTACAATTATAAAACGAGTTTCTGATAAGTTCTCCACCACAGGTCGGGCATCTCGTTCTGCAGGGCCATTTGGTAATCGGCGTACGTACATGGAATCATCAGATGTCTTTGAAAGCGGATTTTATTTTCGGGAGGATATGGCACTTCCATCCACCATCTGTCACTTTTGGGGCTTTTGTAAAATACCAATTCATATTTATCCTGGTCAAGAAGTACGGTATACTTGATGTATTCCGATTTATTCATCATAGGGTAGTCGCGTTTTCTGCCGGCTACACCTTCAAGTAAATAATATAGCATTTGAGCAAAAAGCATAGAAGACTGCCCGGAATCATTTTGAATACCCGATAAATTGTAAAAGCCAATAGAAGTAAGTTTATCGCTCATTCCGGCATAACGCACCAGCCGGCACAATTCCTCACCATAAAATCCATTGGGGGAAATGGTTGCACATGCAGAAAAATCGCTTCTTCTAACAACCGACATATCAACACTTACCATATCAGCATTCCTGATAACTGGTTCTGTTGCCGTGACATCTGCCTGAGCGTCACCTAATCGATATATATCAAAAAAGAGTTTTTCCATCAAATCTCTGATTTCAGGATTGACAAAATAACTTTGTGTACCCAGCACCGTGAGGTTAAAAAGTGTTGCAGGTTGATGAAGGATAATTCGGGTGAGATAGTTATCCTGATTTACTGGTATCTCCTCTTCTTCGGTAATACCTTCCATATCAATTTTTCTGTCGATGGCCAACACATTCAGTGTTTGTTCCAGCTTTTGGTAGGCAAGGTAATTTGCATAGGCAATATCTTCAGAACCGCCTATTAATACCGGTATTATATTGTGCTTTATAAGTTCTGAACAGGTATCTCGCACTGCAAAATGAGTATCCTGAATGGTATCTCCTGCCTGCATGGTGCCCAGATCATATATACTATAAGGAATTTCAGGGTAAAACAACCCGTACAAATCCCTTCGTATGGCAGCATGAATTTCTTTAAGGCGACCCTGACCATCGGTTCCTCCCCGAGCATCTTCAATAAAAATGAAAGCCAAAGACTTGGCAATCATTTCAGGAAAAGCCTTAAAATGTGTTTGAATCTGGGCGCCTATTGTGCCGGGCAATGAATTTTCAGCAATGAATTCGGTTGGCTCGTCAACCGGAGAAAAGTAAATGGAGAGGTCTTTCAATCGATTAAAATTTTAAATAATTTCCTATATGTTACTTCTTACCTGAAGATTTTTTCGGATTTTTTTTAGTTGTCTTTGCGGATTTGACCGGCTTTTTGGCAGCACCTTTAGCTGCAGTTTTTCCCGAAGTTTTTGCGGGAGCAGCGCTGGCAATAGCAAGACACTCATCCAGCGACAAAGCGGCCGGTTCTGTACCTTTGGGCAGTCTATAATTGGCTTTACCTATTTTAAGATAAGCGCCATATCTTCCGTTTAATAACTGTACCTCTTCGTTTTCAGGGAAAGTTTTAATTATGGCATTCTGAGTTTTATTCTCCTTATCAATAATAAGTTCAAGTGCTCTTTCCAGTGTAATGGTCATGGGGCTTTCGCCTTTTGGGATACTTACGAAGGTTTTGCCTAACTTAATATACGGACCAAATTTTCCAGTAGATGCTACTACCTCCTCACCGTTGCCTGTTTTTCCAAGACTTCTGGGAAGTGCGAACAATTTCATTGCATCATCCAGGGTTATGGTTGCAATGCTCTGATCTTTACCCAGTGGTGCAAAACGGGGCTTTTCAACATCCTTTACATCCCCTATTTGAATTAATGGTCCAAAACGTCCAATTTTTGCTATTACCTGCTTACCGGAAGCCGGGTCGACCCCCAAAACACGCTCACCTTTCGCTCTTTGAGATGTTTTTAAAGTATTCTCAATATTTTCATGGAAGGGCCCGTAAAAATCTGTCAGCATCTCGGTCCAATTCAAATCACCAGCAGCGATATCGTCAAACTGCTTTTCAACTTTTGCGGTAAATCCGGTATCTACAATACTGCTAAAATGTTCAGTAAGAAAGTCATTTACTACCATTCCTATATCTGTAGGAAACAATTTCCCTTTATCGGCACCTGTATTTTCGCTTTGTTCCTGACGCTTTACATCGTCTTTTTGCAATGTAAGTTTAACGAATACTCTCTTCACCGCTGGTCTCTCGCTTTTTTCAACATAACCACGATTAATAATTGTGGTGATTGTTGGCGCATAAGTAGAAGGACGTCCTATGCCTAATTCCTCAAGTTTTTTCACCAAACTGGCTTCTGTGTATCTGGGAGGATGCTGAGTAAACCTTTCCACCGCTGTAATTAAAGATGTGGTTAGCATATCGCCTTCCTTCATAGGCGGTAACCTGGTATCATCCTGTCTGTCTTCATCTCCTTCATCATCCTTACCTTCTGAATAAACCCTAAGAAAACCATCGAATCTGATAACTTCACCAGTTGCAATAAACTTATGCGCAAGCCCTTTGGCCTGAAACTGGGCAGTAGTTCTTTCAATTTGAGCATCCGCCATCTGCGAAGCCAATGTTCGTTTCCATATAAGCTCGTAGAGTTTTTGAGCAGCTGTATCCAATCCTGCATTTTTAAGATGCATGTCGGTAGGACGGATGGCTTCGTGTGCTTCCTGAGCCCCTTTGCTTTTTGTGGTATACTTACGGGGATTAGCATAATCCTGTCCGTAGGAGGATACAATTTCCTTTTTGGCCTGGTCTAAAGCTGAATCACTCAAATTTACCGAGTCCGTTCTCATATAAGAGATTCTCCCTGCTTCATAGAGAGCCTGTGCCAAACTCATGGTACGGTTTACTGAGAAGCCTAACTTCCGTGAGGCTTCCTGTTGCAGGGTTGAGGTAGTAAATGGTGCCGATGGACTGCGTTTAGCAGGTTTCTTTTCGACACCTGATACAGAAAATTGTTTTCCCATGCATTCTCTAAGAAAATGCTCCGCTTCCTTTTCTGTTGTAAATCTTTTATCAAGCTCTGCAACCACCCTATCCTTGCCATTTACTAAAAACTCACCTGTAACCCGGAATGCAGATGTAACATTGAAATTTTGAATTTCTCTTTCTCTCTCAACAATTAAACGGACCGCAACACTTTGAACCCTACCCGCACTTAATGCTGGTTTTATTTTCTTCCACAATACCGGGGACAGTTCATATCCAACCAATCGGTCCAAAACCCGGCGTGCCTGCTGGGCATCCACCAATGTTCTGTTAATTTTTCTTGGTTTTTCAATAGCCTTCAGAATGGCCTGCTTAGTGATTTCGTTGAAAGTAATGCGCCGAGTGTCGTTTTCATTAAGGCTCAATGTATCTAACAAATGCCATGCAATAGCCTCACCCTCACGGTCCTCATCCGTTGCCAACCATACCATCTCGGCAGCAGAGGCCAGTTTCTTCAGTTCCTGAACAAGTTTTTTCTTTTCAGCAGGAACCACATAATTCGGTGCAAATCCTTTATTCACATCAATGGATAGATCGCGCTCCGGCAAGTCACGAATATGTCCCATACTTGACCTGACCATAAAATCTTTACCCAGGTAACCTTCAATAGTTTTGGCCTTTGCAGGAGATTCGACAATTACAAGATTTTTTGCCATAACAAGGGGTTTGATGCAATGCAAATAAAAGCATAATCTGTGAACTTGCTGAAATTTTTGATTCGAAAATAACATTAAGGGGATATCTAAAACTGTCTCTTCCTAAAAAAAGTTTACAGTTTAATGGGTTACTCCGTTTGTAAGGTTTCAATTTTTTCTGCCCCCCCCCCTGTTGGGCCTCCCAGAAGAAGCGCGGGGTGTGCCCACAGGGGTGCGTGTACGTGCTTGCATGTGTGAGTCTTTTCAAATAATAAAGAATGATATAATAACATATCTTCAAGATATATTATATCATAAGAAAATACAAACCAGCGCATTAATGTACAAAAAAAACAAATACAGATACCAACGGTTACTTTTTTTTCAAAGTTTCACTACTTCACGCGACTTTTAAAAACAGAACAGGCTTTTTCGTTCAACAAATATTGATTAGACCATGCATATCAAATACACTCACACATCACGCCCTCTTAATCCATATAGAAAGAACCTATAGGAACTTGCTAAAAACACAATAAAGCACTTACAATCTGATTGGTACTAAAGGTCGTTTATAATTTCCGCTGCCTTCACAAGAGTTTCATCCTTCTTAGCAAAACACAATCTTAAATAAGTTGCTCTTGCCCCTTCCGGACTAAAAACAGACAAGGGAATAGTTGCTAAACCTTTCTCAACTGTAAGTTCTTTTGCAAACTCTACATCCCGCAAATTTGAAACACCAGAAAAATCAATCAACTGGAAATAGGTTCCATTGCAGGGTAATAGCCGTAGCCTTGGATTGGTTAGCAGTTGCCTGAAATGATCTCTCTTACTCTTTAAGAAATCTCTTGCCGAGTGCGGATGGTAATGTCTCTCTACATATAAGGATAAAGCCTGCTGTGCCTGTGTATTTACACAAAAAACATTGTATTGATGAACTTTAAGAAACTCTTTCATCAAAATTTCCGGTGCTGTTACGTACCCAATTTTCCAGCCGGTGATATGGAACACCTTACCAAAAGAACCCACAACAAAACTCTGTGACCTTAGTTCCGGAAAATTCAAAACACTAAGGTGCCCGCCTTCTTTGAAAGAAATATGATCATACACTTCGTCACTCAGAATGATGATACCTGTATTTTTTACGACCTCCTGTAAATGAAGAAAGTCCTCTTTGTCCCAAACACTTCCTGTAGGGTTATGAGGAGTATTAATAATAATCATCCGGGTACGTGAATTAATTAGCGGCTTTACTTTCTCCCAATTTGGTTTAAATTCCGGCTCTTCCATCTGCACAATCAGTGCTTTACCCCCATTAACTTTTATGGCAGGTTCATAACAATCGTATGCGGGAGCAAACAAAATAACTTCGTCATCTTTGCGAACCAATAATGTGATTGCAGTAAAAATAGCTTGAGTGGCGCCGGCAGTAATAGCAATTTCGGCTTCAGACAATTCAACACCAATATTTTTACAAATCATCCCTGAAATACCTTGCCTTAAAGCCGGAAGTCCCTGCATTGGAGCGTACTGATGAGACCCGGTGACGGCAACTTCCTGAACTATATTTAACAGATTCCTGTCCACAGGATAATCAGGAAAACCCTGACTAAGGTTAACAGCCTTATGCTGGTTAGCCAATGCAGACATTACCGTAAAAATACTTGTGCCTACATCAGGTAACTTTGAAGAAATTTTCTCCTCAATCATAAAATTTATTAGTTTAACTATAGCAATTGTAAGACAAAATTTCACTTTTTTTGAATAAAAGTTTGGTTGTTTAGAAAAAAGAAGTTTTCTTTGCACCCGAAATCTAACTAAAAACTTAAAAGTCATGAAAAAAGTAATTTTATCAGTAGCTGTTGTAGCTGCTTTTGCTTTCGCTTCTTGCGGAGGTCCATCTGTATGTGATTGCGTAAAAGATGAAAAGAAAGACGGTTGTGAAGATTTGAAGAAGTCTTGGGAAGAAGACTACGAAAAAGCTGACGACAAGAAGAAAGAAGAAATGATGAAAGAGGTGATGGATTGCGCTAAAGACGCAGAAAGCGAGAAAGAAGAAGAAAAAGAGTAATAATCTGATTCAATTTAAAAATGCCCTGAAATTCAGGGCATTTTTTTTTTGCATTTGTGTCCTGTCAGTTGCTCACCCGATTGATTTTCACAAGAAATAAATCAAATATAGAATTACCTGACATACTTGGAATAAAAACTTTACTATATTTGCAACAAACCAAAAAAACTAGAAAAATGAAAAAAGTACTTTACCCTTCATTAGCTGTGTTAGCCATTGCTGTAAGTTCATGCGGTTCACCAGATCTTTGCGAATGTCAGGAAAAAATTATGAAAGCAAAAGACATGGAAGAATTGAAAGACATGGAGGATTGCGTGACATTAGTTAAAGACTCAAAACCTGAAGATCTTGAGGCATGTCTTAAGAAAAATGGCGAAGAAAAATAAAGATAATTTACAAATAATTTAATTGAAAATAAAAATGAAAAAGATCCTTCTATTCGTTGCAGTTGCTGCAACTTATTCTATTACTTCTTGCGGTGGTGTTGATGTTGACAAAGCCGCTGAAGAGTATTGCGATTGTATGAAAAAAGAATCTTCTGAAGACCAAATGAGCTGTATTAACGACTGGAGCGAGAAATATAAGGACGCCAAAGGAAGTGAATCAGACGCAGAAGAGTTGATGAAGAAAATTTCTGAATGTAAATAATTACTATTATGAAAAAAATTCTTATATCAATAACTGCGGTTATCACATTTACAGTTACTTCATGCGGAGGTGGTGGTTGGGAGTCTAAAATCGATGAATGGTGCGATTTAGAGAAAAAGATTGAATCGGCTAAAGACGATGCAGAACGTGAAAAGCTGAAGGAAGAACAAGAAAAGATTGAAGACGAAGTTGAGAAAATGATTAAAGAGGGTGACGTAAGTGAAGAGGACGTAGAAAAAGCAGCTGAAGCTTGTGAAAACTAATGATTGATCACTTCTAAAAGTTACTATCATGCCCTGTTATGCAGGGCTTTTTTTATTCTTTTAATTTAGGCGAAGTAACACCTGGAACAGAAGGCAGGATATACAACCAAAGCAATCCTATGAGATAAAGCGCCGACAAAGCAATGGTAGCATTACGCATACTTCCCGTAATTGAATCAATTACTCCAAACAGTAACAATCCCAGCACGATACCAAGCTTTTCAGTAATATCATAAAAGCTAAAAAAGGAAGCATGGTTGGTAGTTTCAGGTAAAAGTTTACTGTATGTAGAGCGGGAAAGCGACTGGGTTCCCCCCATTACGAAACCTACGGTTCCGGCCAGAAAAAAAAACTGTGTTTGATTTTCAACAAAATATGCAGATAAACATATAATTATCCAAATAATTAATGCAATTCTAAGAGTAAATAAATTATATGTTCGTCGGGAAAAAGCAGAGAACACGTAAGCACCTGCAATGCCCACAAATTGTATAATTAAAATGGTAAGTATCAGCATGCCTCCTTCCGTCCCTATTTCCTTCTTCGCAAAAATAACGGCCACCAGCATAATGGTTTGTGTAGCCATACTAAAAAAGAAAAACCCACCCAGAAACCGTTTCAATGCAGGAAGGTTCCTCAATTGTAAAGTAACAACGGCTATCTCGCGATACCCCTTTAAAAGATAACTGCCTGTTAACTTCTTTTTGTATACATTATCAGGTAATTTTCGTGTAGAAAGGTAACCGAACAGCAACCACCATATACCAACGGCCAGAAAAATATATGGAGCCGTACCTTTAAAATAATATGCTGAAATTTTATCATCCAGAACTTCAGGAGAAATTCCCGGATTATTAGATAAAATCAAGCTTTTAACCTCAGCAGAATTATAAATCAGTTCAGGCATTAATACAAAAACCAAACTACCAATCAGCATTAATGAACTACCCAGGTACCCCATGGCAAAACCACGCGCCGATAATCGGTCGTGCATCGGGGCTGGCGCAATCTCAGGTAAAAAAGCATTATAAAACACCAAACTTCCCGCATATCCAACTACCGCAGTAATCATAATTAAAATACCGTAAGTAATATTGTGCTCGTTGAAAAAATACAATCCTGAGCAGGAAGCTGCCCCCACCAGCATAAAAATTTGCATAAATTTCTTTTTGCTACCCGATGCATCGGCAATACCCGACAGAAGAGGCAAAACCAAAACCATTATAAGATATGCCAAGGCTATGGAATAGTCGTACAATACCGTATTCTTAATAGTAAATCCAAAAAAATCAACATCAGAATTGCCATCAACCTCTGTTACCAGGGTAAAATAAATAGGAAAGAGTGTTGCCGTTATTACCAGATTATAAACTGAATTCGCCCAGTCATACAATGTCCAGGCACGGGCAACACGTTTATCGTAAACAACTTGATCCATAAAAAAAGGGCGGAAAATCCGCCCTCTAAGGTAATATCAATTTCTTATTTTCTGATAGTAAATTCTACCCGACGATTCTTGGCCTTACCCAAATCAGTCTCTCCATTGTCGGCAGGCTCCGCATCGTCATGAGGGGAAACCTCCAGTCTTGATTCAGAAATACCTTTCTCGGTTAAAAATTTCTTAACGGCATTTGCTCTTCTTTGCGACAAATACTTCAGTTTTGGGTCCACCTCAGCGTCTTTCACTTCACCCTTGTCGCTATGACCATGAATAATGTACACTTCAGATCCTCTGCTCTTCATAGCCTCAGCAAGCAATACCAGTTCATTTTGAGCACTTTCTATCAATTCAGAACTGTTCTTTTTAAAATACACGGTACCGTAGGCCAGCTTTTCTTCAAACTTCAACTCTTTGTCTGAAACAATTTGCTTTGAATAAACCAGATCGGTTTCAATAACTACATTTTCTTTTTCACACATACATTCCTGTATGCTGTCAAGATAAAAAACCTGTACATCGTCAACAAAATAATAAGCATCAGCGGTTTGCTTACCCGATTTAAAAGCTTCGGGTTTCTTCATCTGCTCATATTTGGTATCCCTGTTCGATGCAAAATTCCCTATAGCAATCCATTCTTCATCGCCTTTCGCTTCATAAACACTACATATCGTTTGCCAGTTAAACTGCTGATTAATTACCTTATTCTTGCTATGTTTTACATGAATATCGTTGATAATAGTTACTTTTTCTTCTGCCTCAAGCGCCTTCTTGCTTAAGTGCGCACCCACATTATTTGAAGCATATTTTGACAAATCGGATAGACTAACCTTAAAGGAAACACAATATTTGGAACCCTTTTTTAATGGAAACATCAATTTTGTCATTACATAGGTTCTGGGTACTTTATCATTATATGAATAGGCAACAAATCCGGCATAATTACTTCCTTCGTAGGGTTGCTCATTACCTCTGAAATTACCAGGTGCTCCACAAATATCCGGTGCCCCGGCATCTTTTGAATACAAATCGGCTGATGCCGGTGTTGGAGAAAACCATCCTTCCGCAAGTTCTATTTTACCTTCCTTTTTTAAACTCTTGGTTGTTGCGCTTTCAAATCCATAATTTGAAATAAGATTTTTATCATCTTCCTGCCCTATGGATGGCGCTGCAAATGCCAGGGTAAGCATGACACATATACCTGTTGTTTTCATAATTCTCAATTTTGTGTATAATTTTTAACAGTTTCAATAAAGCATTTTACATGATCAGGGTGTGTATCAGGATAAACACCGTGACCCAAATTGGCTATGGTTCTGTGGGTGCCAAATTTACGAAGCATTTCCTTAGTTTCAAACTCTATGGTCTTAAAATCAGCATAAAGAGCACAAGGATCCAGATTGCCTTGCAAAGTAACCGGCGTTTTCAACGAATTTCTAACTTCTGCCGGATTCTGAAGCCAGTCAAGTCCTAAAACAGAAGCTCCGCTCTGCGATAATTCTGACATTGCGTGATAAGCTCCTTTAGCAAATACGGTTACTGGTACTTCTGTTATTGACATGCAAATGTCCTTTACATATTTTGTTCCAAACTCTGCATACTGATGCGGAGACAATACCGAAGCCCAACTATCAAACACCTGAACCAAATCGGCTCCTGCTTTTATTTGCATTTTTAAATAAGCTATGGTGATTTCTGTAATTTTTTGCAACAACTGATGTGCCACTTCAGGTTGTGTATAAAGAAATTTCTTTGCCCGCGAAAAAGTTTTTGATCCACCGCCTTCGGTCATGTATGTAAAAATGGTAAAAGGTGCTCCAGCGAAACCTATCAATGGCACCCTTCCATTTAAACCACGCACCGTCATTTCAATGGCATCAGGCACATATTGTAACTTATTGAGTGCCTCATTTAAAGGCACAAGCACTTTCAAATCATCTGCAGATTCAAATCTCCTGGGAAAGGAAGGTCCTTTACTTTCTACCATATCATAATCGAACCCAAGCGCTTCGGGAATAACAAGAATATCACTAAAGATTATAGCAGCATCAACATCAAGTATGTCTACAGGCTGAATAGTAACTTCAGCTGCAAATTCAGGGGATTTAACCAATTCTTTAAACCCGCCCATTCTCGATCTAACAGCACGATATTCAGGCAATATACGGCCCGCCTGACGCATCATCCATACAGGTATCCGCTCTGTTTTTTCTCCTTTAGCAGCACGTAAAATAAGATCATTTTTCAAAACCATAATGCAATATTACCTTATTCTGATTAAAAACACTCTCTAAAATGTCATGACCATTCAACAACACAATGATAGCCGGTATGATTGCGAATGTTTAAAACGCTTCCATCATCCAGCATCAAATATTGTCCGCGTATGCCTGCAAGAGTACCTTCAAAACACTCATTGCGCGACAATTGCACAGATTTCACTGTATTGGGATAACGATTTACAGGATATCTGAAATGAACCTCCCTGGCTTCCTGAATCAATTGTCCCGCATACTCCCCTGAAAGCAACCTTTGTGCATGATGTACCGCATTCCAAAGACTGTCAGCCGATAACTCATTCTTGAGCATCTTTTGCCAGGGCGTTTTATCAGCAAAATGTTTTTTAAGCATTACCTCAATTTGACCGGCCATGGCGCGATGCGGTGTTTTGGCAATACAAACAGCACTATCTGCTCCCTGGTCAATCCAGCGGGTAGGAATCTGGGTTTCGCGGGTTACACCCACTTTGATAACAGAAGTACGTGCCAGATAAACAAAATGCGGCTGATTGTGATGCTCCTGCTCCCATTTCACATCCCTTCCTTCACCCAAATGCGCTTTGCAAAGTTCGGGATGAAAGATACACTCGGCAGCTTCTGGAACTGTTACATAACAAGCGGGACAAAATCCGTTGCCAAGCAATTCAGTGCTTAGCAAACCACAGGAAATACAATTCTTCCTGCCGGTAAACCTTATGGATATTCTTCTATTATCATCTACGTCTAACGGAAACAGTCTGTCACTTAATACCAATGAATAACTCACTGTATTTTCATCTTTTAGAACAGACCTCATTTTGAATAACAATCCGGAAATTTTCATAAATATGTAAATAGGTTGTGAAGTTACCAGTTTTTCGACAAGACACCTCCAAAAACGAAGTTCATTTCACTTTTGCCCATAAAAAAACCCCGCATGGCGGGGTCTTTCGTTGCCCGAGCTGGATTCGAACCAACACAGTCAGAACCAAAATCTGAAGTCCTGCCTTTAGACGATCGGGCAATTGAGGGCGCAAAAATAAGAAATTTTCACAAAAAACAAACATAGTTAATAAATACGCATAAAATCATACCTTCGCAGTTTATAGTGATATGAATATGACTTTTGAAAAATTAAATAATCGTTTGGGTTGGGCGGTATTTATTATTGCCACCCTTGTGTACATGATGACCCTGGAACGAACCGTTAGTCTTTGGGACTGCGGCGAATACATTGCCACCAGTAACAAACTTGAGGTGGGTCACCCTCCCGGTGCTCCGTTGTTCATGATGTTGGGTCGTCTGTTTTCGGCATTTGCCGGACCCGAGACCGTGGCCTTTATGATCAACGTTATGTCGGGTCTTAGCAGTTCGTTCACCATTCTCTTTATGTTCTGGACTATATCGTTGTTAGGCAGAAAATTAGCTCATTATCAGAATAACAAAAGCAGTGCACACACCAGCAGGAATGATGAAGAACTATCATCCGGACAACGGTGGGCTATCTTAGGCAGCGCTCTTGTTGGTTCGCTTGCATACACCTTTACTGACTCGTTCTGGTTCTCGGCTGTTGAAGCAGAGGTTTATGCCATGTCTTCCTTCTTCACCGCACTTGTATTCTGGGCCATCTTTAAATGGGAACGCATAGCACACCAGCCCAATGCGGACCGATGGCTGGTTTTTATTGCTTTTATGATTGGTTTGTCAATCGGGGTACACTTACTGAACCTTCTTGCTATTCCGGCTGTTGGTTTCTTATACTACTTCAGACGTTTCAAAACTACAACTCCAATCGGATTCATCGTTACCGGAGTGGTTTCACTTATTACTTTGGTTGTCATTCAAGAAGGAATTATTCCAAAAACAATTAGTTATGCTGCCTCTTTTGAGATATTCAGCACCAATACACTGGGATTGCCCTTCAACCTGGGAACCTTTTTGTTTGGAATTCTGCTGGCAACTCTGATAGCTGGTGCAGTGATTTATGCACGAAAAAAAGGAAAAGTAAATTTGCATACTGCCATGGTATCACTTATGATGCTATATGCAGGCTATACATGCTTTGCAATGATTACCATCCGAAGCAACGCCAATCCACCGATTGACGAAAACAATCCTGAAAATCTTGTAAGTTTGAATTCTTATTTATTGCGCGAACAATACGGAGACTGGCCTCTATTCTATGGCCCATACTGGAATTCTATAACTGAAAACCCAAGTGAATATGAAGACCGTTCTGATGTTTACATCAAAGCCTATACTGTTGTGTTAGATGGTTCTGACCTAAAAGGTTTCAGAAATGAGGAAGACGCTAAGGCCTATGCAGATAAATTTCCCGGAGCAGAGGTAGAAGAAAAGTATTACATGAGCAATGAGCGCAGCAAAAGCAAACCAACGTACACTTCTGAAACGTCTACCTTTCTTCCCAGAATGTACAGCAGCGACAGCAAACACGTGCGCGAGTATATTCGTTGGAGCGGTTATACCACCGAAGGGAAAGAGCCAATAATAAATCCTTACGCTCAGCCGGGGTCACCGGAAGCTGAAATTTATCTGCCTTCGTTCAGCGAGAACATACGTTACCTTTTCAGATATCAAATTGGACACATGTACTTGCGTTATTTTATGTGGAATTTTGCCGGGCGCCAGAACGATGAACAGAACTGGGATGGTAACCTGATGGAAGGAAACTGGTTGAGCGGAATTAATTTTATTGACAATGAACGCCTGGGCAGTCAGGCTAACCTTGCCGACCATATGAAAGAGAACAAAGCATATAATAAATTGTATATGCTACCACTCATCCTTGGTCTTATTGGCTTCATATTCCATATGGTGCGTGCTCCTAAAGACTGGTTTGTGGTAATGTTAATGTTCCTGTTCACCGGTCTTGCTATTGTTTTCTATCTGAATCAAAAACCTATTGAACCGCGTGAGCGCGACTATGCCTATGCCGGTTCAACCTATGCATTTACAATCTGGATTGGCCTTTCGGTTTATGCACTGTGGGATCTTGTAAGGTCATTATCTATGAAACAACTGGGCACCCTGGCCGCATTTGGATTGGGAATAGGCATCGTGGCATTTCTGGGAGAATTTATGAATGACGGACATCATGCATTATCTTATTCCTTATTCTATATGACCCTTGTTGCTGCGGTTTTAACCGGAATTGTTTATGCTCTGAAACAAGGATTAAAAGACGATGGCAAAGTGGCAATGGGCACCATGTTATTGTGCCTGCTGGTTCCGGTTTTGATGGCTGCCCAGGAATGGGATGACCATGACCGCAGCGGAAGAGCCACTGCCCGTGAACTTGCCAAAAATTATCTGAAGCCCTGTGCACAGGGAGCTGTTTTGTTTACAAACGGTGATAACGATACTTTCCCGTTATGGTACGTGCAGGAAGTTGAAGGCTTCAGAACAGATATTCGTGTTGTGAATCTGAGTTTATTAAATACTGACTGGTATGTTGATCAGGCAGCCCGAAAAGCATATGATTCAGATGCTTTACCTATTAGTTTTACTGAAGAGGAATATCGTGAAGGCAACGGAAGAGATTTTATTGCCATGCCCAATCTTGTGGCGGGCGTGTACTACCGTGATGCACAATCGGGAAAGGCTGATAAGTACATTGAAAAAGCCTTTGCAAAAGTATCTCAGTTTCAAAATAAGGAGATTAACATAAAAGATGCATTGAAGTTTATTCAAAGTGAAAAGGGAGAGAACAATTATATCTTTATACAGGGAGATAAAAGTTCACCCAGCAGCCGTACCTACTATTTCCCAACTAATAAATTTTATTTCCCAATAGACAAAAAGAAGGTAATTGCCACCGGCACTGTATCAGAAAAAGATGCAGCCAGCATTGTTGATACCATGCACTGGCAGTACAATGAAAGCGGTTTATATCGTAATAGCCTGATAATATTAGACATGATGGCAACAGGAAATTGGGATCGACCCATTTATTTTGCAGCCACAGGCGGAAACGATGCCTATGCCGGACTTGAAAATTATCTTCAGCTGGAAGGTATGGTTTACAGGTTAGTACCTATAGCAGGCGGTACAAAAACCCGTTATATTTCTCCGGGATATATTAATACAGAGAAATCGTATCAGGTTCTGATGAATGAATTTGACTGGGGCGGCCTGAATAAACCCGGAGTAAACATAGATTATTATACTCGCAGACCCACAGTAAATTTCCGTCGTTACTACCTGGCACTGGCCGATGCCTTGCTTACCGAAAAAGACCCCGTACGTGCCAAAGAAGTTATGGATAAATGTATGTCAGAATTCCCACCTGAATTTATTCCTTACGACTTCAATACTCCGTATATGGTTGACTGCTATCTTCAAATTGCTGACGCCCTGAAACAAAAAGGTAAAACTGAAGATGCTGTTTCTTGTGAAGAAGCTGCAAAGAAAATTGTTGACGAATACACCGAAATGCAAAATCAAACGCTGGTTTATTTGTTAGATAAAGAATTCAGATATGCCACCGATCCGGGTATTTCTAACAATCTAAGTATGACCTATACCATGATTAGTACCTTAAGCGATATAACATCAGGAAGAGGCGGCGAACTGGAAACCAACACTTTCGAAGCTAAAATTTCAATGCGCGATAAAATTCTGCTTCGCTGGGACGATTATGTAAAACAAATTGTTGACGAATCAGACGAAGAGGATAAACTGAGTATGCGCGACGACTTTTTAAACGCCAATGTTATTGAAACAGTGGAGTCCTTTCTGTTTGATTTATCGGATGTATATATTACGGTAAGGAATAAACATCTTACGCTGGAGCCTGCAGCATTTGAAAAGATGATTCAAAGCAGTACAGAACCGTCAACCATATTATTGCGCGACGAAATAGCCAACCTGAAGAGCCATCCTTGTATGCCTTTGTTGATTAATTATATACTGGTTAAAAACTTTCCGCAAGCCAAGAAAGGAGATCAAAGAGCGAGCCTGCTGGTTCATCTTATCAACGATTTCTGGCCGGAAATTAATTAAATGACATACAGCCGCAAGGTTCCTGCACTGGTGCGCCCACTTATGGGCGATTTAACGTGGAAAATTAAAGATCCACGTAAAGCAGTGTATCTTACGTTTGATGATGGACCTCATACAGAAATCACAACGGAAGTCATGCAAATACTTGATGAATATCAAGCACTTGCTACTTTTTTTCTGGTAGGCCGTCGTGCTGAGGAAAATCCGGATATGGTAAACCACTTACTAAATAGAGGCCACGGAATTGGCAATCATACCTACTCCCACCTTAACGGATGGAAAACCAATAACTTTACATACTATCGCAATGTTTTACAAGCCGAGAAAGCCATGCCCGCAACCCGTCTTTTCAGGCCGCCCTATGGCCGAATCACCCGGTCACAAAGTAAAATTTTGCTCAAAAGATATCAAATTATTATGTGGGACGTTTTGTCCGGCGATTTTGATGTAAAGAGTTCAGCTTCCCGTTGCGCACAGGCCGTAATACGAAATTGCAAATCCGGAAGTATCGTTGTTTTTCACGACAGCGAAAAGGCATACATAAGAATGATTCCTTCCCTGAAACAAAGTCTTCAGTATCTCTCAGATAAAGGATACTCTTTTCTTCCTATTCCCGGCGGTCAAAAATCTAACCTGTAATACAATATCGGCATTAACCCCAGTTGATAGCGCTCTGCAATAGGAGAAAGCGGATCGCCTGTATATGCTAGTGCAAGTAAATTCTTTGAGTTGGTAAGATTTACAACGTCTATTCCAATTTCATGGGTAACTTTTTTTGCATTATACCGATAGTTTATTTTAATATCAAAACGCAAATAATCCCTGAACTGAAACTCATTGTATTGGTTGTCAAGAAAAACCAGTTCATTATTTGCGATAGTTGCTGTGGTATCCACCATACCATAACGTTTGCCACCCCCCCAGGTAAATTTTGCACCAATGGTAAACTGTCCTTTCTTTCCCGCTTTAAATTCGGAACCTACCAGCCCGTTTAATATATACCTGCCATTGTAGTCTGTATTCCTTGTAATTCCGTCACTGCCTTCATAAGTACTGTTGTACAATGTTCCCGTAATTAAAAAGAACAACTTACGGCTGAAAAACTTCTCCAGCGTCAGTTCAATACCATAATTCCTGGCAGTACCGGTATTCAGCAATTTTTCAGGAAAGAACCTGCTAAAACCAGAACCCACGTTTACCATACTAAAAGCCGAACTATCTCTTTCAACAGGAATATTCATCAAATATTGGTAGTAGATTTCAGTTTTAAGTCTTGTTGTTGCATTTAGCACCATATCATGACCTGCTACTGCATGAATGCTACGCGTCATATCCATTTTTTGATTAAACCTACCGGACAGATTACCCACCTGAACATTGTACACATAAGTATAAACGGGCTGTATCTGACTATGATAACCTGTTCCCAGGCTGATAACATGCTTGGGGGCAACTTTCCATTTCAGACCAATTCTTGGCTCAACGGGAGAAATACTATTGCTTAACTGAAAATATTGAGAGTGTAGCCCGGATATTAGGGTCATTACATCATTAATTCTATATTTCCACTGAAAATATGCCTCAGCAAGTGCAGTATGACCTTTAAAATCCCAGCGGTACAGCCACTGGTTGTGTGCCGGTGTTAAAGAACTGTCAACATTATGGATGAACATATGATAAGCAGAAACTCCTGCTTTAATAACATGTTTTGAACTGAATTTTCGGGTGTAAGAAACAGTGCCGCCCGTTCTAACCTGATTAAAAGTATATCTCATTAACGGTTGTGGTAATGTGTCGTACACATAAATCGGTTCGGTACCTGAAGAATCAATATGTCTCACAAAGTAATTATGACTGGCATGCTGATTTTCAACCCCGGTTCCAAAACTTATCTGTAAAAGACTATTTTCATCTAACTGGTGTGTAAGATTTATTCCCAAAACTCCCATTTTCGTTTTAAAAAGCTGGTCTCGGTCGTTGTCCCCATAAAGATTCAACGATTCGGGTTTTGTCTGGTCAGATAATACCGTGTTAATAGAGCTGGCACCGCCAATAGCCATAAAAGACAATGTAGTTCTTGAACCCAATGGGAAATTCAACTTCATATTCAAATCCTGATAGGCAGGTATTGCCGACGTACCAATTATGCTTTTTAAGGTTTCAGGACTCATCCCTAAAATTCTGAATAGGTCGAAAGTTGCATATCTGTACGCTATCAGAAAAGAAGACTTTGAATTTTTACTGAACGGACCTTCCGCAGTGAGCTCTGTACCTAAAATTCCTACTTGAGCGGTAAATTCGTATTGCCGGTTATTACCGTTACGGAATTTCAAATCGAATACACTACTGATACTGTTGCCATATTCGGCAGGAAATGCACCTGTGTAAAAATCGCTGTTGGCCAAAGCTTTATTATTTAATACCGAAACTGGTCCGCCTTGCGAACCGGCAATGGCAAAATGACTGGGATTGGGAATCCAGATGCCGTCCACTTTCCACAAAACTCCGGTAGGGGAATTACCCCTAACAACGATATCATTTCGGGAGTCATCGGTTCCGGAAACTCCTGCATAATTGCTTGCCATACGTGCCGGATCGCCTCTGCTTCCCGCATATCTGTTGGTTTCTTCCAGCGAAAAACGCCTTGCGCTAACCGTAGCCATCTCGTTGGCTGCATCACCACGACCACCTGAACTCTCGGCAACAACTTCTACCTCTTTAATAGACTGTACCTTCTCCTCCATCTCAACCACTACAACCCATTCTTTTGCCGAAATATGCTCTCCGTCCAGTGTTGCAGACTCATAACCTGTCATTACCATCTGCAAAGTATATCTGCCGGGCGGACAGTTTTCAAAAAGAAAGTCACCGTCTATTCCCGTAATGGTTTTATTAATGGTATCATTCCCCTTTACCAGCAACACAAGTATTCCCGGAATTTCTCCGCCTGCATCTTTATCCTTAACGATACCTCTGATTGCAGGTTGTTGTGCTGCAGCAATATTGCTGATTAAAATACCAACTAAAAAAAGGTAAATGGTTTTTATCATTCAACCATTATAAATGTCGAAGCTTTGTAGCCATTGTACCAACATATGCTGAGCATATATATTCCTGAGGACACATCGCCCAAGTTGAAAGAAACTAGTTTAGAATTTCCATAAACCCTTTCATTCAGTAGTTTTCCTTCTACAGTGTATAACTGAATGGCTGCGATTACCATTTCGCTTTGAATTTTTATTTCATTTCCCGGAATGGCCGGATTTGGGTAAACAGCAAAAGAAAATTGATTCCACTCATCTACGCCCACATTTGTAACCGGAAACACAGCTGACATTGAAGTACAACCATTTGCATCGGTATACTCTACCTGATAATTTCCATTTTGTGTAAACGCATAGGTTTGTCCGGTGGCTCCGGCTATAGGAGAGCCATCAAGATACCACTGATTACCTGAAGAATAACTACTAACAAGGTTTGGGTCTAAACGAACAATTACTGGTGCAGCAGGAAGTGGATTTACAGTAATAAAAACACTATCACGATTTTCGCATCCATTTCCATCGGTACCGGTAACATAATACCAACTGCTGCTAGTAGGAGCTGCAGTGGGATTGGCAATGATTAAGGAGCTAAGTTCTGTGTCAACGTCCCAGATAAAGGAAGAAGCACCGGTTGCATTCAACTGGGCCGCCCCTCCATCGCACACATCATCATCAGCACCTGCATCTACAGCAGGTAAAGAGTTTACCAATACACCCTGATTTGTACTGTTACTGCAACCCAGAGCATCGATTACTGTAACCGTATATGTTCCCGCAACAGTCACCAAAATACTGTCATTTGCAGAGCCTGTATTCCAGCTGTATCCTGTTTGACCGGGGTCAGTATATAAATAGGTACTGTCACCATCACAAATAACCGCCCCGTTACTGGTATAGATAGTAGGGCCGGGTAGCGGATTTACAAGAACTGTAACAGTATCATAATCGATACAACCATTAACATTTGTTGAGCTTACAGCATAAGTAGTAGAGATAACCGGAGATGCCACAGGGTTCTGACAGGGATTGCAGCTAAAATTCACACCGATATTTATAGGATCACCTGTTACCACACTCCATGTAAAGGGACCGGTACCCGTAGTGGTGACATTCAATGCTGCCGATGTACCCACACAAATGCCTGCATCAGCACCGGCATCTGTGGTTAACTGGCAATATTTTATAGTTGAATAGTCTGCGCCTGTTCCACCACCATTACTCTGGCCCGTAATATAAATATTCTCGGCGGGATCTATTGAAATGGCCATAGCCCGGTCACTATTACCGGCAGGACCGTTGAAGCGTGTACTCCATTCAATGGCACCACTGGCTAAATTGTATTTGACTGTTAAAAAATCATTATTTGTTGTAGTTTTATAACCGTATCCTGTGATGTAAAGGAAACCACTTCCATCTATGACAATATCGTTGGCTTCCTCATAGGCGCTTCCTGAACTCGTAAAACGGTCACTCCATATCACATTGCCAGCAGGGTCGTAAGCAATGGTGTACATATCTTCGGCACTTGAAGCACCAATACTTCTACCTGTAATATAAATATTACCCGCCGGATCCAGCACCAGAGCATTGGCCTTATCGTAATCACTGCCATCACCATTATAATTCTTCACCCATTGCTGGGTTCCGGTGCTGTTGTATTTTACCAGCAGGTAATTTGCATCTTGTAAAGCATTATAATAGCCAAAACCACATACATAAACATTGCCCGATGCATCAACCGATATATCGGTAGGCGTGTCGAAATTTCCATTGTAATTATACCGGGCCCGCCACTGCTGAGTACCGGCACTGTTATATTTTATAGTTACAAAATCAAGATTATTGGTAGCTGTGGTACCCGCACTATTGCCTGCAACATAAACATTGTTTGAACCGTCTATAAAAATCCTGAATGCTTCGTCGAGCTGTGAAGGTGGTGAACTGACATCGGTTGAAAAGGTTTGTTGCCACTGAAATGTGCCAGCATTATTGTATTTCAGCGTCAAATAGTCAACATCAGAGCCGGTGGAATTATACTGACCACTGCCTGTAACATAAACATCACCATTGGAATCAACCGCAATATCTCTGCCCTGGTCAAAATATCCCTGATAATTTCTTGTTTGTGTCCAAACCAGATTACCATTATTGTCATACTTTAATATTACAACATCGGCATTGGTACCCGAAACATAAGTATAACCCGTTACAAAGACATTTCCTGCAGCGTCCAGAATAATAGCATTCCCCTGATCCAGTAAACTGGCAGTACCATTATAGGTGGCCGTCCATTGTTGGGCGCCGGTGTTGTCATATTTAACGGTTACAATGTCGTATCCTGTGCCACTTCCGGTAAAAGAAGTGCCGGTAACATAAACATTTCCTGCAGCATCAATAACCATATCCACAGCCTGATCGGTATTATTTCCTGAACTGGTATAACGAGACTCCCATTGCACATTCACTTGTGAATTAGCAATATAACTTACCGAAAATACCAGAATGGCCAGGTGTAATTTTAATTTCATAATCCTAATTTACGTATCAATTCAAATCAAAGATAAAAATACCTTTTTTTTCGACAAACTATTTGTTTTATACTTTTTATTTATCTTAGCGCAATATTAGTTTTGGGCGGAGTATGAAGAAACTTCTACGAATTGCTTTTTTATCGATTACCTTACTGTTAGTATTCAGTACGTTAAGAGCCACCCATATTGTGGGCGGTTCATTAACTTACGAGCATTTGGGGGGTGCTACCTATCGTCTTACCTTAAAATTGTATCGTGACTGTGGTTCAGGCAATGCTACTTTTCCAGGTACCGTAACTCTACGTGTATTCAGAGGCAACGGAACTTCGTATTCAAATGTGGCGATTCCTTTTCCCGGAGAAGATACCTTAGATCCTTTTATCGACACCTGCGCTTTTAATCCGGGTGTTTGTGTTGCTCAGGCAGTTTATACTACTGTTGTAAATAATTTGGTTCCGGGTAATGGAGGGTACCATATTATATATCAGCTGTGCTGCAGAAATGCTTCCATTGTAAATGTTCCGGTTACCCCCTTTACTCCGGGTACAGGCACAACCTATCATTCCTATATACCTGAAAATTTTACCTGGCTTACCAACAGCAGCCCCGACTGGATTAATTTTCCACCGGTTTTTATTTGTGCCAACACACCGCTTGTTTTTAATCATGGTGCTACAGACCCTGACGGTGACAGCCTGGTATACAGCCTGTATCACCCCTTTGAGGATGACGCTTTCAGCTGGACAGGAGGTACACCGGCCACCCCAAACTTTGTGAATATCGTTTATAATCCAGGATATAGTTTTTTATCTCCACTGGAACCTAGCGCGCCCACACAAACATTGTTCATTGACCCACAAACCGGTATTCTTACTACCACCCCTCCTATGACGGGTCAATTTGTGGTCGGCATCCGGGTTGACGAATATAGAAACGGGCAACTTCTTTCAACCGTTTATAGAGATTTTCAGTTCAATGTATTAAACTGCCCGCCACCTGCAACAGCAGGCATTGGCCCTGTGGATGCATGTAACGGAACCTCAGTTCAAATGATTAATGCATCTTCGGTAACAGCAAATGGTTTTGAATGGGACTTTGGCGACGGCTCACCCACTTCAACAGCCTACGAACCTGCCCACACATACCCCACGGTGGGTACCTATACCATTACCTTGTTTGCACAGGCGGGTACACCCTGTGCAGATACCACAACCCTGGATATTACCATTAGCGGTGCAACTGCAGATTATACTTATAATGACAGTACCTGCGTTCAGGATCCGGTTACCTTCACTGACGCTTCTACCAGTCAGGCCGGGGCAACCATATCTTCCTGGAACTGGTCTTTTGGCGACGGAACCTTCTCTACACTTCCCAACCCAACACATACTTACACTCTGAATGGTAATTATACGGTTCAATTAATAGCTACTAATTCCGCAGGTTGTAAAGACACCATCATTCAGGACATGTTCGTTCAGGGCTTGCCCTTACCCGATGCGGGGAACGACACCACAGCCTGCGAAAACTTTGCAATTGTATCTCTGAATGGTGCCATTGTTAATGCCACAGGTGGATTGTGGATTGGACAGGGAGGTACATTTACACCGTCAACTACCGACCTGAACTCAGTCTATAGTCCCAGTGCGGCCGAGATTATAGCAGGAAGTACTTACCTTATACTAAGCACCACAGGTAATGGCCTGTGCCCTGCAACCACCGACACCCTAAATATTGTTTTTGTTCCGGGTCCTTCAGTAGATGCAGGATCTGATGTTAGTGTTTGCAGCGACACCTCTTCAATCCCGTTATCAGGTTCTGTTACCATTGCAAGTGGAGGCCAGTGGACAACTTCTGGCAGTGGCACCTTCTTTCCTACTGACGCTGCGTTAAATACCTCTTACTTGCCCAGTTCAGCCGATACCAGCGCAGGTCAGGTAACCCTATATCTTACCAGTACCGGAAACGGCAACTGTCTTTCTGTTATTGATAGCATGGTAATCTCCTTTTTTGATCCTCCGATATTAGGGATTCTTACCGATGACACAACCTGTACCGGCGACAACATCACTCTTACCGGAGTAACCAGCACAGGGTCAGGATACTGGACTACCAACGGAACCGGCACCTTTGTACCCGGAGATACTACCCTTACCGGTGCATACTTACCTAGTTCTGCTGATGAAATCGCAGGAAGTATAACATTAGTGTTCCACAGTTTAAATAACGGTGGTTGTCAGGTGGTGCGCGACACACTGGAAGTAACCATACTGGAAGCTCCCACACCGGCCTTTACATCAACTGTAGAGTGTTTTAACCAACCTACTCAGTTCACCGATGCCTCTACATCTCCGGATCCTCTTACTAATTGGCAGTGGGATTTTGGAGGTGGTAATACATCTACTTCACAGAATCCTTCGTACACATTCCCAACTGAAGGGGGGCAAAGCGTAACTTTGATTGTAACCTCTCAAAATGGATGCTCAGATACCCTTACTCAAAGCGCAGACGTGAATTACCTGCCCGACGTTACCTTTGCAAATACCACCCCATGCCTGAATGGTGGCTCACAGTTTCAGGACAACACTACTGTTATAGGATCTTCCATTACCGGGTGGCAATGGAATTTCGGCGATGGAAATTCTTCATCAGACCAAAATCCGCTAAACGTTTATGCCAATTCAGGAACCTACACGGTTACTCTTATTGCTACTTCAGCACAAGGTTGTATTGACAGTGCCACTCAAACGACAACGGTACTTCCGGGTCCCGACGCTTCATTTACCCAAAGCGGAACAACAGGTAATATTTATACTGAGTTTAATTTCAATGATGTTTCCACACCTGCTGCAACCATTACAAACTGGTACTGGGATTTTGGTGATACATTAGGAACCTCTAATGTTGCCAATCCTTCATACAGCTACAATGCATCAGGAACGTATCCTGTAATGCTGGTAGTGACGGACGTGAACGGTTGTGCAGACACGGCTTACAGTGAAATCATTATTTTTATGCCGCCTCAGGTACCTTCAGGATTTTCGCCTAACGGAATTGCACCGAATAACATCCTTTACGTGCTGGGCGGTCCTTTCACCGATATGGAATTTAACGTGTATAATAACTGGGGACAGCTTATTTTCACCTCTAACGAACAACAAAAAGGCTGGGATGGAACCTTTAATAGTATTGAGCAGCCTTTGGGTGTTTATGTATGGACCCTGAGAGCCACAACACTCGACGGTACACTACACGAGATGAAAGGAGATGTAACACTGCTAAGATAATGAAATCCATAGGAATACTTATATTATCGTTACTGAGTGTTGTCGGAATAATACGGGCACAGGACTTTCACCTGAGTCAGTACGACGCGGCTGCACTAAATTTCAATCCGGCTATGACCGGAATGTTTAAAGGTAAATATCGTTTCCATGGCCATTACCGTACCCAATGGCAAGCTATAGCCTCAAAACCATATACCACCGGTCTTTTTGCCTTCGACACTCCGATTCACAAAAGAATTTCATTGGGAGCACAAGCCGCTAATTTTAGGGCAGGCACCGGTAATTACAACGTTTTCAGTTTTCTAATTTCGGCTGCCACCGATTTAAAATTAGATAAAAATAATTATCACCATGTCTCTATAGGTATTCAGGGTGGCGCATTTCAAAAAAGTATCGATTATTCTAAATTATCTTTCGGAACCCAATACACTCCGTTTAACGGAGGAAGTTTTGATGCCTCCATTGACCCGGGCGAAAATCTGTCACGTGAAGCCTTCATACAGCATGACCTGAATGCCGGACTGATGTATTACTATGGTAAACAAAGCGCACGTATGAATCCATTTTTAGGTATTTCTGCATTTCACTTGACCCAACCAAGTGAATCATTCTTCAGTCAGGACAATAAGCTTCCCATGCGTTGGGTAGCCCATGCCGGTACAAAAATTAATGTTTCCGAACGTTTACAATTTATTGCCAAAACCATATACATGGGACAAAAAAATGCAAGGGAACTTACCTATACACTTCACATGCATTATTATTTCAGCAATAATGACGCTTATATATTATTCGGCCCCACCTATCGCAATAAAGATGCAGCCATCATTGAAGGAGGTGTAAAATATGGAAATATTTTAGGAAGAGTAAGTTATGATGTAAACACTTCTTCTTTGAAGCCTAATACCAATGGCCGTGGTGGATTTGAAATGTCTCTTACTTATATTATTCACAAAGTGAACCCTAACCCAATTCAAAGTTGTCCGCGCATATGAGGTTGGTATTACATACAGGTTGGTGCTTACTGCTTTGTTTCGTCTCGGCAGTTTCGTTGGCGCAAAGTAAAAAGGAACTTACCGAGATGGGCGATAAAGCCTTTGATAAAGGGAATTATGCCAGTGCAGTATATTTTTACTCAAAAGTAGTCAAAGGCAGCTCTGGACGCTACGATGTTACATACCCTTACGAAATAAACTCCTGGAGCGGGACCAAAAAGGTAAAATCAGCCGAAGGTGAACAGCAATTGTCTCCTTCCGAGAAAAGACAGCAATATGCGATTCACAGGTTGGCAGATAGTTACCGTTTGCTACGCGATTACGAAAATGCTAACCTTTGGTATAGCAAGGCAGTTCAGATGCCACACGAGAATTTTCCGCAAAGTTTATACTGGTACGGAACCATGCAAATGTGTGTTCAGAAATATGGTGAAGCAGCAGCTACCTTTCAGAAGTACATGGATACCAAGGGCGAAGAAGATGAGTACTACTTATACGCCGCAGATAAGCAAGTAAGTTGTGAATTCGCCTTAGACCCCAAAAACACACTGGATGGTGTAGATCTTAAAAAAATGGACAGTACTTTTAATTCAGGTACGGCAAGCTTCGCACCTGCGTTTTATGAAGGTGAATTGTCTTTGATTTTCAGCAGTGGCCGCGATGGGAACGTAAATGACGATCCAAAAAACAAACAGTCACAATTCTTATCAGACCTGTTTGTTACAACTTATCTGGGCGATACATATGACACACCGCGCCGCTTTGAGGCCCCCGTTTCCACCGGAAATCATGAAGGTTCAGCTGCTTTGTCTACCGACCGTACCACATTCTATTTTACCCGCTGGACTGATGACGATAAACAGAACGCACACATATACGTTACCAAAAAATTTAACAACCGGTGGATGGAGCCGCTGATGCTGGATGCAAAAGTGAATGTAGAAGGCTATCGCTCAATTAACCCAAGCCTGGACCTGGACGAAACACGATTGTACTTTGCTTCCGACCGCCCGGGCGGATACGGAGGTTTGGATATCTGGTATTGCCCTATTGATGAATATGGAAATATTGGAGACCCCATTAATTTGGGCGCCGGTATCAATACACGCGAAGACGAAATGTCTCCGTTTCACCACTATCAAAGTAACACATTGTTTTTCAGCTCAAGGGGACACATTGGATTTGGTGGTTATGATATTTTCCGCACAAAGTATGAAGAAGACAATGACTCATGGACAAATCCTGTGAACATTGGTGCTCCCTATAATTCAAGTAAGGATGATACATATTTCATTATAGACAAAAACATGAAAAACGGTTTCCTGACCTCAGACAGGGACCGCTGTGCAGATTGCGATACAACTATGATTAGCGGATATTGCAATAAAATATTCGGCTTTGCTAAACCTGATATTCATGTTTCTATTAATGGATACGTGTTTGACAGTGAAACCGGTGATGTAATACCCAATGCCTTGATTTCTTTTAAGGATATTAAAGGAAGTTTTGCCCCGTTCTTTGTGATGACAGATGATGAAGGTTACTACGAGAGAGATTTGGAATACGGCTGGGATATTTTTATGAAAGCCCAAAAATCTAAATACTTTGGTGACGCAGCCACCGTTTTCACATCCGGATTAACAGAATCGACTGTCTTGACACAGGATTTCTATTTGAACAGAATTCCTGAAGGAGAAATAACCATTGAAGGTATTGAATACGACTTTGATAAAGCTACACTGCGGCCGAAAAGCAAGGAAATTCTCGACAAACTTTTCGACTTCCTGAGCCTGAATAATAATCTTACCATAGAAATACAAAGTCATACCGATAGCCGGGGTAATGATGCTTATAACCTTGATTTAAGTGAACGACGGGCACAGAGTGTGGTTGATTATCTGGTAGACAAAGGCATCCCCCGCGAAAGAATGATTCCTAAAGGTTATGGAGAAACCACACCTGCACCAAAATTAGATGCTGACGGAAATCCGGATAAGGATGCAAACGGCGAAGTGATCCGACTAACAGAACCTTACATCTATTCCATTAAAGATGAAAAGTTACGGGAAGAATACCATCAAAGAAACCGCCGTACGGCCTTTAAGGTGTTGAGTGAGGACAATCAGGTTCTTAAGGAAACGAACAATCAGTAATGCGGAAAACAATCATCTTTTCAATCATTCTGGCTTTTGGAGTCTCGATAAGTCCAGGTTGTAAAAGTCTGGCAAAATCCGCTGCCAAACGATGGGCAAAGAAAAAACGCAAAGAGTTTGTAGAAAAATGTAATAACATGATGGTCAACAAGCCGGGAATTAAAGCCCCAGAGTTTTGTGATTGCGTTCTGGATCTTGTTATGGAAGCTTACCCAAAACCCGAAGAGGGCATGCAGGTTGGCGTACTGGAACTAATAAGCCTTGGAAAAGAATGCGTAACCGGTAAATAATTTTACCTGTTCATTCCGTTTTCATTCCCCTTTTTTGTTGCGTAGTTGTAAAATCCTTTAAATAATAGGGCTCGGAAATACTTAGATTCGAATAATTTCCTTCTTCTATTTTTTTCCGGACAACGGATAGCTGATATCTGGCATCGCATTCCAGGTCATGAAAAACGACATTTTTCCGATTGCAAACTTCCTTAAATTTAACTGAACCATCGCCAAAAAAATGCATCGTCGTTTGCGGTTCTATATCTGTATAAGTGTCCTTATCCAAAATTTGAGCGATATCCTTAGTAATTCTGTTGCCAAACGTATCAAACATTGCCGTATATACCTCCATTCGCCGTGCATCAATCATAGGCAAAACAAATCCATTCGTTCCTTTCAGACTCTCAGGTAACCCATGGGCCAGACTATGCAAAGTGTCAACTGCTATTAAAGGTATATCCAGGGCGAAACACCACCCTTTTGCGGCAGACAGTCCTATGCGCAAGCCCGTATATGAACCCGGCCCGTTACTTACGGCAACGTGTGTAAGACTACCAAAATGATTTCCTGTAGACTTTAAAACTTCATCTGCCAGAACATGCAGCCGCTCGGAATGTGTGTAATTATCCGCTTTTTCTGTGATATGGGCCAATATCTCTTCGCCCGTACTTACAGCAACAGAACAAATTCGTGTAGCGGTTTCAATATGCAATATAAGACTCACAATGCAAAAATACTGGATATGGTGCTTATTACTGCTTTTAATCTTGAATCTGATAGGACAAAAAAAATCCCCCTGCCGGCTGGTAGAGGGATTATATTTTAAAATATAGATTACTTCTGTATTGCTAAACGCACAACTTCAGTAGTATTACCGGTTTTTACTTCAATAAAGTACAAGCCTGAACTTTGATTTTCAAGATGCAATGTAGCAGAAGTACCGGTAAAACGCTCACCATATACTATACGACCCAATGCATCGCGTACTTCAATTAAAGCATTGTCAAAGCTACCATTAACCTGCACTATGCCCGTTGTCGGGTTTGGGTACACACTGATACCGGAAATTTGCACCGAAGAAATACCTACATGGCTGCTGATAGCAACCTGTAAAGTCTGGGTACAACCATTGGCATCTGTAACAGTAACATCGTAAATACCGGCAACCAAACCTGATAAATCTTCAGTACTTGCGGTAAACCCGGCAGGGCCGGTCCATGCAACAACATAAGAAGGCGTACCACCGGTAACCGTTAGGTCTATGGTTGCATCACTACCCGTCATTTCGTCGGTGTGCACCTCAGATAGATTTATTGCTGAAGGTTCGTTAACCGCAAAGGAAGAAGTTGCAGAACAACCATTGTCATCGGTTACAATAACATCGTAAGTACCTCCATTCAAACCGCTAAGGTCTTCAGAAGAGAACGTACCGCTGTTCCAGTCGAATATGTAGGCACTTGCAACGGTACCTCCCGTTACGGTAACATCCACTGAACCGTCAGCATCACCGTTGCAATCCAAGTCGGTTGTAACTCCTGAAATAATTATTTCAGATGGTTCACCCACAGTCGCAGAAGCGTTAGAAGTACATCCATTCGCATCAGTAATTGTTACATTATAAGTTCCCGACGGTAACCCGGTAATATCTTCACTTATTGAAGAGCCGGCATCATCCCAAGCAAAGGCATAGGCCAACGTTCCGCCACTAACAGTAAGATCAATCATTCCTGTTGCAGCGCCGAAACAATCTGTATCTGTAGCTAAGGCTGAACTTGTAAGATCTGTTGAAACAGTTACCAATTGAGTAGTATTTGCCGTATTACCATTATTATCGGTTACAGTCCAGGTGACAGTGGTAGAACCTAAAGGGAAATTTGCCGGTGCATCATTAGTAACACTAAGTACTCCGCAATTATCCACTGTAACCGGTGAACCCAAATTAACACCCGCAGCGGTACAGCCAACAGCATCTGCCATTACACTTACAGGAGAAAGTGAAGAAATTGTGGGTAATTCGTTATCCGTGATTATCACATCAAAAGAAGAACTAACCACCTGAGCAGATCCATCAATATACTCATATGTTACTGTTGTTGTACCCACCGGAAATAGAGTACCGGAAACAAAACCGGCTGTCATTGTACCGGCAAGACCTGTTCCGTCACAATCATCATCGAATGCAGGCGTGGTGTATGTAACCACTGCTCCGCAGTTTCCTGCGTCAACGTTTACACTTATGTTAGCCGGTGAAGAGGCAACTGTTGGCGCATTGTCCTGAACTGTTACTGTTGTGATAGCAGTCATTTCAAACTCACATGTGCAACCGGGTGAACCAAAATTCCAATCTGTTGCAGGATCCATATTAGTAAGAGTACCATTGAAACTTCCACTCAGGTCGGCCAACGTACTGCTTCCTGCACCATCATTGAATGTATAAGCGGCTGCTAAATTTTCTTCGTTACCTGACAGACACTCAGTCATGATTGCAGAAATCTCAGCTGCAGAAAGTGCAGAATTCCAAAAACGGGCATTATCCAAACTACCGGCAAAATATGCTTCAAATCCGGCATGATTCGATTTACCCATAAAGTTATTCTGACCAGTAGTATTCAGAACTTTTGTTGTAGTCCATTCCTGAACTCCATCAATATACCCAATTAAATTGTTACCGTCGTAGGTAACAGCAATATGATGCCATACGTTGTCATTAATCAGAGTTCCTGAAGATGGATTGAAATCATTTCCATACCCCATAAAACTAAGGTACCCACCCAAAACTCTTATATTAAACGCCTGACTATTTGAGGCTGTCCCGGTAGAATAAATCATGCCGTCGGTATCTGTAGTTTTAACCCAGAATTCAATTGTACGAGCGGCATTTCCTGCCACCGCTACACCACCCAGTGCTACAAAATCATTGCTACCATCAAAATCAAGAGACAGGCTATTTGTTCCAAGCACATTATAGGTAGTAGATGCTGGGATATTTCCGGTATTCATGCTTATTCCACTACCCGTACCAGAAACAGGTCCGGCTATGGTTGAATTATCGGCATCGTTGCGCAGAAAATAAAACACATCTGTTTGTGATGCGCCAAGGTCTATAGTTGTTCCGGTATTTGGACAAACAGTTGCATCGGCTGCATTTACAGACTCGTCGCTAATAGGCTCTACGGTTACGGTAGCAGTTGCTGACATTACAGTTACACAAGCGCCGCATGTAGTAGCACCGGCAACCCAGTCAGTTGACGGGTCCATATTTATTAGGTTACCATGATTGCCACCGGCAAGATCTATAACCTGTGTAGCACCTGTTCCCTGTTCAATAGGATAGTATGCAACCAAACCTGTTTCACCGCCTGTAAGGCAATTGGTCATGTCGTTGTTAATCTCTGTTGTATTTCTGGCAACATTCCATAGGCGTACTTCATCAATGCTACCCTGAAGGTAGTCGTGAAGCACCAAATCGCTACCCATAGTAAAAGGTTGAGGAGAAACACTTGTGGTACCTGTATATGTACCATTAGTCACTTCAACGCCGTTCACATATAATCTCATGGTAGTTCCCTGACGTACACCTGCAACATGATACCATTGACCCGGAGTAATGATTGCACCGGTACTGAAGTCCCCATTGCTGGAACCGTACATCTGCCACAAAATTGAACCACCACTGCTTAGCCAAAGACCATAAGGACGATTAGAGCCGGTACCTTTACCCGCAAGACGTACCCAGTCTGATGGAATAACGTCGGCATAGAACCAAAGCTCAACTGTAATATCTCCGGTAATATCAAAATCGGCTGCAGTACCACAGTTTACATGATCATTCGCTCCATCAAAATGGAGTGCCTGAGAAGTTGCTGAAGGCGTACTCCAAGCAATTACATTATAATCGGTAGTACTTGAAATACTGCCGGTATTCAATGAAACTGCTGAACCGTTTCCGGCCACAGGGCCGCCAACAATTGTATTGTCTGCATCATTGCGAAGGAAATAATTCACACCATTTTCAGAAGATGCCAGAGTAATAGAGGTAGCGCCTTCGCAAATAATGGTTGAAGCAGCAGCAGCAAGCGATTGATCGGCAGGAGCAACACAAGGACAGAATGGCGCTGAACCAAGAGTGGTTGAGTTAGTAACCACGGTACCTGTTCCACCATCAAAAATATCTGTAGCATTATTGAAAAAGTCTGACTGATCAATGGTTGTGTTAGAAACCGTTGCTGATTCTACCCGAATACCCTGTGAAGTTGAATTTGCAATCTGGGAATTCAGAATGTTATTGGCAGTACAAGTACCCGTAAGGTATATACCATACTGACGACCACATGCCTCTGTTCCGTATATGTTACATGTATTTGAGTTATTGATAAGGATACCTGTACCGCCTGTACCTATAACAACTGCATTATTCAAGGTAACAGATGTGCAGGCATTGAGGTAAATGTCGGTACCGGTTGTATTACCATAGGTATTGGCTCCAACCGTAAAGGTATTTGCACCTTGCATATACAAGCCATGAACAGAACCAGACATATCGTTATTCGAAATATTTGTTTGGGTACCATTCGAAGCGTGAAGAGCCCAGCTGCCCGCATTGGTTAAGTCATTTCCTGTGATGGTCCATCCATTGTTTCCGCCATTATTGAGGTATAAAGCAATATTAGTAGCGTTGGCCCCATTGTTATTGGTAAACTGAATGTTGGCATTGTTACCGTCGGCACGGAAAGCGTGATACATTCCTGACAGGTTGTTATTGTCAATCACCAGATTTGAGCAGTTATTAATATAAAAAGGAGTGCGGGTATTGGCAGGTGCTAACGTAGTGGCTGTAAAATCCCAGTTGCTTACGTTAACATTACTACAAGCATTCAAATAGAGGGTTTGCTGATGAGCGCCATAGATGTTCTCGTTAGGGCCGCCTGAACCCGGTGCTGATAAGGTGAAAGGATTTGCTCCTAACATATATAAGCCATAAACTGAGCCGGAAAGGTCGTTGTTGTCAATTGACGTTGGTGTACCGTTAGCATGATGAATTGACCAGCTGCCCGCATTGGTTAAGTCATTTCCTGTGATGGTCCATCCATTGTTTCCG
>CAZDUI010000012.1:0-4240 GCA_964508605.1 uncultured Weeksellaceae bacterium | reverse complement strand
TTTCCGGTAATGGTCCATCCGTTGTTTACGCCATTGTTTAAATAGAGAGCAAAGTTTGCTGCGTTGGCCCCATTGTTATTGGTAAACTGAATGTTGGCATTGTTACCGTCGGCACGGAAAGCGTGATACATTCCTGACAGGTTGTTATTGTCAATCACCAGATTTGAGCAGTTATTAATATAAAAAGGAGTGCGGGTATTGGCAGGTGCTAACGTAGTGGCTGTAAAATCCCAGTTGCTTACGTTAACATTACTACAAGCATTCAAATAGAGGGTTTGCTCATGAGCGCCATAGATGTTCTCGTTAGGACCACCGCTACCCGGAGCAGAAAGGGTAAAGGTGTTTGCACCCAACATATACAGTCCGAAGCGGGAACCGGAAAGATCATTGTTGTCAATGGCAGCCGGTGTACCATTTGAGTGGTGAATTGCCCAGCTCGTTGAGTTGGTCAAATTGTTTCCGGTAATGGTCCATCCGTTGTTGGTACCACTGTTTAAATAAAGAGCAAAGTTTGCTGCGTTGGCACCATTGTTATTGGTAAACTGAATGTTAGCGTTGTTACCATCGGCACGTAAAGCGTGAAGCATTCCTGACAAGTTGTTATTGTCAATCACCAGGTTTGAACAGTTGGTGATTGTAATACCAATTCCACTGGTATTTCCGGAAATGTTCAATGCCGTAATAGTAGAACCCGAACTTGCATTTAGCTGGAAAGCATTGGTACCCGTAAAGCTAATGAGAGGTGTACCTGTGTATCCGGGCTGAGACGTTCCGTCTACATAAATCTCGGTTGTAATGGTTACCACACTTGATAAAGCAATGGTTTGCGGCCCGCCGCCACCAATGTTAAATACAATAACATCAGCTCCTGCTGCCGCATTGGCATCAAGAACTGCCTGACGATATGAACCGGCACCCGAGTCATTGATATTGGTCACGGTGAAGGTTGCAGCATGGGTAACTCCGTAAATTCCGAGCATACCAGACGCCGATAATAGTAACTTTCTAAAATTCATAGTTAAGGTTTTGGCCGTTTAGTTTAAATCGGCACAAAAATAGGATTCATGGCAACGCACCATATTTCGTTTACCTTAAATGTATATTAAATGCAGATTCGTGTACACGAATTGCAATTTGACAAAATATTAATGTTTAGACATTGTTTATTCTATCTATAACCGAACTTCTATACATTCTTGAAACCGGCAAATGCGCTCCGTTACTTAGAACCAGGTCTTTATTCACTTCAAGAATGGAAAACGCATTTACATAATAAGCGCGGTGTATCTGAATCATTTCCAACGAAAGACTTGCCAGAACCGTTCGCGTACTTTGCCGTACTACGTACCTTTTGTTATCTGTATTAATCTCAGTATAATTCTTTTCACTCTTAATGTATTGTATCTGATTCTGCGGAAATTGATAAAATTTGCGCCCTACCTTCACAGTATATGAAGGTGAATCTGAAAAGCGCTCTAATAACAACTTAATATTAACTGAAAGTTCAGTTGCAGAAATGGGTTCAACCAAAATAAGAGCCGGACGCATGGGAATGGCAGTTTCAATGCTCCGCAAGGATATATTTTCATTTGCCGCTAAGATGAACGGAATCCCCATCTTATGAAAAACAGAAAGCACGTGTGTAAAACAATTCTGGTTAAACTGCCGGCAATAAACCATAGCCAGGTGAAAGCATTCGTTACCGGTTACAAAATTTTGAACCCCCTTGTAGTCGCAGAAATGAAAATCAACCAGGTGATTTACGCCGCTTAAATCATTGTTAATATGGGAGTGGTTTAAATCATCTGAAGTAACAATAAGCATCCTCTTCCGCTGCATAAACCCCAATAATTGTTGGCTAATATAAATAATCATCTTCAATACAAAATACAATGATGAATGTTTCTTCAGTACCTCAGGCATTTTTGTTTTCTGCTGTATATTATTAGATTAAAAATGAATTACTCAGCCCGCCACCTGAAATCTGGATTTAATATTTATAATTTCGCAGGCAGAATGAATTCAAACCAACTGTCCAGATGGAAAAAATTACCGGGTCATGTCGTTGATAAGACTTTCCATACTGCGCATGAAGAAGTATTTGCTATTACGGATTGTTTGAATTGTGCAAATTGCTGCAAAACAACAGGTCCTTTGTTTACGCAAAAAGACATTGAGCATATTGCCCGCAATTTAAAGATGACTCCGGGTAATTTTCAGGAAAAGTACCTAAGAAGGGATGAAGACGGCGACCTGGTGCTAAAAAGCGTGCCGTGTACCTTTTTGTTAGCCGACAACCGTTGCAGCATTTACGAATTCAGGCCCAAAGCCTGCAGGGAATATCCACATACCGACCGAAAAAACATGAAGGAAATATTGAACCTAACCAAAAAAAATGCATCAGTTTGTCCGGCAGTAGAAAACATTCTAAAACAAGTTTCAAAAACTCTGAAATAATTAATGGTTATGAAAGACATTCTTCAATTTCTTAGCGAACTCAAAAAAAACAATAACCGGGATTGGTTCCAGAATAACAAGGAACGATACAATATATTAAAATCTGAATTTGAACATTTTACTGATCAATTGATTACCAGAATAAGTTCATTTGACAAGTCTGTTCAAAGCAGAACTGCAAAAGATTGCGTTTTCAGAATATATCGCGATGTGCGTTTCAGTGCCGATAAATCTCCGTATAAAACACATTTTGGTGCCTTTATTACACCGGCAGCCGTTCGGTCGGATATTCACAGCAAGGCCGGATATTATATACACATAGAACCCGGTGCGTCAATGATAGCTGGTGGCGCATATATGCCTCAAACAAGCTGGTTAAAGGCCATTAGAAATGAAATTGATTACAACGGAGATGTACTGAACCAAATACTTAATTCACCCGAATTTAGTAGTACTTTTAATGCTTTGGACGATGTAAGACTAACACGCCCCCCAAAAAGCTTCTCACCCCAACACCCGTCAGTAGAATTGCTGAAATATAAAAGCTTTACCGTATCCCTGTCTGTAACTAATCAAACAGTTCTTTCACCAGATTTTCTAGATGAAACAGCTAAAATTTGTAATCTGATATTCCCGTTAAACCAATACCTGAACAGGGCATTGGAATGATGAAACAGCCAGAGCAACCGGGTAAGACAGGTAGCGCAATCAGTCGTTCGTTTCAGATGTTTCTTCTTCTTCCTGAATTTCATTGGGAACCTTGTCGCGCGACATTGCATTCCCCTGCTCATCTACATAAATAATGAGTTTTTCGCCCGATTTTGTAAGTCGCAGCCGGTATCCGGTAAGTTTGTTTTGCTTCAGCCCGGTAATTTTTTCTCCGGCTGTCAACTCATAATCAGGATGTAACTTTGTGGCGGCAGCTTTAATATGTTGAGGAAGCTTATCTTTATTTTTAAACCAGTAATACACACTGGCACTAATGCCATTGCCGTCCTCTTTGTAACGAGCCCTGTTTACCAAATTCTCACTATTGTTCCAAACCGCCACATACCGCACTTTCTCCTGCTTGGCGTATTTGGTATGTTTTTCCCATTTACGAACCTGAACACCAGGAAAATCAGAACTAAAAGAAGACTTTACCGACTGCGGAACCTCTGATTCTGCTATCTTTTTTGCCATAAACCCTTTCTGACAGTACCCAACCTGAATAGAACCCACAAGCAACAATAAGAACATAGAAACCGTTTTCATATTTTATATTTTTTTGCGCCATGAAACAAATATCATGCCTATAATATAGCCACTTATATTCCAATCCACCTATCGGATTTTTATAAATACTGATGCATATCAGGTATAAAAATACCCTTTTTACGGTATTGTTTAGAATGATTCCATACAATACTTTTGCCTTTATGAACCACTATTCTGAGACATACCACAACATACAGCAAAGAAACCTTTTACTTTCGCAGTGGGCACCCGGAATGGATACTTTAGAGTTTAAAAAATCGCGAAAGCATAAAAAGGAATGTTGCGGAAGTTACCGTAAAAAAGGAAAATTCTGTAAAAGTTGCCCGTGTAATTGATACCATTTCTTTAATTCTTATCTCATTTCCAAAATTGTGGACTTCGAAGTTGGACGAAACCGGTAGCTGAATTCGAAAAAATACAATTTCCAACACAACCTCACTTTAATCTTCCACCCGCCTCAACATTTAGTATGTTACCTTAACATAAATTCTTCCCCCACCCCCTTGCACATTTAAAATGATTGTGT
>CAZDUI010000011.1:0-79033 GCA_964508605.1 uncultured Weeksellaceae bacterium | reverse complement strand
TTATACAACAGCTTTTGTTAATAACGGCAGAAAAAAAGTATGAGTTTGCCCTGAGTAATTTACTTGAATTTTAGTTCCTGCGAACTTTATCGTAAATTTGAACGTCTTGATTCAAAAATACCTTGATATGAAACGATTTCTGTTTTTGCTAGTATTTACAATGTTGTGTTCAGTTTCTAAAAGCCAGACGTATGTATATCAGTATTTTGATTCCATTCCTGTTATTAAACAGGGTAAAACTATGCATCATGCCTGGGTGGGGGGTGTAAATTCCATACAATTTAACGAACTGGATTTGAATCAAGACGGAATAATGGACTTGGTTTTGCTGGATCGTACAGTAAATAAGGTGCTTACGTTTATTAATTTGGGTATCGCTGACAGCAGTTCTTATAAATATTCACCAGAGTATGAGAGTTATTTTCCGCCGGTAAGCAGTTGGTTGCGGCTTGCCGATTATAACTGTGACGGAAAAAATGACCTTTTTACCTGGGCTCCCGGCGGTATGAAAGTGTATAAAAATATTACTTCCGGCGGATTCCCTGCATGGATTTTGGTAAAACCATTGGTTTACAGTTATCAGCATCCAAATAATCTGAATCTTTATGTAAGTTCGGTAGATATGCCTGCTATTGATGATGTGGATTATGACGGTGATTTGGATGTGCTAACTTTTGGGGTTTTGGGTACGTCGCTGGAATATCATAAAAACCTTTCTATGGAAACCTACGGCATTTGTGATAGTCTGGTTTTTGAACTAAAGAATCAATGCTGGGGTCATTTTGCCGAGTCTTCTACAAGTAATAATGTAATTCTGAATTATTCGAGTTGGCCATGTACCGGTGGAAGCGTGGTAAATCCTGAAATGCCAATAGTGGACATAGATCGTTATGCGCCTGAAAGAAAGCCCCTGCTGAATGGCTCAGCAAAACATTCTGGCTCCACGGTAATGATGTGGGATATGAACAACGATGGTGTGCGTGATTTATTAATTGGCGATGTCTCTTTTCCTAATCTGGTAAATTTGGTAAACGGGGGTACTGCGCCAAATCAGGATTCACCCATGACTTCTAAGGACACTGTTTTTCCGGATTATGATGTTTCGGCAAACGTACATGTGTTTCCTGCACCGTACTATCAGGATGTTGATAATGATGGTATTCCTGATTTGATGGTTACAACCAATTCGTCAAATTTAAGTGTTGACAAAGAAAGTGTGTGGTTTTATAAAAACACCGGTGCAGCCGATTTGCCTGTTCTTGATTTTAAAAAGTCTGCGTTCATACAGGAGTATATGATGGAACAGGGTACGGGTTCTGCTCCGGTTTTATTTGATTGGGATGGCGATGGTTTAAAGGACTTGGTAATAGGTACCATGGGGACCTATAACATCACCTCTACAACGTATTTACCCGGTGTAGGTCTATATCGTAATTCGGGTACTGCGTCGGCTCCTGAATTTACCTGGGTAACCGACGATTTTTCTTCTTTGTCTTCCAGTGGACTTCCTATTGGTTTGCACCCTGCTTTCGGCGATTTGGACAATGATGGGGATGAGGATATGATTGTTGGAGATTCTGAAGGCAATCTGCATTATTTTCAGAACACGGCCGGAGCAGGTAATACGGCCAGTTTTGTCCTTGCCATTCCTATGATGACAGACCAGTCGGCAGTAGTAATAGATCTGGGATATTATGCTACACCGCAACTTGTAGATATTGACCGCGACGGAGATTTGGACATTGTTTCCGGAAAGCGCGATGGTAAACTGGCCTGGATTAAAAATAAAGGGTCGGTTTCTGCACCCGTTTGGGAGGTAAATACTACTTCGCTGGGAGGTGTGGATATCAGAGAATGGTTTGAACTGCCCAATGGATCAGGGTATTCAGTGCCCTTTGTAGTGGATAATGCAGGCGTTTATGAACTCTTTGTGGGCAGTAAGAGCGGTTATATTTTTCATTATAACCAGATAGACGGAAATCTGGCCGGTACATTTACAGAGTTAGATACCACATATATGGATATAAACCCCGGACAAAGAAGCAGTGCCGCATTTTACGATTTTGATAACGATGGCGTGAGAGAAATGCTGGTAGGAAATTATCGCGGGGGACTTATGTGCTATAATTATCGTGTCAATAGTTCTGATGTTAAAGATTATGAAAATGAACGATTTGTTGTGTATCCTAATCCTGCAAACGACCGTCTGGAAATACAATGGAAGCAAGGAGTTAATAAGTTGAGTTTAAAAATTATAGACCCTTCAGGCAGAGTGGTATATTCAGTAACAACGGGAGCATCGCAGGTAATGATTCCGGTAAATGAATGGACAACGGGTGTTTATATAATTTTAGACGAAACCGGCAGCGTCGCACCTGCCCGTGTGATGATTTCCCGCTAAATATCGTTTGTTCGCAAAATCATAACGCATATGTCGTCCATCTGTTCTTCAATTCCGCGATGCGTATTAAAATTATTCTGAATGCTATCAAGCATTGAATCGACATTTTCATTAACCGAAGCCGCAAGGCTGTTTTTAAGGTTTTTAATGCCGAATTTTTTTAGGTTGCTACCAAACTGATCGCATATTCCGTCAGTGTACAGGCATATTACAGCCGCTTCTTTTAGCGCAAAATTTATGTTATTAAATGCTATATTTTCTTCTCCGCCTGCAATGCCCAGATTAAGCCCTATGCTTCTGCGGGTGGCATCCAGTGTTTTCCATTCCTTACCATTAAAAATTAATCCATTGTTTCGTGCACCTGCAAATTGTAAATTAGAATGGGTGGAATCTATTCTTATTAAACTAATGTCCAGTCCATCCTGAAATAGATTTGATTCCTTCTTATTAAGTTTCTCCGTAAATCGTATGTGTAACTGGTTAAGAGTTTCGGCAGGACTGATGTCTTGTTTTACAATCTCTTCAAGAAAACCATGAGCCATCAGGCTAAGAAGGGCTCCGGGAACACCGTGACCGGTACAGTCGGCCACCGCAACAAAATGTACGTTTTCAATCTGTTTTGTCCAATAAAAATCTCCTCCCAGCTCATGACAAGGTTGATGCCATACGGCACATGAAAAGGGCAGTTTTTTTATTTGCTGCTGGTCCGGTAAAAAGTGCTTTTGAACCAGACTGCCATACGCCATGCCATCCCGCAGTAATTTGTTTTTTGCGTCTACCTCCTGACGCTGGGTTTCAATAATCCCCATTTGACGGTTTTGAATTCTTCCGGATTTTCTTAATAAGAATACCAATCTGAAGAGAATGACTACCAATACTGTAAGCAGAGACAAAGCCCCAATGGCTATGTACTTCTGATTTCGCTCATTCTCTAACTCTTCCTGTTTTAATCTGCTTTGCAATGCCTGTTCTCTGCGCTCGGATGCCAATGATAAACTGTCCTGTAGCACTTTTTTATCATATTCAAATAGCATTTGTTGACGGGCAAGTTCCTGTACGCTTTCATCGCTGAAAACACTGTCCATTAAATTCTGATAAACCACCAGATATTCCAAAGCCTCCGGTTTTTTACCCAGTTGCTGATATATTTTAAAGAGATTCTTTGATGAAGATTTTAAAAGGTCGCTAAAACCGTTTTCGGCAGACAACTGATAGGTTTTTAGGTAATAATTTAATGCCTGACCTGTCTTTTCTAATCTCAGGGAAATGTCGGCAAGATTGTTCATAGCCAGAGACATACCATAAGCGTTATGCAGCCGTATATTTAATTGTAATGCCTGTTGGTGGTACTTTCGGCTAAGTAAAGTGTCACCACTTTTTAAGTACAGATTGCCCAGATTACTGAATCCGGTGGCAATGCCCAGACTGTCATTTAGCTTTGTGTAAAATTCTTGAGCCTGAGTATGGTACTGAAAGGCAAGGTCATATTTCCTGAGGCTTTCGTATATTGTTCCAATGTTGGTAAGCGTTGTTGCCATGCCCAGTATATGTTGATCGCTGCTGTCAATGGCGTAGCTTTCTCTGTGAAGCTTTAAGGCATTTTTGTAATCACGGGTTTTTTCAGCAATGTTTCCCATATTACCCAATGCCGCTGCTTTTCCCCTGTTATTGCCCAGTTCACTCGATATTTTCATACACCCCCGGTATGCTTTCATCGCTTCGCCAAAATTGCCCAGACGCATGTAAACATTACCTACGTTGTTCAGGTTATTTGCCACCTTTTGTCTTGCATTCAGCAAAGTGTAAATTTCATTGCTGCGTTCCCAGTGTTGAAGACATTTTTCGTAATCTCCTGTATAGTAATAGACTACTCCAATGCACTTTCTGCCAAGTGCCTCATGTGATTTATACCCGTTCATTTCAGCAATTTCAACTGCTTTCTCAAATAAGGGTAAGGATATAACAGGTGAGTATCCGGTTGACATTCCGCTATCAAGCAACTCGCTGACATAAGAAGTATCTTGCCCTTTTGAAGAGCCGTTTACAACATTCAGATATGCAAAAATCAATAAAGCCAGCCAACGGTACATGAGGTCAAATATCATAAATAGCAGCCATTATATATTGCTTTCACTGAAGATTCACCAAAATTTTGTAGGATTTATTGGAGTCAATTTATTTCAACTCTATGTATATTAGGGCATATGTTTAGGTTTTACGGTCGCGGACTGTAGAAATCGCATCATGTGGGGTTAGGGGCGGAATGCAGAATTCAGTTGGATGTTTCGGCATAGTTTGAAAAGACGACTTAACCCCAAAAGTGATGAAAAGCGCTGAATAGATTGATAGTTGTCATGTAATGACGAGAAACGAATTCTTCTCTTTGAAAAAAGCAATAATATGAAAAACGGGTTAACCATAAGTGTCATTGTACCTTTATTAAGTATGGTACTAATGTCTTCAGGCTGTAAGCAAAACAAGAGTAAAGATTCTGCCGCAGAACAGACAGATACTGAAGTTACTTCTCAAAAGGAAATTAAAGCCGACCTGACCGTAGTTTCTTCCATGGATCAATTACCTGTAAGTAATGCTGTTGTATATTTGGGAGGTTCAGGTAGTGGTGGATTTGTTACCACAAATGCTGAGGGTATTGCGCAAATTTCTGCTTTACCGGGGTCTCATCTGGTTGGGGTAGTTAAAAAAGGATTTAAAAGATTCACCATCACAGTTCAGCTGGAGGCCGGCAGTAAGACAAATGTTTCTCTGGTTCCATTGGATACTATGCCCGAACAGGTAGCATTGGAAGGAATGGTTGTTATGGAAATTACTGCAAAGGGTTCACGAAGCGAAAATCGGTTCACCAAATTAAAACTGCCCCATCAGGATAAAACAGTCTTCCTGTTTAATAATATGGGTATCAATAGTGGATTCGATTCTTTTATCAATAAAAATGTCCGAATTTCAGGTTATCACTACGTAGGACTTGCCGGCTGGGAAGGTAAAGAAGTGGCTGGTATTTGGGTAGAAGAAATTAAAGATATGTAGTTTTGTATAATTTGATGAGTTTGATATTGAGTTAATTGCTCGCAAACTGCATGGGTAAAGCAAGGAATGGATGAATCCGGTTGAACCGTACTACTATTCATGGAGTATCATCCGTTGGTTGAATTTCGAATAACTCCTGCATTAATTTCCTGTCAATTGCTTTTCTTTGCAGCGTGAACCGTATGTACCATTGGCTGCTGAATACACTGCCCAGGCCATTACTCATCAGGCTGAGTTATGTTTTTAGATTGTTTGCTCCGTTGTTATACAAAGGGAATAAAGTAGAATGTACAGTTTGCCGGAAACATTTTTCAAAATTTTTGCCCTATGGCAGTAAGGTGGCGCGCAGAAGCAATGTGTTGTGTCCTAATTGCCTGACACTGGAGCGTCACCGGTGGATGTGGATTTTTTTGCAGCAAAAAACCGGTTTTTTTAATACGCCACAACGATTATTACACATTGCACCTGAACAGTGCTTCTGGAAGCGTTTTCATAAAATGGAACATATAGATTATGTAACAGGAGATTTGGAATCACCTTTGGCAACGCATCATTTCGATCTTCACAACATACCATTTAACGATAAGTCTTTCGACGTTGTATTTTGCAACCATGTGCTGGAACATGTTAAGGATGATGCACAATGCATGCGTGAATTATATAGAGTGCTTCGCAAAGGGGGGTGGGGAATTATGCAGGTGCCTTTAGATTACAGCCGCGAAGCAACTTTTCAGGATGACAGTATTGTAACCCCCGAAGAACGGGAGAAGCACTATTGGCAAAAAGACCACGTAAGACTATACGGTAAAGACTATCCAAACAGATTAAGAGCAGCCGGTTTTGAGGTGGAAGAATTTTTGCCTTCACAAATACTTACTGCCGGACAAATCGACCGTTTCCGACTTCAGGCAGAAGAAGTATTGTATTTGTGCAAAAAATCGTAAAACGGTCTTAACTTTTTCTTTTTTGCGTTTCCTGTTCCATCTATTTTGCATGTTTTGGATATGATGTGAATTTAAGCGAATGATTTGTAGCGTATTAGCTTTGTTTTCTGAAACCCTGATTTTTTCGTGAAAGCCTTATTTGGCGCGGTTTTCAGCGCATCGTTATTAACATTTGCTCATTTTTTTCAACAAAACGCTTATTTTTCGCTGTCTGCGTGTTGTTTCGATAAAATCTCCTTATATATTTGCTTCCGTCAAACAATTAGTATTAACCTAAAAACCAAATCAAAATGAACAAAGCTGAATTGATTGAGGCAATTGCCAACGAGTCTGGCCTTTCTAAGGCTGATGCAAAACGCGCTGTAGACGGTTTCGTAGCCACTACTGCAAAAGCTCTTAAGAAGGGCGACCGTATTTCTCTTGTAGGTTTCGGTTCCTTCTCTATTAGCAAGCGTGCTGCCCGTAAAGGCCGTAACCCTCAAACAGGTAAGGAAATCAAAATCGCTGCTAAAAACGTAGTTCGTTTTAAAGCAGGTGCTGACCTTACTACAAAGGTTAACAAGTAATTCGTTGTTTGAATTGCGAAAAGCCTCCGTATGGAGGCTTTTTTTTTTCTTTTATCACGGTTGAATTAAGACCTTTGTATTATGAATAAGCCTGTGGAAGTGGATTACACAAATATTCCTGATGAAGAACTGGTGAAGTTTCTTGAGACGTTTATTACCGAGAATAAAAGTCAGGTATTTGATAAAGCCTTGCAGGAAAGAACACGGTTTCTTACCGTGGCACTGGAGGACATATATCAGTCGCAAAATGCCAGTGCAGTGCTTAGAACATGTGATTGTTTTGGAATACAGGATGTTCATGTGATTGAAAATCAGAATAAATACACATTGAACCCCGATGTTGCAATGGGAGCCCCCAAATGGCTGAGCCTTACAAAATATAACCGACAGCCGGACAACACTACCTTTTGCATTGAAACTTTAAAGGAAAAAGGATATCGCATTGTTGCCACTACCCCTGTACCCGGAGGTTTTACACCTGAGTCATTGCCTCTGGACAGGCCGGTTGCACTTTTATTTGGTACGGAAATTACAGGGCTTACATCACAAGCCATTCAACAGGCCGACGACACACTTTCTATTCCAATGTATGGTTTTACCGAGAGTTTTAATATTTCTGTTTCGGCAGCTATTTGTTTGCATGTGCTGTCGCATCGCATTCGTACCGAAAATATACGTTGGCAGCTTTCTGCTGTCGAAAAATTGTGCGTTAGATATACATGGATTCGCAATGTTCTGGCCAAACCTGACCTTGTAGAACAGGATTACAGGAAACGAATTGCTTCAGAATAAAAAAGATGCTTATATTTGCTTATTAACCTTTAAAAATACACGTTATGGGCAAAGGCGACAGAAAAACTGGAAAAGGCAAGCGGGCCGTGGGTAGTTACGGTAAAACCCGTAAAAAAGCATCTAAAAATAGTACCGTGGCAAAAGCCAAACCGGCGGTGAGTACTAATAAGGTGAAATCAAAATCGGAGAGTAATGCTGATAGCGGGAAAGCGGCTGCAAAGTCAAAACCCAAAGCTAAACCAGCTAAAAAAGAATCTGAGGCAGCAAAAGAAGCATAAAGCATTTCCACGGGGATGAGGTCTCCCGGAATGATTGCATAATAATTGATAACCGGGAGAGTATCATGGGTATTAGATTTATATTTCTGCTACAGGTTTCACTGTTGGGAATGCAGAGTTGTTTTTCCCAGCCGGATGAAACATCGTCAACTAACGGTAAGCCTGAAGTTGTTATTACAACAGGCCATGTAGATATGGTGAATTGTATTACCGTGAGTCCGGACGGAAAATGGCTTGCTACCGGAAGTATTGATAAAACGGTTAAAATTCAGGAAATTCTTACCGGCCGTGAGCTTCGTACATACTCCGGTAATAATGGTTCTCCTTCTGCCATCCGGTTTTCGCCGGATAGCCGGATGATTGCGGCATTATTTAATCACGGGGAAGTAAAGGTATGGAATGTTGCCGACGGGGAAGTGATTTTGCAGGCTGAAGCCGACGAAAATGCTTCCGAAGTGGATTTTGTGTTAAACAACACAGCAGTGGTTGCTCTTTCAAAGGAAGATTATGCCATCAGAATATACCCGCTGGATGGCGGAGTAGTAAGGCAAATACCACATACCGGAATTCTTAAATTCAGGGTGGACGCGAATTCAGAGCATATTTTTACCTATACTTATAAGGGTTTTGTGCAGAAAATTGATTTGAAGACAGGTGCATTGTTGATGGAACGTCAGCTGTTCCCCGAGTTCGTCTTTTCTCCTGCACCTATGGAGAGATCATTCACAGGAAGTTTTATTTGTATGGCTTTTGACGACCAAAAAGTTCATGTATTGGACGCTGCTACCCTGAAAACTAAATTTGAGCTGGTAGGACACACCACAAGAATCTGGTCTGTGGAATCAAGTAATGATGAAAAGCACCTGTACAGTGTTGACCATAACGGAGAGTTGATTGTTTGGGATGCCGCAACCGGGAAGAAAATTCGCAGTTTTAAACCGGGTACCTTTAGCCCAATGGCGATGGCAGCCCATCCGGCCGAACCGTTTATTTTTCTTCCCGACGGTAAGGATGTGCTGTATGTGAATCCTGACGACGGTAGGGTATTGCGTACCTATAAAAGCAAAACAAATAAAGTTATTCAGCTGGCATATAATCAGGCCTTGGGTCAGGTTGCGGCAGCCACTAACGACGTGAAATTAAAATTATGGAACCTGGAGCGGGGTAAAATAGACTTTGTACTGCCCGGTTTTTGGCCGGTGGTATACACCCCCGACGGTAAGTACATGATAGGTATGTATATGTCCATAAAATTGGGCGTATGGGATGCAAAATCCGGGGAATTATTATTTGAACTGGATACTGATAATGAATTAATTCAGAATTTGTCTGTTAGTCCTGACGGCAGGTTTGTTGCCGGTGGTGGATTTTTTGGAATTCTTAAAATCTGGGATTTGAGTTCAAAGAGTTTGGTACAACGACTTTCAGGACATGCCGGAGGTATTTATTGCACCCATTTTAGTCCCGACGGAAAGAAACTCGCGTCGGCAGGAATGGACGGCACAGTTCGTATCTGGGACCCTGCAACCGGAACACCTATTCAAGTGATTGAACAGGCGCATCAAACCCTGGCTTCCCAGGTGCAGTTTAGTCCCGATGGTAGATCTCTTGCATCCGCAGGTTGGGATAAAATGGTGAAAATATGGAGTATAGCCGATGGTGAAATTTCTAATTCAAATGCTAAATGGACCTTGAATAAAACTTTTGAAGGTCATACAAACATGATTCTAACCTTAGACTGGCACGCGTCGGGCAAATACCTGGCTACAGGTGCCGGAAACAATAGTGTATGGCAGGCCGATAACAGTGTTATAGTTTGGGATGCCGGCAGTGGCGCGATAAAATGTCAGTTTACTGGGCACAAAGGCATGGTGAATAAGGTTGTTTTTGATCCCGGTTCAGAGGGTGATATTATCAGTTGCGGCGATGACGGAGCCATTCGTATATGGAATTTTAAAAATTGTAAGGAAAAGGTGATGTTGCTTAGCGTGAATGAGTCTGGACATGTGCTTACTACACCGGACCATTATTATACAGCCAGTAAAGATGCTCTGGAAGGGGTTTCGTTTAGAAAGGGGCCACAACTTTTTCCTTTCGACCAGTTTGATTTATGGTTAAATCGCCCAGACATTGTTCTTGGGGCCTTAGGTAAAACGCCTCAGAATTTAATCAACGCATACGAATTTGCACACAATAAAAGAGTGGAAAAGAGTGGAATACCCAAAGAGAAACTGGGGGGTGATTTTCATCTTCCCGTGGTTGAATTTGTTACTTCAAATATTCCCTTGTTCACAAAAGACACCCTATTGAAAATTACAATTAATGCTTCCGATGAAAAGTACTTGTTGCAGCGAATTAAGGTAACGGTAAATGATGTTCCTGCGGGTGGGCCTATGGCAGACAATTTATTAGACAGGAAATTGAAGAGCGTGGAATACGTTGTTCCTGTGAGATTAACGCCCGGCGAAAACAGAATTAGCATTAGTGTTATCAACGAAAAAGGAGCCGAGAGTCTTAGGAAAACAATCAGGGTGTTACGTGATGCCCCTGAGGTTAAGGGAAAACTCTTTCTGGTTACTCTGGGCGTCAGCAATTACAAGGATGAGCGGTTTAATTTAAAATATGCGGCCAAAGATGCCCGCGATGTGGCCGGCACACTGGCACAAGCCAAAGATTCATATCAATCTGTCCATTCACTTACTCTTACCGACCAGGAAGTGACTCTGGCGGGTTTGGAAAAAGTGAGAAATTTTCTGGCTGCTGCCACGGCCGACGATGCGGCCATTATATTTCTTGCAGGTCATGGTGTTTTAGATGCATCATTTAACTATTTCTATGCCGCCCACGACATGAATTTTGAAAACCCTTCAAAGGGGGGGATTCCGTATATTGAATTAGACAGAATACTAATGAGTGTAAAGGCACGCAGAAAACTTTTGTTCATGGACACCTGCCACAGCGGAGAGGTAGATAAAGATGAGCTGGTGCAAATACAGCAAACTGAAGTAAGGATTGAAGAGGTGGAGTTCAGAAATGCCGGTACGGGTGTCAGGGCGAAAGACCCCTTTGGTTACGGTAATTCAGTGGAACTGGTGCAGAATTTATTCAGCGATTTAAATACCGGAACCGGAGCTACCGTTGTGTCATCCAGCGGTGGAGTTGAATTCGCAATGGAAAGCGATACATGGCAAAATGGCTTATTTACTTTTGCGCTGTTGCAAGGCCTGCGTGAAGGTAAGGCGGATACCAACTGGGATAAAGCAATACTGCTGGATGAGCTGCGAAAATATGTTTACACAACAGTAAATGAGATTTCAAAAGGAGCCCAAAAGCCCGGTACAAGGGAGGAGAATATTTCTGTCAATTTCAGGGTGTATTAAATCGTAAGGCCCGAATCAAAGACTCGTTTTTGATTATATTTCAGGAACGATCATCTTGTTTTGAAATATAGATTTTATACTATATTTACAACGTGCAACCAAAATAAGCGCCGAAGCGTCTTTATGGTTGAATTAAGTATTTGATAAAAGAATTCGTATGCTCATGCAAGCCCGCAATATTGTTTTATTTTTTCTCTTGCATTTTATTTCCCATTCGGCGTATAATCAAATTTTTACGACAAACGGAGCGGTGATGTATATGTCCCCCGGCAGCATACTGCACAGTAATGGTGGAATGCAGTTGGCTGCGGCAACAAATTTCACGAATAACGGGGCTCTTACGGTTACTAAGAATTCTACTTTGCCAATTCCCGGCAATTTTGAGATTTTGGGCGGTACTGTTGTAACGGGAGATGGATTGTATAATATTGAACAGGATTGGGTAAACGATGCTTCCTTTACCGCCGGAACCGGTACGGTAGAACTCTATGGGGATACACGCCAGTTTATTACCAGTAACAACGGCACGCAAACTACTTTTCATAACCTGATACTTTCAGGCACGGGAACCCTGAATGACAGGAAGAAGTCGCTGACCCTTGATGCTTCTACCGATGTTACAGGTACACTTACCATCAATGACCGCGAATTGGAAACACAGGCGAATATTTTTAATGTTTTGAACCCGTTAACAGGCAGTGTCAGCAATACTACAACGCCGGGCAATGAGGGTTTTGTCAGCAGTACAGGAAATGGTTATTTTCAGCGTGCAACCAATAGCATGTCCAACTATACCTTTCCAACAGGTTCGTCTGATGGTACCCTGCGTTACCGTCCTGTAATTGTATCGCCACAAGATGCCACTTCAAATCAATACAGCGTACGGTTTAATAATTACGATGCCATTACCGATGGTTTCCTTCGTACCGAAAACGACAATACCATGTGCGACTTACTGCCCCAATGGTATCACAGTGTTGAAAGAACATCGGGCACAGCGCAGGCAACCATTCAATTTCATTTTATTCCTGCAGCTGACGGAGATTGGGATGGAGTTGCACACCGCAATTTTACGACAACCCTGTGGGAGAATTCAGGAACTGTTTCTACAGGTACAACGCCCTTTTTTAGTACATTGGAAACAATAGCGTGGAATTTCGCTTTGGCCGGACATCCTTTTATTCTTACCCGAAACAGGCCTGTAGCGCCAACCATTGTGTGTAACGATTTGTGCGAAAACTCATCAGGCAACATTTTCACGGCTTCTGGTGGCACCGGAATGTATATTTGGCAAGTGCCTTCAGGAGTTGTTATCTCATCAGGACAGGGAACGCAGCAAATTGAAACAGATTGGGGTAGTCAAACGGGATACGTTTCTGTTTATACCGAAGGAATTGCCGGGTGTAATTCATTGCCTGATAGCTGTCAGCCGGTAGTTTTGCCACAGCCGAATGCAGATTTTAGCTACACTGCCTCTGGAGATTACGGTCAGGATTTTCAGTTTCTCGACCAAAGCACAGGAGCATCAGATTGGTTTTGGAATTTTGGTACTGCAGATACTTCTGTTTCCCAAAATCCGGCATATAGTTTTATTACCACTGGAGACTATCAGGTTACCCTGATTGTAAATAATGGTTTTTGTTCAGATACGGTAAGTATTGCTGTATCAACCGGTGAAGGAATCAATATTCCCAATATTATTACTCCCAATGGAGATGCCTTGAACGACGAGTTATTGATAACATCGTCAACCATTAATTCATTCAGTCTTCAAATTTTCAATCGTTGGGGACAGTTGATGTTCGAGAGCACAGATATTAATAACCGATGGAAAGGCAATACCCTTTCCGGTAATCCTTGCCCGGACGGTACGTATTATTATGTATTAAAAGCAGATACTCCAAAGGGAGTGCTGGAAAGGACAGGGATAATAACCATAGTAAAGACTCAATAAATTTAGCTTATGAAAATGAAGGGAATACAAATTTTATTTGGTGTCGGACTGTTGCTGACTTCCAACGCTTATGCTCAAAATAATGTGGGTATAGGAACCAATACACCCGATGCTTCTGCGGTTCTTGACGTTGAAAGCACCACACAGGGAATGCTGGTTCCAAGGTTAACCACGGCACAAAGAACCGCCATCGCTGCACCGGCGAACGGTTTGCTGGTGTACGACGTAACTGTAGGTTGCTTTTTTTATTACGATACACCCAATACCACCTGGCAGAATTTATGTGCTGCTACCGGTGGAAGTAACGGTATCAGTTGCTGGGATTTGAACGGAAATGGTATAAATGACCCTGCCGAAGATGTAAACGGTGACCTTACCTGGGATGCGCTGGATTGTCAAGGAGCTGACGGTGCACCCGGCGCTACCGGTACTGCCGGTGCAGCAGGAACGCCGGGAACTGATGGTGTTAACTGCTGGGATTTGAACGGAGATGGCGTGAATGACCCGGCCGAAGATGTAAACGGCGATCTTGCGTGGGATGCACTGGATTGTCAGGGTGCTGACGGAGCCATCGGACCTCAGGGACCACAGGGAGATCCCGGTCCCGCAGGACCTGTGGGAGCAACGGGTGCTACAGGCGCTACGGGTGCAACGGGAGCAACAGGGCCGCAGGGACCCTCAGGTGTAATAAACCGGTATCATGTTTATGGTACTTCCGGACGTTTGGCAGTTTCTTCTACTACGCATACAGTTCAACCCGGAATGACCCAGACCTTTACGCTTACAGCTCCCGCTAACGTTATTATTTGGGCAACCATTGGTGCACGTACTACCGGAACAACCAGTGGTTCCTATGCCCTGGTAGATATGATTGTTTATCTGAACGGAAATTTCTTACCCTCAGGTGGCTGGAACCGATTTTCGGTTGTGAATCCAACCAGTACTAATTCTTTTAATACATGTGCTATAAATACAATGGTTTCTCTTCCTGCCGGAACCCATACCATTGACCTTCGTACGGCCCGCCAAAACGGTAACGTAACTGTGGATATCGGTGGAAATGCAACCACCGACGTAAATCCCGGTGAACTAACCATCTTAATCCTGAACTGATGAAGCGTAATATTTTTACATTGTTAATGATAACAACCGGCAGTGGTCTTTGTGCTCAAACCGCGATTTCCGGATCCAAATCTGGCGGAATTCTGCCGGATACTACCAGGGGGCAAATTCAGGAAGTGCACATGCTTATTTCCGGTTCCCGCGGTGGCGAAGTGCAGATAGTATCTGCGCCTATAGAATTACCCGCTAAAAATGAAACTAAACCTGAAACAAGTGCAGGTGTAAAAAGGGAGAAAGAAGAGTAGTTTGTGTTGTAAAATGTTGATTTACTTACCAATACAGAAACGACCAAAGATGTATCCCAAAAGGTCGTCCGTGCATATTTGCCCTGTAACTTCACCCATATAATGCAGCGCCTGCCGAATATCCATGGCAAACAAATCGCTGCTTATTTTTTGCTCCATACCGTTCAGTGCGGCATCCAGGGCCGACACAGCTTGTGATAGTGCTTCGTAGTGCCTTACGTTGGTTAACAGAATTTCGTTTCCCGTGTATCCGGATTGTCTTACATATTCAACCAGCAGGTTTTTTAGTTCTGGTAGCCCGGTACCTTGTAATGCACTGATGGAAAGTTGATTCTTGTAGTCAATATTTAGATGCGACAGGTTTTTGCCTGCATCACATTTGTTGCCCAAAAGAATTACAAATTTGTCATCAGGAATTGCGCTTAGCATGTGGTTAATTTCTTCTGCCTGTTGGGTATTAGGGTCAGTAAGAACCAGTACAATTTGTGCTTCGTCAATTTTTTGAAAACTGCGCTCTATGCCCATTTTTTCCACAACATCATTTGTTTCTCTTATTCCGGCGGTATCTATAAATCTGAATTCTAACCCTTCAAGAGCTATACGGTCTTCAATAGCATCGCGCGTGGTTCCTGCAATTTCACTCACCAACGCCTTTTCTTCTCCCAGCAATGCGTTTAATAAGGTGCTTTTTCCCACATTGGGTGCGCCGGTTATGGCCACCGGAATACCTTTCTTTATGGCATTTCCCAGCTTAAATGACTGGGAAAGCACCTTTAGTTTATCTCGAATTTCAATGACCAAATTTCGCAAATCGTCACGATTTGCAAATTCTACGTCTTCTTCTCCAAAATCCAGTTCCAATTCAACCAATGCTGCAAATTCTATTAATTTTTCGCGCATGGCGGTTAATTCTTTGCTGAACCCGCCGCGCAATTGTTTTATCGCCAGTTGATGTGATGCTTCGCTCTCGCTGGCAATAAGGTCGGCAATGGCTTCGGCCTGTGCAAGGTCTAGTTTCCCGTTTACAAAAGCCCGCATGCTGAACTCCCCGGCACGTGCAACCTGTGCACCCTCATTTATTAGCAGCTCAAGTACTCTTTGGCGAATATAGGGCGAGCCATGTAGCGTAAATTCTACGGTATCGTCTCCGGTAAACGATTGAGGTGCTTTGAACAGTACTGCAATGGCTTCATCAACCACTTCCGAGTCTTTACGAATCCATCCGTAACTAGCGGAATTTGCCGGCATCTGTTTTAAATCTCTGGTAAAAATTGCATCGGCCATTGAAACTGCAGCCGGACCTGAAATTCGGACAATGGCCAAAGCCCCGGCACCTTCAGGTGTGGCAATGGCACAGATAGTATCTTTTAACGAAAAATGCATAATTGCAATGCAAAGGTACAATTTCATTTATGAAGCAACTTACTTGAATATGTGTTTTTAAATCAGCGCATTGTTCAATTTAATCCATCAATCCATTCAACGGTAGTATTTTATTTGGATTCTTTGGAATTTACTAACAATTCAAAGGCCCAGGCTGCGTTCTGTCTTTCAGTGATTACTTTTGCCACAAATTGTTATCCATGAAAACCCCGCATGATACCCCCGGAGAATCCTCCGGTAGAACGAATATCCTGAAATCTAAAGATTCCGAAAAATCAGGGGTAACGGGTAGAAAAAAGAAGAAGAAGAAAAAGCCGTTATGGAAGCGAATTCTAAAATGGACCGGTATAACATTTCTTATACTTCTGATTCTCGTTATACTGCTTCCTATAATTTTCAAGGGTAAAATTATCCGCATGGCAAAAGAAGAGATGAATAATCAATTAAATGCCAAAGTAGATTTTGATGAAGACAATGTAGATCTGGAGTTTATTACAACTTTCCCTGTGTTTACCTTAACGCTACATGATGTTACCGTGGACGGAGTAGGGGTGTTTGATGAAGTACGTCTTGCAGACATTGGTTCCCTGCAGGCAAGCCTGGATTTGAACAGTGTTATTTTCGGCGATCAGATAGAAGTGAACAGAATCGCTCTTACCAATCCGGTAATAAACATCCTGGTTCTTGAGGACGGAACTGCCAATTACGATATTGCAAAAGAAGACACCACAGCCACAGATGAGCCGGAAGAACCCTCTAATTTCAAGTTGGCTTTAAAAGAATACAGCATTACCGGCGGACATGTTGTTTATGATGACAAGGCCAACGTAACTTATATTGAGATGAAAGATTTTGAACATAAAGGCAGCGGTGATATTACTGCCGATGTGTTCAAACTGGAAACATATACCCGGGCTTCCCAGATAACCTTTGGTTATGACGGTGTAAATTATCTTACCCGTGTGAATACCGAAATGGATGCCGACTTTGATATAGACATGAGTAACGATTTTAAACTAGCGTTTCATAATAATAAGATTAGACTGAATAACTTGAATTTAATGTATGATGGTGAGTTTATTATGGCTGATGATTATTACGATATGTCCTTTGACTTTGCAGCTGAAAAAGCCGGATTTAAAGAGTTTTTAAGTTTAGTTCCGGCCATGTATGCAACCGACTTTGCAGGCATGGATGTAAAAGGTGATTTTGAATTTGCCGGCAATGTAAAAGGGAAATATTCTGATGCTTCAATGCCCGGTTTTGATGTGAAGATGAAGGTAACCGACGGATATGTCAAGTATGCCGACTTGCCTGAGGCTATTAGTGGTATTCAGCTGGAAACACATATTGGAAGAGGAGAGGGACTGGATTTTGATAACACAGTTATTGAAGTACAACGGTTACATATGAATTTAGGTAATAATACCGTTGATGCCGTTTTAAACATAGTGAATCCCATTTCCGATCCGGGTATTCAGGCGTTTTTAAAGGCAAATGTCGATCTGGCCACCATATCAAAATACTATCCTTTAGGAAATGACCCCATAAAAGGTAAGTTGAAGGCCGATATTGAATTGGCAGGACGATTGTCGGCGGTTGAAAATGAGCAATACGAAAATTTCAAGGCGAACGGTTATCTGCAGGCGCAAGGCATGGAATACAATATGGGTACGGACATGATAAAGGTAGATTCATTACTATTTACATTTGCTCCCGAATTTCTGCAACTCTCTGTACTCAAGGCATCCGGAATGGGGACAGATATCGCTGCAAGCGGTAAAATTGACAACTATTTGGGGTATTTCTTCCGTGATGAATTGTTGAAAGGTGCCTTTAATGTGCATGCCGGTGAATTGAATGCCGACGTTCTTTTAGCTCCCGCTGAATCTACTGAAGCTACAGAGAGTATTACTGCTTCCGATTCTTCGGGTGTCGCTATGGCAGCTCCGGTAATTCCCGGTAACATTGATTTTAATCTTAAGGTAAGTCTTGATGAGCTGATTTATAATAATATACCAATCACAAATGTCTTGGGCAATGTGCAGGTAAAGGAAGGTGTTGCCTATTTGAATGATCTAACTCTAAATGCCTTTGACGGAGCTATTGGTTTAAAAGGGGTTTACGACAGCAGAACCCCGGAAAAACCAAAGATAGACTTTGGTTACAGCATCAATAATGTAGATATTCCATCGCTGGCAAAGGGATTTGTCAGCCTTGGGAAACTGGCACCCGTGGCAGAATATTGCAAAGGCCGTTTGAGTTCAGATTTTACGCTGAAAGGTGTTTTAGGCGAAGACATGATGCCTGAATTTAGTTCACTTACGGGTGATGGAAGCCTTGTATCCAAAATGGTTACTGTAGAAGGGTTTGAACCTATGTCTAAATTGGCAGGTGCGTTGAATATGGAGCATCTTTCAACACAAACCCTACAGGACGTAAAAGTACTTTTTGAGTTCGCCGATGGCAGGGTAAATGTGAAACCCTATACCGTAAAATTGGGAAAAATTCCGGCTACAATTAGCGGATTCACAACATTTGAGGAAGTAATAGATTACGATCTGGAGTTTAGAATTCCAAAAAGTGAAATACCCCAACAGGTAATAAAGGCTGCCGAGCAAGCCATGGGACAAGCGGCAAAGCTGGGGCTTGATTTGGGGCAGTTACCTTCAGAGATTCCTGTGCATGCGGATGTAACAGGAACTGTAAGGAAACCGGAAGTGAAAACCGATTTTAAGGAACAGCTGCTTGCTCTTACCGGAAATTTGAAAGATGCAGTAAAGGAAAAACTGAAAGAAGAACTCGATAAAAAAGTAGAGGAAGTGAAAGAGAAGGTAGAAGAAAAAGTTGAGGAGGTAAAAGAGGATGTAAAGGCAAAAGTGGAACAGATTATGCAGGAAGCACAGCAAAAAGCGGATAAAATAAAAGCAGAAGCAAAAATACTGGCCGATCAAACCCGCGCAGAGGGCGAAAAGCAGGCAAAAGCGCTTGAGGATGCAGCAAAGAACCCAATAGAAAAACAAGGAGCTAAAATTGCGGCTAAGAAGGTACGCGATGAAGCTAATAAAAAGGCGGATATAATTGAAAATGAAGCGCAGAAAAAAGTGGATGGAATAATGACAGAAGCCAGGAAAAAGACCGATGAACTTGAAAAAAAATAGAGCTATGATAAGAGTATTATTCTTAATAACAGGATTATTGTTTTTTACGAATATCGCTTTGTCTCAGGAGGACGATAAAATGTGTTCATTAAAGCCTGAAAATAAAAAAGTAGCTAAATCTTATCCTCAGATTTTAAATCCCGATACACCCGATAAAACCCGGATTGATTTATTAAAAAAGGCCATTGAAACTGACCCTAATTGTACTGTTTGTTATTTTGACTTCGCCAGCGTGGCTTACGCGTATGCTTATAATTCGGGTGGAAGTTATAGTCGTGCCAAGGAATATTTCAGCAAGGTACTTGAGCTGTGCCCGGGGTTTCACAGTGAAGTATATTACGCGCTGGCACTGATTGCAACGGATGAGGGAGATGATGCATCTGCAATAGAATATTTTGAAAAGTACATTTCTTTTAAAAGTGATGATGCCGAACGTTATGGTAATTCTTATGATGAGAAGCGTAAATTGGCAAAGGAAACTGTAGAGGAGTTAGAGTTTTTTGTAAATTATTTTGAAAACAAAGTTCCGTTTGACCCGAAGCCTGTTAAAAACGTTGCTTCAAATTACGACGAGTATCTGCCCATGATTTCGCCTGATAATGAGTTGATGTTTTTTACCCGCAGGGTGGAAGGCAACAAAAAGGCAACTATAACCAGCGATGAAGTATGGATTGAGCAGTTTATGATGGCTTCCCGCACGGGGACAGCCGATTTTCAGGGAGGCAAGCCCATGGGAGACCCATTTGATGACCCAAAATTTACCAATTTAGGTGGGGTTACCATCAGCGTTGACAATCATGAAATCATTATTTGCGGATGCAAAAAGGAAATGGTTCAGGACATGCCATATACCAATTGCGACCTTTATATCAGTAAGTACACTCAGGTAGAAAACCCTGTTACCAAGATGTTAGAGTACAAGTGGAGCCCATTTAAAAATATGGGTCCAATGATTAATACTCCCGATGGATGGGAAGCAACACCCACGCTCTCCGGAGACGGCAAAACACTTTATTTCGCTTCCCGACGTGTTGGTACTAAAGATATTGATATTTATGCAAGTAAGAAAAACAGCAAGGGGAAATGGGGATTGGCCGTACCGGTTGCTGATTTGAACAGTAATGGAGACGATAAAGTGCCTTTCATGCATGCTGACAGTAAAACCATGTACTTTGTTTCGGGTCCCAATCCCGATCAGGAATTGAATAATCCAAATTATTCCTTTAACCGCAGGGGCGTTGGTGGTTTTGATATCTATTTTGCACGTCAGGAGGATGATGGTAAATGGAGTAAACCTAAATTAATGGCTTATCCCATTAATACTGAAAGTGATGAAGTGGGTATTATCGTTTCAACTGATGGTAAAACGGCGTACTTTGCCAGTAATAGAAGCAATAGTGTTGGCGGACAGGATATTTTTCATTTCCCGCTATATGAAGAAGCAAGACCTGAAACGGTTGTGCTGATTAAGGGTGAAGTTAAAAATGAAGCAGGAAAGGGTGATACAACAGCGGTTGTTGAAATTACCAAAACGGGCGAGCCTAAATCGCAGCAAATAAAAATAAACGAAGATGGAAGTTACGCTGCGGTGGTTACCGTTAAAAAAGATGATGAGGTGCTGGTGAAGGCAAAAAAACAAGGAGCATTCCTGCAAACCAAAGTGATTAAACCGGTTGAAATTACTCAAACTTATGTTAAAGGTTCTGATTTTGTAGTAGAACCGGTAAAAGTGGGAAAAGCTTATACCGTTGACGACATATTGTTTAATACGGCAAGTTTTGACTTGCTGCCTCAGAGTTTTATAGTATTGGATCAGTTTGTCGAATTCTTAAAGGATAACCCGGGTATAAGAATTGAAATTCAAGGACACACAGATAATGAAGGGGTCGCCTCAAAAAATCAGACCTTAAGTGAAAACCGGGCGCGGGTTGTTAAGGAATATCTTGAAGGTAAAGGCATAGAGGCAGGGCAATTAACTTCTCAGGGGTATGGTCAAAACCAACCCAAGGTTCCCAATACTTCTGCCGAAAACAAAGCTAAAAATCGCCGTACCGACTTTAAAATCCTCTCCCTTTAATCTGCTTAACTCAAAAACTTTACATGGGTTTGCCGACAGTAACGGCGTGTGGCATACAACATATAGCTTGTGGCCAAAAAAACTATCTTTGTATAAAATAAACACCATGAACCTCATACAGTTCAGTACCCTGCCTCCGGAATCAGCAGAAAAGGAGAGCTTTGAAGACGAACTGAAGCACATCAGAAAGGAGCTTTTTGACCTTCAAAATGTGATGTACGCCGACGGACGTTATGCCATGTTAATTGTATTGCAAGGCATGGATGCGTCAGGAAAGGACAGCACAGTAAGACATGTAATGTCCAATATGAATCCTATGGGTGTAAGGGTTAAGCCCTTTAAGAAACCATCAGAGGAAGAAATGAAGCACGATTTCCTGTGGCGGGTTGTCCCTCATTTTCCTGAAAAAGGAATAATACAGGTATTTAACCGGTCTTATTATGAGGATATTCTTGTACCCGGGGTTTATCAGCTGGTGGATGAAGCGGTTCTAAATCAACGATACCGGCTTATTAATGAGATGGAACAACATCTTGTAAACAGCAATATCATTGTACTGAAATGCTTTTTGCATATTAGCAGGGCCGAACAGGAAGAACGTTTTAATGAACGCATGGAGAAACCGTATAAACGTTGGAAATATTCGGCCGATGACCGTAAAACGGCACAGAAATGGACAGAATTCCAACAAGCGTATCAACAGGTTATTCAACAATGTAGCACCGTGCCTTGGCATATTATTCCTGCCGATAAAAAATGGTATCGCGACGTTGTTTTTGGCAGATTACTGGTGAATCAATTAAAATCTTTACACCTGAAATATCCTGGCTGATATCCGGGTTACTTTTTCCAGCTTTGCTCACAGCCCGCACAGATGGTGTAGATTTTTTGATGAGTCGTTACACTGTCATAATAACTGGTAAAAATTTCCCGCTCTAAAATTCCTTTATCCGAATACTGATAAGAAACTGTGTAGAATGGCTTTTCTTCTGTTTCAAAGGAACTGCTCTCCAAAAGTAATCCTGCAGAATTGTATGCAAAGGTAAGTTTATTGATAAGTTCAGATTTTGTAGAATCTTCGGCATCAAAACGATATTCTGATATTTCTGTTATAAGTCCCTTTTTATCCTGCAAGAAATCAACGTAACCGTCCTTCCTCCAAAATAAATCAACGTTTTCAGTGGAATCATTATACACGTAATATCCAGCATATTTATTTGAACGAATCAGTTTCTTCTTCTTATTTCTTTTATAAATGGTTTTATAGGATATGTTTAGCGGGTCGTGAAATATGTATTCAACAGGTAATTCTTTTCCCCAGGTAAAGGTTTCCAAATGCATGTATTCCATTCCGTCGTATGTTGTAGTGCCACTAATACTAGTCAGAAATCCGTCAGGTGAATATGAATATGTGTATTCAGATTCCATGTACATAGATTCATCCTCTACTTTCATAGAAACGGCATATCTAACCGGAACTCCGTTATCACCAAATTCAAAAAACCCTTCTGTTTGTGGAACTTCCGGGTCCGGGTCAATGAATTTAATATTAAGTACTTTCACTTCTGCCTTTTTGTAATTTGTAAATTGAGAGGCATGGAATGGCAGCGCAAATACGGGAATAGAAAGTTGAGCATTGCAAGCTATTGAAAATATTAATGTTATTGAAATGATGAATAATCGTTTCATAGAGTTGTTTTTTCAAAGATAGGAAATTGCTGTCGGCATAAATTTATTCACCTTTCACATTCGTTCATTCACCCATTTAAATTTGGATGTCGCCAATATAGGAGATGAATTAGGTATGTGTTCTTATACTTTTATTAAAATTTTTAACAATATGAAAAAGAGAACAATTCTGGCAGCACTTTTTGTGGCTGCGGTTTCAATCCATCCATCAGGTGCTCAGGTGAACCTGAACAAATTAAAGGACAAGGGGCAAGGTGCGGTTGATAAAGCCAAAGAAAATAAGAAGGATAAAAAAGACAATGAGGCTTCTTCTTCCTCTTCTTCGGCTTCAGCTTCTAAATTTGACAGTGGTCTGAGCGGTGCTGATTTGGCAGAGAAAGGTGATGCATTATATGATGCCGGTAACTATTCTGAAGCCCTTGCGCATTATGAAGAGGCAGAAAAGCGCGGTTATCAGGATGGCGAGATGCGCATGAAGATGAACAAGTGCCGTGATGCTGCCGACCCTGCCAAGCAGGAAGAAGAAAAGAAAGCGATGGCTGATGTTGATCAAAAGATGAACGCCATGGAGAAGATGAAATATCATTTGGAACCGGTTGAAGACGGCGGAATGTCTTCGGCCACCCACGGCAAATACAAAAATCAAATCGTATTCTCAAAATCGCATATTGATAAGGGTGCTGAAAATGAAGGGTCCTTCACCAATAACTTTACACTTGCCGACCATATATATTCCAGAATTTATTTGGATAAATCTTTAACCAATCAGGGTCATGCCATAGGTGTTCCTTCCTATAATCAGCAGTTTTGGTATCGGTATACAGTAGAGGGCTTTAAGCACAATGACCTTATAGGTAATCAAATAAATATTAACGCGTATTGGGAAGGTGATATGCGCGATAAATGGACTACCTTTCAGGTAGCCATGTCACCCGAAGAAAAATGGGTAAAAGATTATCCATCAACTGAATTGATGACTTTCTGGGAACAGATGTATTATTTGCCTGAAGGATCTTATAAAGTAAAACTGGAAGTGATTTTTGATGTGCCTGAAGATAAGGTGGATGAGAAAAATTCATTGAACAGTTACATGTACACAACAAAGTTTGGGGCTGAACGTGTGGTGGCTACCGGAACATATACCATCAATGTTAAAAACAGCGATAAACTTGCCTTTAGTAAAAGAGTAGGCAAGAATTTACCTGCTCCGGCTAAAACCGATGCAGCTCTTGAAGCATCCATGATAAAAGCTGTAACCGGGCAGTGGGATGGCCAGACACCTGTTAAGGCAGCTATTTCCGCTGCGGACTGGGTTTATCAGCGGGATGTTTGGGGTAATATTACGCATCGCACTATTACGGCCAATGTGGTTTTGAAATTTGAAAAGGAAAATGTATACAAGGTGTTTCACATGAGCTTTGGACAGCAAAACCAGGGTGGCGACAAATATGGTATTACCTACTACAATGGTGAAGCAAGTTTTGATCAGTTCCTTATTGCAAAAGAGCTGATTGGTAAATAACTCGTTACTCCAGAAGTACAAACCCCGCCCAATACAGGGCGGGGTATTTTTTTCTCATTGTTTTTTGTGTGAGCAGAAAAGCCGTGTGAATTTCTTTCTTTTTTAGGAGATTTTTGTAAAACAGAGTCATAAATTCACTGGTTTCCTTATCGGGTACCTGCCACAAACTCATGATAAGGGCATCTGTTCCGGCCAGTAAAAATGCCCTTTGTAAACCAAAAACGCCTTCGTTGTCGACTATTTCTCCAAGACCGGTTTCGCAGGCAGATAGTACAACTAATTTTGATTTCTGCAGGTTTAAATGTGTGATTTCTTCGGCCGTAAGTACCCCGTCGTTATCGGGGGTTGTTGCCGCAGACCATCCCTTGTTGGCTCCTGACATTGCTATTCCTGAACGCATTAATGGATTTTTACTGTATACAAAATTCATCTCGCCATAAGTACGGGTACTTCTAAAGTTTATTTTATCGGAATATTCTATTTCTTTTTCTTCTTTAAATTTTCTATTCACAGGATCGGGATAGAAAAAACCGTGAGACGCCAAATGAATAATTTCGGCATTGGATGATTTTTCCTTAAAAGTTTTTTCATCAGCGGCTTCGCCCGTTGTTTTTTCTACTGTTTTATTCGCTTTTAACAGTTGTTTTTCTATACTTTGAACTTCCGACATCGTTCCCGGCAGGTAACTCCAAACGTTTTCCTGGTTCGCCTGATTACCATAGTCTACGCCACCAAACAGCAGGGTTTCAAAGTTTCCGGGCGTAATATTTTTCTGCAGGGCGATTCTGCCGGTAGAAGGTCGGTTTCTAATTTGGTATTTGTCGCATAATAATATTTCCTTTTCAACAGGCAGTGCGGCAAACGAAACCCTGTGCAATAGACCTTCCGGCGAAATGAATACAGTTTTTATTCCATTAAGCTGGTCTTCCATTGGAGACCATACGGCATCATATAGAGAAGCAAGATGGATGTTATCAGACGCGGTAGTCATTTTGATACGGGAAAGAATATTTTTTAATGAATCTTCTAAACAAAGCGGTATAAATATGGGATGCTCCAGACCTGGTTTAATCAGTAGAGCTGCATATTTAAGTTTATAGTTGATGTCAATTCCCTGTATGTATCTAATGAATTCAACCGCTGCTTCATCCGGGTTTAATGCACTTTGAACCTCTTTCCATTCTACACGTCGGGCAGGTTCAATATTCAGTCGTTTAATAAGCGAACGTTCTTGTTGCCGAACCACCGAATCTTGCCGGGTTACATCTTTTCCGCGCATGTATAACGATGCTATTTCCTTTTTTAGACGTAGCCAGTTTTCGTAATCGGTCTTTAAAATACTGTCGTTGGAATTGTAAATGGCTTGCCGGATATAGGTGCTGCTTTGAAGAGTTAAACCCTTGTTTCGTAGTGTGGTATTATATGCTGTATCGGTAAGCCAGGGGCGTTGTTCATGAAAGTAGGCGGCCGTTTTATATACAACACCGTAATCGCCCTGCAAGGTGGCATAATACTGTTCCTTTTCCTTTTCTCCCAAAATATAATAATTCAGCCTGAGCATATTGTCAAGAATAACTTTTACACGGTTCATATATTTAATTGCCGAGTCGGCATTGTTATTCAGAGACCAGATTTCTGACAGATACATTGATGTCATTTTTAATTCTTTGGGTGTATTTACCTGATGTGCATATTTTTCAGCCTGTGAAACATAATATAAAACAGAATCCGCCGGTGCATTTTTATAAGATAAAAACAGGCGTGCCATATTGCTTAAACTGTAAATCAATCCGGGCGTGTCTTTTGCTTTATATCGCGTAGTTAAACTTTTGCGGCTGTAGTCCATGGCTTTGGCTGTGTCTTTCAGGTAATAGTAGTGTAAACAGAGGTTGTTATAAGCCGTGCTCAGTGATCTTAAATTGCCTGTTTCCAGATTAATGGCAACCGATTTGTCAAGGTATTTAACAGCACTGTCTCTTATGTCGGTGCGGTGATACAACAATCCCATACTGTTATAAACATATCCCAGATAAATGCGGTCGGCGGGTTTATTCAGGTTCACCCGTGCCAGTTTGTAATGTCGCATAGCGGTTTCGTGATCTCCCAGAGATTCATATGCAAGTCCCAGATTATATGCTGTATTGGCCACTGCATCCTGATATTTTAATTCAATGCGCAATTGAAGTGCTTCCTGCATTTTTTTTATTCCTGTATGATAATCCCCTGTCAGATATTCTAGATGTCCTAAATTGCTGAGAGAGGTAGAAATACCGTATTTATGGTTGAGTATTTTATAGAGTTTATAGGCATCGTTATATAGATTCAATGCTCCGGTCAGGTCTCCCTTTTTTTGCCTTATTACGCCCAGATATCCAAGTGCCAGAGCTTTCGGGTATATTAAGTTTTCTCTTTCTGCAACGGTTTTTACACTGTCCCAGAATTCGGGATTGTAGTTGTGCGAGAAATGCCCTACTTCTGCAATGAGCCGGATGCGCGTAGTATCGTGCGTTGCTGCCTTCAGTAGAGTTTTTATACTGTCGATCTCATGCTGCGGGTTTTGGGCGTGGGTTTCAAAAATGAAACCGCACATAAGGAGGAACAAAAGTTTTTTCATGCGGAAAATTAATTAAAAAAAATAATGCAACAAAAAAACGGAACCTAAGTTCCGTTTTCAAAAATGGTTATTTTATTAAAGAGTATCTATCTTCTTTCGTCAATCGTTATCCGTGTTTTACGGCTTTCCATGTATTTGTAGCTTCATCCATTTGGTACATGTGTGCGACACTTTGAAAAGCCTGAACAATGGCGGCTTCAATTTTCTCTGGTGTCATATTCACTTTCATTACTTCTTTGGACGGGTCGCCCATTGCAGTTTGCGCAACCTGATTTCCGGCAGAAGAGGCTACAGAACCCGCAACAGCGCCCCCGGCTCCTCCTATGGAACTTCCCAGCAAACGCCCTAACCAGCTAACAACACCGCTAACAACACCGCGCTTAACAGCACTTTTTCCTACATTGGTCATCAATTCCTTTTGCTCGGGCATAACTATAGCCATAGATTGTATGGGAGCATCCTGGTCGGACGACTTGAAAAATACATTTACCTGGTTGCCGTTTACTTCGTGTTTGGTTACCAATGGCTTGATTTGTTGATAAGTGTAGCTCATAATTTAGGTTTTAAGATTGGGTAAAGTTAATAGAATTTGTATTACAACCCGACATGCCATTCCGAAATTCTTGCAGAGCAGCGGGATTGTTTAAATTATTGTTTTCGAAATCTTCTGCGATCTTAAGACAACGTTCAACCGGTTGATTTCCTTTTTTCATGCATTCGCAAAACTCATGACCGGTTTCACGCGCTGATTTTTGACATGAAACAAGTTCCGGCATTAGCAGAGTTAATATAGCAAAGGGTAATAAACGCATGGAATCTACATTCAGTATTCTCAGCCAAGATTACAAACCTTCAGCTCTTCTTTGTTTATTATTTGGTGAGTAAAAGAAATTTCAGGGTGAAAGAGCGAAATGGAATCAGTGGGTTTTGCTGGCTCAAAGGATGCTCAGCCGCTGCATCAGGTCCTCACGATACGATTTACTTACAGGGATGGCTTCTCCTTGAATATATAAAAGATTGTCTTCCATGCTTTCAATGGCATCCAGACACACCGCATGGCTGCGGTGAACTCTGATGAACCGGTCGGTGGGTAATCGATGTAAAAGATCCTTCAGAAAAGAGGAGATGATGAATTTATTGTGGTGTGTATAAAGCAATGTATAGTTATCTAATGCTTCCAGTCTAAGAATTGTATTCACTTCAATTCTGCGAAGTTGATTTTTGTCTCTTACAAAGAAATGTTGCAACTGAAGATCGGCAGGCACCTCAGCATTGTCATGTTTTGATAGTGCATCTTTTTTTTGTGCTTCCTTAAATTCTGCATGTCTTGCAAGAGCCACTTCAATGGCAGGTCTCAGGTCATCTTTTTTGTAGGGTTTTGTAATAAAACCATACGTACGAACTGATGTAGCAGCTTTTAGTGTGCCTGCGTCTGTGTTCCCACTTAAAAACACCACCGGAGTATCAAACAAATCTATTATCCGTGCTGCTGCATCAATACCGGTTTTACTCTCCTTCAGATTAATGTCCATAAGTATCAGGTCGGGTTGCTGATCGGCGGTTAGTGCAATGGCTTCAGCGTAATTTACTGCTATTCCGGCCGACTGATAACCGGATTGAAGTAGTTGCATCTCCAAATCCATGGCAATGCTGAACTCGTCTTCTACAATTAATATTTTTACTGCAATTTCAGTCATAATGATTTTAAACGCTGCAAAGTAAGGAATTTAAAATAAGTTTTGATAGAATTAAGAGCAAAATGCTTCCCGTTCGGCTTTTAAGATAAGTGATAAACCTTATGTTACAAAGGTAGGTGTTGAATTATTAAATGTATGTTTTATAGTTGCAAGGGTTAACTCATCATGTATTTAATGTAAATGAAAAGGTATAACAAACACCTTCAGTTGCATCTTTCATAATGAGTCTGGAACCCAGTTGGCGACATAATCCTTCAGATAGTTTCATGCCTAACCCGCCGGATTGGTTTTTGCCTTGCATTCCTTTGCCATCATCATTTATCTCCACAGTGCAATTATGGTCTGCAGTTGAAATAGCCTTTATGGTAATGTTACCACGCGGTAACCCGGTAAATGCGTGTTTTATGCAATTCGTTACCAGTTCGTTTACAATTAAACCCAATGGCACCGTTTGATCAATGTCAAGGTATATTTCATCGCATTGCACGGAAAGGGTTATGTTCCTTGAATCCAGGGCAAAGGAATTACACAAATGTGAAGTTAAATTTTCAAGGTAATTCTTCAGGTCTATTTTTTCCAGAGTTTCGCTTTTGTATAATTTTTCGTGTATTAAGCTCATGCTGAGTATTCTGTTTTGGGAGTCTGCCAGAAGTTCCGAAGCACTTTTATTGCCGGTATTTCCTGATTGAATACTTAGCAGACTGCTCACGATTTGAAGATTATTTTTTACCCTGTGATGAATTTCTTTGAGGAGTATTTCCCTCTCTCGCAGTGAATCTTGGAGATGAAGGGATTGTTGTTGAAGTTTAATGTTAAGTTTTTTACGAATATTTGCGTTTCTGAATAATAGAATAACCACTGTTATTAATACCAACATGAATCCAACCGACAACAGGATAATTCTGGTTTGAAATGCTGATCGATTCTCGGCATCCAGGGCACGCAATTGCTGTACTTCAATTTGTTTTGAATATTCCAGACTGTCGGCACGCATGCGTTCGTTCAGCTCGTAGCTGAATCTTGAGCTAAGTATCTGTTTCTTTTTTTCATCATTCAATACACTGTCGCGGTATTGCGAAAAGAGCCGCTGATAGTAATATGCAGAATCAGGATTTCCAGTCAGCTGCAAAAAAGTGGCTTTTTGTTCAAAGTAAGGATGTCTGATTTTCTTACCCAGAGCTTTTATTTCCGGAATTTCAATTAGATGAATGATTGTTTCTGCTTTCTTGAGATTCTTTTCTCTGAGGAATAATGAAAACATGTTCATTCTACCAACAAAAACATCGCGCCATGCCCCATGTTCTGCAAGAGCAGTTACGGCTTTTTCATAACATTCAATAGCCCTGGTAGTGCTGTCAAACTGTTCAAGAATACGACCTTTTTGCAGGAGTATCTGTCCTGTGCCCAGACTATAATTCACCTGTTGATATAAATTCTCGGCCGCTATCACAAAATAATAGGCACTGTCCCTGTTATTTAAGTTTCTGTAGTAAATACTTAGACCATGAAACGAAATGGCCATTCCTGTACTGTCTATGCTGCCTTTCTTCATTTCATATTCTAAACTCTTTTTTTGCAGGTTAATAGCTTTTCTGAAATCTTCCAACTCGCTATATAAGGAAGCCAGATTACTGTATGCAGCCGATAATCCCGCAAGAGGTTTCTGTCTGGCCCGGGTTGTTTTGGCATTTCTTAATAATTCTGAATTTATTTTCATACTCTTGGTATGTGCCTGAACAGAAGATATTAAATCGTAATTGTCCAGATACAAATTGCCAAGATTAGCCCATGTGTCGGCCATTCCTTGCTCGTCTTGAATTTGCCGGCTGATTCGCATGGAAATATCAAACATTTTTTCGGCTGCCCGGTATTTCGCCATGTCCTGATAATACCAGCCGTAATAACGGTAAGCTGTGGCCTGTGCAGGCAAAGATCCGGACCTTCGGGCATGAAAAAGCGCAGAATCCACATAGATTTTCATCTTTGCTGTATCTGTGAATTCCACCGCCGAAAATTGATTGAAATAATATACTGCTTTTAGAGAGTCGGTCTGAGATGAGGCCGAAATAACAAATCCGGAGAATGCAACCGACCAAAACGTCAGTCTGTAAAATGGTTGCCGAAAACTCAAGTTTAGCCAGGATGGAATATGCCTGCTTAAAACCGGTATGCGTTTGATTATAATAAAATTGAATGGCACTGCAATTTCTTTACCCGTTGAAAGATAAGGATTATCGCAGATTAAAAGAAAGCCATGGAATAAAAAAATCTTGTTTTACCTGAGCACTACTTTCTGTGTATCGGTTGTTTCGCCGGTTTCAGCATTCATAATTCTTAGGAAACCAATGCCTGCCGGAAGGGATTCTCCGGTTACAGGAAATTCATGTATCCCCTTTTCCATATGTTTTACAAAGCGAAGAGATTCAGTGCCATCGGCACCAACAAGAGTAATAATATAATTGCCTTCCGTTGGAAAAAATCCCTTGTAGCTGAATTCGTTTTGTGCCGGATTGGGCCTGACGGTTCCTTTTCCTGTAAAATTCAATTCAGGGTCCACCACAACATAATCAGAGTAACTGTATTTGCCGTCGTAGTCAACCCATTTTAACCGGTAATATTTTTGCTCCTCTGCAATGTCCTGAACCTCATATTGAGAAATTTCACCATTGAGTGGATCTGTGGTTGACACAGTTTTAAAATTACGAAGGTCTGTTGTTGATTCTACAACATAATGCGACAAATTTGTTTCAGATGCCGTCGTCCATTTCAGGGTAACGTTTTTGCCCATCGTTTCTGCCCCCCATGAAAGTAATTCAACGGGTAGTGTTACAGGACAATTGATGGTTATTGTGTAATTTCCGGCATCTCCGGCATAGCCGTCCGTCCAGATAACAATGGTTTCGCCGGCGCAAACAGTAAGGCTTAATGTAAATGAAGAACCAGTTCCTCCCGGACCACTGCCGTATTCGTCTCCATTGCCTCCGTCTAATCCACTGCATCCCCCTCCGCAACTGTTTGCTGCTGAAACATCAGGGAACATAGCTCCCTGTAAATTCAATGTACTTTCAGGTACTAAAGAGGCTGTGTAGGTTTGGCAACCGGTTCCCGCTGCAGCAGTAAAGGTAAACGAACAGGCATTTTCTACCGAAAATTGCACATCTTCACAACCATCACCGTCCAGGTCTGAACCGGCATAATAACTGGGACCATTCAGGCAATTCGTGGTTGTGGGGTTATTGCCTGATGAATTACAAGTGCTTTGATTGTAAGTTGTATTACAGGCCAAACCACCACCACCACCGCCACCGCCACCACCCGGAGGAGGCATCCGCAATACTTCACCAACAGGTATCACATCTTTTACATCCAGTTTTATCCACTCAGACTTCACTTCAGGTAATTCTTCACCATAAAATTGTTTTCTCAGCACTTGTCTTCTTTCTTCGTACAACTGAATTGTATTGATCTCATTTACATAATAAATGGTATAGTCGTTTTTAATGACTTTATTGCTGAAAAAATCTAATGCCTGATCTACTGTGTTAAAGACCGGAAAAGTATTTGTTGTGTTGTTTATATCAACAGGACGCAATTCAAGGGCACGATGGTCCTGATGGTATTTTGACATCTTTTTCCACCGGTCTTCAGCCGGAAGTTCATCCACGGGAATGCTGCGCTGCCCAAAAACAGACACAGCACAGAACAATAGAATGGTTGTACATATATGATGTTTCATAAAGCTAAAGAACTTAAAATGTTAAGATAACTTCATTCTTTTGTTAGTATTTTATAAACATGTAGATGGAACAAAGGCGCTTTGTATTCACGATGGTTGTGTAAATTGAACATATGCAAAACTAAGGGATGGTTGCTATACTGTTGATTTACATTAATATAAATTGTAGTGTATTCAAAGAGAGACAAAATATGATCCACAGTTTTTTGGAAGTTGATTAAAATGACACACATTCTTGGATTCTTGTTTTAAATTTTACAGGAATAATACAGATGAATGTGAAAAGAAAGTTGAGAGGGTACAAACAACTACGGGATGATTATAAATTGCAGACAGCAATGCCACCACCGTCGGTACCTATCCAGATTTTGCCATCTGATGCCTGCGCAATGGACGTTACATAATCGGAAGGGAGATTGCTATTGCCGGTATTGTACGTGGTAAAAGTACTCCCGTCAAAGATGGTGAACCCCTTACCCTCTGTACCTATAAATATTTTGGTGCCCAGAACTACCACACAACGTACCAGATTCCAGGGCAATCCTGAATTGCTTTGGCTATAGGTGTTCCAGCCGATACCGTCAAATGTGGTCAACCCGCCGTTGGTACCAATCCAGCCGGTATTGCCGGAATCGAAAGCTATGGAATAGACATATGCATTGGGAAGTCCTGAATTGCCGGGGTTGAACGTCTGCCAGTTGGTGTGGTCAAAAATTGCCATTCCCCCTCCGGTACCTATCCAGATGTTGTTTGCACTATCTACAGCTAAGGCTCCTACCGAATTATTTGGCAATCCGGAGGTTCCCGGGGTATAGGTGTTCCAGGTAGTTCCGTCAAATGATGCAAGACCACCGCCACTATAGGTCCCTACCCAAAGCATCTGGTTTTGGTCGGTAACCAAAGTTCTGATTTTGTTTGAGGGGAGCCCTGAATTCAGTGTATTGAAAAATAACCAGTTGCTACCGTCAAAAGTCGCCAGCCCGTTTTGAGTACCTGCCCATATTTTTCCTGAAGCATCCAGGGTAATACAGTTGATTCTGTTAGATGGCAACCCGTCGGTTATAGAATCGTGACGTTCCCATAAGCCATTGTTACAAATACTGAATCCGTGGTCGGTTGCTACAAACATTCGCCCGTCAGCTGCAACATGTAATTGGTTCACATGCTTTGATGTAATCGTGTTTATGGTGTCTTGAACCAACTCAAATGATACCCGTTCGGGAACTGCGGGTGGGAGCACAGGCTCTTTCTTACAGGAAATTCCTGCGAAGAAAAGCACTGCCAGAAAGAATAACAACAATGATTTCAATGTAAAAAGAAAAAGGTGGTACGCAAAAATAAACAAAACTCAGCCTGATGGGTTAGTTTGTTTAAATTATAACAAATTAGTAAGGATGTGTTTTTATCGTGTAAAAGTTGTGGTTCGTCGAATAATTTAAAAGGGTGCTGTTTGATAAATTAAATGCCAAATGATTATAAAATAAAAATTTATGCATATTTTTGAAACATAGCATTCATAGAATGTGTTAACAGTGTTTTATTATCTTATTATTTTTTTATAATTTTGTTTGGTTAGTTGTCTTTTTGCAAAAAACAGATTTAAATTGATAGTAATGAAAGAATTTATTTTTAAATATATGATTTTCACCTTAATTTTATTGGGAGTGAATTTTACAGGCCAAAGTCAGGTAGTTGATAATAAGGGTCAAGCAGCAAAGGAAACTCAAATTCGTCCAAAATCTGTGCAAGATGTCAGAACCTTGAACAAAGTGCTTGAACACCGGCAAATTTTTGATGACAGAATTGTGGTTACCAAGTATTCCACCGACCCGGCCAAAGAACCAGAAGTAACCATAATCTGGAAAAATAAGTGAACTTTGTGAAAAACAAATATAAAATTTTACTCTGGCTGGCGTTGGTTTTCATACCGTTCTACGGTAATGCGCAGCCTGCGAATAACGATTGCGCAAGTGCTACTTCTTTAACGGTAGGTGCAGCTTGTGTTAACGGAACCACAGCTTCTGCTACATCACAGGCCGGCGAAGTAACGCCTTCATGTGGTGTAGTTTCACAATCTGTTTGGTATTCTTTTACTGCCGCAAGTACTGATATGACTATTATAACACAAAAGAATTCCGGGGCTTGTCTTGGCAGGTTAGCGGTATATAGTGGTGGATGTTTGCCGGGTGCCGGCTCTGAACTAGCCTGTATTAGTTTATCATCAGCTGCTCCTAATACAAACCCTGTTAATTTGACGGGTTTAACGGTTGGTCAAACCTATCTTATCAGATTGTCCTATGCAAATGGTGGTCCATGTGGTGCGTCAATGACGTTTTGTATTAGGGTTGAATGTACCGGTGGTATTTGCCCGCCTGCGCATTGCACCAATGGTGTTCAGGATGCCGATGAGACAGGTATTGACTGCGGTGGAGTGGATTGTGCACCTTGTGCATCGGGTACTTTTGATAATACCAGTGATTGCCTGAATAACGATGACTGTTCCACCGCTTTCAATCTTGACCCATTTATGATGGAACCTGCCACAAATACTGTTATTGATGGCGATACACTTGCAGTATGTGGTATGGACTGTAATATCAATGCAGGTGATGAGAGTTTTGTAATTAACGGTTCTTGCCCTACAATTGATTACAATCAGATGGTTTGGTACACTTTTACTGCTACCAACAGTTTGATGGACCTGACTATAACAACAGACGGCTTTACGCCTTCAGTGGGTATTTGGTCCGGATGTACGGGCATTTACGGATGTGTGGAGGATGGTACAGGTAATACATTCAGTGTAACCCAATTTGCTTTAAATCCTGGTGAAACCTATAGCATTAGTGTTTCATCAGATGACGATGGTGCGGCCGGAGATGGCAATTTTCAGATTTGTTTGACAGATTACGATTTGGACCTGTTGTGTAACCTGAGCAACAGCATATCCTTTACTCCTCCTCCGGTTGTAAGTTCACTGATACCCGGTGGAACCTGGGCGCCGGGAACAACAGTTGAATTTTGTTATACTGTTGATTTATGGGATAATTCTGCATTGGGCGGATGTCAATGGTTACATGGTATAGTCCCCTCCTTTGGCGGTTGTTTCGACCCCACCACATTAACTCCTACACAAGCACCTGTTGAAGCCACCGGTAATGGAGATGGTACTTGGGCTTGGACCACCACAGCTGTAACACACAATACACAGAGTTATACAGTGAATCCTAACGGGGGGTGGTTTTTTACCAATTCGGTGGTAGCCGGTTGGGGAGACGGTTGTCCCGGAGAGGACTGGTCGCATTTTGGATGTAACACGGGCTGTGATGTTACAGTGTATTCTACGTACAGCTGGACAGCTTGTTTTGAGGTAACCACATGGGACACTGAAGCAGAATGCCTTTCCAACTCAAACGATTGTTCAGTAGAATTTAAAACCTTTGCTGATGGTGAAACGGGCTCATATACTAACGGTTATTGCGAAAGCGATCCTGCTACATCTTCCGGTAATCAGGTAGCCTGCTGTGATGCATCTCCTCCGGGCATGTTGGGAGTAATTTCCGCTGCAACCAGTTTGTTTAATTCGGCAGGCACTACATTTACAATTGATCTTGACGAACCCATACTTTGCGGAAACCTAAGTGCTTCTGATTTTAGTTTGGGCACAACGGGCTGGCCTTTAGGCGGCGCAACCATAACATCGGTTTCGGCCAATGATTGTACTTCAGGTACGGATACTACCATGAGTCTAACAGTTACCGTAAGTGCTGCACCCGGAGATGGGTATGACGATTCATGGTATATTATAGCTTCGGGTACTTCTGATGTTACGGATGTTTGCGGCAATAAAATGACTACTGCGGCTTCAGGCAGCGTTACTATTTTGCCTGTGGAATTGTTGTTGTTTGATGCAAGGTATAATGGGCGAGACGTAGATTTACAGTGGGTAACGGCATCCGAAATCAATTCAGCCTATTTCTATATTCAGCGTTCCACCGATGGTGAAAACTTTACAACCTTTCTAGTAAAGCAGGCAGCCGGAAATTCTGTTGAAACACTAATTTATGATGGTGTTGACCGCTATCCTGCCCCGGGTACCATGTTCTACAGGCTGATTCAGGTGGACTACGACGGAAAATATGCGCAGTCTAACGTGGTCGCCGTAAATATCGGTTCGGGTATTATAGACCTGTTTGTGTATCCGAATCCGGTTAAAGATCAGCTGTCTCTTGAAATAGCTTATTATGAGTCTTCTAATGGCAAGATTAAGATATACAATTCAATAGGGGCTTTGGTAAGAGAGAAGGATGTTCGTTTTATTAGAGGGACCAACAGAGAAAACATGGATATCACCATGCTGAACAAGGGAATCTATTTTGTAGAAATTTCTGTGGGCGATAATGTAAAGCGTGAGCGGTTCATTAAAGAATAAGCCACTGGGTTATTACTTGCTTCTTTTGGCATTACTTGCCGAAGGAGGTGCAATGATGACCATTCAGATTATTTCGGGTAAAATGTTGGCAATTTATTATGGCACGGCGCTTCCTGTGTGGGTGGTAACCATTTCTTTGACGATGCTGTGTATTGCGGTAGGTTATTATGTTGGGGGCAGGATTGCCAATTCAACCGGCCTCAGATTTGTTTCAACAGGTCTTATTCTCGCTTCTTTGTATCTTCTGATGCTTGCTTTTTTTGGTAACGACCTTCTGGACGTTACGTTTTCAGAGAATTTTCTGGTATCGCTGATTATATCATGTGCCGTAATTATTATCATTCCGGTCGTACTGTTCGCAATGATTGGCCCGGTTGCAGCGCAATTGATTTCAAAACTTGGAGATTCATCGGGTTTTTCGGCCGGTAAGACATTTCTGGTTTCTACAATGGGAGGGGTGGCGTTTATTTTTCTGTTTGGCTTATATGTCATTCCCTATAAGGGTCTGGAAGTTGCGTTATTTAGCCTGTCCGTGGTTCTATCTGTTTCACCGGTTGCATTACTGTTATGGACATTTACTAGAAATCAGAAGAAGCCATTTTTAGAATGAGCTCTTTGATAGAAAGCTTTCTGTAGTACATCATGGTTTCGTTATTCAAAACATCAAGTAAAGGTTTGTCGTCTGTAAGAATATATGTATCTGCCATATTGATGTCAGAGGTTTCCATAAGTTTTTCAACGGGTCCTGATTTTTGACAACACTCATTAATACGATTGTATTGGAAAGTGCTGGTACGGGGGGCACCGGTCATAGCAATGATAACTTTATCATCAGGAATATTTGGATGGGGAGTAAGTTCTTTAATTTGAAAACCGGATTCATACATAGTTCTTGCCACGCTTCTGTAGGCAATTGATTGCTCACTTCTGTCAGTATAGTGCAGAAATACGAACGAATTGTCGTTTTTTAGCAGTTGTTTCAGCGAAGAAAATGCCTCCAGGGTGTAAACGTGTGAAGGTTGAAATTCTCCTAATGCCAGATCGAACACAATAATATCAAATTTTTTGTCAATACTTCTTAAAAGGTGGCGTGCATCATCTTCAATAAAATTACTTCGGTCGAATTTCAGATTAAAATATTGGGTGGATACATTGTAAACTCTTTTATCGATATCACAGACTGTGGTATTGAAGCCCAATCTTTGAAATTCGTCTACCAGACTTCCGGCTCCCATACCAATAATTAATGCAGAACTTCCTTTTGGTTTTAAACTGGACACAGCAGAGATACGATGAACATACAGGCCTAATGAATAAAAATCACTGAGCCGGACATTACTTTGTGATATTGCATTTACGTACATCATCCTGTTGAATTTATCATGAAGATGATCCATGACAATCATTTCGCCCATCATACCGTCGTTCTGATAATGAATGATGTGTTGTTTGTGCTGCGGAATGGTAAAATACGTAGTGAGTTGAATGGTCGTTACTGTCAGCAATACCAACACCAGTGAAATGGCTTTGTATCCGAACAGAATTCTATTTGTTTTAAGGATAGGTACTAGAGCAATCAATATTGCAATTCCGCTCAATACAGATGAAATATTTTTTCCATAATCGCTTAACAGGTATAACCCAAGAACCAATGTCCAAACAACCCCTGCCAAAGTAGAAATTGCATAGGTGTTGCCGGTATGTTCTCCTGTCTTTCCCGTAGATTTATTCGCTGCTTGTTCAATGATTACAGGATTAATCATTGCCAGCGCAATCAATCCCGGAGCCAGCAATACAATAGCACTCAGAATCATTCCGGTATAATAACCCATATTATGAAAAGCAATCATCAGGGGTTGTGAAATGGCTGTATTCAGCACCAGAAAAACGGCAGCGGATAAAGCAAGATAGGTTGTTATGTGATTGTTTAATTTTCTTTTAGATACCCAACCGCCAAGAAAATAACCTATTGCCAGACATGCCATAGTAAGCCCCAGTACCGAAGTCCAGATTTGAAGAGAATTCCCGTAAAAACCACTGATGGATTTTGCAACAATAAGTTCAAAAGATGCAACTCCAAAACCTTCAATCAGGGCGAAAGTTATAAGGTTATATCTGCGGGGCGTGTTCATAATACTTCCCGTAAATGTAAGGAATTTGCAGCATTACAAATCCCCGGCCTGAGCAATCAGTTCTGCTATATCAAGTACTTGAACTTCTGATTCTTTGTTAAAATGTTTTACACCGTCGGTCATCATGGTATTGCAAAACGGGCATCCCGTTGCAATGATGTTCGGGTTTGTACTCAGGGCTTCTTCACTGCGTTCAACATTCACTTCCTTGTTCCCTTTTTCGGCTTCTTTAAACATTTGCGCACCCCCTGCACCGCAGCAGAAACCACTGTTTTTACATCGCTTCATTTCAACCAGTTCGGCGTCGAGTTTTACCAGCAGTTCTCGCGGGGCTTCGTATTCGCCATTGGCACGGCCAAGATAACACGGGTCGTGAAAGGTAATGCGTTTGCCTTTGAAAGTACCGCCGCCACTGATTTTTAGCCTTCCGGTATCCAAAAGATTTTGTAGAAATTGAGTATGGTGCATTACTTCGTAATTTCCACCCAGTTCGGGGTATTCATTTTTCAGGGTGTTAAAGCAGTGCGGGCAGGCAGTCACAATTTTCTTTACTTCATATCCGTTCAATATCTGAATGTTCTGCATGGCCATCATTTGAAAAAGAAATTCGTTTCCTGCTCTTTTTGCGGGGTCACCGGTGCAGCTTTCTTCTGCACCCAGTACTGCGAATTTCACACCGGCACCATTCAAAATCTTTACGAAGGCCTTGGTAATTTTTCTTGCGCGGTCGTCAAAACTGCCGGCGCATCCTACCCAGAACAACACTTCGGGGGTTTCGCCTTCGGCCATCATTTCGGCCATGGTATGTACTTTAATGCTCATGGTTTCTTTTCTTGCTGATGAGACTTGATTCGTTTGGCTATGTCACTTGTCATAATGGTGACTACAAATTTTCTTTCGGCAACAGGGTATTCTTTATTAGAATCGCACCAGAGACGAACGGACAATTCTCTTGTGCCCATTTTGGGTCTTACCTCATAATCTTTACCATTGAAAGCCACAGTACCTCCGTCGCTGCATGTAATGTATGTTTTAGAGGCACACCCGGGTGCATCGAACAAAAAAACATTGGAATATCCATGGAATAAAGTATCCTTGATGGGATAAGCCTGAATCCATGCTTTTTCAGATTGTCCGTAAGCAATAAACGGAAATAACATTAAGATGAAAAGATACTTTTTCATAATTCTTCAGCCCATGTTAATCGGTCCGCAGCACTGAATTGCCAAGGTGCGCCATTGTTTTCAATATTGGTAAACATGGTAGTTAGTTCAGCAGGTGCCTTACTTTCTTCCATAACAAGATACCTGCGCATTTCAAGAATGATGTTCAGCGGGTCTATGTTCACAGGACATTCTTCCACACACGCATTACACGATGTGCAAGCCCATAATTCTTCTTCGGTAATATAATTGCCTAACAAAGATTTACCGTCGGTAAAGTCTTTACCGTTCTTTTGCCGTGCCTTACCCAGTTCCACCATGCGGTCGCGCGTATCCATCATTATTTTTCGTGGTGAAAGCAGTTTACCTGTTTGATTTGCGGGGCAAACGCTGGAACATCGTCCACATTCGGTACAGGTATAAGCGTCCATTAGGTTTTTCCACGATAGGTCGGTAACGTCTTTTACCCCGAACCGGGTTGGGGGAGTAGTGGCGGCATCAGCAGGGGGAGCGGCATATGGATCGGCAGAAGGGTCGAACATGAGCTTTACCTCTTTGGTAACAGCTTCCATGTTGCTCATTTTCCCTTTTGCATTCAGGTTACTATACCATGTATTCGGAAAAGCCATCAGAATGTGCAGATGCTTTGACACGGGCAGATAGTTCATAAAAGCGAGTACACCGGCAATATGAAACCACCAGCAGCCGCGTTCTATTGCGTGTAAAGTTGCGATAGACGATCCTTCAAATAAAGGAGCAATCAATCCACTTACGGGAAACATACCGGCTTTATCAAAATGGGGCGCACCTGCCTGTTGCAATAAGCTGTCAGCGGCATTCATTATCAGGAAAGCACTCATCAGCAGTATTTCGGTAATAAGAATAATATTGGCGTCGCTTTTTGGCCATTGGGTCATTTCGCGGTAGTGGAATCTCTTTATTTTTATAACATTTCTACGCATCAGGAAAACCACACATGCCAATAGCACGCCCAAAGCCAGAAATTCAAAAGCTGCAATCAGAAAATCGTAAGCGGGTCCCATAAAAGACAGTACGCGGTGGGTACCTGCAATACCGTCGATTATAATTTCAAGCATTTCAATATTTACAATCAGGAACCCTGCATATACAATCAGGTGGAGCATTGCAGCAACGGGGCGTTTCCCCATTTTACTTTGTCCTAAAGCTACCCGTATCATGGTACGCCAGCGGTCGGCTTTTCTGTCGCTCCTGTTCAGCGGTAACCCCAAACCAATGTTGGTGCGGATATTTTTAATTTGCAGCGCAAATAAGACACCTGCGCTTACCAACATTACCAGAAACAAAATATTCTCTATTCCCATTACTTAATCAATTTCATTAAGCTGTCTTCCTGTTCTTTACTGAACCTGATTACCCTTCCGTCTTTCTTAATGTCCAGCAGGTCTTTCAGCAGCTTTTCTTCCTGCGAATTTAGCTTGGGAACCTTTTCCCTGCTGCCAAAAACCGAGAAATGAAGGTAACGGTTCGGATAATTACGGATGTCATTAATTAACAACTGTACTGAAGCATTGGTTTCAAGTAATGATTCGTACAGGCTATCGTCGTGAATAAGAAGTCCCAGACTACCCTCTCCACGATTAATTTTACTTATCATACTGTTGATTTGGTCGGCGGCGTCGTTAATTTTTACGATGGCAGTTTGCAATTCAACATCTTTTAATTTGTAACTGAATTCTTCTACGTTGGCAACCGTGTTTTTAATTTTTTCGGTTTGGTCGGCCAGAGCACTGGTTGAAGTTTCAACATGTGTAAGAATGCGTGAAATTTTCCCACTTTGTCCGATTATAAGTGTGTCAATACGCGAAAAAGCCCTATCTACACTGTTGATGGCACGCTTGGCAGCAGTAACCGATTGCGTCAGATTATCTGCGGTACCTGCATCCCAAAAGGTTTTAATACTGGTAATGATAGAGTCTATGCTGCCAATTAATTCTTCGGTTTTCTTTTTGAGCGGAGCCACCTGTTCGTTTACCTGTTCCTGCAACGATTTTTCAAGTGATCCTATCAGTGTATCACCAAACTGGGCAGGTTCACCACCAGGTTTTAACTTGAGTTCGAGCATTTTGGAGCCCAATAAATCGGCCGATCGGATAACGCACTCTGTATTTTTTGAAATGGGAATATCCGGATTATCCACAATCAGAGCCACCCGGATGCGGCCTGTTTCCCTGTCGTATGTTACATCTTTTACCAGACCAACCTGAAAGCCCTTGTAAAAAACCGGATTGGAAGCGGTAAGTCCGTCAACGTTGTCGTAATAAGCGTAGTACTCGTTATTTTCTGCGAATAAATCAAGACCTTTAAGGTAGTTTACGCCCACTAAGAGTAAAACAGCTCCCAGTATTACGGCAAATCCAATTTTAAGCTCCTTTGATATTTTCAATCCGCCTATTGTTTTGCCAGTTCTCTGGCCTTGTTTAAATCTATTCTTTCGCCCTTCAGAAAAGCAACCACAAACGCACTGTCGAATCCTTCTTTTCTTAAACGGCTCTGCAAATCTACAGCTTCCTTGTAAGTTTTACATTTCCCAATGGCATACTTATACAATCCTCCTGCATTATACTCAATAACATCTTGATAGTCAGTGAACGGTGATTTTGAAAGATCTGCTTTTTTTGGAGTAGCCATCACCTGCACACTAAATACCGGTTCATTTGATGAAGGAACATCGTTTTGGGTTGTCTGATTGTTGTTGTTTTGTTGATTTTTGTCAGGATTTTCCTTATCGTTATTGTTTTTCTTTTCTTTATCTGCATTGGAATTATTGTCCGAGACATTGTCTGCGGAACTGCCGTCTACATGATTTTTGTACTTACTAAAAGCTTTAAAGAGCGAAGTTGCAATTTCCTGCTGTCCGTCTGCATTGCTCATCCATTTCTCTTCGGACGGGTTGCTGATAAATCCAATTTCAACCAGAATAGATGGCATGGTAGTTCGGTACAGCACAAGAAAACCCGCCTGCTTTACACCGCGGTTGAATCGTTTTAATTTATTGGTAAATTCGTCTTGTACGTTGTCGGCCAAATTGATACTTTGATTAAGGAAAGTATTTTGACGCATACTCAGCCATATATAACTTTCAGGATCATTGGGGTCAAAAGATTCATATTTTGTAGCGTGGTCTTCTTCAAGAGTAATTACGGCATTCTCCCTCTTTGCCACGTCAAGGGCTGCTGATGTGGCATGTAATCCTAATACAAAGCTTTCGCTACCATATGCCGAACTGTTTGAAGATGCGTTGGCATGTATAGAAATGAAAAGATCGGCTTTTAGTTTATTGGCCATTTCAGCACGGTCGGCAAGACCCACAAATTTATCGGTCTCGCGGGTGTAGATTACTTTCACATCAGGATAAGCTTTTTTTATCATCTCACCCAGATATAATGAAACGGCAAGTACTACGTCTTTCTCGTATTTTTTAGTAGGACCTATAGCTCCGGGGTCGGCACCGCCATGCCCGGGGTCTATAACTACGGTTTTTAATGATTGACTGGTTGAATAAAAAGAATGCCCCAATACAAGAAATGCCAGGCATAAGCGTTTGAGCATCGTGCTAAAATTCAATGATGTTCTATGTTTATTCTTCATGTTATGTTGTAAAAACGTAGCTTTGACGCCACGATATTCACACGTTATTAACAAATTTACGACCACATTTGGTGAGCATTTCATGATGTTGCGGTTACTTTTCATCGGTTGGATGTTAATTATTGGACTGAGCGTTCATGGTCAGGAGCCGGTTGAGGTTACGGATACGGTTAAATCCGCAACGGATACAATATCCATGGAAGAAGAAGGTCTTGATGATGTTGTAGAGTATTTTGCCCGCGATAGTATGCGCATGGATATTCCTGCAAAGAAGGTTTATTTATTTGGGGCAGGGCAGGTAAATTATAAGGAAATTATTTTGAAGGCAGACCTGATTGAGTTTTCGTTTGATACCAGGGTAGTTACTGCAACCTACCTTGCGGATAGTGCAGGAAATAAAACCGGCAGGCCTGAATTTACCGACGGTGCCGAGACATTTACTGCCGACCGAATTGATTATAACTTTGATACGCGTAAGGGAATAATATACAATGTTCGCACACAGGTAACCGAAGGTTTTATAGATGCAGAAGTGGTTAAAAAGGATACCGGCAAAGTACTTTATATTGGCAATGGTAGTTTTTGTCCCTGTGATGACCCGGATGCCCTGACGCGGTTCAGAATTAAAAAACTAAAGGTTATGGACGAACTGATTGTTACCGGTCCGGGATATCTTGAAATTGGCGGAATTCCTACACCGCTTGCCTTTCCTTTTGGATTTTTTCCTAATAAGAAAAAGCAATCTGCGGGAATTATTATTCCAACGTATGGTGAATCTCCGGTTTTGGGATTTTTTCTTCAGAAGGGTGGGTATTACTGGCCTGTAAGCGATAAGTTTGACACACAGTTTTTAGGAGATATATATTCGCGCGGAAGCTGGGGATTGCATAACCTGAGCCGGTATAAGGTAAGGTATAAGTATGAAGGGCAGTTTGATATTAGTTATACGGTTTTAAAAAACGGAGACCCGGATTTCCCTGATTTTTCAAAAAATTCCACCTTTTTTATACGCTGGACACACAATCAGGATCCTAAAGCCCGTCCGGGTACTACCTTCAGAGCCAACGTGAACCTGGGGTCGGTAGATAATTTTCAAAATACTTTTAGCAGTAATGTTAACGATTATCTGAGTAATACCTTCAATTCCAGTATTGCATGGTCAAAAAGTTTTACAGGAACGCCCTTTAGTGTGGCTGTGAATGCGCGGCATAGTCAGAATTCTCAGAACCGGCAGGTAACGGTGGCGCTGCCCGAACTGGCACTGAATATGAACCGCATTTATCCGTTGGGCAAACTGGGGCCTTCCGCCGGTTCACGAAAATGGTACCAGCAAATAGGGCTTACCCTTCGCACCGATGCCACCAATCAGGTAACGGCCGGTGATACCCTTTTCAGCTTTAACAGATTTGACGAACTTACCGATGAAATGAGATACGGATTCCGTAATTCCGCAGGATTAAATACGGCCATCAAAATTCTGAAAGGGAAGTTTACGTTCAATCCATCGGTGAATTTTGTAAATAGAATGTATTTTCAAAAGGTTATTCGATCTATTGACGCTACGACAAATGTGGTAACTGCGGATACACTGCGCGGGTTTTATACGGATAATGAGTTCTCGGCATCGGGAGCCTTGTCAACGAAACTATATGGTTATTTTACATTCAAAGCTAAGTATCAGCCTGTAAAAGTGATACGGCATGTAATTACACCTCAGCTTAATTTCAGATACCGCCCTGAGCTGGTGGCTCCGCTAACCTATACCGATACAGCCGGCACTGTGGTAAAGTATTCGCCATTTTCAGGCGGAATATATGGTGCAGCAGCCTTTGGCGAAAGTGGAATGTTGTCTTTGAATATTATCAATACCCTTGATATGAAAGTGAAGTCGGAATCGGATACGGTTACGGGTCTTAAAAAGTTGAAACTGATAGATAATTTCAATATACTGGCATCCTACGATATTTTTAAAGATTCATTGAAGTTCAGTACTATTCAGATGAACGGAAGAACTACTTTGTTCAAAGTGTTTAATATCAACTTTAGTGGCGCCCTTGACCCCTATCAGTACGTTGAAGGGAAGGCAATAAATCAGGCATTGTGGAAAGCAACCGGCAGGCCTGCACGATTTACACAGGGAAATCTGGCTGGAGGATTTCGGTTACAAAGCAAAAAGAAGAAGAATACTACAGGCCGGGGAGCTCTTGAGCAACTGGGAGACGACGAAAACGAAAAACTAAAGGATGCCGACCCCGGCATGAAGGCTGCCATTCAAAACAACCCCGATGCGTTCATTGATTTCAGTATTCCCTGGACACTAAGTATCAATTACAGTTTAAACCTGAACAGGAGCTATTATTTTATCAATGAATCGTACAGGGATTCGGCAAGAATTACCCAAACGGTACAAATGACAGGAGATTTGAGTTTAACCGAAAAATGGAAGGTGGGTTTTGCAACAGGTTACGACTTGCAGCAAAAAGATTTTACCTTTACCAGCTTCAGTGTTTACCGTGATTTAAATTGTTGGGAAATGTCGTTTGAGTGGATTCCGTTTGGATTGCGGCGAAGTTATAGTATCGCCATAAATTTAAAAAGCAGCATGCTAAAAGATTTAAAACTACAGCGCCGCCGCAGCTGGTTTGATAACGGATTCAATTAGAGATGGGGATAGTTGCGAAACAGGGTGGATGGAATCTGGCAATTTTACTGGCCGGTTTTGGCATGGGTGCCATTACCACAATGTTCATATTCCCAAAGGTATTTCCTGACGGAGATGCTGCCAAAGACTGGGGTGTTATTCAGTTGATGCTTTCGTATGCGGTAATTGGCGGAGAGTTTCTGTCGTTGGGAAGTGCACGTGCTGCTATTTTTTTTCACGCCCGTTCGGCCGATAGGGAAAGCCGCTCGGTGCTGAACAGTTATTTATGGATTCTTCCGGGGATTATTCTTGCCGTGTTTTCCATTGTGTTTTCGTTTTTTCCTGAAGTATTTGATTTGCTAATTAAAGATGAATATACGGTGGCGCAGGTTCAAAGGTATTATCTGCCTTTGGTGGTGCTTTTTTATATGACGGTTTACTTCAATTCAGCCGGAGGATACGCTATGGCCTTAATGCAAACTGTTTTTCAGGCATTTCTTACCGAAATATTTATCAGAATTGGAGTTTTGGTCGTTGTTGCACTTTTTTTCTTTGGATGGATAAATTTTGATGGAATGATTGCAGGATATGTAATTGTGTATACAATGCGTGCAGTGTTGCAGCTTGTGTATTTAAATAAAATTGCTTATTCCGGCATACGGTGGAATCTGGCGTTCAGTAAAAAAATAGTTCCACAGCTTCGTTATGGCATTTATGCTGTGCTCGATTCGGGGGCGGCTTTGCTTGTAAACCGTTTGGATATGGTGATGATTGGTGCTTTTATGGAAGCACAGCATATTGCTTTTTACAGTATTGCTCTGTTTATTGCCATGATTGTTCAGCTTCCTTCGCGGGCGCTTATTCCCATATCTGCTGCAGTACTGTCAAAGGCCTGGAGCGAAAATGATATGAAAACTATTCATAGCGTTTATTTTAAAACATCATTAAATCTGTTTATTACAGGCGGTGTCATTCTTATGGTGATATGGTTTTCATTAGATAACGTGTTGGCTCAAATGCCGGAAGATTATAGAGATATTCATTATATTTTTCTGTATCTGGCGCTGGCAAAATGGGTGCATATGGCTTTTGGAATTAACGGAGGCATTTTACTAACTTCACCCAATTACAGGGTGAGTTTCTATTTAAATCTTTTTCTGCTGATTATCACTTTTATTACCAATTATTTGCTGATTCCTGTAATGGGTGCTCCCGGCGCAGCGCTTTCAACACTAATTAGTGTGTTTGTTTTTAATATTTTACGATTCGGTTACTTGTTGTACCGTTACCAAATGCAACCCTTTAGAAAGAAGCACCTGTATTCAGCAATCATATTAGGAGTAGGATGGGTTGCAGGGACTTTTATTCCAATACCTGAAGATTTACCCAATTTGGTTTCAGCTCTGGTGCGGTCAATTGTAATTCTTACCATTACGGGCGTTCCTTTGTATGTTTTTGGAATTTCTCAGGAATTAAATGCTGTTGTAAAAAAGGGTCTTAGAATGATGCGGATTCGCTAGCACGCTTTTAGGCTCAAATCGAATGCTTTAACAGAGTGGGTAAGTTCTCCCATTGAAATGTAATTTACACCGGTTTTGGCGTATTCCGCACAATTCCATAGGGTTATCCCGCCCGAAGCTTCAGTTTCGGTTTTGCCGGCAATCAATATGACGGCTTCCTCAAGTTGCGGATAAGCAAAGTTATCCAGAAGAATTCTTTTTATTCCCTGGTGCTCAAGAATTTGTTCAACCTCTTTCAGATTGCGGGCTTCTATTTCAATTTCAAGATTCAGCTGGTTTTGCATTAAATAATTCTTCGCTGCTGTCAGGGCCTGATGAATACCACCTGCAAAGTCAACATGGTTGTCTTTTATCAATATCATATCGTATAATCCAAACCGGTGATTTACGCCTCCTCCTATTGCTACAGCCCATTTTTCTACCAGTCGCATACCCGGAGTGGTTTTACGGGTGTCCAGAACCTTACATCCAAAAGGCGAAATACGGTCTGTTACTTCTCGTGTACGTGTGGCTATACCGCTCATGCGCTGCATGCAATTTAATACCAATCGTTCTGCGGTAAGTATGTTAATGGAGTTCCCGGATACCGTAAAAGCCACGTCACCCTTTTTCACTTCGCAACCATCTTTTATCATAACCTCCATTTTTAATTCCGGGTCAACGGCTTTAAAAATGGAATCGGCAAGTTCCACTCCGGCCAATATTCCGTTATCTTTTACAAGAAGCCGGGCCTTTCCCTGATGGTTAGCCGGGATTGTGGAACGGCTTGTGTGGTCACCGGTTCCAACGTCTTCTTTTAATGCGTTTTGTATGAATGGGTCTAAAAGCATAGGGGCAAATCTAATGATTTGCCCCTTGTTGCTGAAATCTAACTGAAAAACCCGCATAGCCGTCATTCTATGCGAAGCTGGTGAATAAACATTTTTCCTGAAACATTTTTCATATTGATGGTTACCCTGAATTTACCACCGCTGGTTTCAAGGTCGCCAATTTTATATTCAATGTCCTGTTTGCTTTTGCCTTCATGCACTATAGTGAAAGAAGTTGGCTTGTTTTTTTCAAAGAACTTTTTGAGAATTTGTTCTGCCTGAGACTTACTGAAAACGTCGTCTACATCTTCAACAGCAAGATCGATATTTGCGGTGAAGAGATCTGAAAGTGCTTTGCTATTACCGTTTTTTAATGCCAGTTTGGCTTGTTCTGAAACATCCTGAGCAGATGTAAAACAGATGGTAATCAAAGAGAAGAAGGAAAAAAGCGTTATATTTAAGAGTTTCTTCATTTCAATTTTTGTAAGTCAACCAATACAATTATCGCGCCAAAACCTGAAATCAATAACTGGTTGTAATGCTTGATATTTCTGATTTTCGTGCAATCTTTGTGCCATGATTATTCGGGTTATTTGCATTGGAAAAACTGAACATGGGTTTGTAAAAGAGGGTTTGGATGTGTATTTATCCCGATTAAAACACTATTGTAAATTAGATTGGCTTGAGCTCGACAATAAGAAGGCTTCAGGCAGGCATCATGAAATAGATGTTGTTCGCAAATTGGAGCAAGCGCAGATTGAAAAGAATTTGAATGGTCGCAATGCATTATGGATTCTGGATGAAAAGGGGAAAGAATTTACATCAGAAGGATTGGCAAGAGTAATTGAAGGTCAATTTCAAAATAAGCCGGGTATTGATCTGGTGATTGGTGGTGCCTATGGTTTCGACGAATTATGGAAGAAGAAAGCTGATATGGTGATTTCGTTATCAAAGCTTACCTTTACACACCAGATGGTACGTTTAATACTTGCCGAACAACTATACCGTGCCCAAACGATACTGAGAGGGGAGGGGTATCATCATGCGTGATAATTTTTACAGGGACGTTGTTTTCTTTGGTTTTAACGAGATGATACAGGTTCCAATTTTTCTTATGATAATATTTGCTCTGGCATTTTTATATAAGAATTTCCATGTAATGCGTGGAAAGGGGGGGGATATGGGCAAGAGCGACGAGAATGATAAGCATGTAAGGTTAATGTTCAGGTATTTTTATCCGGCGCTTTTAATAAAAATGTTAGGAGTAGTATTACTTAGTTTTATATACCTTGAGATTTATGGCTATGGAGATACGGTGGCCTATTTTGAATCGTCTTCTGCTATTGCCCATGTGTTTTATGAGAGTCCGATTAAGTTTTTCAATGTTGTTTTTGGCGAAGCATCACAAGCTTCATTGAATACAAATTTTACTGAAAATACATTTAGACCTTATCAATTTTTATATCTAGAGCCACGTACCTGTATGGTATTACGCTTAACCAGTCCACTGGTACTTATAGGAGGAGGGAGTATGTTGGTTACCGGCTTGATTTTGTCGTTTTTATCGCTGTTATCGAGCTGGAAATTATTTCAGATGCTATGTGAAATATATCCGAAGTATATTAAGAACTTGTATTTCCCTGTACTTATGATGCCGTCGGTTGCATTTTGGTCTTCAGGGGTGCTAAAAGACACCTACAGCTATATGGGGTTGTGTTTGTATATATACGGTTTTTACCGGGTGTTTATTTGTAGGCCAAGGGCACTGGGAGGGTTGATTTTATTGCTAACAGGCGGTTTTCTTATTATAACCATAAAACCATACATTTTCTTTGGTTTGCTTCCGGCTTGCCTTATTTGGAATTATCACAAACGTTTAATGAAAATTAGGGGTTTTGTAATGAAAATGATTACAGTACCTTTTGTTTTGGCCGTGTTTTTTGGAATTTTGGTAGTATTTTTTACCTTTTTTGGCGATACATTTGAAAAGTTTGGTTTAGAACAAGCGTTAAATACTGCAGCAGTTACACATAACGATTTAAAACAAGATTATTACGGGGGGCAATCTTTTGATATTGGAGAATTTGACGGCACGCCGCAACGTGCCGTTCAACTATTTGTTCCTGCAATGATTGCAGGATTATTTAGGCCTATGCTTTATGAAGCGGCTTCCCCGCTAATGATTCTTTCAGCCATTGAAAATTTGTATCTGGTTTTTCTTATTTTTTCTGTGTTCAGGTATTCACCTAATCCGTTTAATATTTTGCGTTCGATAATGAGAGATCCTGTGGTTTCATCTTTTCTAATATTCTCCGTTTTATTTGCTTTTCTAATAGGACTCTCTACTTCTAATTTTGGAGCACTGGTACGATTTAAGGTGCCATTGATTCCTTTGTATGGGGCAGCGATGGTTATTCTCGCTCAAAAACTTAAGGAGCGAAGAAATCTGAAACGATTGGCTGCTCAACGTAAAATCATTTCCTGAAGAATTTCTTTGGTAAGTGTTGCCGAGCGATGGTTTACAGCATATTCACGGCATCGATGCAGCAGATTATCATCGTTAAAAAGGTTTTGTATAGATTCGTGTGTGTACTTTGCGTAATTCTTTTTCATATCAGGAATTGAAATACCAATTTTGTGAGTCGTTGCTATAGTATCGTCTTCGGCAATGCCTTCGCAGGTAATGTATGGTATGCCGCAAGCCAGATAAAGTCCGGTTTTAACGGGGGTACGGTATTTTTGAGACGGGTGGGGGGGGATGGCCAGCATACCGGCATCCGCCGCACTGATGTAATAAGGCAATTCCTGGTAGGCTACCGGAGGTAAAATGCGGTACCTTTCTTTAGGTATTTTAAATAAAATGAATGCATCATTCACTTCCTGAACAGGGTTGTTTGTGATAATCAGGAATCTGTATGATGAATCGTAAACCGTAAGTGCTTCTATGAATTGAGCAAGCTCTGGTGGCGAGTAGTATAATCCTCCTAATTTTCCAGTGTAAATTATTACTTTGTGTTCGTTAGTGTAGCCCAGGTCCTGTCGGATACTTTGTGTGAGTGGGTCTTTCTGGTAGGGTTTGAACAAATCAGTATCTACACTAATAGGTAGTACATTTATTTTTCCTATAGGTCTCCAATGGGCAATCAGCGTTTGTGTATACCGGGTAGGCACCACTATAGTTGAGGCATTACGTACCTGAAATTTTTCAAAATAGAGTAAAAGACGTGTTTTCAGAGAACTCTTTTTCCAGCTTCCAAAATCAATCAAATACATACTGTGTGGTTCAAAGCAATACACATAAGATTTCATAAACAGAAGCTTGCCTAAAATGGCTGAGTACGCCCCGGCTATGGGTAAGAAACCAATGATGCGCTTTGTTTTTTTTATCAATCTCAGGTAAATAATAAAAGTTGCTACCCTTATGAAATCCCATGTTTTTTTCAGAAGTAAAAATTGACCACTATGATAATTGAATGGTTTCCAATGAATTCCGGATTCCTTGAGGGTGTGGGTTATTTCCAGTTTTTGCGTTGATGATAATTTATGTGGTTTTTGTTCCAAAGTAATTAAATACACCTCCGTTGTGTTCTTGTTTAAATCCATACCTCTTAGGTACGACAATATAAGGCCTTCAACCAAAGGGTCTTTTAAGCTATGAAAACAATAAACGATTACTTGATTTCTCGGTATAAAGGATGGTTTTATAGTGAGAATTCCGGTTTCATTATTATAGAGTTTATTATATATATCAATGGCAATTTCAGGACTTCTGAATTGTATTGCAATGTCAATGATGGTAGACCGTAACGTTCCGGTGCTGTCTGCTTTTAGTAATTCATCTATTCTCTTTACAGCATGCAGATATCCATTGGGGTTCAATTCCTGTAATACTGCACCAATTTGAGCTTGTTCAATAATTTCGGAATCGTCGCTAATATTTGGTGTAATAACCACCGGCAGTCCCATAGCCCAATATTCACTGTCTTTAATTGATGTGCAATATCTTTTGGAAGGCACTGGTTTTACGGGGTTTAAGGCGAAATGGGCCAGGTTCATATACTTCGGAACATCCTGATGTTGAATATTCTGAAACCAGATGTAGCCTTTGGCGATACCAGCAATGCCTGTACATTTTTCAATGTAATCGGCTGAGGTATCTGTTAATAAAATGGCTTTAAACCCTCCTTTCCAGTAGTCAGCGCAACATTTAAAGAAGTCAAAAATTTCTTGATCCAGATAAATGCCACCGGTTTTTCCGGCGTAGATGCAGATGATTTTATTGCAAAGACTGTCTTCGCCAATCAAAGAAAAATCTTTTATCTGTTCCGGGTGAAATGTTTCTGTATTGACAGTTGCGGGTTTTGTGAAATAAATTTTTGGTTTGTATCCATATTTTTCAAGGGAGTATTCCGGCATTTTTGCAGTAAGACCAATACAGGCAGTCGCTCTTCTGGTCTGTAATTTCTCGAGCTTAAAGAGCAACCTGAATGGCAAACTTCTTTTGGTCCATGTGCCATTTTCCAGCATACTTTCAGCATGGGGTTCGTAGCTGTCTATTACCAGTTTGCGACGGGTAATTACTGACAAAAACCATCCGATGGCACCTGCCGGGGTACACCATGCATGTATTATTTTGATTTTTTTGAAAAGAATAAGAGAAATAAGCCTGAACAGAAGAGGTATAAACGCAAACAGTGTTTGTAGTCCAAAAGCATAATATTTAGACGGTATCCAGACAATACCTTCCTGTTTCAGTTGGGCTTTTACATTTTTTTTTAGTTCTTTTGAAAGTTTTAAATGTGATTTTTCAAGTGTAAGCAGGTACACTTTTCCTTCTTTTCCCAATTCTTGTTTTATTTGCCGCACATGCGGTAAAGTATATGTCTGAATTAAAGGTTCAGAGAAGCTCCAGTATGTAAGTACGAGAATATTCATTTGCGTTTATTCAGGAGTTTATTTAGCGTAAAAAGCGGTTGTGTAATAAGGGCTTTCCATACGAATAAAACGCTGCGGGGTTTGTTTTTACCCTGATGCCACCAGCTTCCGGCAAGAATTAAATACAAATTAGCCATACATATATTTCTGAAGGAACGATTTTGTAAAAAGTTGTTTTTTATGGCTTTTCGATAAACATAAAGATGTTCGTGTTCCATTTTTTTTATGTTTTTGTGCATGTTGTTGGCATGAAGACGGTAGTGAACCAGAGTATCGGTAATGGCTATAATTGGAGTATTGGCGGAAATTCTTACGGCAAAGTCCTGATCGGCTGCTGTACTGATATTCGTATCAAAAGGCCCGTCCAGTGCTTTGACAACACTGGATTTAAACACTGCTGCCGATGGGGTTACGACATAGCCTTCGCGCCAGTACAAAATATCCTGAGGACGATGAATATTGCAGGCTGTAATCAATGAATCGAGCTTAGTCCCGCTTTCTGAAATGCAAATGGCTTCCGTATATACGGCAGATGCAGGTTGCTCTTTCAGCATTTGCAGGCAGGTTTCTAAAAAAAACGGTTCCCACAGGTCATCGGCATCTAAAAACGCTACAAATTCTGACGAAGAGGATTGAAGCCCGATATTTCTTGCGTTACTAACACCCGAGTTTGTAATATGTACAACCTTTGCGATGTGATTTTCTGCTGCGAATTGATCTGCTAATATTCCGGTTTTGTCTGTGCTTCCGTCATTAACAATAATAATTTGCGAAGCCGGATATGTCTGGTTTATTACGCTCTGCAACGTAAGTTCAAGGAACTTTTCTGCATTATATGCCGGAATAATTACCGAAACTGTTCCCAAATTTACCATGAATTACTTTTTAAATATACGCCGGTAAGTATTGTGAACAAAGCGAATAAGTTTTTCATTGTTTGGAAAATCGACGTAAGTTTTGGGTTGGTTTTTTAGGTATGATTCCAGTTCACTTTCTGATATTCCAAATTTTTTTGCGATATATTTTTTGTCATCAAATACTTTTTCTGCGTCAAAAGGTGATTGTTCAAGCAGGGTAATGGCATCGGCTCTGGCAATCTGTTCGGTTATTATTTGTGATGCCAGCGTTGTACGGCGGTAGTCCATATTATACTTTACAGGCATAGCGTACGATTGCCAGAAAGCGGTGATACGGGATTCATGATGTTTGCCACCATAATTTTGCCACTGGTATTGCTGTATTAAAACATTGCGAGCCTGGTCTTTGTCGTAGTTGACATAATTCAATGGATATGCGGTTTTAATCCCTTTTACGTATTTAAAGTACATTTCTTTCAATAATCCCATGGTGGGGATGGTGCGCAATGCAACCTTGCCATATTTGCGAACGATGTGGCGGTACAGTTTCATATCCTTATACCTGTGATACCCCATTTGAAGGGGCAAAATTCCTTCACCACTGTAATTTCCGCCGGAGAGTATGTATTTTATTTTGTGCTTTGCCGCGGTTTGATGGAGACACGCAGCTATGGCTATGTCGGTAGGCATTTCAAGGTCTACAATGGAGGATTTAAGAAAAGCCAGCTGTACTTCTCTGAACTCGTCCCAGTCTAACACAACACTAATATAATCAAACCCCAGAGCATCAATCATCCTTCTGATATTATTTACCGAGATTTCGGTATCCCATCCGTTATCCATGTGAACCAGCAACGGTTTTAAACCGTATTCCTTACAAAGGTGAGCGGTGTAACAACTGTCCACCCCTCCGCTGATTCCCACAACACAGTCGTAAGTTTTTCCTTTTCCTTTGGTTTTGATTAAAGAAATCAGCCTTTCCAGTTGCTTTTTTCTTAAGTCTAAAGGTTGACACAAAATAGCCGACGTTTCATTGAATTCGGTACAATAATTACAGATACCGTCTGAATTAAAGGATATATCCGGAAACGATGTATCCATCACACAGCGTGTGCAAATAGTGTAATTAGTGTGCTTCACCGTGTAAAAATACGGTTTTTTGCGTCGGGATAATTGATTAGAACTCCTCTTTGGCTGCCTTTAAACACAAACATGCTGCCAGCGGCCATTCCGGTTACAAATCCCTCCTCATAAGCTTTTTGCATATGCAGGGTGTTGCCTGCACCTCCCAATGCAACCAGCGGAACGGATGTTGCAAGGGAAACTTCTTTAAGAGTTTCAATGTCGTATCCATTCATAGTTCCATCATGGTCAATAGATTGTAAGATGATTTCCCCGGTGCCGGCATCTTCCATTCTCAGGGCGGCTTCAACCGGTGTAAGTTTTGTTCCTTTTCCTCCACACAGCACTCTAACTTCTTTTCTACCCCAGATGTTCTTTTTGTAATCAATGCAAACGCTTATGGTTGAGGCACCAAATTCATCAGACATTTCCCTGACGAGAGCCGGATTGGTAATTCCCCAGGAATTCAACACTATTTTTTCGGCACCTGCCTTAATCAGTTGTTCAGCCTGAAACAGAGTCTGAATGCCGCCGCCAGCCGAAAATGGCATATCAGCCTCTTCTCCTAATTCCTTTACAAGGTCAATAGATATGGTCTTACCTGTTGGCGATGCCGAAATGTCCATAACCATAATCTCTTCTGCTTTCAGTTCGTTGAAAATTTTAATCGCGTTAATAGGGTCGCCAATGTAAACAGGTTTTTTAAACCGAAGTGTTTTAACCAGTTTGCCATTCTGAATGAGAAGCAGCGGTATAACGCGTGGTTTGAACATTACAGCGAGATAAAGTTGTTAAGAAGGTGTAACCCCGAATCGTGACTTTTTTCAGGATGAAACTGCACACCGAAAATATTCTCTTTTTGAAAGGCTGAAACAAAGGAAAGATCGTAAGATGTTGATGCGGTTATGTTGTTTACGTCATTACATTTTACATAGTATGAATGCAGAAAGTAAAATGGGACATCGTTTTTCAATTCTTTAAAAAGAGATGAAAAGCCATTAATATTACACGTATTCCATCCGGTATGAGGTATTTTATATTCCAGATGGTTTGTGATACTAAACTTTTGCACGGATGCATCAATCCAACCCAATCCATGGGTATTGCCCTCTTCGCTAAACATAGTCATTAACTGCATACCCAAACAGATACCCAGTATGGGCTTTTTCATTTCTAGAACTGCCTGGTTTAAGGTTTCCTTAAGACCGGATTCTGTAATTCGATGCATTGCGGTACCAAAATGCCCGACACCGGGTAAAATTAGAGAGTCGGCCTTCAAAATAACATCTCTGTTTTCTGAAACAGAAACATTTGCCCCAAGCTTTTTTAACCTTTTGAAAACCGAAAAATGGTTTCCCATTCCGTAATCAACTATTGCCACCGATTTCATCAGGATGAAGATTTTGCCAAATATAAATCCAAATGCCTTTGCCACATGGTTTCAATGGTAAAATCTGTTTCAATAGTACGATAAGCCTTCTCGGTAATCGGGGAAGTATTGTTGTTCAGTATGTGTTCTATTCCTGTTGCGGTTTGTTGCGGGCTGTGATAATCGGTTAAGTAGCCTGATTCCAGATGGATTATAGCATCACCGGCCGAGCCTGTACGGGTTGAAACAACCGGTACGCGGCTGGCCATGGCCTCAGGAATTACAAACCCAAATGGTTCCATAAAGGCACAATGCACGTAAATATCAATGGACTGAAATACAAAAGGGATGATGGATTTATCGAGCCAGCCGGTAAGAATAAAGCGGTGCTCCAAATTTTTTTCCTTTATAAGCTGCCTTAGTTCATGTTCCAGTGGACCGCTGCCAATGCCAAGAAATACTACATCAGGATAGCGTTCCGCAATGATAGCAGCAGCCTCAATAAATGTTTGATACCCTTTCCATTCAACATAACGTGCAAGAGTTGCAATAACTCTTTTGTTGTGCAGGCTGAATTTGTCTTTGAAATTTTTAATAGCATTTGGGTTTGTTTGACTGAAGGTATTCAAATGAATGCCGTGATGTATCAATTTAATTTTTGCCGGATCAGCCCTTTCTTTCTCAATAAGGAAATTTTTAGATTCAGTAGAGACAGAAATGAGGTGGGTGGCCCATTTGTTAATCATTCTGTCAAGTGTAACGGCTTTTGGTGCGTGATACCAGTGATACGCCGTGCATTGCTTTGTGTGAATCCGTTTTTCAATTCCCAGTTTTTTTGCGGCATGCATTGTAATAAAACCATCATCAAACAAATGACTGTGAACTACATCGGGTTTCAAGCGCTTCAGCAGACGTTTCAACGGGTAATATGCTTTCAGCCAGCTGCGTTTTCTTTGGCTGGTGTTAAAAGGAATCCAGTAGACGTCGCAATTGCGCTGCTTCATGTCCTGAACCATAGGAGGAAGTACGTCATTCAAACAAATGAATGAAAGTTTTATTTCAGGGTGATTTTTAGAGAGTTCAGCGAAATGATTAAAATATGTTACCGAATTGGGGTCGGTAATAATTTCAATAATGTGTGCAGGCCGTTTCATAAAATACGCCTGATTTTGTTAATGATGTTCAAAGTAAAAATCATCTCCGAATTTTTTGCCAAGCATACGCGCCCACTTATAATGCCGGTTATATAAACTAGGATAATCCAGATGACTTTTTATCGGCAGGTTCATTATTTTATCAAATTCTAAAGATGTTAGTTCCAGTTTTTTTAATACGAAATCCATATCGTTTTGTAAGTCGTTAACGGAGTACACAGGAGTATTTATAATTTGATAGGCTTCTTCACGACTCATAATTCCCATATTAATGGCGCTGCTTACATGGGCTTTTCTCTTATCAACGCCAAATTTTACAGGCAATATATAACCCTGATAAAATCTGGTGAATAAAGATTCCTCATGCTTACCTCCGTAATCTTGCCAACCCATATGCTCTCTTAGTTCCTCAATTGCCTTATTACGGTCGTAATTTATGTAATCGAGTAAATTGAAGCTTTTTAATTTTTTTTTCTTTTCAATATTGTACATCTTGAAAAAATCGATGTACGGAAGAGTTTTTAATTTTCTTTTACCGAACTTTTTATGTATTGAAATAACATTAAGATAATCCATTTTGCAATGATGCCAGCTTTTGGGAAGGATAGATTCACTTGCTGAGTTATGTCCTGTAATTATATAAGGTATTTTACGGCGAAGTGCTTCTTTAAAAAGAACTGCGATAAATCCATGATCTGTTGGGAGTTCTATATCAATTACAGAGGCTTTTAGCATAGCGGTTTGTATGTCTTTGAACTCATCCCAATCAACTACATATGTTATTAGGTCAAGCTTATACTTATCTATTAAATTATTTAAATTGTTAACCGATTCAGAAGTATTCCATCCGTTGTCAAAATGGACCAAAAGTGGTTTTAGCCCTACTTCTAATGCTTTTACTATTAAATAGGTACTGTCAATACCACCTGAAACGCCTGTAATGCAATTGTATTCGGCTTTTGAATTAAACGCAGAGATTTCAGTCAGGACTTTATTCAATTCAGCTTTTCTCTCATTTTCAGAAACCGGGTTAAACGAAATATCAAATTCCCGGCAATGGTTGCATACACCTTCACCATCGATGGACAAATATCGGTCATCTTGGCTAGTTAGTACGCAACGTCTGCACTGCATCGGTTCAATTCAATTTATTTGGGAGCTAATATAAGTACCTTATTTCAATGTCATTCATATTATTTCGTCAGTACTGCACCAAAATCGCATCATGCCATGACGGAATTCGCAATCTATAATTTTATACCCGGAATTTTCAATTCGGTTCATCAGGTCTTTGCGGCTGAATTCAGTAACGTGGTCGTCGTCTTCGTAATTTAGTGAAAGGCCGAAATAATTTCGATATTCTTTTAGGTAAGAAGATTCATGGTCGGGTACTTCAATGTACATATAGTCGCAGTGCTTATTTAATCTTTGCAGCAATTCATCTGGTTTGTCAATGTGTTCAATAACGTGCGATAGCAGGATGAGGTTTACTTTTGTCTCAATAGTTTTCAAATAGTCAAAAACGTCCTGGTCTATAAAAGAAATGTTGGGTATCTGATATTTTTGTTTAGCGACGTTGATGGCAGTTTTGTCGTGATCTACTCCGGTAACATTTTTACATAGGGGAGTAATACGCGCTGCGATATCCCCGTATTTACAACCCAAATCAAGTACATGGAAATGGGGTTCTATTCTTGAATCCAGAAAATGAGCTTGTGAAATTCGAAAGGGATGATTTTCGGGTTGTATTACCTTAAAACTGTATTCATGAGCCATGCGGTTAAAAAACCATTCCAGATTTAAAAATATCCTTAGTTTTGTTTTTTTTCCTGTAAATGGCAGATTCCAGAATCTGTACAGAAAGGACATCCATAAGAATTTTTTCTTTTTACGTTGAACTTGGATTGTCATTATTTTTTATATTTAAGCAATATATTCCTTAAAAAATGAACCGGACTATGAGTAAAGGATTTTAAATATAACCGTGTTGCTTTGGTATAATTTTTTGCATTTTTCCGGTAACTGTTGGCCAGGATAAAATACATTCGCGAAAAGCATTTGTTGCGAAAATTACGATTTATAAAAAGTCCGTTTTCTCTTGCAAGTCGATAGCTCATTATAGTGTCTTTGTACATAAGATCAATGTTTTTATGCATTTGCCCCTGGTGATGTCGGTAATAGCCTATAATTTCATTTACTTTTCCGATTTTATATTTTGCACTAACCCGAAAGAAAAATTCCTGGTCGGCATTGTTTGATAAATATTTATTAAAGTCGCCTACATTCCCTAAAATTTCTTTTTTAAAGAGAACACTGGAAGGTGTGGGAATTACAGTTTTCTCCCACAACAACAGTTCATTCAGTACATCACCCTCAATTCCCTGCATTATTTTTCCGGTCTTTTCACCTTGTTGATCCATGATTTCCAGATTGCCGTGTACAAGGCCCCAGTTCCCGTTTAATATTTTGGTCATTCTCAATGCCACTGAATCTTGTGTAAGGAGGTCGTCAGCGTCCAGAAGAACTATAAATTCACCTGCCGAAATTTTAATTCCACGGTTTCTGGCCATGCTTACACCGGCATTTTTTTGATGTATCCACTTGAATCTGGAATCAGCGGCTTCAAATTGTTGTGAAATTCTTGCGGTATTATCTGTGGATCCGTCGTCAACAATCAATATTTCAAGGTTTGAGTATGATTGATTTTTGACAGATTGTAAAGTATCGGCTAGATATTTTTCTGCCTGATAGGCAGGAATAACAATCGATACCAAGGGCATGTTATTCAAATCTTCCCACATAATGAAATACATTGCCCCACCGGGGATTTAGTTTTGACGTTAGAATTGAGAAGCGGGAAATTAGGTACCCTGGTACTTGCCGAATATTCTTAAGTTTTTCAGGAAACGGGTGATCTTGTTCCATCACACGAAATTTCATTGTTTTTAAACCACAGGATTCAAAGAAATTCAATTGCGATTTATTTGTTGTAAATGTGAAATGCTGCGGCGCATAGTTTACCGTTCTTTTTCCTTTAAGCAATGATATGTTTTTCACTAGCCAATGAGAGAAACAAAAATTTTCTTCAAGCGGGCCGTCAACCACTATCAGGGTATTTTTATGGCTGTATTGTTTTGCCCATGTCAACAATTCTTGTGGTTTTTCAAGATGCTCAAGTATATGGCCGAAATGAATGATATCGAATTTTTTATTTTTTGATGACACTTCAAAATCTTTTTGAGAGACGATGTTCAGGCCTGTTTTATTGGCCATGAGTGAAGCAAATTCCTGACTGAATTCTATACCGGTTGCATGAATCCCATGCTGTGCAGCGTAAGCCATATAAAAACCACTTCCTGTGGCATAATCAAGCATTGTTTGAGGCTTGTTGCTGTTAAGAATTTGCTTTAAAAACCGTATCTGAATATTTCTGTGATTGTAAGCCCCCCAGGAAAAGTCATGTACTATCTTTTCAGCAGGGAGCATGGATTTTAGATATGTGTGGTCATCTTCACCGTAAATTAATCTTAAATCTTTATCATTTGGGACGGGATGTATGGAAAGGCTTGAGCATTTTTCACATTTAAAATACCCGAATGTTTTATTATTAAAGCAGGTAGCTGGCAGCCATGCAGTTTTTAGATGGTTTGAACCGCAAATCAGGCATTTTTTTGTATCATTATAATTACTATCCGGCATGGCAACTTCTATATAATTGAACGTGTTCATTAAACATTTTATCTACTCCGTACATTTCAATAGCTTTTTCTTTGGCCTTTTCGGTCCATTCGTTGGTGTTTTTTGTTAATACATGTCTTATTCCGGCAGCGGTTGCCTCAAAATCATTGCATTCAGTAATGTATGCCGATTCCAAATGGTTCAGTGCATCTTTTGCAGCCCCGGTATTTGTAACTACCATTGGCACTTCGTTAATCATCGCTTCAGGAAAAACAAATCCAAAGGGTTCCAGTTTGGCTGTGTGTACAAAAACATCAGCAATTTTAAATAATGCCGGAATGTGTATCTTGTCTATCCAACCGGTCAGCAGAAATCTTTCTTGTAGACCTGATTTGGTAATTTCTTTCTTTAATTCCTGTTCCTGGCCTCCTGAACCGACCCCGAGAAATATCAGATCCGGAAATTCGGTTTTTAATAATTGGGCAGCTTTGATTGCAGTTTTATATCCTTTCCAGTCGATATATCGCGACAGCATTAATGCAACCTTTTTGTTTTTCAGATTGAATTTTTGTTTCAAAAAATCAGCTTCTTCGTCGGTTGCAACCTGAAGTTCACTAAAGTTTATACCGTGGTGGATGAGATGAATTTTACCGGATTTTGCCTTTTCTTGCTGCACAATGAAGTCTTTAGATTCATTTGACACGGCAATTAAATGTGTTGCAAACCTGTTAATCATTCTGTCGAACGGTATCATTTTTCTGGCATAGTACCAATGGAATGCTGTGCTTTGCTTTGTGTGAATTCTACATTTTACTTTGCTGATTCTGGCAGCTATCTGACCAACAATCCCGTCATCAAATAAATGAGTATGAACAATGTCTGGCTTTAGCTTTCGTAATAATTTATTTAGCGAAACGATGGCAGGCAGGTAATTGGACTTTCTTTTTGAATCGTTGAATTTTATCCAGTATACGGGGCAATTTCTAAGCTGCATGTCGGCTATCATGGGCGGTTCTACATTATTCAAACAAATGAATGTAAATTGAATATCGGGAACCGATTGGGCCCTGTCGGCAAACCAATTAAAATAAGGTACTGATGCCTTATTTGTGATGATTTCAACTACGTGTATATGATGTGTCTGTTTGTTCAAGGAACAAGGAAATGTTATTCAAATGTACTTCAAAAGTATGCTCTCCGGCGTAATCAATGCGTTGTTGCCTTAGTTCGGGCGGCTCCTGCATCATTAAAATTTCTTTAACGGCAGTGATATACGCCTGAGTGCTATTGCAAATTTTAAAAAGATGAGATATCTGAGAATACTCCGAAAATTCCGGGCACATTACCGGTTTTCCCATGGCCAGATACTGAAATATTTTATGATGACTGATGGCATTTCCTGGAACGTCGAGTTTCATGGGTGATAAACAAAATGTTGCTGCAGAAATATAATGTTTTAATTCCTTAAAGGGTTTTGGGCCTGTCAGAATTAAGTTCTTATATTTTTTTTCAGAAAACACTCTTTTATATGCTTCTGAATGGAAACCCTGATCCTGACCGATAAACACAAATGGCGTTTCAGGAAACTGAATCAGCAGTTGTTCTATAGCTTCAAAGTCCAACCTGAAATTAATCATTCCTACATATAAGCCAAACAGATTACCGTACTGATTCTTTAATTGTGAAATCTTTGCTTCATCTGCCTCAAATTCTTCAGAAGCAATCCCATGTGGAATGATTGCATAGGGTTTGTTCAAGAGGTCATCGTATAGCACTTTTTTAGATACCCCTATAATTGCATTACATTGATTCAGAATTTCCTGTTCAGCAGGATGGGTTAGAAGGTATCTGTCCACAAGATGAAGAATACAGAAATCTGCCCTTAGTGCTGCCGGATTGCTTAACCTGTATGGGTCAAAACTCCAAAGCCAGTAACGGGTAATGCCCTTTTTCAACAAATATTTTCGAATGCTATTGGAAATAATAAGATTGTTAAATCTGTAAAAAAAGGAGGGAAGGCGGTTATGGTATTCCAGTACGGTTAGATTTTCAGAGATTTTTCTTTCGGTAATTTTACACCTGAAAATATTTCCAGGATTCCATTTTTTTGTAGGGTTGATAAAAAATATGCTGTTAAAACGTGAAAGTTCAAACGCATAATTATGTTTTGAGAACCAAATATCCCCCCAGGGCTCGTTGGAGACAATGAGGATGGCTTGAGGTTTTGAGAAAATATTCATTTTCTGAAGTTATTTTTTTATATATAACGATTTCAGACTATGGCCGCTACCCGTAATATTCAATACGCAGTTCAATGTATTTTTAGCAATTTTCCGCCATCGGCTTTTCTCTATCTTAATCCGTAGTTCCTCATCGGGATTTGACAATGAATTGTTGTCGACATTTTCTTTAAGCTTACTTCTTCTCAGTCGAGTAAAGCTGATTCCATGCGAATGCAGAAATTTTTTTTCAAATCCTGAATCCTTCAGCAACCGATGCAATGTTTTCTTTGTGAAATAGGTTAGATGTTCAGGATAATTAATCACACTGTAGTCGGCGCCTACATAACGTCGAATAATGGAATTAAAGTCTGGCGTAGTAAGATATAACGCCCCCTCTTTTCTTAAAATGTGGTTGTAGGTGTTTACCTGTTGTTTTACTGCCCAGGTATGTTCAAGTACCTCAAATGAGGTCACAACGTCGAATTTACCGGACTCAAAACCTGCTTCAGTAATATCGCCTTTAAACATTTCAATGCCCATATTTCTACCGTGATTTACCAGTTCGTCGCTATATTCCGTGCCATAAACATTCCATCCTCTTTCCCGGGCAGTTTTCAGAAAATGAGACCTGCCACAACCAACATCTATAATTCTGTTTGTTTTACGAAAAGGTTCAAAGGCATCCAGCAATTCATGGTATCGTTGTATGGTAATGGGAGAAATATTCTCAACAGAACCATACCCGGAATAATACTGATTCAATTCATCAGCTGTAGGAACTGGCAGACAAAATACAAATCCACATGATGCACAGCGTCCTAAATGATTGTTTTCGTATTTACGCAGAGGATTTATTTTTTGTGAAGAGCACACGGGACAAGCCGTATGCATTGCAGAGTTATTATTCATATTTTATAAATTCTTGCGTTTTAATCTTAATGCGGTCATTACAAAATTAAAGTATTGTTTCAGTTCTTTTTTATTGATAATTAATGCCTCAGAGATCCTGGTTTTGAAGAAGGAGTGAATAAAATACAAAGACATCAACATCATGGAGATATATCCTACGGTGTTCGCCAGTGAAGCGCCTTCAATACCCATTGTTTTTGTGAGCAAAAGGTGCATAACCACGGTAATAAGTAGTCCTGAAGAATTAATGATAAAATTTGCCAATAATTTTCTTTCACTTGCAAGGAAAGAGGTAAAAGCTACAGAGAATGACATGGCAACAGCGCCTATGGCTAGAATTCTGACGGCATTTGTGCTTCCTGAGAATTCTTTACCATACATCAGTACAATTAAAAACTCTGACATAAGAATTAATACAATGCTCATAACGGTAATTGTTGCCATATTCAGACGAGTGGTTTTTAACATGAGCTGCCTCCTGCTGTGATTTGATATGGAAGAAACAAAGAACGGAAACATGATGGTATTCACAATGGTTGTAACTGTAATCAGGAGTTGAAAAATACCTGTGGCAAGAGAGAAGAGTCCTATTTCTGCATTCGTATAATAGGCCTCAAGGAACCAGATTCCAATACGGTAATTTAAAAAGTTTACCATAACGCTGGCGTGAACCGGTACACCGTATGAAATTAATTTTAATAAATATAATTCGTTGGTTTTTGTTCTATGTTTCAGACTGTGTGTTAATGCAGGTATTGCCATGATGAACAGGGAAGCAATGAGAGTGGAGGCGATAATAAATATTGCGGTATCAAAGTATTGTTGTCCTGTATCTTGTTGGGAAATATAATATAAATAGCTGAAGCCCGAAACATTGATTGTACTGACAATAATAATTTGAATATTTATAATATTGAACTTTTTTAATCCCTGCAGAACACCATGAAAAATACCGGTATAAAGAGTAACAATCACGGTAATTATCGTAAGTAATTTTAGTTGGGAAGTGGCAAGTTGTGGAGGCAGAAAAAACTCCTGAATTACATTTTTTGGGGAGTAGAATATTGCAATTGTAATGAGCGCAGTGATGGTTGAAAACAGGACCCCGCTTCTAAGAATTTTTGCGGAATGTGAGGGGTTTTTGGCACAATAATACTCTGTTGCTGTTTGAAGACTAAAACCCAATATCATTGCCATTACCTGTGTGTTTGCCTGAAAAAGGGCGACTATTCCTTTTTGTTCGGGCCCCAGCGCGCGGTTCATTAAAATACCGGCAGCGATGCCAAATATCTGGTTGGGTATCTGTGCTCCCAGGCTTCTTAAAATATGTTTTCCTGCTGTGGACATATTTATATAGCCAGGATTTCATCAATATATGGTAATACTCTTTTTTGAATATTCTCTAATGAATAGTACGTTGCGTTTTTAAGGGAGTTCTTTTGCAATTCTGCCAGAGTTTCAGGTTGAGTAATGAAGGATGAAATGATTTTAGCAGCAACCTGAGGTGACTGATAGCTTAAAGTACTCGATTTTATGGTTTTTGGAACTACAATGTTCGCCGGTAAAAGCAATGGCTTTCTAAATCTCATGGCATCGTACATTACGCCGGTAACCTTGGTTCTTCCGTATTCTTCAGGAATTCCTTCGTAACGGGTATGCACATTTACGGGCATTAGTATTAGGTTGCAATCATGAATTGCCTCATCAAAAAGAATATTGGAGGACGGGTCGTAAACAAAGTTAATCTTTATTCCATTCTCAATAAGGAGCATTAATTTGCTTTGTATTTCAGTACCGTATGGAGGGCTCACCGGACCTGCAAAAGTGAAGCTGATGTTTTTATTTATTTCAGAAAGGAATTCAATGATTTGAATACAATCATTATAATTTCTACGCATATTCCCGTCAATAGCACCCGGAATGGCAATCTTTAAAGAGTCTTGAATATCCGATTCCCTGAAATCCTCCGGAAAAGTATGTGGTACTGCAGTGATGTGTTTATACTTGTGTTTTGTGGTTTTTACGTAGGGAATAAATTCTTCTTCCTGAACTACTATCCCATGGGTGTTTTTTAAAATTCCCGCACGCCATCTGTAATTTGAGAGGGCTGTTCTGTTCAAAGTAAGAGGCGGTTTTAGCCAGGTGTTCAGATTGTGAATGGTAACGATTATTTTTGAAGATGTGAATTGTCTGATAAATTTGTACATCAACCTGTATTGTCGGTCTATTGTATTAAATATTATCAAATCTGGATTAGGATTTTTATGTTTGAAATCATTCAGAAATTCCTGAAATGATGAAAAATCCTCCAGAATGGTAAATCCGATATTCCGGTTTATATTTTTTATTTGCACCCTCTCTGCAATTCCTTTAGAGGTCATCAGGTGTAGCTGGTATTCCTGGCCGGAAAAAATGCTGAGCCACACATTCATCATCTCGTAATGTTGTAAATCGAATAGAAGTATTTTTTTCTTCATGCTTCGTTCAAACGTGCAATTATTCCGTCGTGTATTTGAATCAGGGTATCCTGCAATGAGTATTTTTGCTGCCAGTCAGGATAATGTGCTCTGAACTTGTCCAGATTACTTATGTACCATATATGATCACCAATTCTTGCGTTTTCGCTGATGGTGTAATTTAGTTTATTGCCGCTAATGTTCTCGCATAAATTTATTGCTTCCAGCATACTACAGTTTGAAATGCGTCCTCCCCCGGCATTATATACCTCACCGCCCTGTGGGCGTTGATGAAAGTGCCAGAACATATTCACCAAATCGAAACTATGTATGTTGTCTCGAACTTGTTTCCCCTTGTAGCCGAATATTGTATATGGCGATTTATTAATGGTACATTTCATTAAATAGGCCAGAAAACCATGTAATTTAGCCCCTGAGTGATTAGGGCCTGTAAGGCAACCTCCTCTGAATGTTCCGGTATTCATGCCAAAGTATTTGCCGTACTCTTGTACCATAATGTCTGCAGCAACTTTGCTGGCCCCAAAAACCGAGTGTTTTGACTGGTCTATGGACATACTTTCATTGATGCCCTCTTTATAAAATGGGTGCGCTGAATCCAATTCCCATCTTGTTTCCAATTCCTTTAAAGGTAAAAAGTTTGGGGTGTCGCCATAGACTTTGTTAGTAGATGTGAAAATGAAAGTGGCATTTTGGCAGTATTTCCGGGTCAGTTCTAAAAGATTCAGTGTGCCATTAGCATTGATGGTAAAATCCGTGAGAGGTTCTTTTGCTGCCCAGTCGTGACTAGGTTGTGCCGCCGTATGGATTATCAATCCGATATCGGAATTGAATTCTGAAAAAATTGCCTCTAAGTCAGTGTAATTCCTGATGTCGCAGTTGTAATGTTTATAATTTGAAATACTTTTGCTTAACAAATCAATGTTCCACAAAACGGTACCATCATCACCAAAAAAATAACTTCTCATGTTATTATCAATACCAACAATAATATCAAACTTATCGGTGAAAAATCGTACTGATTCACTTCCGATTAACCCCCCTGAGCCCGTAATAATGCATATTTTATTTTTCATATCATATTTAAGTTAATACCCTTTGCAGAATGGTATTATTACCTGTTATCCAGGAGTGAATATCACGAAGTGTGTCTTCTACCATAAATTCTGGTTTCCAATTGGAAATTGAAGAAATTTTGTGAGAATCTGTAATGTAAATTTTTACATCTCCGGGACGTGTATTGGTGTCTTTGGTGATGATAATTTCCTTACCCGATATACTTTTGCACATCTCTGTTAGTTCAAGTAGCGAAATGCTGTTTTTTCTTCCTCCGCCAGCATTTAGAATTTCTATATTTTGATAATTTGAATTATGAATAATATCATCAACAAGGGTTTCTACGTCCCTTATGTGTAATACATCCCGAACTTGCTTGCCGCTGCCTTCAAACCCTATGTATTTTATATTTTTACCAAAATAATGAGCAGCCATCCAGAATGAAAGAAGGCCTTGTTCAGATTTTCCCATTTGTCTTGGGCCTGCAATAAGCCCAAACCTGATGATGGATGCATTCAGCCCGTTAAATTCTTTAAATTCTTGTATTAGTTGCTCTGCACACAGCTTGGTAGCACCGTAAAAGGTTCGGGCGCCGTTTATTGTGAATTCTTCTGAAATCCCGGCAGAAGAGCAGCCTTTAGGTAAACTTGAAGGATTGAAATCATACCGGGTTTCAAGCTCAATCGTATCTATGGAATTTAATGCTTTGTATGGGTATACCCTACTGGTGGACAGGAATATGAGTTTTGCACCTTTTTGAATACAATCTGTAATGCAATGTATAGTACCGGTTAAATTATGTTCAATCAAAGCAGCAGCACCACCTTGAATGCCTGCCATAGCCGATGGCTCGGCCGACGCATCAATCATCAGGTCGTATTTTCCCAATAAATCAAAATCGTACCTGTTTCTGATGTCCCCGTGAATAAATTCTACACCGTATTTTTTTAAATCCGGTAAATTGATCTCAGAACCGCTCCTTCTTAAATTATCAAAGGCAACAATTTTGTAGTGGGGATGTTTTGTCTTAAGCGACAGGCACAAGTTAGTACCTACAAAGCCAGCGCCACCAGTGATAACAATTTTCATATTGAAATGTACATTGTTTTAAAGGATTCTTTGAGACCGGTAGTAATGCCAAAACCCAGTATTTCCTTGGCTTTGTTGCAGTTTAAAATGATGTGTGGTATGTCGTTTTTCAGAGAATTCTCTCTGATAATCTTCAGTTTTTTTTCTGAAATATCCTCAATGCATTCAATAAGCTGCTGAATGCTTTTTCCTTCACCACTTCCGGCATTGTATGTCCCCGGCTTAAAATCCATTATGATGATTTCAATAAGATTGCAAAAATCCTCAACATACAAATAATCCTTGGTTATCTGATCCGAACCCCACAAATGAAAAGGTTGGTCGTGTTTCAAACAATGTAAAATGGTACTGATTACGCCATGCTGACCTATTCTGTCTTTGCGCGGACCGTATATGTTTGAAGGTCTTAATATTACTGCGTCCAGCCTTCCGTTCATTTCAAACTGCCTTACGTAGAACTCTATGGTTGCCTTGCCTATACCGTAGTTTGAAACCGGTTTCAAAGGAGCATCTTCGGTAACCGGATTGTCGCTCGGGCCATATACTGCACCTCCACTCGACATGTAGATGATCTTGCGTACGCCACATTCCTCCATTGCCTGCATTAAATGCAGTGAACCAATTACATTGGTCTCAATGTCAAATATGGGATCCTGAATGGAATTGGATGGTACAGTGCTGTGCGCAAGGTGAATAACCAAATCGTGTCCGGGTAAAAGTGTTCGCAGCAAGTCTTTATTTGAAAAATTCCCCTGCAAGTAGCTTACAGCTTCAACCGGAGATTGGCATACAGACATGTCAAGCACTGTAATGTTGTGCTCATTGCACAGTCGCTGTACCAATGCGGTACCTATAAAACCGTTTCCTCCCGTAATAAGAATATTCATCTGCACAAAGAAAACGATTTCCGGTGAGATTTATGTTAAAAATTTAACATCTCATTGCGTGAATCTTAGTTGTGATTTGTTTGTTTTTATTAGTATAAACGTAACATTGGCTTGTGATAATTTAAGAAATTGAATTGGCAAGGCTGCTTTTGTTCTGCATCATGCTAATTCCAAATAGAAGTATGCTAATTTGAATCAACTGTTGCGGGTATCTATTTGGGATTATATTTTGCGGGTATTATCACGGATCCAACCGTCAAATCCCGGATTGGCTTGGGTAATTGGCATCGAATATATCGGTACTTCAGGTCCGTATAATTCAAGAACCTTTTGTTGAATTGCAGTGAAAAGCATGGCTTTGGTTTGCGCTGTAATTACGGAGTTAACAACAGTGATAATCTTTTCATGTACCATTTTGTAGGTAATATTATTCAAATCAATGGTTGCTTTAGCTACCAGTTTTTCCTTTAACAAAATGTCGGTGAGTTCCCTAGCTTTGTTTTCTTCATTTAAATAGATGATAATGTTAACCATGTTTAGTATATGTTTTTACAAAGGTAAAATACTCTGAGGTTGAATTACCTTTAATATTTTATGTCTGTAGTTAATAACAACGGTTCATTGAATTGGTTTGTTTTTTTCAGAGTATCATTTAAGTTAATGGTCTTCTGATATTACAGTATCTGTTGTTGTTGCTTTTACATAAGAACATTCATGGGGAAAATTACTACTTCTTTTCACAGGCGAAAGTGAGATTTGGAATCTGCACCCGGTTTTACATCTTGTTTTCTATCTTTACCGCACCAATAGTGAGTCTTATGATTGAAACAACACCTTATATCCCTGTAAATAAAATACGAATCGTTACTGCTGCTTCTCTTTTCGACGGACACGACGCTGCCATCAATATCATGCGCCGTATCATTCAGGCCACCGGTTGTGAAGTAATTCATTTGGGGCATGACCGCAGTGTGGAAGAAGTGGTAAACTGTGCAATACAGGAAGATGCACAGGCCATCGCTATGACATCTTATCAGGGAGGGCATGTAGAGTATTTTAAGTACATGTTTGATTTACTGAAGGAAAAAGGTGCTCATCACATTAAAATTTTTGGAGGAGGCGGTGGAACCATATTACCTGAAGAAATTTCTGAACTTCAGAATTATGGCATTGCACGTATTTATCATCCCGATGATGGGCGAAGTATGGGGCTACAGGGAATGATTAATGATATGGTGCGTCAGGCCGATTTTCCTACAGGTAAGGATGTTGGAAAAGTGTTGGAAACATTATCGGTTCAAAGTCAGGTACAGATTGCAAAACTGATTTCGGCGGCTGAGAATTTTCCTGTTGAAAACACAGAACTCATATCAGAAGTTAGTAAGGCGGCCAAAAACAGGAGTGTGCCGGTACTTGGAGTTACCGGAACCGGCGGAGCAGGTAAATCAAGCATGGTTGATGAACTGGTGCGGAGGTTTTTAATAGACTTTAACGACAAGAATATTGCCATAGTATCTGTAGATCCCTCAAAACGAAAAACCGGCGGCGCTTTGCTGGGAGACCGTATCAGAATGAACTCCATTCGAAACCAAAGGGTTTACATGCGTTCACTGGCTACCCGTCAAAGCAATCTGGCATTGAGTAAATATGTTAAAGAGGCTGTAGATATTCTAAAAGTTGCCGGATTCGACCTGATTATTCTGGAAACATCGGGTATAGGACAAAGTGATACCGAAATTTTGGACCACAGCGATGTGTCATTATACGTTATGACGCCCGAATTCGGTGCAGCTACTCAATTAGAAAAGATTGATATGCTGGATTTTGCAGATGTGGTAGCCATCAATAAATTTGACAAGCGCGGAGCCCGGGATGCATTGCGCGATGTAAGAAAGCAATATCAGAGAAATCACAAGCTTTTTGATAAAGATGTTGAAACCATGCCGGTATTTGGTACCATTGCTTCGCAGTTTAACGACCCGGGAACCAATAGTCTTTACAAATTCATCATTGATAAAATAGTTGATAAGACCGGAGCCCCATTAAAAAGTACATTCTCGGTTACCGATGAAATGAGTGAAAAGGTGTTCATTATTCCGCCTAACAGAACGCGATATCTAAGCGAGATTGCCGAGAATAACCGCAGTTACGATATATGGGTGAATAAACAGGCAGAAGTTGCTGAAAGCTTGTACGGTATTCACAAGACACTGGATGGTCTTAAAAATGCAATAATAGAGGATAAGGACCGCCTCATTAAAGGGTTGCAACAGAGATTTGAACAACTGAAGCGAGACCTTGACCCTTATCATTGGGATATGATTGAGAACTGGGAAAACAAGAGGAATCTATACACGGCACCGGAATATGTCTTTAAAGTTCGCGACAAAGAATTGCGCATATTAACACACTCTGAGTCTTTAAGTCATACACAAGTCCCTAAAGTTGCATTGCCAAAGTACCGCAGCTGGGGCGATATATTGAAATGGAGTTTGCAGGAAAATGTACCCGGCGAATTTCCTTATACATCAGGTATATATCCGTTTAAAAGGGAAGGAGAAGATCCCACACGCATGTTCGCAGGAGAAGGTGGCCCCGAGCGCACCAACAAACGCTTTCATTACGTTTCTTTGGGTATGCCGGCAAAACGCCTTTCTACTGCGTTTGACTCGGTAACTTTGTACGGTAATGACCCCGATTATCGCCCGGATATCTACGGGAAAATAGGAAATTCGGGTGTAAGTATCTGTTGCCTTGACGATGCCAAAAAGCTGTATTCCGGTTTTGACCTGGCAGATCCGAAAACTTCAGTTTCCATGACCATCAATGGACCTGCACCCATGTTGCTGGGATTTTTTATGAACGCAGCCATAGACCAGCAGTGTGAAAAATATATACGTGCCAATGGCCTGGAAAGCAAGGTAGAATCGTTAAAAAAGAGAAAGTATGACGACAAAGGCATTGCAAGGCCGGCATATCAGGGCGCCATTCCGGAAGGCAATACCGGATTGGGATTGCTCTTACTGGGGGTAACCGGCGACGAAGTTCTGGAACCGGAAGTGTATCAAAAAATAAAAACTGAAACTTTATCTGCCGTTCGCGGTACCGTTCAGGCAGATATATTAAAAGAAGACCAGGCACAGAATACGTGTATCTTCTCAACAGAATATGCATTACGTTTGATGGGCGACGTTCAGGAGTATTTTATTAACAAAAACGTCCGTAATTTCTATTCTGTGTCTATCTCGGGATACCATATTGCTGAAGCAGGAGCCAACCCCATTACTCAACTGGCTTTTACTTTGGCCAACGGGTTTACCTATGTAGAGTACTACCTGAGCCGCGGCATGGACATCAATAAGTTTGGTCCTAACCTCAGTTTCTTCTTTAGCAATGGCATCGATCCGGAATATGCAGTGATTGGTCGTGTTGCCCGCCGCTTGTGGGCCAAGGCTCTGAAAGAAAAATATGGTGCCGACGAACGCTCGCAGATGTTGAAATACCACATTCAAACCTCCGGACGGTCGCTTCATGCTCAGGAAATAGATTTCAATGATATCCGCACCACTTTGCAAGCCCTGTACGCTATTTACGATAATTGTAATAGCTTGCATACCAATGCTTATGATGAGGCAATTACAACACCTACTGAAGAAAGCGTACGTCGTGCCATGGCCATTCAATTAATTATTAACCGGGAGTTGGGACTCGCCAAAAACGAAAACCCGTTGCAGGGCTCGTTCATCATTGAAGAACTTACAGATTTGGTGGAAGAAGCAGTGCTGGCAGAATTTGACAGGATTACCGAACGCGGTGGTGTGCTGGGTGCTATGGAAACCATGTATCAGCGTAGTAAAATACAAGAGGAATCCTTGTATTACGAGACCATGAAGCATACCGGCGAATATCCTATTATTGGTGTGAATACTTTCTTGAGCTCCAAAGGCTCACCCACCATTATACCTGCTGAAGTAATACGGGCAACTACCGAAGAGAAAGAATACCAGATTAAAATGCTGGGTGAATTGCACAAATCAAAGGAAGAACTTTCAAAAGAAAGCCTTCGCAAGGTTCAGGAAGCTGCCATTCAAAACCGCAACATCTTTGCTGAATTGATGGAAGCCTGCAAGCATTGCTCGCTGGGGCAGATCACCAAAGCCATGTTTGAGGTGGGCGGACAGTACAGGAGGAATATGTGATTTTGAGTTGACTGTTTGTAGATTTTTTGCTGCTTGTTATTATAATATTGTAGACTGACTTTATAATGATTTTTGCAGATTGCCAATGTTTGTGAAATAAGATTACGCATTTGATAAGGCACTATTTATTATATACTTGTTTTGCATTCTGCAGTATTTTCACTGCAACGGGGCAAGCCTTTCGTCCTGAGGAGAAACAAACCATCGATTCACTGCAGCGCTTATTACAAAAAGCATCAAATGCCGGGCGCAGAGATACTCTCTATGATTATCTGGATAAAGCCTACGAGAAAGTTGCCTTGCGACACAGGTACAATGGCAATCTGGAAGATGGAGAAAAAGTGATAAGGGAAGCCATGAAAACTGCTTTGGAAGGCAAACACTATAATTCCTATGGTAGCCTGCATGTTAATTTGGGTCAATTCTATCGGGAAATGGGATTGATTGAGCAATCCATAGAAATATTGAGTAAGGCGCTTAGAATTCAAGATACCGTTAAAAATGAGCGTACTATTGGTACTATATACAATAATCTGGGTGCGGCTTATTTTGATGCCGGGGAAACCGAAAAAGCATTTGAATACTTTGAAAAAGCTGCAGAACTCCGACGAAAAGGCGGAGATCCTTATGTTGGAGATGCATACTGGAACATTGCATTTGCCTGCTCAGAGATTAATGACACCACAAATTATCATAAATATTTAGCCATTGCTGCAACACACTATCAACAAATGGATGATCAGGATTACGGGCAAGGTTCTTATTACTTCTCAATGGGTACTTTATATCTAAGCCGAAATCAATTTTCAAAATCAAAGGAGGCTTATCTTCAAGTGGTTCCAAGGTATAAAAAGCTGGGGTATAACGATTTTGTGGCATGGGCTTATCATGGAATATCCAGAGCATATTCAGGAATGGGTAACTATAGGATGGCAATCATTTATGCTGACAGTAGTTATCATTTAAGTCATCAGATTGGTCACCTGGAGCGAATGAAGCAGTCTGCTTTGATACTGTCAGATGTTCTGGTAAAGGTTGGAGAATATAAGCGTGCTTTTGAAATGTATAAAGAGTATGTTAAAATATCTGACAGTATTAGAAACTCTTCTAATGAAAAAGCTTTAATCCGTTCAGAGATTAAGTACAGATATGACAAAAAAGCAGCAGCAGATAGTACTAAGAATGCAGAAGAACAGAGGGTAAAGGACGCATTAATTGCCCGGGAACAAGCGGTTTCAGCCAAGAAAGATACTGAATTGAAAAATCAAAGACTACAGAGGACAATACTTTTTGGCGGACTGCTCATTGTAATCACTTTTGCTATGTTCATATTCAATCGGTTCAGGGTTATTCGAAAACAGAAACACCTGATTGAGCAACAAAAAATAGAGGTGGAAATTCAGCGAGAAAAAGCAAATGAACAAAGAGTTGTTGCTGAAAATCAACGTAATATAGTTGAAGAAAAGAATAAGGAAATTCTCGATTCCATTAATTACGCCCGTCGCCTGCAGGAAGCTATACTTCCGCCACAAAAGCTGGTGAAGGAATATCTGCCCGATTCGTTTATTCTATATAAACCCAAGGACATTGTAGCCGGAGACTTTTACTGGATGGAAAGTGTAGGTGATACCATTTATTTTGCTGCCGCCGATTGTACAGGGCATGGTGTTCCCGGTGCTATGGTAAGCGTGGTTTGTTCAAATGCACTTACCAAAACCTTGATGGAAGAAAGAATTACCACTCCGGGTGAAATTCTTGACCGTACCCGCGATCTGGTAATAGAGCAATTTGCCCGCAGTGAGCAGGAAGTAAAAGACGGTATGGATATTTCGCTTTGCAGTTTGGCAGCTTTCCCTGACCCCTCCAAAGGAGGGGAACCGGTTAAACTGCAATGGGCCGGCGCCAACAACCCGTTGTGGATCATTCGCAACGGAGAAGTTCTGGAAACCAAGCCCGACAAGCAACCCATAGGCAAATACGCCGATGTCAGGCCATTCACCACACACTCCATAAATTTGCAAAAAGGAGACACCATTTACATATTTACTGACGGGTTTCAGGACCAGTTTGGCGGAGAAAAGGGCAAGAAGTACAAAGCAGCAAGTTTGAAAACTTTCCTTTTGTCTATCGTTCATCATCCGGCTTTTAAGCAAAGAGATCTGCTGCTTCAGGAGTTTGAACAGTGGCGCGGAAGCGTGGAACAAATTGACGATGTTTGTATCATGGGGGTAAGAATTTAACCTTAATTCATCGTCCTGTTGAAGAAAAGCCGGTCAAATAAAACCATTCTGGGGCAACTGCTTCTGAACATTACAGTTCCTGTTATTGTGGTGTTATCGTTGTTTGCCTATGCTAATTATTACTGGAATAAACAGGAATTGGAGGAACTTAACCGCCAACGGCTGGAGCAAATTAGAGTTGAGGTTCAGAATCTGATTGAAATTTACGACTATGGTATGAAGATGAATGAAGTCCATTTTGAAAAAAGAATGGAAAAAATCAGTCATCAGCTGGTAAAAATTCTGGAGAATCAAAAGAATTTTGATACCATAGATTTGTATCAATTGTCTGATGAGCTGGGCCTGGATACCTCCGTGGAATCCATTTATATCATTGATACCAACGGGGTAATAGTAAATACCACCTTCCCTAAGGATTTGCATCTTGATTTTTATGCCAGGGGATACGGTTACAAAGAATTTTTTCAACGCATCTGGGATAAGGGTGTTTTTTACGCCGACAGGTTCTCAGAAGAAGAAGTTACCAACCGGATTAAAAAGTGGAGTTTTATTCCAACGGTTGATGGGAATCACATTGTTGAATTGGGATTTTTATCGGAAGAAGCAAAAATACTCAAAGATAATTTGTTAAAAAAAGTCAGGGAAATTTCGGATCAGCATACAGATATTCAGGAGGTGTATCTGGCTATGCAAATCAAAGGACAGAAATTTATTGGAATTACCGATTCAGTCCTTCAAAATAATATGCAGGAGGTTTTAAAGAGCCGGAAAAATATGCATCTGATTTCTGAAGTAAATGATAATAAAGTAATTGAAGATCTTATATATATTGAGATTCTGATTGATGAAATGAGTATGTTCAGCGGCATTGTTTTGTACATCCGCAGTGATGATAGTAGGGAAGTAGAATTGGTTCAAAGTGCAGTAGGCAGATTTTTGCTTATGACAGGAATTTCATTAGCCGTATTAATATTCATTGTGGTAGTAAGAGCACGAAGAATTACCAAACCCATTTTGCGGCTCACCCAAAAAGCGGAGATGATTTCTTCAGGAAATCTAAGTGAGCGAATCATCCCGGAAGGCAATAATGAAATTACTATGCTTTCAGAGAGTTTTAATAATATGGTGGAACAGTTGCAGGAATCCTACCAAACCCTTGAACAAAAAGTACTGGATAGAACGGCTGAGGTGGTTGAACAAAAAAATGATGCAGAGCACCAACGTCATCTGGTTGAAGAAAAGAATAAAGAAATTCTCGATTCCATTAATTACGCCAAGCGGATTCAGAGCGCAATTTTACCACCTCAAAAACTAGTGAAAGAGTATCTGCCTGAATCTTTCATCCTTTATAAGCCCAAAGACATTGTAGCGGGTGATTTTTACTGGTTGGAGCATAAGGATAATCAAATTCTTTTTGCTGCAGCGGACTGTACCGGACATGGTGTTCCGGGGGCATTAGTAAGCGTGGTGTGCCACAATGCCCTGAATCGTGCAGTGCGCGAGTTCCGACTGACAGATCCCGGCAAAATTTTGGACAAAACCCGTGAAATTGTGATTGCCGAATTTGAAAAAAGCGCCGACGACGTAAAAGACGGCATGGATATTTCACTTTGCAGTTTGACAGCCTCCCCTGACCCCTCCAAAGGAGGGGAACCGGTTAAACTGCAATGGGCCGGCGCCAACAACCCGTTGTGGATCATTCGCAACGGAGAAGTTCTGGAAACCAAGCCCGACAAACAACCCATTGGCAAATACGCCGATGCCAGGCCATTCACCACACACTCCATAAATTTGCAAAAAGGAGACACCCTTTACATATTTACTGACGGGTTTCAGGACCAGTTTGGCGGAGATAAAGGTAAGAAGTTCAAGGCCGCAAACCTGAAACAACTGTTGCTTTCCATTCAAA
>CAZDUI010000010.1:53569-86638 GCA_964508605.1 uncultured Weeksellaceae bacterium | reverse complement strand
CATTTTTCTTGAAATGCCTTCGCTGTACCACCCCGGCACCGACGGCACCTACACATTAAAAACCCGTGGCATTACAAACCTAAAACAACAGTGGTTCGATGCCTCAGGCCGCATGGTGTACAACCAAACCACAGTCCTGCAACCCGGCGAAACCCTCAATAACGGAACCCTGCAAACCCTTGCCGCCGGCACCTACGTGTACCGCATCACCGCCACCGGTATTCACAACGAAACCGAAGTTTTTGAAGGGAAAGTGGTGGTAGTGAGGTGATTATTTGAGTTGAGGGATGAGAGAAAATGCGAGAATAGTCCACCAACTTCCACCCGATTGATATTGGGTTCATCATCTCCCAACTTCCAAAAACCTGTCAGTTATTTTTTACCCAGGGCTCGCACCACCACGGCCTCTCCCTGATGGAATGTTCCTTCATTAAGACGAACAGATTCAACCCATGTTCGTACGTTTTTCATGGCTTCAAAATCTCGGAGCAGTTCATCATGATCAATAAGCCAGTTAATGTCTTGCGGCCCTCCGGATTGACGTCCCAGTTGTGTTTTGTGATAGGCCTCAAAAATTACGGCACCCCCGGGCTTTAAAAACCCCATCATTTTTCTGTACATGTTGCGTCTGTCTTTTTCAGGCAAATGTGCATATATCAAGGCCAGTGCGTCAAAACTTTGTGCGTCGGCTTCAAACAATTCAAAGGAGTTTATCTGGTAATTTATCGTTACTTTATGTTTTTCGGCTAATTTCAGTGCCTTTTTGCGACCTTCTTCACTAATGTCGAACGAAGTTACCTTCCATCCTTGTGTTGCAGCGTAAACGCCGTTGCGCCCTTCACCATCGGCGGGAAAAAGTATGCTGCCGGGTTTTAAAAGTCGTAAAGATTCACGCAGAAATTCGTTCGGGTTTTCACCATAGGCATATTCAGGCCTTGCGAATCGTTCATTCCACTTGTCTTTCATATTTATAATCTTTGCAGCGGAGTACATACTCCATCAACGCAGCTATAACATTGAAGTTTATCTTTGAAAACAGAACTTTTAAATACGCTTTTATTTAACAGCATACGAACACATTCCTGAATTCCTTCAATAATGCTGGGATGCGGATGAATTAATTCGGCAAGTTCTTCAATTCCTTTCCCCATTTTTATCAGCAAGGCTACAGCCTGTATTGCTGAAGAGGCATGTTCACCAATAGCTCGCATGCCCAGTAATTTCATTTCATCGTCGTTGGAAACAATAATTTTGAAAAAGCCCTGAGTTTTCCGCATTGCAATCGCCCGGGCTATACAACTGTAATCAATCTTAACCACACGTACCGGAATGTTTTTGTCGCGACACATCTTTTCGTTCATACCCACAGCCGCTACTTCCGGCTGAAGAAACATGATGGTACTTACGTTGTCATAGCTGATGTGCTCTGTTTTACCTCCAAACATTTTTTCTACGGCATGCCGGGCTTCAAGTTCGCCCATATTAACCAGTGCGATACCTCCGGAGGCATCACCGGCAGCATATATGTGGGGTACACTGGTTCTTGTGTCTTCATTCCAAATCACACCGCCCGGCTCTACTCTTACTTCAATTTCTTCCAGACCCAGTGCTTTTGTGTTTGGTGTGCGACCAATGGATAACAATGCTTTTTCAACGCGAATTACCTCACGCAAACCGTCAGGGTAACTTAATTCATATTCAACTTCGTTGCCTACTTTTTCAAGTCGCTCTAGTTTGGCATTATGATGAATTACAGCACCTTTGCTTTCCAGGTTGGAGCTTACCATTTTGCTGATATCGTCATCTTCAAAAGGCAGGATGCGGTCGGCGCGGTCAATTAAATATACTTTAGTCTTTCCAAAATTGCTGAAAATTGTTGCATATTCACAACCAATCACTCCTGCACCTACAATAACAAGGCTTTTAGGAAAATCTTCCATGTGGTGAATGTGGTCAGATGTCATTATAGTTTTTCCGTCACAATCTGTACCTTGTAAACTTCGCGGGCTGGAACCGGTGCAAATAAGAATATTCTCTGCCCAGATGGTAATGATACTGCCGTCATCTTTTGTTATGGTTACTTCGTGCTCGCCTGTTAATTTACCTTCACCTCTTTCGTAGGTAAATATTTTACTGCTCATTTCATTTTCAAGCAGGTTAATATGACAGCTGTATTGAAATTTCCTGTCAAAGATGGCTTCATTTTTTGTTTTTACAACCTCTTCCCAGGTAATTTCAAATTTCTGGCGTCCCACTGAAACGATGGTTTCGTTACTGGCAAAAACCTTTTGGCTAAGCTCCCACAGTGTTTTTGAGCCCAATGCTCCGTTGTACACGCCGGCACCACCTACCCGGTTTTTCTCGATAAGACAAACCTTTTTACCATAATCAATGGCACGCATTGCTCCGGCATAACCTGCCGGTCCGGCGCCTAAAATACACACATCAAATTTCTCCATAGCATTGTTCTATGGCCCAAACTTAATGATTTTGCGTTACACAGCTATAGAAACCGAATCTATTTCTTTGTGAAGAATCTCAAGAATTGCATCGCACTCTTTAAGGCCTTCCATTAATTTGCTATATTCTTCTTGCGGAAAAGCATTGGGTAAACCTGTAAATAGCTCTGTATAGTAACGGACTCCGCCCTGTAAATTGGTAACAAAACTATGTAATGACTCTTGCTGTTTTGCTGTCATTTCATCTTTCTGATCGTCTAGTTTATCCTTAATGTAACTGATGTTTAACTGAAGTTCTTTAACAAAAACTACAGGTCTGTCGGTTCTTTCAATAATATTGGTGCGGCCGTAAATATGATCCGTCATTTGTTGAAGAGTGAGGATTTTATTGTAATACGCCAGATTAGGTCCCGGACAAATACTTACCGCAGTACCGTCTACCTTGCTCTCTAAATTATTTACCTGAAGGACGGAACTAACAAGACCGGTACATATGCACTCTCTGGCAACAACTTTATCAAACTCTTTCTTATATTTTTCCGGAGAAAGATTCATTTCGTCCAGCTGTTTCAGTTTTAGTACCTGATATTGCCTTGATGCCATACAAATGCCATCTTCGGTAAATTCTCTGTTCAGTTTAAGAAATTCCTTATTGCAGGGTGCACCCGGACGGCCTTTTTCAATACGTTCTTGTTTTTCAATACCTTTTGTGTTGTTACGAATGCTGTTAAAAGGTACACCCAGCGGAGAAATAGGACTTAGATACAGGTCTTTTTCCTTAGCATTTACCAGTTGTTGCAACGTATTTTCGTCTACGTTAGAAACTTCGGGTACCAGTAGAAACGGAGTACCCCATCCTGCGCTATCAACTCCGTAATAGTCTAACATAAATGAATGCTCGGCGGCGGTACCAATGCCTCCTTGTGCTGTTACGCGCATTACAGGCGGATGGGATGGAACGGTGCGGCCCTTTTCTTTCAGTGCTGCTGAAAATGCAGCGTACATTTCACTGATAATTTCTTCCTTGCGGGTTTTAAACTCTGCAAGAATGGGTCCCAGTAAGGAACCGTCGGTTGCAAATGCATGTCCCCCGCAATTTAAACCGGATTCAATACGGAACTCACTAACCCAGATGCCCTTTTTTGCAAGGAATTTACTTTGAATATTCGCAGATCTGAAGTCGCTTACCTTTAAGGCTATACGCTTTTTAATATATCCGTTTTCATCAGGGAAAAAATCGGCAAATTGTTCTAAATAACCGTATAGTCGCGGATTCATGCCTGCCGAGAAAACCATGGTTGCATCAACATTGCTGATGGCAAACCCGCGCAGCGCCACGTGGGCGTTATTTTCCTCAGGGGGCAACTTGTTTCCGTCTTTGTCAAAATTCTCCTTATCGGCTTTGGTCATAATATTGACGTCAACATGGCCCAGGTCTAAATTCGCGTACATCCAGTCGGCAAGGCCTTTCCTGTCTTTCAATGTGGCTACCGCCTGTTGAAATGCATTGCGAAGGTTTGAATCTGAAGGCAACATGTCAATATATTTTCGATATTCGTCTCCGTTCACCAACGCACTGTCTATCAGGTATTCGAATTTCTGACGAATGATTGCATCCATGTTGTCAAGGTATGCAGCCATGCGCCGGGCACGGTAATCTTCTTCCTTCTCGGTTATTGGAATAAATTCAATGTTATTCTCGCGGCAGTGTACTTCACGTAGTCGTTCCATGAGTGCATCATCACCTGTAGATACAACAGAATCAATTCCATAGTGGCCTACTTTTAATGGAGTATCAATAGTGAATCCAATGCCCATTACAGGAATGTGGAAAGAGTGTGGTTTTTTCAACGGCATTGCAGTTTTGTTTTTATAATTCTACAGATTCAAAGATAAGCAATCCCACGAAAGAAAGTACTGAAAAACGTGTCTAAATGCTTATTTTTGATCAAAATCATAAGCATATATGATTTGCGTCATAAAATTTAGGCAGAGCTGGAAGTTGAATTCAGGTTTTTAAAATAGCAGGCATCACCATAACTTAAAAAGCGGTAACCTTTAAGCAGTGCTTCGCTGTAAATATCTCTCCATGAGTTGTTTGTTATGGCCGAAACCAGGAGAAGAAGGGTGCTTCCGGGCTGATGAAAATTAGTAATGAGTTCATTGGCAATCTTAGAGTTATATCCGGGTGTGATAAAAATGCCGGTTTTTGCTTCCAGTGAATTAAGATTATTTATTTCCAGTTGCTTGATTAATTGATTCAGGGCTTCGGCCGGGTTCAGGAGTGTTTCAGTTTCTTGCTGAGAGGGAAACCACTGCGATAGGGTTGTCTGCAATTTGTGTTTTGATGCCACGCCCAGCCAGTAAATCGTTTCTAATGTCCTCAAGGTTGTGGTTCCAACAGCAATAATCTTTTTTCCTTCGGTTAAATGCTTAGCTACCTTATAAATAACCTGCTTGTCTATTTCTATGGTTTCTTCGTGCATTTGATGGTCGTTCATCAGTTCCGTTTTCACGGGTTTGAACGTACCGGCACTTACATGTAAGGTAACTTCACAGGTTTCTATTCCCTTATCATGAATTCTTTTAATTACATCATCCGAGAAATGTAACCCGGCGGTTGGCGCTGCAACCGATCCTTGCCGCGAAGCAAAAACTGTTTGATATCTTATTTTATCTTCAACAGAAAGCTTCCTGTTTATATATGGGGGCAATGGAATATTACCTGCAATTTCCAGGATTGCTGCAAAATTTATTTCGGGTTTATTCCATTCAAATTGGATGATTTCGGCTTCTTTTCCTTTTCCTTTTCTTTCGGCTGAAAGAATTAAATCCTGATGAACCCAATGAATCTTACCTTCTTTCCATTTTTTTAAACCACCTACCAGACATTCCCATTCAACGGGATGTGATGTTTCCAGTGCGTTTTGTAGTGATTCCTGCCAGGGTGACAGCAAAAAAATTTCAATGATTCCGCCTGTTTCTTTTTGGAAATATATTCTTGCCGGAATTACTTTTGCATTGTTAAATACAAGCAAGCCGTCATTTGGCAGGAGTTTGGGTAACTCGTTAAAAACGTAATGACTAATGGTCTGATTTTGATAAACCAGTAGTTTTGATGCATCCCGGTTTGCAAGGGGTTCCAAAGCGATATTTTCTTGGGGAAGATGATACAGATAGTCGCTTATTTTTTCTTTGCCAGAGTCCATTATTTTCCGGTTTTTTGTAAGTAATCCGGATTGATAAGGAAGAGCATTTGTTCAACAGTAACAGCGTCTTCTATTTTAAAAATACCGCTTCTGGTTCGTCTTAAGCTGGTTAGGTGCGCCCCATTGTTGAGTGCACGGCCAAAGTCTCTGGCCAAACTACGAATGTATGTTCCTTTAGAGCAAACTATTCTGAATTCTACATTGGGCAGATCTATACCGGTGATTTCGAATTCTTTGATTTCTACCTGCACAGTGGGCAATTCAACATCCTTTCCTTTTCGGGCCAGGGTATAGGCTCGTTTTCCGTCAATTCTTTTCGCTGAAAACAGTGGAGGTTGTTGTTGAATAACACCTGTAAGCGATTTTGCCGCGTTTCTGCATTCTTCTATTGAAAAATTCAAATTTGGATACAGCTGGTCCTTTTCGGTTTCCAGATCAAAGGACGGGGTAGTGGCACCCAGTTGAAAAGTACCTGTGTATTCCTTTTCTTCGCCTTGAAATGCCTGTAATAGCTTTGTTTTTTTTCCGGTACAGATTATTAGTAATCCGGTTGCAAGCGGATCCAATGTTCCGGCATGTCCTACTTTTATTCGCTTTATTCCTGTGGCATGTTTTAAAGCACCTCTTAACTTTCCAACTACATCAAACGAAGTCCAGGTTAGAGGTTTATCAATAAGCAATGTTTCACCGGCAACAAAATCGAGCATCAACCATTTATTAAATGATAAACAACTGCAGCAATGCCAATAACTGCACAGTAAAGTGCAAAGTACCCCAGCTTGCTTTTTCTTACAAGATAAATCATCCAGCGACAGGCCAGCCATCCACTGCCAAATGCGGCAACAAATCCTGCTATTAATACTTCCGGTTTTATGTCAGCAGCCGATGCGTCTGGTTTGTAATCCATAATTTCTTTGGCCATAGCACCAAATATTAAAGGTATAACCATAAGAAAGGAAAATCGGGCTACTTCTTTACGTTTAATTCCCAGTAATAAGCCTGTACTAATAGTAGCCCCGGAGCGGGAAATACCCGGAATGATGGCGATTGCCTGTGCTATTCCTATCATAAAACTGCGTTTGTAATCTAGTATTCCCTTTTGTGGTTTTAATTTCACTGTAGTGAAAAGAAGAATTGAAGTTACAAGTAGCATAGTTCCAACTAAAGGCACATTGCCGTTAAATAACTTTTCAAGTTCGTCTTCCAGAAACAAGCCGGCAAAAACAGCAGGAATCATGCTAACAATAACGAACAGTATAAAATTGATATTATCAGTAAACTTCAATTTCCACACGTCCCACAGAATGTTGAGAATGTCTTTTCTGAACACAATTATTGTGGCCAACGCGGTGGCACTGTGTACAGTAATTGTAAAAAACAAGTTATTCGAAGCGTTTCCAAGGTTTACACCCAACACCTCTTTGCCTAATTCTAAATGTCCGCTGCTGCTAACCGGTAAAAACTCAGATAACCCCTGAATAAGACCTAAAATAATCGCTTCTAATAGCGTCATTTTAAGAGTTATGCTTAGATTTAAAGAGATTCCTTAATCCTTTAGAGTCGGGATTTTTCATAATCGAGAATATAATCACCACGTAGCCAAGGATTACCAGGAATGGAGCCAACGTGATTCTCCGGAAACTGAACAGTGCACCACCATCAAATTCTTCAGGATTCTCGCTTCCGCCACCCAACATAAGTACGAAACCGATAATTACCAGACCAAGACCAATAAAAAACAATTTAAAATTTTCTTTTCCAAAGACGAAGGTTTTTTTTACCTGCTCTTTTTTCGACTCATCCAGTGTTGCCATACCTTGAAACTTTGCGCTAATATAAGTTATCCATTTTAATACGAAGATACTTTCGTAACGCAAAGAACGTAGAAATTGATGAAATAAACACGCCCAACACAACAATAAATGCAAAAAGCAGGGCGTACATTTTCAAATCCAGCAATGTGGTAACACTTATTACACCCAGCGCCAAACGATCCAGAAGTAAAAAGAATCCTATAATGAGTGCAATAGCCACCATGCCTGATATGATTCCTTGTATTATGGCACTCATCATAAATGGCCGTCGAATGAAAGACGGCCGTGCCCCAACCAAAGTCATGGTTTTAATAAGAAAACGTTTGCTGTAAACTGCAAGCCTGATTGTATTATTGATCATGGCAACGGCAACAATTAGTAACAATCCGGCAAATCCTAAAATAATTAATATCAGATTATTAATGTTTTCGTTTAAGTCTGTTAGCAGTTTCTTGTTATATGAAATTTCCTGAACAAGGTCGGCATAATCGGTTTCAATTCTGTTGCTTATGGTTGCAACGCTGTCAATGTTAACCCATGCTTCATTCAGTTTTATTTCCAGTGAAGGGTTAATGGGGATTTCACCGCCCAGTGGCGCAAGGGGATCATCGACGCCTATATCCTCTTTAATCATTTCAAAGGCTTCTTCGCTGGTAACAAATCGGATACTTTTTACCCAGGGTTCCTGTAGCAGTTCCTTTTCCAAACCATGCATGTCGGCCAATCGTGCACGGTCGAAATAAAACACATCAACGGTAAAATCTTCTTTTACAGAGCGCTTTACTTCATTGGTGCCCAGAACCAGAGCAGCAACCAGTCCTAACATGAATAAAACAAGGGAAATGCCACTAACAGTGGCAACTGCAGAATCTCTTCTGCCTCTGCGTACGTATCCTTCAGACGATGCCATAATACGAAACTAACGCTTAAGAGAACATGGAATTGGGGTTATAAAAATTGTTGTTAACAGAAAATTTTTAAAGAAATTTTAAACCTTTTCAGTACATCAGTTGTTCTGACACATATTTGCATATAATAATTAAACAAAACATTAAAAATCAAAATCCAAAACAAATGAAAAAGTCACTTTTATTAATGTCTTTAGCCGGTGCTCTTATCCTGGCTTCCTGCTCTGAAGAGAAGAATGATGAAAAGTCAAAAGAAACTAAGGAAGAAAAAAAGCTAACCGGATACTACCTTATAGATAATGCCTCAAGCACGATTGGCTGGAAAGGCGAAAACCGCGATAAGGCCGAACACGCTCATTACGGAACATTACCACTTTCAGGAGACATTACCGTAGAGGACGGTGTTGTTAAGAATGCAATGGTAAATGTAGATCTTGAGGGGCTTGTTACCACAGACCTGAAAGATAATGAAGAAAAGGCCGGCTACCTGAAAGGCCATTTAATGAATGGAGATTTCTTTGCTGTGGATAGTGTAACACCGGCGGTTAATCCATCTTTTGAAGTAACATCAGTTGCTGACGGTAAGGTAAGCGGTAAGTTAACAGTGCGTGGTGTAACTGTTAACATTGAAGTGCCTGCCAACGTTGAAATTACTGAAACAGAAGTAAAAGTTACTGCAGATAAGTTTACAATAGATTTTTTACCGTTTAACATGCCTTTCTTTGCTCAGGAAAAGGAAAAGAAAAGTGAAGACGATCATATTACAATTTTAAAGGGTGAAGTAGAGCTTGGGCCTATCAACCTGATTGCGAAGAAACAGTAAGATTCTCTTTTCATGTTGGTTTATATAGTTAGGGGGACTTTTGTCCCCCTTTTCTTTTGGTAAGCCAGTGTGAAAACGTACAATTACGACTAAAGTCATATTTATATTCTGAATACTCATTACATTTGTTTCCTATGAGTTCAAAATCGGAAGAATTAGTTCAGAGAGTAGAGAGCGCCATTGATTCGATACGCCCTTTTTTAAATGCTGATGGAGGGGATATTCAGTTAATTGATATAACCGATGATTTTGTAGCCATTGTAGAAATGACAGGTGCTTGTCGTAGTTGCAGCATGAGTAACATGACCATGAAAAACGGGGTGGAAGAAGCGATTAGGAAAGCTGCTCCTGAAATTATAGCTGTTGAAGCGGCTCAGTAATTAATAATCCCGGTTTTTCAGTATTACTAAATCCCATCCACACAGGATATTTTAAGAATTATTGAACCATTTTATTAATTTGTGGTTGTTGGGGTAGTAATAATCGAAGTAATGATTCAAACCGATATACTTATTATTGGAGCAGGGCCAGCCGGTTTATTTGCTGTTTTTGAGGCCGGTCTGTTAAAATTAAGATGCCATTTAATTGATAGTTTGCCCCAGGCAGGAGGTCAGCTTTCTGAAATCTATCCTAAAAAGCCGATATTCGATATTCCCGGTTTTCCGGAAATTCTTGCGGGTGATTTGGTAGAGCGACTGATGGCTCAGGCTGCACCTTTTAAACCCGGTTTTACATTAGGTGAAAGAGCCGAGAGTATTGAACAGGACCCGGAAGGTCAGTTTATTCTTACAACAAACAGAGGTTCTATTCACCGAGCGCCTGTAATAGCAATTGCCGGGGGGCTTGGATGCTTTGAACCCAGAAAGCCACCTGTTGAGAACATTTTGCAATGGGAAGATAAAGGCATTGAGTATATTATCAGAGATCCTGAGTTTTACAGGAATAAAAGGGTTGTAATCAGTGGCGGCGGAGATTCCGCGCTGGATTGGACATTGTTTCTTGCCAACGGCGTAGCTTCTGAAGTGACTTTGGTGCATAGAAGTGATAGTTTCCGTGGACATGCTGATAGTGCTCAGAAGGTAATGGATGCTGCGGTTGCAGGTAAATTAAAGTTATTGCTGCATAGCGAAGTTACAGGTGTAGAAGGGAATGATAATTTGGAAAAATTAATGATAACCACTGGTGAAGAGAGCAGATGGGTAGAAACAGACCACTGGATTCCCTTATTTGGATTGTCTCCTAAACTTGGGCCCATTGCAGACTGGGGTTTGAATATAAGCAAGAACAGTATTGAAGTAAATACTTTAGATTACAGCACCAATGTACAGGGTATATATGCCATCGGAGATGTGAACACGTATTCGGGAAAGTTGAAATTAATACTATGTGGTTTTCATGAAGCCACCCTAATGGTGCAGAGTGCTTTTAAAAGAATTTATCCCGATAGAAGTGTAGTATTAAAATATACTACGGTGAATGGTATTCAAGGTTTTTGAGATGAGTAAGGATATAAACATAACTGTAATTGACCGTTTCGATAAAACACATGTTCTTGTTGGGCCTACCGATATGAATATGAATGTTATGGAGTTGTGTAAAACCTACGAACTGCCTGTAGAAGGCACTTGTGGAGGAATGGCTTTGTGTGCTTCATGTCAGTGTTATATTGAAAGTAATCATTCGCTTCTACCTGCTTCACAGGATGAATCCAATATGCTGGATGAGGCATTTTTTGTTAAGAGTAACTCCCGGTTAGGTTGTCAGATAAAGCTGACGGATGAAATTGACGGACTTGTTATAAGGCTGGCACCGGAATCGGAATAAAACCTGTTATTACAATTCCCCGATAGTGTCATCACTGAGTTCAAGAGTTTTTATTAATTCGCGGGTAATTTTTATTTTGCTGTATTTGTTTATATTTAGCAAAATTTTTAACCATGAAAGAATTATTGAAAGGCGAAAAAAATCTCTTGATTACGGAGAAAGGGCGTGTATTAAAAAGAAGCAGGCAATATAGTTTTTATATTGAGGGGCAACAGGAACCATTTTTAACTGTTGGCGAAAAATTGTCTGTTTTTGGAAACATTGGTCGTATGCTTTTTCAAACTGGAGCTTTGGCTACTTCTAAATTAAAGGGTATAGACTCTGGAGGTAAACATCATTTTACTGTAAAATTAGCTTCTGTATTTGCTGGTTTGGCAATGAAGGGTAGTAAGGTTATGGATGCTACAGGAAAAACATTGGGATATCTCAGATTTAAATTTTCAACCAAGGGACAGTTTGATATTGAAGATGACAGTCGTAAAACAATAATTCAGTGTGGTTATGAATCAGCTTTTTCAAATGAAAATAATTTGAAATTTGTGCGTGAGGGTAATTTAATTGGCATTACAAGAGATGCCAGAAATATGTCACAAATATTTAAGAGTATTTTTCAGGGTGGAGGAAATAAATGGATTTTACATTTTCCGGATTTGGAAACTCTTACTGAAAAGGATTTAATTCTTATGTGTTCTGCTATTATTCACATGGACGTTGATAACGACAGACAATAATGGACTTCAATGATAAAGTTGTTTTATTTTTTAAGTCTCCTTATTGTTGCGGCAGTTCCGGGTTTCGCTCAGCTTATTCAGGGTGTTGAAAAGTATGACAGTAAATTGGTATTGGGATTTCAGAATTTCACGGAATTTATATTTGTAATTGTTGGTCTGGCTGTTTTAATAATGCAAAGACCTTTTCCGGTTAATATGTGGTCAGGACTTATCGGTTTGTTGACAGGTCCCCTTATCTCTGTAATTTTCGGAATTTACATGGGACTGGATTGGAAAATGGCTGTCTTATTATTCTATCTTTCTGAAATTGTTAATTTTCTTACCAGACTCCTCTTTCTGTATTTTATAAGAAGAAAATACGGACTCAAAACTACCGGCAAGGGAAATGTATATTTTCTTACCCCGTTAATATTTTCAATTTTCTTTATTGGTGCGTATGCAAGCATTAATCCCGTATTATTTACCCGTGTATTTGATATTACCGATTATGTAATAATTATTTTTTCGGTTTGCATAAGTCAGGTAATCTATTTTGTTTCAGATCCTTTTTTTAATCGGGGGGAGCAAGAGATGTTTAAGGCCGCCAATCGCTCTGGAACTATGGTGATTTTTCTACTTGCTTTCGCTTGGTTTTATGCGGGAAAAGGATTGTCTGATAAAGGGTGGGCTATAAAGCAGTTTAGAATTGAATATAAAGCTAAATAATAGCGAATGGATTGAAGTGACAATGATTATCCATCCTGTGAAATAAATACGGTTGTTTCGTTGTATATTGCGCTTTTATTGGTATTTGAAATGATTTTGAGAGTTTTAGTCATTTTTATATTTTGTACAGCGTTTCTTGCGTCCTGTAATAGAGCTTCATTTGAAACGGAACGAAAACCTGGGGATGTAGAAAATATAGTTGAGTCTGCTCTGCTGCAATTGCCCGGACAATATCATGAAAATGCATTTACTGGATTGCCTGTAGAGACATTAAAGAATTTTAAGGGGAACATAATAGAAACCGGTGTATCGCTTAAAGTTAATATAAATGACCTTTCTGTTCCAATAACAAAAGAGATATACCGCCAAAAGTATACCGGCCCTACTGAGAGTATTAATACCAATAGGGTAATTGTATCCAATGTCGAAATGGATGATACGGTGATGTACACTCATATTGGGTTTGAACTTAAGCCTAAGCTGCCTGAAATAATGAATAGTAAAGGTATTAAGGTTCCTTTGGCTAAATCCGTAAAATTAAAGGGTGAGAAAGTACAGGTGAATGCCGAAAATTCGATACCGGCATTATTTGCACCCAAAAGGGATTTAGCTTCTTATAACATACGCTATTACGACAGTGGCAGTGGATTGAACAGTGCATATATTACATGTATGTATAAAGACAGCCGTGACAAAATCTGGTTTGGTACTAATGGAAATGGAATCACTACGTTTGACGGTAGTAGATTTCAAAATATTGGCACGTCGTCTGGTTTTCCGGGCGATGTTATCCGCTGTATTCTTGAAGACCTTGAGGGTAATATTTGGATTGGAACTGAAGGAGCCGGTATAGTTAAATATGATGGCACTGATTATACAGTCTTTAACGAGAATCATGGAATTAGTAATGCTACAATTTTATCTGGATTATGTGATAAACAGGGAAATTTATGGTTTGGAACCAATGGTTCGGGTGTCATAAAATATGACGGACAATCGTTTGAATTCCTGAATACTTCTTGCGGATTGCCAGATGACTTTATTCTGGGATTTTGCAACGATAAAGGAAATAATGGTGTTTGGATTTCAACAGGAAAGGGTTTTTCCTTTTTGCAGAATAATCATATTGTTAATTATTCTCTAAAAGGTAAAGATTTCATCAATGCCGTTTTTGCCATTGAATCCGATAATCGGGGCCGCGTCTGGATTGGTACTTATAATCAGGGTTTGTATTTGATGCACAATGCTATGATTTATCGTGTTAACAAATTGGTGTCGTCATCAGTAACCAAAATTAAAAACATCAGCGATAACGAAATTTGGGTGGGTACCTCTGATGGCGGAGCAGTATCATTTAGTGAAGACACAGTGAATGAACACCGTTTTTATTTACAGGCGTATAGTAAAGCAGAGGGATTAACAAGTAATCATGTTACTGACATATGTATGGGTAATCAGGGTGATGTGTGGATGACAACTTTTGGGGGAGGGGTGTCGGTTCTTTGCAAAAACGATTTCTATAAATTTCCTTTCCCTGATAACCTTGAAAATATTTTTCCACAGGATTTAATGTTCCGTAAAAACGGTGATGTTTGGATTACGACTTCATCACAGGGATTGTTTATCAAAAAAGGAGATTCTTTGCACCACCTAACACCTGATTGTGGTATGTATTATAATAATCCATCAGCTCTCTGTGAGGACGATTCGGGAAATGTATGGATAGGTATTGATGGTGCAGGCATGCTGAAATTTACAGGTGAATATTTTTATTTTTATTCAGCAAAAATCGGAATGAAGGGTTTGGTTGTAAAAGACCTTCATTTTGACTCAAAGAATAGACTTTGGGTAGCAACTCAGGATAGTGGAGTATTTTGTTTAAATAACAATTCTTTTGCCCAATTTTCGGTTGGAAACGGCTTTTTATGTTCAAATTATGTCAGGACAATTTATGAGCAAAAAAATGGAAATATATGGTTCTGCACGGCAGGCGGCGGCATAACCCGTTTTGATGGCGAAAGTATTATTCATTTTACTGAAAAAGAGGGTTTGCCCGGTAATGATATTACAGATATACACGAAGATTCAAAAGGTAATTTATGGATAGCAACGGCCGGTGTCGGAGTAGCTCGTTTATCGAAAAGTGAAATCCTTCGATTTTCTGATGGATTAACATCTAATTATATAAGATCTGTTGTGCCTGTTTCAACTGATAGTATTTTATTGGGTACCGAGAGGGGAATTGCTGTTCTGAAATTTTCGGAATCAGAAATTAATAATTCTGGTTTTCGCATTTATAGTTTTCTCGGACAACAAGGCCTTTCTTCGGAATACATAAATACCCGGGGAATTCATATAGATAATGAAGGAAATTTATGGGCGCTTACTGCAACCGGTATTGATATAAAAAAATCCCCTGAAAAAAGTGAGAATAATTTACCCGTAGTTAATATTACAGAGTGTTTTATTAATAATAGAAAAATTAATTTTCATTCCAATAGGGATTGGAATGGGGTTGAATGGGATAAGGCATTAGCATTTTATAATGTTCCAGAGAATATGAAATTAGAGCATTTTAATAATTCTATATATTTTCACTTCAGTAGTGGAATATCTTTTTTTAATAAGTCGCTGGAATATAGTTATTTATTGGTTGGGTATGATGATGATTGGAGTCTTCCTGTTTCATCTCCTTTTGCAGAATATAAGGAATTGCCATTTGGAGAATATGAGTTTAAAGTAAGGGTGAGGTTAGAAAATGGTGAGTGGAGTAGCCCTGATATATTTTCATTTTACATTTATCCGCCTTGGTGGCATACCTGGTGGGCCCGATTATTGTACAGTCTCCTTGCTATCATTTTCCTATTTTCCATGATTAGATGGCGTACTGCTTCCCTAAAAAAGCGACAATCAGAACTCGAAAAGGAAATTTCCATGGCTACAATGGAAATAAGAAAGCAGAGAGATGAAGTAGAACAGCAAAAGGAAATCATTGAATTTGCGCATTCTGATATAAAATCTTCAATTTTATATGCAAAAAGAATCCAAAATGCTATTCTGCCTTCTTCCAAAATTATGAATGCTATTCTTTCAGAATCCTTCGTGTTGTATTTACCCAAAGATATTGTAGCAGGAGATTTTTACTGGTTGGAGCATAAGGATAATCAAATTCTTTTTGCTGCAGCGGACTGTACTGGTCATGGAGTTCCCGGAGCGATGGTAAGTGTGGTATGCAATAATGCTTTAAACAGGGCGGTTCGCGAATTTGGGCTTACAGACCCTGGTAAAATTTTAGATAAAACGCGCGAGATAGTAATTTCCGAATTTGATAAAAGTGAAGACGACGTTAAAGACGGGATGGATATTTCACTTTGCAGTTTGACCAGTTCCCCTCCTTCGGAGGTGTTAGGGGAGGTCGTCAAACTGCAATGGGCGGGAGCCAACAATCCGTTATGGATTATCAGTCCTTTCCGCACCCATTGGCCGGAATCCTGGATAAAAGGAAATGGATGGGCTGAAGCCAGACCAGATAAACAACCTATTGGAAAATACTCCAGTCCGCAGCCTTTTACAAATTACTCTATTGACTTACAAAAAGGTGATACCATTTATATCTTTACCGACGGTTTTCAGGATCAGTTTGGAGGTGAAAAAGGTAAAAAGTATAAGGCTGCCCGGTTAAAAAGCTTTTTAATTTCAATTGTGCATCAACCGATGGAAGTACAACGTGAGTTACTTTTGAAGGAGTTTGAACAATGGCGGGATAAAACCGAACAAATAGATGATGTATGCATCATCGGTGTAAGACTGTGAAATAACGTCACAATTCTGATGGAACGTCAGGGGTTGGAAGACGATTGAGTTATGGCTTACCAAAATATGACCTTTCTGTTAGAGATTCTCGTTAGTTGGGGTTGGCGATAAAATATTGTATTTTGACAGAAGTGAGAGGCAAATTTAAAATAGAATTATTAATTAATTTAATTGTATTATTATGAATAGGAAAATTGTTTATATTGATATGGATAATGTTCTGGTAGATTTTAAAACCGGAATTGATTTACAAAATCCTGATATTTTAAGGGAGTATGAAGGAAGGCTTGATGAAGTACCTGGGATATTCTCAAAAATGGAACCCATAAAAGATGCCATAACTTCAGTACAGAAATTGGGGCAGTTTTACGATGTTTATATACTTTCAACAGCACCCTGGCTAAACCCAAGTGCATGGATAGATAAATTGCTATGGGTACAGAAATATTTTGGGAAAGAAGAAGGGAGTTTGTTCTATAAGCGTTTGATTATTTCGCATCATAAAAATTTGAATTTGGGTGATTTTCTTATTGACGACCGGCCAAAAAATGGGGCGAGTGAATTTACCGGAGAATGGATACATTTTGGTAGTGAGGAATTTGCAGATTGGAACGCAGTATGCAGATATTTAATTGAAACGCAGGATTTGTAAGTATTGGTCTTCCCAGGTGATATTTAGCTGGAGGGGACTTCCAAAAACAGCATCTGAAAATGTTCAAATGGTGAATTAAAAATTGTTTTTAGAAGTCCCTTTTTATTAATGGGTAATCATTAATTTAATTTTTACAATGGCTCCATGATAATCAACAATACATAAATATTCGCCGGTGGATAATTTTTCAATATTAATTGTATTCGCTGCATTAGAATATACTTGTTGACTTAAAACCATTTTACCTGTCATATCATAAAGATTCAATTCTAATTCTTCGGTTTCATTTCCTGTAATTAAAAGGGTTGTTTCGTGTACTGCAGGATTTGGGTACAAAGCCATAACCGGTAGCGATATGTTTTGATTTTGAATGCCTGATGCATTTATTAATATATCCTGACAGAAAGTGTCCGAATTACATTCGTTGCTAACCGTCAGGCAAACATGGTAGGTACCATCTGCCGTGTATGTGTTTACGGGATTTTGAAGTGTGCTGGTGTTTCCATCATCAAAAGTCCAGTCCCAGGTGGTTGCAGCGGTTGATGCATCTGTAAAGCTGGCGTTGAACGCGGTTATATTTGCACTGAAATTAGCTACGGCAAGGGGGGCGATATTTACAGTAATTTCATCTGTGCCAGCACATCCTAAAATATTAAATGCACTTACATTGTAGGTGCCGGCACCTGAAACTGTAATGTTTTGAGATGTGGATGCGTTATTCCATAAATAACTATCTGCAATACCGGCGTTAAGCGTTATTGTTTCACCTGAGCATATGGTGGTATCATTTCCCAGATTCACAAGCGGTATTGCAAATACGGTAATTGTTGCCGTATCTGAAGATGAGCACGCTCCATTCAACGGGTTGGAGAGCGTGGCAATAAATACGCCTGAAGTGTCCGTAATTATGCTGTTAGAGATTTCACCGGTATTCCATATAATATTGCTACCTGGCAAAACGCTTAAGTCTATAGTCTGGCCTTCGCAGATGCTGTCATTGTCAGATAGCATTATGGTTGGGTCTGGTGTTGCGTACACTCCCACATACGCGGTATAACTCAAGGTGCTGTCTAGACCGCTTCCAATATCTGTAATTTGTAGGCTAACATCGTAGATGCCCGGATTGGAATAAAAATGGTCGGGATGTTGAACTGTACTGGTGTTGCCGTCACCAAAAGTCCACAACCAAGTTTCTGCATCAATGGAATTGTCAGTGAACTGTACTGAGCCTGTGTCGCAGAAAATCAGGGTATCTCCACTGAATAATGCAACCGGAAGGGGAAATTTGTGAATAGTGTCCGTCAGAACGCTACTCCATTGCTGAAGCGTGTCTTTGAATTGAAAATGAATACGATGGTCTCCTTTGGGTAAATGTGCCAAAGAGATATTCGTGTTCAAATGATACACTTCGGTAGGAGTGTTTAGTTGCTCAGTGGTAATTGCAGTGTCGGCTTCATCAAACCAGTAGCGGTAAGAGGTTACCAGATTATTTAAAGCAGTAGCGACGTTGTTTTTAATAATGAACCGGCTGATAACACTGCTCCATTGTTCCTGAGTGTCTTTGAACCGGATATGTAGAGTATGCAGCCCATTGCTTAGCGAAGCAGCGTTAATATTTTGATTTAACTGAACCACTTCGCCCGGTGTTACCGCGGTTTGTATTGCCCCTGAATAATTCTGGTCAAACCAGTATTCATATGAGGCTATTTCGTTATAAACTGTGGTTCCGGAGGTGCTTTTTATTACAAATCTGCTTACTACACTGCTCCACTGACCCAATGCATCTTTGAATCTGAAATGTACCGTATGCAACCCGTTTGAAAGAGTGCTTGCGTCAATGGCCTGATTCAGACTATATACTTCTGTTGGTGTTATGGTGTTAGTTACTGCTGATATGTAATCCTGATCAAACCAATACTGATATTCTTCTATTTGATTTGACACGGTGGCACCAGCAGGATTTTTAATAAAAAAGCGACTAACTACGCTGCTCCATTGTCCCATATTGTCTTTAAAACGTACATGAAAAGTATGCAAACCATTATTCAAAGAACCTGCATCAATGGCTGTGGTTAGGTCGAAAACATTTGAGGCTGTAATTACTGTATTTGTGGCACCTGCGTAGTTCATGTCAAACCAATACTGCCATTCAGTAATTTGATGGGTTCCGGGTATTGTACTGTTTCCTGCTTTTATTATAAAACGGCTTAAAACACTGCTCCATGCACCCTGTTCATCCTGAAACCGAAAGTGAATTGTGTGAAGGCCGTCGGCGAGTGATGATGCATCAATATTTGAACTTAAATTAAAAGTACCTGAAGGGGTAATGGGACTAGTTGTAGCACCTGTATGTTGGCTGTCAAACCAGTATTGCCATGCCGAAATGTTATTGGTAGCCGATGCGGTTGCTCCGGTTTTTATGATAAATTTACTGAGCACACTGCTGTATTTTCCTTGGTTGTCGTAGAATCGCATATGTAATGTATGCAGCCCGTCGCTTAACGAAGTAGCAGGAATATTTGTAATAATATTTTGCACAGCAGCAGGGGATACTGCTACATCTACATGGCCGGAATAATTCTGATTAAACCAGTATTCATAGCCTTCTATATTTGTTTGTGCAACAACCGGATGAAATGCCAGGATAAACATACTTGTTGCAATGCCAGTTAGTAGTTTCTTTTTCATGGTAATTTCAGTTGGGTTGTGACGTAACTTTTATAGTAACCGGAATTTCACCCTGCGCATTGGTGCCGGGAGATATATTTTTCGTTGCAATATGTGGATTCATTGGGACTGCACCTTCTTTATAGGGTGAGTTGCCACCATAGATACCGCAGTCCTGGCCGCCCTGCCCCGCACCTATTGCAGGGCTGGTTGTGGATAGGTGATAATCGCTGGTATAGGCGAAATTGCCTGCTGCATTTACATACATATTAGTAAAAGACACGCCGAACTGGTTGTTGTCGTTTATGCTGGAACCATTCAGTGAATTGGATGCTTGAAAAATGTTATAACTGTAGTAATTGGCTGAACTTCCCGTATAATCAAAACTGCCTGATGCATTAAACCGGAAAATATTATTTTCAAAACTTACGGATGATACATAATTCATCATGCCGTATGATGAGTTCCAGTTGAAATTATTTTGCCTGAACCATGCAGCACCAAAGAGATGATATACCTGACCGTCAATGATGCAATTCTCAACACTAAGATTTGTACAATAACCGCCCATCAAGTGATTTCTGATTACATTCTCTCGTATTAGTACATTGGTAGCATTTCCATTAGTACTTCCGTCATATGATAATCTGATTTCATGAATATTGCAGCGATTAATACTGAAGCCATTTACATTTCCGTCGCTGGCATTGTTTCCAAAATACAAAGTTCCTGTCAGATAAATGCCTTGAATCATGCCTCCGGATGCTGCATTGGTAACACGAATGGATCCCGATAAAAATGTTGCCCCGGTAGCAGTTGTTGAGTCGGGATAGTGACCAGCACCTATTAAATTAACACGTTTGTTATACTGAAAAGTACCTGTAAAGGAATGACTCCCGCCGGGCATATATATTACATCACCATCCTGGGCATAATAATATGCGCTGTCTAATTTTGTATAAAAACTCGTTGTTCCCCCGCTTTCTAGGGCTATCAGCGACTGAGATTTAATAGTTGGTGCGATAATAAGCAGTGTACTGAATAATAGTATATTTTTCATGGCATTTAATGTTTTGAATTAACGTTGTTGTGCACCGGCTTTAATAATCACATTCACTTCTCCGCTGCTGTTGGTTTGACTGTCAATGCTTGCCTGAATGAAATGAGGATTTACAGGAACACCTCCTTCTTTCCAGGGAGCAGCGCCGCCATATATGCCGCATTCCGTAGCATCGTTTCCGGGGTAGGTTACGGAAGAAGTTAGATGAAAATTATCACTGTGTAAAAAGCTCCCCGATGTCCAGTTTATAAAAAGAGTGGAAGCGGGTGCGCTGAAGTAATTGCTGGCTGATGAGTTGGTACCAAAATCATAGGTGCCTGTTGTAAACACATTATTTTCGATAACTGAATTCTGACAATAAATGAATTGCAACTGAACTTGGTGCGCGAAAATATTATTTCTGATTAAGTTGTAGTCACAGTCATACAAGCTATTGTGCCAGCCACCGCTGTAATAAGGTGAGTTGATAAAATTATTATTTTCAAAAAGAGACTGATAAGCGTAATGAATTCGGCTTTGAAATATGTTGTTTCGTAGAACTGCTTGCGTTGTATTTGAGAGATCAATATTGCCCCTTATCACGCATTCGCTGATTAACAGATATAGTGTTGGCGTAATACGTGAACCGCTCAGGGAAAAATCACCATCAATTAAACAGCGGTGGATCGTAAAATAATCGGCAGTTACATCAGCTGCATTCGCTTGCAGATTTCCGGTAATATAAAGACCTTCAAAATGTGCATTGTCGGCATTTGAACCAAAATACATGGTGCCGTTAATTTGTGTGTGGCCTGTTACCAAGGTACTGTCCGGGAAATGACCGGTACCAATAATTGTTATTTGTTTATCCACGGTAAGACTGGAATAATGACCTCCGGGTAAATGGATGGTGTCGCCATCAACCGCAGCATTGTAGGCATCCTGAAATCCGCTTGAGGTATAAAATACAAAAGTATTGCCAGCATGTTGCAGAGTTACCGGAGCCTGAGCTAAGGAAGTTACACCGGTGGCAGCAATAAAGAGGGATGCAAGTAGTGATTTCATTTTAATGGATTTTATTTGGTTTGAGCGGATACTTTTATTTGAACATTCACTTCACCAGAGGTATTGGTGTTGGTGCCAACGCTGGCTTGTATTATGTGCGGATTAAAGGGCACTGCACCCTCCTTGAATGGTATAGCCGTGCCATATAATCCAATATCTGTTCCATCGGTAGCAGCGTTGATGCCGGTGCATGCCGCATTTAAATGAAAATTGGATAAATAACTGAAGGTAGTTCCAGAGTGGTTAACAAATACCGAAGCCTGAGGATGATTGGTAATGTTTCCGTTGCCTATATTAGTACCTGAAGGCACACTGATACCGGAGGTAAATAAATTATTATTGTAAATACAACTGGTACTGTATGCAAGAGGACTACCGCTACAGCCAAAACTGTTATTGTAGAAAATGTTGTTCTCAAATAATGCTGAGGTTCCGTTCACATTATAACCGGGGCATCCTTCGGCACCTGTAAAAATGCAGTTCCTTACGTATAGGTTTCCGTTAAAACTCTGTACGGCACCTTGAATTATGGTTTTTTCAATTAGAACATTTTGGGTATGTAAAATATGAATGGTATTCCTTACAACCGACTCACTGATTAAATGACCGGAGGATGAAGGGTTGTTTGTATAGGTGTCCATGCTCAATACAACACCGGCAATATTGCTTCTTATCACCTGAATATCGTTTACTTGCATATTGCTTCCGTTGGTACCCAGTCTTACATCACCGCTCAAGTAAATACCATGAATGGAACTACCGCTACTTCCGGAAAGAAAGTATAAATTTCCGGTTATGGATGTAATATGGGTGGCTGTACTGCTGTCAGCATAATGCCCAACGCCGATAATTTGTAATTTTTTTGATATCTGCTTGTTGCCAATATTAAACGCACCGCCAGGTATGTAAATCGTATCGCCCGATACAGAATAATTTAGTGCTGAGTCCAGGGTGTTGTAAATCGTTGCTCCAGCTGCGTTTTGAACTACAAATCTACTCTGTGCTTTGACAGATAAAGATGAAATCAACAATACGAAAATTAATACCTGTTTCATGTTTTCTTTTTATTGGTTTTGTGATGATACTTTAAGTGTCACTTGAACATCCCCTGTTCCGGGGTTGGTGAATGCATCTATATATGCGTTAATCCAGTGCGGATGTAAGGGAACCCCTCCATCTTTAAATGGATGATAACCACCATAAATGCCACATTCTTGCGTGTCGTCGCCGGGATAGGAAGAAGGTGTAATCAAATGGAAATTTGAAGAATAATTATAACTACTTCCTGAAGCGTTGTTTACAAAAATGCTTCCCGACGATTGGTTTATATAATTGCTGAAATTTGCATTGTTTATTTTAAAATCCGGAGTACCGGTGAATATACTGTTATTAAACTGACAAAATGTAACATTATCACAAAGAAACGGTTGCCCTGACGACCAGAATATGTTATTGCTGAATACCGAGTTCTGGCAATTGTAAATAGTGAAGTAATTATAATAGGGATACCCAAAATAATAATTACCCAGCAAAATATTATTCCTTGCCTGACCATCAAAAAAGCTCACCAAGGCACCTTCAATTATGTTGTTTGAAAGAATTGAGTTGAATGTATTGTAAAAGGATACGTTTCCATTTATGATGCACTCAGCTAGCAGAACATTATTACAGGTATTATTGCGGTCGGGGGCATCTGAACTGAAGTTGTTAAATTCACACCGACGAATAATCAGGTTGTCTGCTTTTTGGGCATACCCTGTCCTAACATTGCCGTTTATTAAAAATCCTTCTAGCCTTGCACCGTCGGAATTATCATTAAATTCAATGTCGCCCGTAATTACACTCTGTCCGTTTACTGTTGTGCTATCCGGACGATACCCTTCACCCAACATGGTAATGGATTTATTTACATTCAAAGAGGTATACACACCACCCGGTACAATAATCGTATCACCATCAACTGCGGCCGAATAAGCATCGGCCAGGGGTTGCGAACTTCTGAAAAATGTTGAGGTTCCGGCATGTTGAAGTGTTACCAGGCGTTGAGCCTGCATTGAAAGAGGAATGTGTAAAAGAATTGCTGTGAAGGTTATTTTAAACATGAGGGCAAGATTATTGTTGATGCAAAGGTCAGAATGCAAAATGAGGATGGGGCTGATTTTTATTAGATTCGTTTCTGATGTTTATCAGGAAATATGAATAATATTTAGACATAATTTAATTTATGCACTCCCTCATTTGCAGAATAATTCTCTTTGCAAAACCCATATTAATCTCATACCTTTGCCCTAATGTTGGGTTTAAAATTACCTACCGATCCACGCTGGACAAACATTGCTTCAGCCAATATAGAAGAAGTGTTGGCCGACCATGCTTGGTGTGAACAGAAGGCTGCGTCTAACGCTATTTCGCTCATCGTTAAATATCCGGAGCTTAATGAGCTGGTTATCGCGATGACTGCGATTGCGCGCGAAGAAATGGAACATTTTCACAGGGTACATCAAATGATAATGAGTAGGGGCTTAAAGTTAGGAGTAGAGCGGAAGGATCCCTACGTACACGACCTGCTAAATTTTATTAGAGGCGGAGGAAGCCGGGAACAAAGGCTTGTAGATCACCTTTTGTTTGCCGCAATGATTGAGGCACGCAGCTGTGAACGGTTTAGGTTACTGTCTGAAGAACTGTCTGACCCGGATCTGAAACAGTTTTATTACGAATTAATGGTTAGTGAAGCAGGTCATTATACAACTTTTATCAAATTTGCGCGTCTATACGCAGTGGGTGTGGATGTTGATAACCGATGGAGGAAGTTTTTAGAATATGAAGCTGAAATTATTCAGAAATATGGTAAAAATGAAACGGTACACGGGTAGCTTATTGCTTTTGTTATTCATCTCACTCTCTTCATGTAATCAGGAAAAGGGTGCTGACAAGCCAGGTTCAGATGAAAATAACCCGCAAACTGACGATTCAGTGGCTTCATCACAAATCAAGGTTACCGACCTTCACGGTCAATGGCGTATTGTTTCGGTGGATGGTAAAGACCTGAGAAATGATGAGAATTACAAGGGAATAAGACATACCTTCCTGCCTGACGGCACCTGGCTTCTAAGCAATCAGGTAAGCGATGGGGACAGTACGCTGGCCGGTGTAGGTGGCGGTGTTTGGGTGTTTAATCAAAAGGAAAATACGCTGTCAACCATAAATCTTCCTGACAGCACGGTTACCGAAGCAGTGGTCGTAAACATATCTAACGGAAAATTGGTATTGAAAAGTAAAGAGACCCACCGGACTTTTGAATGGATAAAGGTTAACTGATTACTAGGCTTACGTATTTAGTTCGATAATCCTTCTTTGTATCCGTTCTAAATTGGGGTGGTTCTTGGGGCGTATGATGTAAATCATAGGCTATGCTAATCAAAGTACCGATTTTGGCATGGTAAAATTCAAAATCATGGCAATTAAAATAACAGACGAGTGTATCAATTGCGGTGCCTGTGAGCCCGAATGTCCTAACAATGCGATATATGAGAGCGCGGCTCAGTGGAATATGGCCGATGGTACTAACATTACAGGTTCATTCACTATGAAGAACGGATCGGTAGTTGACGCGTATGCCGAGCAGGAACCTATATCAAATGATTATTACTTTATTGTGAGTGATAAATGTACTGAATGTAAAGGTTTTCACGACGAACCGCAGTGTGCCAGTGTTTGTCCGGTAGATTGTTGCGTGGCCGATGAAAATTTTGTGGAATCGGAAGACGCTTTGCTGGCAAAGCATGCATTACTGCATGGATAATGCAAAAAAATATTCTGAAGTTGGTGTTTTAATTCTCTCAGGCGGTGTTTCCAGCCGGCAGGGAAGTCCAAAAGCTTTATTACCGCATCCGGCGGGGGGTACTTTTATTGGCCATTTATCCAGAGTCTATACTGCTGACATGGATTCAGTTCCGGTAATTGTAATGAATTCGAAAATTCTGGATGAAGCCGGGAATGAACTAAGTCGGGAAAATACGAAGGCGGTCCTCATCAGTAACTCTGACCCTGAGAGGGGAAGGTTTTATTCATTAAAATTAGGTTTACAGGTTCTGCAGCACTACAATTTTGTCATTATTCACCCGGTAGATAATCCTGAAGTTGTAACGGGGCTTGCAGGGAAACTAATAGATATTTGTCCCGAAAAGGGATATAGTGTACCTGTATTTCAGGGTAAAGGGGGACACCCGGTTTGTTTGTCAAAATATGTGGTGAACGCATTGCTTGATAAATTAAATGATTGCAACCTTCGCCAGTTGTTAGGTGCATTCGAAAGAGCAGAGGTAGCAGCCGGGAGCGAAGTATTGTTGAATATAGATACTCCGGAGTTGTATCAGCAGTATATGCAAGAATCAATTTTTCAAGCTGTTGAATATAGATGAGCGTGCGGAATGAAAAAAATATGGCATACTATATCAGAACAGCAGCGAAAAAAGCAGCCGGTGGCGTTGTGTTTGGTGGTGGGTACCAAAGGGTCATCACCACGCAAAACGGGGTCAAAGATGCTGGTATTTGCCGATGGTTCCATACAGGGCAGTATTGGCGGAGGGCATTTAGAAAAGAAGGTTATAGCTCAGGCACTAAAGCAACTGGAAACAGGACTTTCGGCCGCTTTTCAGTACGACTTGCTGCAACAATTGAATATGTGTTGCGGAGGAACTGTAACTGTTTATATAGAACCCGTAATGCCTGAACCGGTTTTGTATATCTTTGGTGCTGGTCACACTGGCAAGGCACTCAGCGAAATGGCGGTGCAATTTGGTTTTGAGGTATTTGTGATCGATGACAGAAAACAGTACCTTGATGAAATTCAGCATCCTGAAGTAAATAAAATGCCTTTGGCTCATGCACAGGTGCTTCCGTCACTTCCTTTTGATGAAAACACCTATATAGCCATTATGACTTACGACCATGCATACGACAGGGAAATATTGCAGTACTGTTTGTCAAAACCGTATGCATATTTGGGTATGATTGGCAGTCAGAGAAAAGTGGAGGTTACCCGGAAAATGTTCCTTGAAGCAGGGCTTGCAAATCAGGAGCAATTAACCAAAGTGGACATGCCTATGGGTTTAAATATTCACGCCGAGACTCCTGAGGAAATTGCAATCAGTATAATGGCAAAATTAATAGATATAAAAAATGGATAGAAAAACGGCAATTATTACAGGAGCTGCAAAAGGTATAGGCAATGCAATAGCCCGGAGGTTTCATGCCGACGGGTGGAATACAGTGCTGGTGGATATGGATGAACAGGGCGGAAACGACCTGTCCAATGAACTTGGAAGAAACGCGTCTTTTTTTAAATGCAATATTGCAGATGAGGCCGAAGTAATGAAGTTGTTTTCTGAAATAGAAGCCCGTTACGGCGGTGTACATGCGCTGGTGAACAATGCCGGAATCATTCGCGACAACGTTATCTGGAAGATGACTCTGGAGGAGTTTGATACAGTGATTGATGTGAATTTGCGCGGCACCTGGTTGATGTGCCGGTATGCAGCGCCCGTAATGAAGCAGCAGCAATCCGGGCGCATTGTAAATATTACTTCAAGGGCATGGCTCGGAAATCCGGGACAAAGCAATTACTCGGCAAGCAAGGCGGGTGTGGTGGGCCTTACCAGGGTTCTGGCGCTAGAGTTGGGAAGATACGGGGTTTTGGTGAATGCAGTAGCTCCGGGGTTGATTGATACACCGCTGAGTCAGAAACTGCCAGATGACGTAAAGGAAAAACTAATCCAGGCACAGCCCACAAAATCGATGGGCAAACCAGAGGATATAGCGCAGGCCGTTGCATTTTTATGTAACCCGCAAACACAGTTTATCACGGGGCAGACACTGTATGTTGACGGAGGCAAAAGCATTGGTGCAGGAATTTAAAAATTGAACTGAAAAAAAATTATGATATGGAACAGCAACCTGAAGTTTTAACTCTAACGGTGAACGGCACACCGCATACAGTGCTGGTGAAACCCGGTGAAAGGTTGGTAGATGTATTGAGGGAAAAGCTCATGCTAACAGGAACAAAAATGGGCTGCGAGCAGGGTAGTTGCGGTGCATGTACTGTGCTTGTAGATGGCGAAGCTATTCAAAGCTGCATTACGCCGGCCCTGAGGATGCAGGGAGCGAACATTACCACCATTGAAGGGATTTCTCAAAATGGAGTTCCTACGGGGCTGCAGCAGAAATTTGTGGAGCACGGTGCCATTCAGTGTGGATACTGTACTCCCGGAATGATACTGACAACCATGAACTTTCTGCAAGAGAATCCCAAACCAACCGAAAACGAAATTCGTGAAGCGATTTCAGGAAATTTGTGCAGGTGTACGGGATATCAGAAAATTGTGGACGCAATTCATGCTTATGCGCACGGGGAAGGAGCTTCCGGCAGCAGTGAAGAAAGATTCGGCATGGTTGGCCATGGCAAACCATATATTGAAGCAGAAAGAAAGGTAAAAGGCGCTGCCGATTATGCCGACGATATTCCGGTAAAAAATGCATTGTATGTAAAATTTCTGCGCAGTACACATGCACATGCGGTCATTGAATCCATTGATACAGCTAAGGCACAGTCTATGCTGGGGGTAAAGGCAGTTATTACCGGCAAGGAGTTGCCTGTGTCTTTTGGAGTACTGCCTATTTCTCAGGACGAGACAGCCATGGCTGTTGAAAAAACCAGATATATCGGCGAAATTGTAGCTGCGGTGGCAGCAGAATCGTACGATGAAGCAGAAGCAGCTTGTCGTGCCATTGAAATTCAGTACAGTCCGTTGCATGCATTTTTTGACATGAGGGAGTCGGCTGAAGATGTTGGGGAACATCAGAAAATTCATCAGCACGTTAAGTTCAATAATAATATTCACAAAAAAGCTGAATTGCGCTTTGGCGACCAGCAGGCTGGTATTGAAAAAGCGGCGCTTAAGGTAACGGAGTCGTTCAATTTTGAAGGAATCAATCACGGATTTACCGAGCCGCACGGGGCTACAGCCTGGTGGGACGAAAACGGACTTACCATTATTACTGCAACCCAGGTTCCCCACTATCTGCACAGATTTCTGGCGAAGGTTATGCAGGTGCCTATGAGCAGGGTGAGAGTGATAAAACCCTATGTGGGAGGCGGTTTCGGAGGAAAGAGTGACCCTTTTCCACATGAAATGATTATTGCACATCTGGCCCGCATAACCGGTCGTCCGGTGCGCATGCGGTTTAGCCGTGAGGAGGTGTTCCTTACGAACCACGGCAGGCATCCAACTACCATGACCGTGCAAATGGGTATGTCCGAGCAGGGAAAATTTGAAGTTCTCGACGCTGACATTATTATAGACGGCGGTGCCTATGGTAGCTTTGGTGTGGTAACTTCGTACTACAATGGTGTGCTGCTTCAGGCTCCCTATAAAATAGACAATTTCGGATTCCGTACCCGACGGGTTTATACTAACAAGCCCCAATGCGGAGCCATGCGCGGTCACGGAGCCGTGAATTCAAGGTTCGCTGTCGAAACCATGATAGACCGACTGGCGGAAATGTCAGGCACAGACCCATGCGAATTAAGGTTGAAGAATTTTATTGACGAACACAGTCTTACGGTTGGACAATATAGAATAACCTCTAATGGTAGTTCGTTGTCGCTGAAGAAGGTAATGGAATTGAGCAAGTGGGAGGAGAAACACAGGAAATTGCCTTTCGGACATGGAATTGGTGTTGCATGTGGTTTCTTTATCAGCGGAAGTGCATTACCCATTCACTGGAACGAGTATCCGCAAAGTGTGGTGCACCTCAAGGTAGATATGGACGGTAGAGTTCTGATAACTTCCGGTGCCAGTGATATTGGTCAGGGTAGCGATACCATGCTTGCCATGATAGTAGCTGAAGTTCTGGGGCTGAGTTTAGAGAATGTTTTCGTTGTTGCCGCCGATACTTTGCTTACACCTATTGATTTGGGTAGTTATAGCAGCAGGGTAACCTTTATGGCCGGTAATGCAGCTAAAATGGCTGCCGAGAATCTTTTAGACCAAGTGAAAAATGCCGTAGCCAACATTAAACAGGCCGATAAATCATCGTTAGATGTGGCAAATGAGAGAATGACCGATCTGGCCGGTATAGTGGATATCAGCTGGGTAGAAGCTATCGAAATGGCTACCCGCAGAGTGGGTGCCTTGCAAAGTACAGGTTACTACAATTCACCCAAACTGGGCGGCGACTTCAAGGGTTCCGGTGCGGGCCTGAGCCCCAGTTACAGCTTTGGTTCTGTGATGGTTGAACTTAAGGTGGATACTGATACAGGTCACATTCAATTGATAGACGTTTGGGGTGCACACGATGCCGGAAAGGCCATCAATCCGATGGCAGTAGAAGGGCAACTGGAAGGGTCATGGCACATGGGACTGGGACAGGCACTTAGCGAACAAATGAAGTATTTTAACGGGTTGCTGGTGAATTCAAATCTGCTCGATTATAAAATTCCTACCAGTCTGGATACTCCGCGTTTTCATACCAACATCATTGAAACCATTGATCCCGAAGGCCCTTTTGGTGCCAAGGAATGCGGCGAAGGTGCTATCCACCCGGTAATTCCTGCAGTGGCTAACGCAATATATGATGCAGTAGGTGTCAGAATAAATCAACTGCCTATAACCAGTGAAGTATTGCTAAATGCAATAAAAGAAAAGAAAAATAATACAGTGAACGAAACTGTTTTTTAAAGAATAGGATATGAATACAATACAAAAATATCTCGCGCCAAAAACCATTCATGATGCTTGTGTCTTGCATGCTCAGTATCCCGGTGCAAAATACATATCAGGAGGTACCGACGTAATGCAGAATCAGTTTCAGGAAACCGGCAAGGCTCAAATCATCATAGACTTATCGCGAATAGAAGAAATGAAAGGTATTGCGGAAAAGAATGGTATGCTTGAGATTGGTGCACTAACCACGTTGGATGCCTTCAGAAAAATTTCCCTTCCGGCAGGTATGAACATGCTGGCAGAAGCTGCGCATAGTGTGGGTAGTCCGTTAATACGAAAAACGGCTACCATAGGTGGCAACGTACTATGCGAGAATCGTTGTCTTTTCTACAATCAAAGTGAATGGTGGCGCAATTCCGTGGGATATTGCCTGAAATGTGATGGAGACATTTGCATTGCAACCGGGGGTAAAAATGCTTGCTTTAGCGAACACGTTTCAGATACTGCGCCCGCACTTATTGCTATGAACGCGAAAATAAGGGTGCAAACCGCTAACGGAACAGAAGAAATGTCGCTGGAATCCATATATACAGGCGACGGGGTGGCCCCGGTGAAACTGCCTGATGCAGCAATCCTTACCCATATTCTGATTCCCCTGCCCGGTGCAACTGCAACTTCGTTCTTTAAACTTCGCGAACGCAAAAGTCTGGAGTATACCTCACTTACGGTAGCTATGGCCATTCATCTAAATGGGTCATGTGTTGTAGTACTGGGTGGAGTAGATCCCAAACCTGTTGTGGTACGTTGCGAGAATCCTGAAGATATTGCGCAGATAGTGAAATCGGCTCGCAAGGCGGCACGCGCTGTAGATAACGATATGTACAGCCGGAATTATCGCAGGGAAATGATAGATGTATACATACGCAGAGGAATGGAAGAAATGGGAGTAACACAAACCATAACACAATAAGATTATATATAATGAAGCACAACCCGATCACCGTAATGTTTGCCGAACACGATGTAATTAAGCAAACCGAAGAAATTGTGAACCGTATTGAAGGACTTTGGAACGATGAACCCGAAACGTACGCCGGTATTATTGGAAAATTGATTGAATTTTACGGTGAATATGCCGACGGATATCACCATCACAAAGAAGAAGAAGTACTGTTTCCGGCTGTTAACGATCATCCCGACTTCACACTACACGAGATTGTGGAAGAATTTCTGAATCACCATGAGAGTTTCAGGGAATATGCAGCCGAAATTCGCGAAGGTCTGGAGGAAAAGGACTACACAGCCGTTCACAAGATTCTGCACACGTATTTAAACGATTTGCTGGATCATATTGCTGCCGAAAATGAAGAGCTTTTTGTACTTGCAGAAAGTTTAATGAGCGAACAGGAATTGGAAACACTGTATTTCCGTTTTATGGACATTGACCGCGAACTGGGAGAGGAACGTAAAAAGGAGCTGGAGAAATATCCGCAGCAAATTGCGGCACTCATTCCTGCGTGATTCAGAACGAACTGCCATATAACGATTACGGCAGGGCGCTGCGATTAAAATTTGGCGGCAGGGTTCAGAAAATTTCAATAAATACCGGTGCGGGTTGTCCCAATCGTGACGGTTTCCGCGGTAAAGGTGGATGTACATATTGTAATGTGCAGTCCTTTAGTCCTGATTATTGTAAACCCTTAAAAACGGTATCACAGCAGTTACAGGAAGGCATAGACTTCTTCAGACAAAAATATCCGGGTCAAAAGTACCTTGCGTATTTTCAAACATACAGCAATACATACGCGGAACTGGAAACTCTGCGTTTATGGTATACTCAGGCTGCCGCGCATCCTGATGTGGTGGGTATCGTAATCGCCACACGACCAGATTGTTTGCCCGATGAGGTATTGCAATTGCTTAAGGATGTGTCAGGACAAACAGTGGTGTCGCTTGAACTAGGTGTTGAAAGCACCTGCGATACTACTTTGCAACATGTGAACCGATGTCATACCTGGGCTGAAACGGTAAATGCCATACAGCGCGCTGCTGCTGTGGATATTCGCCCCGGAGCGCACCTTATTCTGGGACTCCCTGACGAATTCCCCGATATGTGGCATAACCATGCCTTGCAATTAAATGCCCTGCCTGTAAGCATGGTTAAAATTCATCATTTGCAAATTATCAGGCACACTCAAATGGCCCGGGAATATGACGAGTTTCCTGAGCGATTTCCGTTGCCCGGATTGGAAGATTATATTTTCAATGTAGCGAATTTTGTGCGGTATCTGCGCCCCGACATTACCATTGCACGCTTTTCCGGGCAAAGCCCTGCCAATTTGTTGATTGCACCTAAATGGGGCGGGATCCGCAGCGACCAGATTGCACAGCGTATCCAAAATTTAATGCGCAAGAACAACTGGAAACAGGGAGATTTGATTTGAATTTGTAAGGAAAGGACTTTCAAATTGATTCATGGAATTTTTTTTTCACGCAAAGGGCGCAAAGAGGTATGCAATGGATGCAGAGGGTTTTAGTATATTTTCACGCAAAGGGCGCAAAGAGGTATGCAATGGATGCAGAGGGTTTTAGTATATTTTCACGCAAAGAGCGCAAAGAGGTATGCGATGGCTGAGA
>CAZDUI010000010.1:0-53469 GCA_964508605.1 uncultured Weeksellaceae bacterium | reverse complement strand
AGTATATTTTCACGCAAAGAGCGCAAAGAGGTATGCGATGGCTGAGAAGGGATTGAGTATTTTTTCACGCAAAGGGCGCAAAGAGGTATGCAATGGATGCAGAGGGTTTTAGTATTTTTTCACGCAAAGGGCGCAAAGAGTTTATTTTTAGAATAAAACTTATATATTAGAACCTTTAAAATACTTTTAAGATTCAGGAAAATTATTGGGAACTATAGAAAACGTTCAAAGATAAATCAATTAGAGTTTTAGGATATTTTTTAAATTAATGATAAAAACAGATGATTGAAAATGAAATTTCGTATAAAATCATTGGCGCTGCGGTGGAATTGCATAAAATTTTAGGTCCTGGATTGTTGGAATCGGCTTATGAGGCGGCTTTAGCCTATGATTTAAGGGAATTGGGATTAGATGTTAAAACTCAAGTTCCAATGCCATTGGTTTATAAAGGAGTAAAACAAGATGTTGGTTATAGAATTGATTTGTTGGTGGATAATAAGGTTATTATTGAAATCAAATCTATAGAAAATTTAGCTCCGGTGCATTTTTCTCAAACACTTACCTATTTGAAGTTGTCAGATAAAAAATTGGCGTTGCTTATTAATTTCAATACGAAATTATTAAAAGATGGAATTCACAGAATTGTGAATAATTTATAAGATTTCACGGAAATATGGTTCACGCAAAGGGCATGAAGGGTTTTTAGTGTTGTGATATTTCACGCAGATTTTATATGTAATTATGTTAAGTGTTGTATTGACTTGGCACGCTTTGCGATTTTTCTTTGGGCTTTCCGAGAAATGAATATCTGAAAATTTAAGAATAAAAATGCAACGAGTTTAAAAAGAGTATTCACTTAAGAGAATATAACGCAAAGTGCGCAAAGTGTTACGCCAAGTCTACAAAGGGTTTTAGTGTAAATTTTCGAACGGGTTATTCAATTAAATTATTGGGGCGATATACAGTTTAATCCCTCCCAACCATTTTCAGGTACGCTTCCAAACTATTTTCCTGTTTTGTTTTTTCATCAATATATCTGTGAACGCTTTGGCAGAGGGCTGTGTATTCCTGTTGTGGCATGAGGCACAGTTGTTTCAGTGTGGTTACCCATGCGTCGAGAGTGTCAAGCCGCACAACGTATCCGGCATTATAGTCTTGAATGTCGTTCCATGGGGTACGTTCGCTGATAAGAACAGGTACATTCGCCATTAATGATTCAGCTATGATGTGTCCGTAATTTTCGCCTAGGGTTGGTAATACCAGTACATGATAGTTTTGCAGCGTATCACTAAGTATTTGGTTGGGAATATCTCCTTTAAAGTTCACTGTTATGCCCTGTGGCAGGTTTTTACACAGAGCAAGGCAGGTGTTGTAATAGGTGGTATTATAAATAGCTCCGTACACATCAAATGTTAATTCAACGTCTTTAAGATGATGAAGTACCTCTAAAATATATTTCAGGTTTTTTTCGGGGGCAATGCGCGCTACACTTATCATTTTTAATTGGCCAGCGTGTTTTTCAACTGAGCGTTGGGCAATAATCTGGCTGCGGTCTACCAGATTCGGGATTACAAAGCATTGATTTTTATTGGCGTTTTTTAGAACCTGTTCAGCCTCTGTGTTATTGGTAACGTGCCACATGAAAGGTTTATACAAACGGGTAAGACGTGCGTAATTCAGGAAGATTTTTTTCTTGAGTCCTTTTAATTTCAGTGCATCAGGCGCAAACATTCCTCTGGGGGCAATAATACGGGAGGCAGCATTTATTTTTCCCTTTTTTACGAGTTGTGCCGGCTGAATACTGAAGGCAGAAGAAAAAACTCCGTTAATATATACCACATCGGGTGCAGGCATTTTTTGTACTGCTTTTAAGAAATCGGCGGGGGAAGTATGCTCTGCACTGCAATACCACACGTAATGTCCTTCGTCAAGTGTTTGCCAGGTATCGGGCGAAACATGAGCATATGGTTCAGTGGACATATAATCGGTGTTGCGGGTAATGATGTAGAAATCAATTTTATCTCTGAGTGCCTGTGTCATGTTCCACATACTGCGTATGGGACCGCCTGCACGATAACCGGGATGATACCAATCAATGAAAGCCAGAACTATGGGTTTAGGAAAGGCCATTTTTTTGCAGATAGTGTTCAAGTACAACTAAATTCCAGATGTTCGCCCAGCGTGCCTCAGGCTTACCGGCTTTGAATGCTGTCCATAATTGGTTTATTCCCTGTTTGTCAAATTCAGGCCGGGTTGCCAGCGCATTCAGGTGAGTTTCGCAAAAATCCTTCAGGTCGGTTTTCAACCATTGGGCCCAGGGGAAGGTAAAACCCATTTTGGGGCGATGTACCAATTCGTGCGGAAGCAGATCGCCCAGCGATTTAATAAGCAATTCTTTGGGTGCATGTCTGGAAATTTTCAATTCCTGTGGCAGACTTATAAGGTATTCCACCAAAGTGTGGTCAAGAAACGGAACTCTAACTTCCAGTGCGTGCGCCATGCTCATTTGGTCGGTGTCCCGCAGCAGTATGTTATGCAGGTAGGTTCGCATTTCGGCCAGCGAGATACGGGTAAACAAATGAAACCGTTCACCGGCGCTTTCTGTCCCGCAATTCTGCAGTACAATGTTATAAACGCTATTTGCAAACCGCTTTTTCTCACTCAGCAGTACTGAAACATCTTTTTCCAATACCGACATCCGGCTAAAGCGATAGGTATATTCAAGGTACCAGTAATCCTGCACCAGCAATGCGGCCATTTTTTGTGAGGCTACGCCGGGTTTCATCATTTTCAGCATGTTCCCTGCCATGGCGCGCAAAGGTCGGGGAAAGCTCATTACCCATTTTTTACTTTCCAGACGGTACAGTTGTTTAAAAACGTCATATCCGCCAAAAAACTCATCTCCACCCAGTCCGCTCAGCACCATGGTAACCCCGGCTTCTTTTGCCGCTTTACTCACAACCCAGGTATTGATGCCGTCCGCTCCGGGATGATCGGCATCTTTCAGTGCATCTGGTATTTGTTTTAAAAAGGATTCAGGACGGATGACGATTTCATGATGCCTTGTACCGAATTTTTCAGCAACCATTCGGGCGTATTTTGCTTCGCTGAATTCCGATTCGTCAAAGGCAATATTAAAGGTATCTACAGGACGCGACATATTACCGGCCATCAGGGCAACCACCGCACTGCTGTCAATTCCCCCACTAAGAAATGCACCAAAAGGTACGTCGGCAACCAGTCGTTTCTTTACGGCTTCGGTTAGCAAATATCTAACCTGCTCCTTTGCCTCTGCAGCTGTGGGTTGAATCGTTTTTACAAGCGTTTCCGGATTCCAGTATTCTTCAGCAGTAATAGCTCCGTCTGATACGCGCATAAAATGACCGGGCATAAGCATAAAAACGCCGTTTACTATGGTTTCAGGAGCGTGAACGGTATGGTACATCAGGTAATCGGGCAGAGCCTGGGTACTAATTTTTCTTTCGGGGATTCCGCTGTGCATCAGCGCACGGATTTCGCTGCTGAAGGCAAAATCGGCTTTTGCATGACAATAATATAATGGTTTGATACCCATGCGGTCGCGGGCAACAAACAGCTCGCGCTTTTCACAATCCCAAATGGCAAAGGCAAACATGCCTTCCAGCATATCCAGGCAGCGTGAACCCCATTGTATATATGCGTGCAGCAATACTTCAGTGTCGCTTTCAGTGGTCCAGTTGTTAAAAGTCAGTGAGTTGCGAATAATCTTATAATTGTAGATTTCGCCGTTAAAAACCATTACGTATTTTCTATCGGGCGAATAAAAGGGCTGATTACTGCGCGGGTCCAGGTCTATGATGCTTAACCGGCGGTGTCCTAAAGCAATGCCATTGTCAGCAAATATGCCGGCTGCATCAGGGCCGCGGTGTGTCATGGCATCGTTCATCCTGCTAACGCGTTCCGTTCCCTGTTCACCGGTTAAAGCTCCTATAATTCCGTTAATTCCGCACATGAATGATGTTGATTAATTTGTCGGCCCAAATATTGGGAGTAAGGTGCAAACCTAAGTAATGGCTTTCCTTGCGCATGTTCAGCAAGGTTTCGTTATTCAAGTTTGTAATTTCAATAAGGTTATCGGTCAATGCATCTGAATCTCCCGCAGCAAAGATATAACCGTTGCGCCCAGGGTTCAAAAAGCGGGTATGAGCCATTACCTTGTCGCTGCATACCAGCGGAAAACCGGCTACGGCATATTCATGAACAACCACTCCCCAGGGTTCATATAAAGACGGGAGCACAAAAACTCCTGTTTTTTCAATCCATTCACCCAGTTGCTTGGGTTGTACGAAACCTACATGTGTAAGTCCTTCTATTTCCGGTCTGGAGTCGTACAAAATACCGGTTCCGGTACAAATCAGTTCCCAGGGTTTAATGCCTTGTTGCGTACAACGTTGCCTGTAGTTTTTATAAGCAGTAAACAGGGTATCTATTCCTTTTTGCGGAATGTATCTTCCTACATATAAAAATCGCTGTGGAAAATGGGTTTTATCATACCTCATGTAGTAATTACTAAACAATTCTGTATCGGCACAATACAATCCGTCGGTGATGTTTTTATCTGCGAATCCTAATTTGCGGGCAAAAGTTCTTTGCGGATCGCCGGCAACAAAGGCATGGGTAAAGTGTCTTTTTAATTTTAGTTTGAAATATAATGTTCCCAGTTTCTGACGCAGGGAGCCGGTCCAAGGCGTGTCCATGCCCATTACAACGGGAATTCTTTTACGCATCCCTCGTATCGCTGCAATATAATCTTTGTCAATCCATCCGCTAACGTAAATCAGTTCAGGTTTTTTTTGTGCAATCAGATCTTTTATCCGGGTACAGTCCAACGATGCAGATTTTACGTAATCGTCTGCGATTCCCGATAAATCAAATTGAAAAGGAGCTTCTGGATTGACAGGATACCGTATCAGGGTAATTTTCGTTCCTTTTGTTTTCAGGGCCTTCAGGCAACTGGCAGTATAAGAGGCGATCTCGGTATAAAGAAAGAGAATTTCAGACATGAGCGGGAATTAAATTTCCTGATTCTTCTTCCGGTTCTTCATCAGTTTCTTCGTCGTATTCCAACTCCTCTTTAGGGAAAGTCATTAGCGCTAACATCATCCATACCAATATGGTAACAGGGTTCAGTGAAGCAGCAATCCACGATTCAAAGTTGCCCGAGAATAGTACAAGATAAAGTGCCGGAATGGCAAGTACCGATCCTTTTGATGCCTTGATAAACTGTCCGATGAATGCCACCGCAAAGAAGAACAAGCCAATAAATCCGGTATCCATCCATATGGTGAGGTACGAATTGTGTGCGTTACCCTGGTGTCCCAGCATACTTAAATAATTGTAGTTTTCTTTGAATATATATTCGGTATAGGCAAATCCTTTCCCTATATAGGGGTCTTTATCAATCTGTTCCCATGCAAAATCCCAGGCAATGGTTCTGCCTGAACCGCCTTCCAGCGTTTCAATTCTGAAATATTCTTCCAGACCGAGTCCTATAATAATGGGAACCAGATTGTTTTGAATATAGGTAAACGAAGCAACCAATAACATAAAAATAAGGAAACCGATATACGGAGACAGACCGTATAAATTTCTGAACAAAATAAAGAGCATTACAGCTACCAAAGCATTGCGCGAACCACAGAACCAAATGGAGAGCATTAAACCTGCGTAAATCAGTGCTTTTAGAAAAAGATTGAAGTGTTCCGGAAATCGGTTTACCATGATGCTGAAGAATGCAAAAGAGATAGATGCGTATATACCCAAACCATTTGGGTTTCCAAATAAACCGGTAAACCTACCCTCAAGTGTGGAGAATTCAGGCATCAGAAATTTGAGTGCCAAACCAACATAGAGTACAATACTCATCAGGAATGTAATTCCTTTGATTACTTTTTCATGATCATCATAAAGTAATTTTTGCAAGAGATTTGGTGCTACAAGAATTACTAGGAAATAGGATAGGGTTTTCTGTGCAGCAGTACCGGAAACCGGGCTGTAAATGATGCAAATGGATGCGAAGAGAATAAATGGCAGAAAGGCGATAAACAACCGGTTTTTTGTTTCCAAATTCTTACTGTCCATAAAGAAAAACAAGGCCAGGAGAACGATGTATATGTTTTTAACATTGATTGCGAATTGGAATATAGGTTGCCGGCTGTCAGAAAGTATCAGCAGAAATAGAAAACCCAATAGAATTTCTAACTCCATACCTCTGGACTTCATCACAATTACAGAAAGTGGTATATAAATCAGCAAAAGGTCTTGCATTACTGATGCCACTACCACCCAGGACATGAGCCATGCCAGTAATCCAAAGTGACGTTGTATGAGTTGCAGGTAATTTTTCACTTTAACCGTTAAAATTAGCCATGGCAATCATAATGGCTTCAATTCTTGTTTTAAGCTGATAACTGGTAGCATTGTAATTGTTAACAATAATAGCGAAGGCCAAACTTCTGCCCGATGCTGTAGTAACATATCCGGCATGGCTTTTAATGCGTGTCATGCTGCCGCTTTTTGCCATTAGATTGCCGGCTGCTTTTGTATTTGAACACCAGCCTGTAAGTGTCCCAGATTTTCCGGCCACCGGTAGCGATTCCTTAAAGGTTTTAGACTGTGTGCTGGCCGACATATAGGTAAGTATGTCTACAAAATGTTTGGCTGATATGGCGTTGCTGCGGCTTAGTCCACTGCCATCGTTGACATACATTCCGGTAACATCTATCCCTTTGGATGCCCAGAAGCGTTCCACTGCAATAGAGCCGCTGTAGGTGCTGCCGTCACCGCCGCGCACTTTACCCGTAGACGTTAACAGGGTTTCGGCAAACAAATTTACGCTTACCATATTGGTCCACCATATAATACTTGAAAGGTACGGACTTTTGTGGGTATATATTGTCGTTAGCGGGCCGTAATCATTTTTCCTGCCTGCATTCCTTAAAAGTCTCTCGGTTGTAGGTTCACTATTTATCTGAATACCTGCCGAACGCATCACAGAATCAAGGTGTATAGCACAAATCATGGCAGGGTCAGGTAATGAAGCTTTTACCTCAAAAGCACTGCTGTTTTTGGTAATGGTTCCGTAACCCATGTATTCGTTCTGATAGGGTGCGCCGTAGATGTAAGCGTTGTCGCCGGCATTGGTCGATCCTGAAATATGATTGTTTAATTTCCAGTTTTTTACATAAGGAAAAGTTCGCGCCAGCTTAGTGGAATCGCCATCGTTCCCCGATTTAAAATAAAGACGTATCATATTATCATAGATGTTTAAACCCGAACTTCCGGCACCAAAATAATTGCCAATGTCGCCCCATGTCCATCCTGCAGGAACTACGTTGTCAGTAAAGTAAGAAGCATCTGTAATAATTCTACCATCTAGTTTTTTAATTCCTTTTTCTAAAACAGCCTTTACCCATGCGTCCATAAAAAAGGGATTGAAATTTTGCTTTTCGTAATACTTTGAGCCCAGTGTCGGGTCACCACCGCCTTTTACAATAATGTCACCGTGCAGTACGCCCGCGCTGTCTATTGTGCCCGTATGCAGAATTTCTGTTTTATACTGATAGCCGGCCCCCAGTACTTCAAGCGCAGTGGCTGTGCTCAATAATTTCATGGTAGATGCCGGGGAAAGGCTCATTTTAGGATTTACTGATGCAAGTGCTTCTTTTTTATTTACATCGTAAACATAAATAGAGATTCCTGCATTCTGCATCAGGGGATCTTTCACCATTGCATCGGCTGCTGCTTGTATAGAATTTTGCGAAAATGCATGTCTACAGCTAATTAACAGTATAATGGTGAGGGTTACTCTGAATGAAATCATGGTCAAAGTTAATTATAGTTACCTTGTGCGCATTCAAGAAACGGACCGATGTGCGGAATTATAGGATTATGGTTCAGAAATGAGCGGCATAAGCCGCCGGCAGAATACGAATCTTCCCTAAGGAAGGCATTGTTGTTATTACATCGGCGCGGTCCCGATTATCAGGGAGTATCCTTGTCAGGACACCATGTTTTTGGACACGCACGCTTAAGTATTATTGATTTGGACGCCCGGAGTAATCAGCCCATGAATAATTCAGCCGGCGACACGTTGGTGTACAATGGCGAAATTTATAATTATTTACATCTGAAAAGTAAGCTCAATGAAAGGGGTTTCACCTTTCACAATGAAAGCGACACTGAAGTGCTGCTTCATTTTTTAAGCACAGGTGCTGATTTGAACGATTTGAATGGATTTTTTGCATTTGGCTATTGCTATAATAATGGCCGGAATTTAATGCTGGCACGCGATCGTTACGGAATTAAGCCATTGTATTACACGGTTACCGATGATTACATAGCTTTTTCGAGTCGGTTAGATTCGCTGATGGTATTAACCGGTATAAAGCAGCTTGATACCGCTGCGTTGTCTTTGTATGCAAGGTTTGGATACATTCCTGCGCCACATACTGCGGTTCACGGTATTAAAAAGTTGATGCCCGGTACGTTGTTGACAGCCTGCATGGATGAAGAGCCGGTAATTCGGGATTATATAAAAGAATCTTTGCCGGCAATTTCTGGTGCAGAAGACACCGTAGTTTTAAAGGAATTGCTTTCTGATGCAGTAAAAATGCGCCTAGTTGCTGATGTTCCTTTGGGTACGTTCTTAAGCGGAGGTATCGATTCAGCCATCGTTACTATGTTGGCTGCAAAATTCAGTCCCGGAATCAGAACTTTTTCGGCCTCTTTTCCTGAAAGGGCATATCTTGATGAAGGTACGGCCGCAGAGCGAACTGCAAGGTTTTTGGGGACAAATCATACTACTGTTCCCATTACGATGTCTTATCTGCAGTCGGCAATTTCTGATTATTTAGATCACATGTCCGAGCCCTTTGCCGATTCTTCGGGCATCGCATTTTATGTTTTAAGTGAAGAAGTAAAGAAACACGTAACAGTGGCCTTGAGTGGCGACGGAGCAGATGAACTCTTCGGTGGATACAACAAGTATCAGGCCTGGCTGCAATTGAATGAACGCAGTCTGAAAACGAGTGTGATAAAACTGGCTGCCGGATTTACAGGAATTTTCCCTGCATCCAGGGAAGGACGGTTCAGTAATGCCATACGCAAGATAAAGAAGTTCAAAGAAGCATCACAATTCAAAGAGAGTCAGTTGTATTATTATTTGGCGTCCATTCAGCCGGCAGCATGGTTTGGCAACACCATAAAAAACGAAGATGGAGATCTTAAAAAATTATTGGCTGAAATGCCGGCCAATATTCAATCTGTTAATGATGTATTAAAGGCAGATCAGAAAATGGTGCTGCCAGGAGACATGCTGTACAAAGTAGATGATGCAAGCATGGCGCATGCACTGGAAGTACGTGTCCCTTTTCTGGATTATAGAGTTGTGGGGTTTGCAAATGCCTTACCTTCTGCCAGAAAGGTAGTAAAGGGTACAGGCAAAATTATATTGCGCGAAGCCTTTAAAAATGACCTGCCGCCAGAAGTATTTCAACGGAGAAAACAGGGGTTTGAGGTGCCGCTGAAGCAATGGCTCACGCAAAAAGGAGAATTGAACACCCGTTTATTGGACGAAGTGTTTCAAACCAATGACAATCGTTTAACGCAGATTGTAAACCCACAGTATCTTGGCAGTTTGAAAAACAGGCTTTTTTCGGTAAATTCCGGTAACTCTGCACAGGAAGCATGGGCAATGCTGGTATTATTGAACTGGTTACAGAAGAATAATTTGAGATGAACGGGAAAATCAGGGTATTGCGCATCATCAACAGGTTTAATCTGGGTGGACCTACTTTTAATGCCTGTTATTTGAGCAGATACCTGCCTGAGGATAAGTACGAAACATTACTGGTGGGCGGCGACCATGAAGAAGGCGAAGACAGTTCTACTTTTATTGCTGATGACTTGGGATTGAAACCATTGATATTACCCGAGTTTCAGCGCGCAGTATCATTCAAAGACGATAAAAGGGCGTATCACAGAATTTCCAGATTGATTAAGGAATTTAAACCCGATATTGTTCATACCCATGCCAGTAAAGCGGGTGCAGTGGGGCGTCTTGCAGCGTACCAGAATAAAGTACCGGTGATTGTTCATACTTTTCATGGACATGTGTTTCACAGTTATTTTGGTAGTTTAAAAACACTTTTTTACAAGGAAGTTGAACGTTACCTGGCCCGGCGCACATCTGCAATTATTGCCATAAGTCCTTTGCAAAAAGATGAACTTACGGCAAAATATAAGATTTGTGACCCATTAAAAACATGTGTCATACCTTTGGGATTTGACCTGAACCGGTTTGCAGGAAACAAAGAAGAAAACCGTAAGAAATTCCGTAATCAATATCAGGTAAAGGAGGATGAGGTTGCCATCGGAATTATTGGGAGGTTGGCTCCTATTAAAAATCACGGAATGTTTGTTGAAGTGGCGGCTAATGTTAAAAGTCTTACCGGGAAAAAAGTTCGTTTTTTTATAGTAGGCGACGGGGAGTGTCTGAAATCAGTACAAACCAAAGCACAGCAATGCGGGCTGGAATGGTCGTATATTCAAAGCACAGGTAATGAGGATATTGTCTTTACTTCATGGCGCAAGGATACTGATGTAGTTTATGCAGGTTTAGATATGGTTTTACTTACTTCGCTGAATGAAGGCACGCCGGTTACACTTATTGAGGCGCAGGCTGCAGGTAAGCCTGTTATTAGTACAGATGTTGGTGGAGTAAGGGATGTTACTTCACAGAAAACTTCACGACTTGTACCTTCAGAGGACGTAATGGGAATGGCAAGGAAGGTAGTTCAAACGCTTGATCAACCGTTGTTAATGAAGTCAATGTCAGAGGCGGGCTGGGAGGAAACAGGTTCAAGGTTTCATTACACAAGGCTCGTTAACGACGTGAATTTGCTCTATTCACAATTATTGCAAAAGAATAATGTCAGAAAAACATAAATTTGCAGCAATGAAAATATATAGAATATTTATTTTTCTGAGTCTTACTGCGTTATTAAGTGGTTGTTATATCAATAGCAACATTATGCTTAAAACACCGAAAGACTATGTATTTGCCGATCCCGATGCTGATACCGTGGTGGCTGAATACAGAATTGCACCCAATGATGTGGTTCAGTTTCGGTTATTTGCTAATGAAGGGTATCGTTTGATTGACCTTTCTGCGGGTACTGAGGAGAACGGTAGGGTACTTATGAACCGAAATGCCATGATTGATTATATGGTTGATAAGTACGGTTTTGTAAGGTTGCCTATCCTGGATTCTGTGCAGATTGCAGGATATACTATTCGTGAAGCAGAGATTTATCTGCAGGAATTATACGATACATTTTATGTGGACCCTTATGTTATTGTAGAAGTACTTAGTAGAAGAGCAATTATATTTCCCGGAGGAGGTAGTGATGCTAAAGTAGTTTCATTGACAAATTCAAATACCACACTTATTGAAGTTTTAGCTGCTGCCGGAGGTATTAACGGAAGAGGGCGTGCCGAAAGAATTAAAATTATGCGCAAGGACATTGAAGGAAACAGGAAAGTATATTTGATAGACCTGAGTACCATTGAAGGTTTAAAGCGTACCGACATGATCATTCAGGCGAACGATTATATCTACGTAGAGCCGGTACCGCAAATAGGAAGAGAGATACTGAATGAATTACAACCCATCGTGAGTATCCTTTCAAGTGCCGTATTAATATACACTGCTATCCGTACATTGGGTAATTAAGCATGACCGAAAACAATCAAAATCAAATTGAGGCTGCGCCTTTCACAACCGGTGAGGTGATTGTAAGAAATCTTACTCGGGATTTTGACTTGTATTTATTTCTTAGAGTATTACGTAGGTCTTTTTTTCTGAGTGTAATAGTTATTATTACTTGCTTAAGTATTGCTTATTTAGTAATAAGGTATTCAAGTCCGGTGTATGAAACTTCAACCTTAATTCAGATTAGCAAGGATGACCAAAGTAAAAGGGTTTTAGAAAGTACTGGTTTGGTTCAGACGGAGTCTATTTCTGAAGAGTTGGAGTTAATAAGTTCTAAATATCTCTTTGAATTGGCACTAAAAAAAATGCCATTAGAGGTTACTTATTTTTCTGAAGGTAAAATACTTACAGAGCAGGAATATGGCTCAACTACCATTAAAGTATTGGATTATGAGATATTTGATAGTGTGATTGTAGGTTCCAATATCTACATCAATATGATTGATGGCCGTTGGCAAATCAATTATACTTCTGATAGAGGTCAGATTACAGAATCTTTTGATGAGGACGAAACTGTTTTTACGCCGCATTTTAAATTAAAATTGGGTTTTGCCAGCCTGGATTATTTATACGAAAAGCTTCAGGAGAATAAAATGTTCATAGTTTTTAATGATTTCAAATCTCTTGTAAATACAATGCATGGAAATCTTCATTCAGAAATTATGAATGCTGAGGCCAAGACTATTCGATTGGTATACCGACATAATAATCCAATGATTGCTCGCGATATTTTAAAATCAATGTCAGAAGTGTTTATTGAACTTGACCTTGAACGGAAACGTCAGAGTTCTGAAAATATAATAGAATTTATTGATGAACAAATAAAATCGGTAACCGATTCACTTGACCAGTCAGAGTTTTTACTACAACAATTCCGGGAACGTAACAATCTTGGTTATGCCGAAAGGGTAAGTCAGTCTTTTTCTAATCAGTTACAATATATAGAAGAGCAGTTGACGGAGATAGAAATTGAGTCTAAATTACTTTCAGAAATTGCTCGCCTGATAGAATCGGAAACTACCCAGAAGAGTGCATATAATTTGTTGCCTTTAATTATTGGAACACGGTTTGAATCGTCCTTGGCTGAATTGGTGAAAAAGTTTTCTGAGCTTTTGTTGGAGCGGGAAAGACTGCGTACTCACTACAAAGATAACAACGGTACAGTTAAAGAATTGGATTATCAAATTGATGTTCAGTCAAGAATTATAGGGTCGTCTATTCGTAGCATCGAGCGTGAGTCGCAGGCCCGTAAAGCAGAATTAAAAGCTAAATTACAAGGAATTGAGCAGTCTTTTTACAACTTGCCTAAACATGAAATTGAACAATCACGACTGCAGAGAATCCATGAAATAAATGTAAAATTTCATAGTATGCTGCTGGAGAAAAAGACGGAATATAATATTGCTAAAGCGGGTTATACGTCTTCTAACAGAATTCTTGAAGAGCCCAAAATTCCAACAGTGCCGGTAAGTCCACGTAAAAATTTAATTTATGGAGGCTTTCTCTTTTTGGGTTTCTTTATCTCCATAGCATTGCTGATATTAAGGTATGCGCTTCATAACGAAATTATTAGACTTGAAGATATTAGTAAATCGGTAAGCAGCAAAGTTAGTATTTTGGGTATCCTTCCTAAATATGGAATGAAAATTCCTGTTTCTCAATTAATTGTGGACAAAAATCCAAAATCCAGCATTACAGAGTCGTTCCGGTCATTGCGTTCCAATCTTCAATTCATCAATAATGACCCCGGAGCGAAGACGCTTGCAGTCACTTCTACTATTTCCGGTGAGGGAAAAACTTTTGTTAGTATTAATCTTGCGGGTATTCTGGCGTTCAGTGGTAAAAAAGTGATTCTTCTTGACTTAGACTTGCGTAAGCCTAAAATTCACCTGGGCTTTGGGGTAAACAACGAAAAAGGTATGAGTACTTTACTTATTGGCAAGCATGCCATTGAGGATTGTATTCAGAATACCCATATGAATAACTTACATATTATAACTGCCGGGCCAACGCCTCCCAACCCTGCTGAATTAATTTTAAGTGGAAGAATTGATGCGGTGATTGATGAACTTAAGAAAACATATGAATATGTAGTTATTGATAACCCTCCTGTAGGTCTGGTGACAGACGGAATTTATACCATCCAAAGAGTTGATTATCCTATTTATATTTTCAGAAGCAGTTATTCCAAAAAGAGTTTTGTGCATGGCCTTAGCCGATTGGTGAACGAAAATAAAATTCAGAATATCTCTGTGGTATTGAATGGTGCTGACTTTAGCAGCAAGGCATATGGTTATGGTTATGGTTATGGTTACAGTTATGGTTATGGTTACAGCTATGGAAATTATTATAATGAAGGAGATAAACCATCCTTTTTTACAAAATTGTTGAGGTACCTTAACCCATTCAAATAAATTTATGATTGATTCAGTTGAATTATTTGATATTGAAGGTCTGGTTTTAATTAAACCAAAGGTTTTTAAGGATGCCAGAGGTTTGTTCATGGAGAGTTTCAATCAGGAGGAGTTCAAGGACAAAACCGGAATAGATGTTGATTTTGTACAAGATAATGAATCCCATTCTGTTAAGAACACCATTAGAGGTTTGCATTTTCAGGCACCGCCCTTTGCACAGGCAAAACTGGTTAGGGTAGTAAAAGGTGCCGTTCTTGATGTGGTTGTCGATATTCGTAGGAGTTCAAAAACCTATGGACAATGGCTTGCGGTGGAGTTAAATGAAGATAATCACCACATGTTTTATGTTCCTTCAGGATTTGCCCATGGATTTGCTTGTTTGTCTGAAACTTGTATCTTTCAGTATAAGTGTAGTAATTACTACAATAAATCTTCAGAAGGAGCATTGTTTTATGCCGATAATGTTTTGAATATTCAATGGGGAATTAATAACCCTATTGTTAGTGATAAGGATGAAGTTGCAGATACGTTTTTAAATTTTAATTCCCCTTTTGCATGAATCCGGATCAATACACTTTCTGGGTTTATACAGGCTATTTTATTAGCGTTATTTTATTTTCTGTTTTAATTAACAACATACTACTTAGGTTTATTAAAACATTGGGTGTTAGAGATAATGAAAGTCTTGTGCGCTGGGCAAGTAAAAAAAAACCTGCCGTGGGTGGTATCACTTTTTTTATAGCTTTTTTGTTTTCGGCGGGTAGTTTCGGCGTTTTTTTTGATCCATCTGATGTATTTAAAAATTCGCAGGTACTGGGTGTGATTGTCTTTGCTTCTGTGGCGTTTATTATGGGCCTTGCTGATGATGCCTATGATACCAAACCAATCTTAAAATTCGGCGTACAGATTCTGTGTGCTGCCGGATGTGTTGCATCTGATATGGTAATAACTTTATTTGATAATGAAGCATTGAATATTGCAATTACAGTATTCTGGATTGTTGGAATTATGAATTCGATAAATATGCTGGATAATATGGATGGAATTACAGGTTCTGTTTCGGTTTTTATTTGCCTTAATCTGTTATTGGTTATGAATAGCGTTGCGATGAGCGATACTTTCGATTTTTACCTTACACTTGGAGTTTTGGGGGCATTAATCGCATTTTTATTCTTTAATTGGCATCCTTCTAAAATGTATATGGGCGATACCGGTAGCCAGTTTTTAGGTTTCTTTTTAGGTGCAATGGCAATTAAATATTTTTGGAATGCAGGCGACTATATGCCCCAGATTGGTAATGCGCGGGAATTCTTAATGGGAATACTTGTATTTCTTCTTCCCCTTACAGATACCACTACTGTATTTATTAGCCGTATTGCCTCAGGGAAATCTCCATTTGTTGGTGGAAAAGACCACACCACCCACAATTTGTCATATGCCGGGCTCTCTGATACACAAGTAGGTTTTGTTTTTACAGGCATTTCTACCCTTACTTTGCTGGGCGTTTTTATTCTAATTAGTTTTCCACAAGAATGGAATCCGATTTATACCACGGGCTTCTCGGTTTTTATTCTGTCAATTTTCATTGGATTATCGGTGTATTCCATCAGAAATAACATCAAAAGAAATCATGACCGGAAAAACTAAAATATGGCTGAGTATCTGTGGAGGAATTTTTCTGCTGGCCTGTTCCTTCTGGATTATTCAACAGGCAATTACAGTGAACAAGGTTTCTGCCAGCGGTAAGGTTGCCAAAGATTCGTCAAACGTTGATTATTCTGATCACGCCGACAATGTACGCAGCAGTTACAGAATATTTTCACCGCCTGTTCCGGATAGTATTGATTTTGCCGGTGAAGGTGTTCCGCTGAACGAAACCGATGTTTATGAAAGATTTGAAAAAGAATTGATTATTAATACATATTATCATAGTTCAACAGTTTTTTTTCATAAACGAGCGGCACGCTGGTTTCCTGTAATTGAACCTATTTTAAAGGAGGAGGGAGTTCCTGATGATCTAAAATTCCTTGCATTAATTGAAAGTGCTCTGGATAATGTGGTTTCTCCGGCCGGAGCCGCTGGTTTCTGGCAATTTATGCCTGCTACAGCCAAGGAATATGGTTTAGAGGTAAATAATTATGTTGATGAAAGATACCATCTTGAAAAGGTTACCCGTGCTGCTTGCAGGTTGTTAAAAGAAGGCAACAGAAAGTTCGGCAGCTGGACGTTGTCAGCTGCGGCATACAACATGGGTATGGGGGGATTACAGTCAAGAATGAACGAGCAGACGGATAGCAGGAGATATTACGATTTATTGCTGCCTGAGGAAACCATGCGATATGTTTTTAGAATTATTGCAGTGAAACAGATAATGACACATTCTGCCGATTATGGTTTCCGGTTCAGACCGGTAGATTTGTATAAGCCATATGATGTTAAAATGGTGGAAGTAAAAGAAAACATTGCAGATTTAAAAAGTTTTGCAAAACAAAATGGATGTTCATACCGTTTGTTAAAAGTATTGAACCCCTGGCTGAGGGGTGATAAACTTCCGGTGAGCTCCGGAAAAACATATCAGGTACTATTGCCCGGTCAAAATTTTAATTCCAGGGCTGCGCTGTAATGGATGGAAAGGTTATAGAAATTATTGGTGCCAGAGAACATAATCTCAAAAATGTCTCTCTGGTGCTGCCAAGGAATCAGTTAATTGTATTTACTGGCTTAAGTGGCAGTGGCAAGTCTTCGTTGGCATTTGATACTATTTTTGCCGAAGGACAGCGAAGATATCTTGAGACCTTTTCAAGTTACGCAAGGCAATTCATTGGCAATCTTGAAAGACCTGAAGTGGATAAGATTAACGGACTGAGTCCGGTAATTGCAATTGAACAGAAAACCGTAAGCAGAAACCCAAGGTCAACGGTGGGTACTATTACTGAGGTTTACGATTTTTTCAGACTTTTATTTGCACGGGTAAGTACGGCCTATTCACCGGCAACGGGAAAACCCATGCAGAAATTTAATAACGATCAGATTTATCAGCAAATTAAGAACCGCTTTCCGTCTAAAAAAGCGGCCATACTTGCTCCTTTGATAAAAGGCAGAAAAGGTCATTACAGGGAGTTGTTTGAACGTCTAATGAAACAAGGCTTTAGTGTCGTTCGTGTGGACGGTAAGTATTTGGATATGAAGCAAGGGATGGCTTTAGACCGATATAAGTTGCATGACGTTGAATTGGTTATTGACCGGATTGAAGTGAACGATAAATCGGCAAAGAGATTATATACAGCGGTTGAACAGGCATTGAGTAAAGGTGATGGCGAAGTGATGGTAGAAGTAGTTGAGGGAAAACATGAACCGTTACGATTCTCAAAAAATCTTATGTGTCCTGATTCTGGTATTTCTTTACCGGATCCCGAGCCTAATTTGTTTTCTTTTAATTCGCCCTATGGTGCATGTAAACGCTGTAATGGAATTGGTGCCATTTCAGTTTTTGATAAGTCTAAGGTAATGCCTGATAAACGGTTAAGTATTGAAAAGGGCGGGATTGCTCCATTGGGGAGGGTGAAAAGAGGCTGGATTTTTGAAATTATTGAGAATATTTTAGAAGGGTTTAATTGCAATCTTAAAACGCCCGTGGGCCAGATTCCGGATGCCGCTATTGAGTGTATTTTAATAGGAACAACAGGTACAACGGCAAAGGACGAAAATTCAGAATTTGGGTATTATGAATTTGAAGGTATATTGAATTATATGCGGGAACGCTATGATGAAGACCCATCTCCGGCGTTGAAAAGATGGATTGAAGGGTTTTTAAATTCGCAGGAATGTCCTGATTGCCATGGCTCGCGGTTAAAGCCAGAGGCGTTGAATTTCAAAATTGACGGAAAGACGATTTCTGAGGTTTCTGTAATGGATATTCAGGCATTAAAAGCTTATACTCATAAAATTCCGGATTCGCTTTCTGAAGTACAGAAGGAAATAGGCCGGGAAGTGTTGAAGGAAATCAATGCCAGAGTTCAGTTTCTTACCGATGTCGGCTTGGATTATCTTTCATTAAACAGAACGGCAGGTACATTGTCGGGAGGGGAGGCCCAGCGCATAAGACTTGCTACTCAAATGGGAACTGAGCTCACCAATGTGCTTTACATTCTGGACGAACCCAGTATAGGGCTGCATCAAAGAGATAACCGGAGACTGATTGATTCCCTGAAGAAATTGCGGAACGGGGGTAATACGGTAATTGTAGTAGAACACGACCGAGAGATGATTGAAAGTGGAGACTTTGTGGTTGACATTGGTCCGGGAGCGGGTACGGAAGGTGGTGCCATTGTTTTTGCCGGAAATCCAGCGGACATGCATCAATCGGGTACCATTACATCAGAATACATTTCGGGTAAATTGTTTTTTGAAATTCCTATAGACCGGCGCAAAGGGTCAGGGAAGATTCTTGAAATAAAGGGGTGTAAAGGGAATAATTTAAAGGATGTAAACCTGAAGTTGCCATTGGGTACACTGGTGTGTATAACCGGGGTCAGTGGCAGTGGTAAATCATCTCTTATAAATCATACGTTATATCCTGCATTGCTGAAACACTTTAAAATTGCATCCAAAGAGCCATTGGAGTTCAAAGCTATAAAGGGTCTTGAAAATATTGATAAAGTAATAGCCATAGACCAGACACCCATTGGCAAAACACCCCGGTCTAATCCGGCAACATATACAGGTGTTTTTACACACATTCGTGATTTATTTGCGCAATTGCCTGAAGCTGCTATCAGAGGATATAAACCTGGCAGGTTTTCTTTTAACGTAAAGGGCGGAAGATGCGAACAGTGTAAGGGAGGTGGCTTAAGATTGGTTGAAATGAATTTCCTTCCCGACGTGTATGTGATTTGTGAACAATGCAGGGGAAAAAGATATAACAGAGAGACGCTGGAGGTACGTTTTAAGGGCAAGAGCATTAACGATGTTCTGGAAATGAGAATTGATGATGCCCTTAATTTTTTTGAGAATGTACCTAGAATTAAAAAGATTGTGCAAACATTACATGATGTGGGACTGGGGTATATCTCTTTGGGACAGAGTAGTACAACATTAAGTGGAGGAGAGTCACAAAGAGTTAAGCTCGCTACAGAACTTACCAGAAGAGATACAGGTAAAACCATATATTTAATGGATGAGCCTACTACAGGCCTGCATTTCAGAGATATAAGCGTATTAATGGAGGTGCTGAATAAACTGGTGAACAGAGGAAATACAGTGGTTATTATTGAGCACAATCTTGATGTGGTTAAAATGGCCGACTGGGTGATTGATGTAGGGCCGGAGGGTGGAGCAAAAGGTGGTTATATTCTTTTTGAAGGAACACCTGAACAGTTGGCAAAACAAACCCATAGCGCAACGGCTCCGTTTCTTGCCGTAGAACTTAGTCTTCATAAAAAAACAAAAAGAAAAAGCAATGAGTGAAATAAATGATGGAGACCACAGAATTTTTGATGCATTCAAAAAGAAAGACTGGAATGAGGTAAAGGCCAACGATAGCTGGGCAATTTTTAAAATCATGTCCGAATTCGTCCAGGGGTACGAAACCCTCTCGCGTATAGGTCCGTGTGTTAGCATTTTCGGGTCGGCAAGAACCAAACCAGATCAGTCTGAATACATTCTGGCAGAAGAGATTGCATATCAATTGACCCAAAGAGGTTATGGAGTAATTACCGGTGGTGGGCCGGGTATTATGGAAGCAGGAAATAAGGGAGCAAAAAGAGGAGGAGGTCTTAGTGTGGGTCTGAATATTGACCTGCCAATGGAACAAGGTGCCAATCCTTATATTGACAGGGATAAGGTAATTAATTTTGATTACTTCTTTGTTCGGAAGGTAATGTTTGTAAAATACGCTCAGGGATTTATTGTTCTTCCGGGTGGATTTGGAACACTGGATGAGTTGTTTGAGGCGCTTACTTTGATACAAACACGAAAAACCGGAAAGTTTCCGGTGGTATTGGTGGGTACCAAATTCTGGGGTGGATTGATGGATTGGATAAAATCCACACTCCGTGATCATTGGGCCACCATTACACCTGGCGATGAGAATATATTAACGATGGTTGACACAGCTGAAGATGCTGTGAATGCCATTGATAATTTCTACAGTAAATATACTCTGCGTCCTAATTTCTGATGAACTTGGAATCCGGTAAACAAAAAACAAATCTTGCATCGTTTCAAAACGATTGGTATCATCCGGGGGCTTCGCGTTTTAAAATTTTAATGTGGGGATTTTGCAAACCGGTTTTTTTAATGAACTACTTGAATCCGGTTAGTAAATGTAAAGTGTGGGTTCTTAGAGTTTTTGGCGCAAAAATCGGGAAGGGTGTGGTAATTAAACAAGGCGTCAATGTAAAGAATCCCTGGCACCTTGAGGTGGGAGATTATTCGTGGATTGGCGAAAAGGTTTGGATTGAAAACCTTGCACCCGTAAAAATAGGTGCACATTGCTGTCTGTCGCAGGGTGCCATGATTATGACCGGTAATCACAATTATAAAAAGTCGTCTTTCGACCTGATGGTTGCACCGGTTACATTGGAAGACGGTGTGTGGATTGGTGCACGGGCTACGGTTTGTCCGGGTGTTATTTGTAAATCGCACAGTGTATTAAGTATGCAGTCGGTGGCTCATTATAATCTGGAAAGCTATACAATATATTCAGGTAATCCTTGTGTTCCGGTAAGAAACAGGGAAATTTCAGTATCATGAAAGTTTCTTTAATAACTATTTCATATAATAGTGCTGCTACTATTGAAGATACCATTCTGTCGGTATTGAATCAGAATTATCAAAACATTGAGTATGTTATTGTTGACGGTGGTTCTACAGACGGAACTTTGTCTATTATTGATAAATATCGTCCCCGTATTTCAATCGTCGTATCAGAGCGTGATAATGGCATATACGATGCTATGAATAAAGGTATTGTACTATGTACAGGAGATGTTATTGGTATTTTGAACAGCGATGACGTTTATTTTGGAAATGATGTCGTAAAAAAGGTGGCTGATACTTTTTTGGAATGTGACACCGATGTAGTTTACGGAGACTTGGTATATGTAGATCGCACGGACATTCATAAGATAACCCGTGTTTGGCAAAGTGGTAAGTATTGTCCGGGATTGTTTTTAAAAGGATGGATGCCTCCGCATCCTGCATTTTTTATTAAGCGCAGCCAATACATGAAATTTGGACTCTTCAGGACAGAATTAAAGATTTCGGCCGACTATGAACTGATGTTAAGAATGATTCATATTCATCAAATTAGTGTATCCTATCTTCCTGAATTTATTACGCGAATGCGAACCGGAGGAGCAAGTAACGTAAGTTTTTCTCAAAGACTCCAGGCAAATAGGGAAGACCGGAAGGCGTGGAGAATGAATGGACGAAAGCCACCATTCTTACTTTCATTACGAAAGCCGTTACGAAAATTGGGACAATTTTTCAGGAAGAAAATCTGAAATCAGAATTTTGCACGAACTCTGGTGAATCCACGGCTTCTGCCTCCCAGATAGCGATATTTCTGGCGATAAAAACCACCTTTTGATCTGTGCGAATAGCTGTAGGTAAACTGCATAAACAGGTAATTGTCGTTATGACTGGGATCACCTCTTTTGCCACTTCTTTCCGGAACGCTGGGATCATAATTGTCAGTTCCTTCAATGTTTGCAGGTCCGTAATTGGAAGCCCAAGCATCGTCCATTCCTTCCACTTCATCAGTGCGATTTACAAAAGCGTAATAAATTGCGGGATCATAATTCGCCGGATCAGAATAATTTGTACTTACATCATCCAGGTAATCTGTAAAGGTTAAGCGCCATCCAAATTCGAAGCCAAAGCGATGCATTCTGCCGCGTTCTTTATACGTAAAGCCTAACCCGAAACCTACAGGAATTACTAACTGAAAGGCACTATACTTTACGCCTTCGGTCATTAATGGTCTTAAGGCCACGTACTTGCTGCTGTATTCAGTATTCAGTGCCTTGGGGTTTGAATATGCACCGCCTATTCCCAAAAAGGCGAACGTGAGCATATCACTGCGGTATTTTCCTCTGTTACCTACATCGTACAAAGTATATATATGAATATCGCCGCGTGCATTCAATTCAATTAAGTCGTTTCTGAAACTTAAATTTCTTCCAACCCTGCCTTTGTTGGTACTCAAGGCATCACTACCCTGAATGCGACCATAATCTAATCCTACAGCAGCAGCAAAGTAGTCGTTAATACGGTAACGAACAAAACCTCCAACAGCCCAACGGGTTTGAGAAAGTTTCATGTCCATAATAAAATCACGTCGAATTTGCTCCTTACCTCCCATGTCCGTTAAGGAGTTGGTACCCCCAAGACGAACACCGTAGTCCCAATAATACTGAGCATGCAACGTACATCCAAAAAGAGTTAATAATATACCTAGTGCAATTCTTTGCATACAACAAAGATAATAGCTTACTTTTAGATTTTACAACTTTCAGGATTAAATCATTAAAAAAAATGACGTAATCTGAAAATTAACATGAGTTTAACGCACATGTTGTTGTTGTAAATAAATGTAAAATAATAAATTACGACTTTGGTTTTTAGTACGGATATAAAAATATAATTTGCATGATAATTGCTGAAATGCGGTCAAAATGTTGTGATGCTTAGAAATTTAACAATTTTCCTTTATCTATTTGCGTGCAATTATGTTCATAGTCAATGTGTTCCGGAATTTGAAAAACCGGTCACTGTAAATCCTGATGAAGATTATATTCTGAATATTCAAACTGCTGATGGTTCATGTTCCGGATGTGGAAAATTACTGTACAGTACGGATTCTTTGTTTGGTACACCAAATGTCGCGGAACGGATTCAAGGTGAATATGCCGTTAAAATTCATACGGCCGGATTGCAACTGGGAAGTCATAAATTGTTTTATCGGTTAATGTGTACAGCCACCATTGAAAGAGGCTACATAATGCTTAAGGTAATCGGTGCGGAAGAAACAAGAGAACCTTTCAGACTGGATGTGCTGGATATAGATGAGTTTAATTCCAGAAAACCTTTCAGAATTAAAGTTTTTGCTGATGGGTTTCCTCAGGCAATGGTTACTTGCGCCGGTTGTAAAGATATTGAATTTGTTGAAAACAATGTATATAGAATCTATCCGGGGTACGCATCTGAAGTTGAACTTACTGTGAATGGTGTTTCTGCCAGTGGCGATTTTAAGGAAATTGCTGTCAGGCGATTACAGTTTCCATAGGTTGACCCATACAGGTATTTATAAAACTGTACCTTCGCAGCAATAAGCACGGAAATGAAAACGATGATCATTGATGAAAACTTGCTGAATATTGAGCAGGTAATGGGTGCGGTATATAATGATTACAAGATTCAGTTGTCAAAAACATCAGAACTGAACATTGTAAAGTGCCGGAATTTTCTTGATAATTATTTGAAGGAAAATACATTACCAGTATATGGTATTAACACCGGTTTTGGTTCACTATGTGATACCCGTATAGGAGATGAAGACCTGACGCAGTTGCAGGAAAATCTGGTGAAGAGTCACGCTTGCGGCACCGGCGCTGAGGTTCCTTCTGAAGTGGTTAAGGCTATGCTTCTACTAAAAATTAAAGGCCTTTCTTTGGGATACTCGGGAGTTGACCTGAAAACGGTTCAGAGGTTAATATGGTTGTATAACAACAATGTACTGCCCGTAATTTATACTCAAGGGTCGTTGGGAGCATCGGGCGACCTTGCCCCCCTTGCTCATTTGAGTTTGCCTTTATTAGGTCTTGGTTTTGTAAGAGTTGACGGAAATATTCAGGAAACTGCGGCAGTATATCAAAAGCACGGCCTGCAGCCTTTGAAATTACAAAGTAAGGAAGGTCTGGCCCTGCTGAACGGAACTCAGTTTATGAGCGCGTATTCTGCCTTGCTGGTTAATAAAGCAGCAAGGCTTACAGCTCTGTCCGATGTAATTGCCTGCATGTCTTTAGAGGCTTATCATGGTACATTGGTGCCTTTTGATGCTTTATTGCACAGGGTAAGACCACATGCAGGACAAGTTATTGTTAGTAATAGAATCAGAAGAATTCTTGCAGGTAGTGAAATGCAGACGCAAAAAAGGCCCTATGTACAAGACCCATACTCATTCCGGTGCATTCCACAAGTGCATGGTGCCATTCTGGATACCATTCATCATATTGAACATGTGGTTTGTACCGAAGTTAATAGTGTTACCGATAATCCAACCATATTTCCTGATGAACACAAGGTGTTAAGTGGCGGAAATTTTCACGGTCAACCGCTGGCAATGGCAATGGATTTTCTTGCTGTTTCGCTGGCTGAACTGGGAAGCATCAGCGAACGTCGGACTTATAAATTAATTTCAGGTACGCGGGGCTTGCCGCCGTTTTTATGCAAAAATCCCGGGTTGAATTCCGGGTTTATGATTCCCCAATATACAGCAGCAAGTATTGCAAGCCGCAACAAGCAACTGGCAGTTCCCTGCAGCACGGATACCATAGATTCAAGCAATGGTCAGGAAGATCATGTAAGTATGGGTGCAAATGCTGCGGTAAGAACCTGGGAGATTGCCGAAAATGTGGAACGATTGCTGGCAATTGAATTAATGAATGCAGCGCAGGCGTTTGAGTTCAGAAGACCGGAGCGGTCAGGTAAAATTATTGAGAAATTATTGTTAGATTTTCGTAAAGTGGTTGCAAATCTGGATGATGATCGCGAACTTTACAGGGATATTGAGGCTGCGGTGCGCTTTGTGCGGACTACTCCTTTCCCTGAAATATGAATAATAGTTTGCAGGAACATATACAGCATTTAAACTGGGTACGAAAAAGACGACCCTGGTTCCTGCGGTTTTTGTGTACTCTTAGCCTTTTAAATGCCATTGCGCATGTTAGCTTTTATTTTGGAATGGCCGTTGGCGGGCCGGTAAATTCATCGGAACTATCAAAAGGCTCAGCTTTTACCCAGTCAATGTATAATCGGCTTGGTTTTGATACGTTTGCAAAAGACCAAATCGAGTTTCACAGTGCGTATAACGATGATGTGGTGCGCATTAGCTTAACGCTTTTGGTGTTTTATCTGGTTAGTGCTTACGGCGTATACAAAATGTTTAATTTGCGTCGTGATGGTTTTTCATTGTATACCGTAAGTCAGGTTTTTATTTCGGTAATCCCGCCGTTTCTGGTGGTTTTTAACACTTACTCTGTGGGTGCTGCACTTTTTTCTATACTGATGTCCCTGGCATTTATCAGAATGTACGCTTCACAGCGAAAAGCATTTACCTGATTCCTCCTGTCATTGCATATATCACAATGTTTGCACCCATTCTAAGTGCTTCAGTTCTCTTTGGTTCCGAGTCGTTATGTACTTCGGTATCTTCCCATCCATCGCCCAGGTCGGTTTCGTATGTATATAACAACACGAGACGGCCCTCATAAGTGTATCCTAATCCTTTTGCAGGCTTTTCATCGTGTTCATGAATTTTGGGCATCCCGTTAAAGTCATACTTCTGGTGATATATGGGATGCGAAACCGGCAATTCGGAAAGCTCAAGTTCAGGGAAAATCTTCTTCATTTCGTTCCTGATGAATTTGTCCATGCCGTAATTATCATCAATATGCAGGAAGCCTCCGTTGGTAAGGTATTTTCTTAAATTTTCTACTTCTTGCATGTTAAATACCACATTGCCATGTCCTGTCATGTGTATCAACGGATAGTTGAAAATATCCGGACTTCCGGCTTCTACAAAAGGAACATCAGGAAGGATATTCATTTTAAGTTCCCGGTTACAAAATTTCACAAGGTTGGGTACCGAAGTGGGGTTTGCATAATAATCACCTCCACCGTTGTATTTCAGTACGGCAATTTGATAACTACCCTGAGAAAAACTACAGAAGGTCAGGCAGGTTATCAGCGCCAGAGTGGCCGACAAACGACTGCATAATGCTAATGGCATATATTGCGGCTGTTTCAGTTCTTAATCTATTTGCTCCCAAAGATACAGCTTTCCATCCCCATTCCAGCGCCAAATTTGCTTCCTCAGGTGTAAAATCACCCTCAGGGCCAATGGCAATGGCAGAAGAATTTAAATTAATGGAAAAAGAATCCAGTTTATCTTTTGATATTCCTTTATCGCAATAACCGAAAAACTTATGGTTATATTGCATGGTTACCCAGTTTTTGAATGCGATGGGTGAATGTATTTCAGGCAACCAATATTGTTTGCTTTGCTTCATTGCACTTATGGCAATTTGTTCTAAACGCTGAACATTTAATTTTTCCTTTTCAGTGCGTTCGCAAATAATGGGAATGATACCTGAAACTCCAATTTCAACGCATTTTTCTATGGCAAACTCAAAACGGTCGCGTTGCTTAATGGGAGAAATTCCAAGAATAATTTCGTGCCCGGGTTTACGTTGATTGCTTTTGCCGGTAATGTCAAATCTGCATTTTTTACGGTCAGGTTCTGTAATTGTAGCAGTTATGCTGAGTCCCTTTCCGTCGGTCAGCACTATCGCATCGCCCTGACTAATCCGCAAAACCTGTACGATGTGTTTCGATTCGGTTTCACTGAAAATTCCGCTTTCCGGGTCAGGATGATAGAAGAATCTTTCGGTTTTCATATTCAGTGCGTTATAACAGGAACATCAAATATTTCTGTCCACTCAACCAAAGCAGCAGGAAAGGGCTGACTGGAATTGGTGAAAATATGAATTATTGACTCATCCTCTTCAGGTATCAGAATTCCGGCAAACATGGTTTCTCCCTCAATCATCAGCACGGCTTCCATATATCCCATCATACCCGTAACAAAACAATGAAATTTATTGAAATTTGCAATCTCTTCCTTTGTGATACGGTCGGCATAATCAATAAAAGTGTGATAGTATTTTCCGGTCATTAATTTAAATACACTGTCTTGCACTGATGTTCGTACAATTTTAAGCGAGACTAAATTTGGTGGCAGGGGCTTGTTTTTTACATATTTACCTGAAAAAATTGTTTGATTGCCATGGAAGGCAAAGCAATTACCTGCAGGTTCATTTACCACTATGGTATCGTATCTTTTACTGAATTTTAAGGTGCACTTTGCCTGTTCTTCCTTTAGAAAAAAATATGCGGTATCTCCCTGCCAGAATGCAAGGGTATCCATGTATCCAGTGTGTGAGCCTCTGGCTGTTTGAAGAATAAAATGAAAGGAGGAGTCGGAGATGGTTTCAATAATAAGAAAACCTTTGTCGTAATATGATGTTTTATGCCATCCTCCGGACAAGTCCGGGTATACCGGTCGGGGGGAGGGGGCTGGTGGCGGATCCGGTTTTTTAATTCCCTGTATAAGATTACATCCTGATAATGCAATAATGCCAAGGTATAAAAAAAGGGAAGCGCACTGCTTCCCTGTATTTTTATTAACTTTTATCATTTAAGCAGTTACTGTAGCTTTGGGTGCTGCAGCCAATACAGTAGGTTCAACACCCGCTTCAAACTTTTTAAAGTTAGTTATAAATTTCTCGGCCAGAGAGGTGGCTTGTCTGTCGTAAGCTGCTTTATCAGCCCAGGTATTGCGTGGGTCAAGCATTTCGTCAGGTACACCGGGACAGTGAACCGGCATGGCCACGCCAAAGATGTCGTGATTTTTGAATTGAGCCTTTGAAAGACTTCCATTCAATGCGGCTGTAATAAGAGCCCGTGTTATTTTCAAGCTCATCCGGCTTCCTGTACCATATGCACCACCGCTCCAACCTGTATTTACCAGCCATACTGTGGCTCCGCTGGCAGCTAATTTTTCGCCTAACATTTTAGCGTATTTACCGGGATGCAGCGGCAGGAATGGTGCGCCAAAACAAGCCGAAAACACAGTCTGTGGTTCAGTAATACCTGCTTCGGTACCCGCTACTTTAGCTGTGTAACCTGATATAAAGTGGTACATAGCCTGCTCTGCAGTAAGTTTGCTGATAGGAGGCAGTACGCCATATGCGTCGCATGTAAGGAAAAATACATTTTTTGGAACGCCACCTACAGCAGGGTTTACTGCATTATCAATATAATGTAAAGGATAGCTTACACGTGTGTTTTCTGTAATTGAACCATCGGTATAATCAACAGCCGATGTACCTTCAACAAATCCTATGTTTTCAAGCAGTGCACCAAATTTTATGGCATCATAAATCTGAGGCTCTTTTTCCCGGCTTAGGTCAATGGTTTTGGCATAACATCCCCCTTCAAAATTGAAAACACCGCTATCACTCCAACCGTGTTCATCGTCACCAATTAACATTCTGTCAGGATCGCTGCTAAGGGTAGTTTTGCCGGTTCCACTCAATCCAAAGAAAATTGCGGTATCACCTTCTCTGCCGATATTGGCGGAACAGTGCATGCTAAGGACATTTTTATGCTGAGGCAGAATGTAATTCAAAACGGTGAAAATGCCTTTTTTAATTTCGCCGGTATATCCGGTTCCGCCAATCAGTATGATTTTCTTTGTGAAATTGATAACGGCAAAGTTGTGCTGACGCGTGCCGTCGATGGTTGCGTCGGCATGAAATTCGGGAACACATACTATGTGCCAGTCGGGTGTAAAGTTCTCTAATTCAACTGCGCTTGGACGCATAAACATGTTGTAGGCGAACAAATTACCCCATGGGAATTCGGTTACTACCCGCACATTTAAACGATATTTAGGGTCGGCACACACGAAGGCGTCCCGAACGTACAGTTCACGGTTGGTAACATAAGCAGCTACCCGTTCAAAAAGGCGGTCGAATTTTGATGCATCGAATTTTATGTTCACATCGCCCCACCAAACAGTACTTTCAGTTTCAGCGTCAGAAACAGTAAATTTGTCTTTGGGTGAACGACCGGTGAATTCGCCGGTATCAATGGCCAATGCTCCGGTTTCTGTTAAGGTACCCTGACCCAGTAATACTGTTTCTTCAACCAGTTCGGCAGCAGTTAGGTTCCAGTATAGGGCTGCTGTGTTCATCAAACCAATGCTCTCAAGACTTGCACCGGCGGATTTTTTTCCGTAATCGCTCATATTTATTTTTTTGGTGAAACGAAGGTTTAAAGCGCAAAGGTAAAGGAACTCTATGTGAAATGGGGTCAAAATGGGTTAGATTTTATACACATTCTTACCAAAATGTTTATAAATATGACCAATGAATACTCCGGTTTCACCCGGAGGACATTATAGTTATTCATACCAAACGGTGGTTTGGTTAATACCTTTTCTGTGGATATCCGGAACATAAGTTACTTGGGCAGGGTACCCAACTGGCAGTAGCAGAAAAGGTTTTTCATTTTCGGGTCGTTGCAGAATCTTGCTTAGAAAGTTCATAGGGCTGGGGGTATGCGTAAGGGTTACCAGTCCGCACCGGTGAATGGCTTGTATCAGGAACCCACATGCTAAACCCGTAGATTCCTGCACATAGTAGTTGTTTCTTTTGTCGCCGTTTTCATCAAGGTCGTAGCTCTTTTTGAATACGACGATAAGCCAGGGTGCTATCTCAAGAAATGGCTTTTCCCAATTTGTACCCAACGGTGCAAGATCTTTCAGCCAGTCGGGTGGCATTTTTGAATCGTAGGCTTTTTTTTCTTCCTCTTCCGCTGCCTTTCTTATTTGCCTTTTTATTTCAGGGCTGCTTACAGCACAGAAGGTCCAGGGTTGTTTATTTGCACCAGATGGTGCTGTTCCTGCAGAGAGTAACAGATTTTCAATAACTTGCTTCGATACCGGACGGTCTGAAAAATCGCGGACACTACGCCGGGATGACATTTTGCGGTAGATGGATAGAGACGTAGTTTCGATTTCTTCGGTCTGGATGTTGTCTGATTGTTGGTACCTTAGGTGTTTGTAACCATTGATGAATATTTCGTCCTCAATTTCCATTTTATCTAATTTGTTCAGCGAATTTCACTTCCGTTATCTATGCTGAATTCTGGTTTTACAAAAGTTAGTTTTCCCTGGGCATCTTCAGCCATCAGAATCATTCCATGAGAAGTAACTCCTCTTATTTTACGGGGAGCCAGATTCAAAAGAACACTAACCTGTCTGCCAACAATGTCCTCCGGATTAAAATGCAGTGCAATGCCCGAAACAATAACGCGTTTGTCTATGCCCGTGTCAACAAGAAGCTTCAAAAGTTTGTCGGCGCCTTCAACCTTTTCGGCTTGTAAAATGGTTCCGGAACGAATATCCATCTTTGTGAAATCGTCAAACTGAATTTCAGGTTTCATGGGTTTTGCAGTATTTTGGGTTGATGTTGATGAAGCAGGTACTTTTGTTGCATTTAGTTTGGAAGTCTGATGTTCAATAACTTCATCCTCCATTTTTGCAAATAATAATTGTGGTTCAGCAATGGTATGACCGGTAGGGAGATAACCGGAATCGGGCATTTTTGAAATCCATGTATTGTGGGTTGTATTTAGTTGATTCTGTAGCTTTTTTGCTGTAAAAGGCAGAAAGGGTTCAGCATAATTGCTTAACGCTGCACAAATTTGAAGAGAGGTATAGATAATTTCTGCCGTTCTTTGTATATCCGTTTTGGCGGTTTTCCAGGGTTCCTGCTCTGCAAGATATTTATTACCCGTTCTGGCAAGATTCATTAATTCGGCCAGCGCTTCTCTGAATTTGAAATGCTCAATGGCTTCACTAATTTTTTGCCCGTGTAGTTCAACGTGCTTAATGATGCTGCGGTCTAGGGATGACAATGATTCAATTTCAGGAACTTGGCCGTTAAAATACTTGTGTGTCAGTACAACAGACCGGTTTACAAAGTTTCCAAAAATAGCAACCAGTTCGTTATTTACCCTTGCCTGATAGTCTTTCCATGTAAATTCAGAATCTTTGGTTTCAGGCAGGATGGAGCCAATTACATATCGTAACTCATCTTCACGACCGGGTAAGTCCTGTAGATATTCATGAAGCCAAACAGCCCAGTTGCGCGATGTGGAGAATTTATCACCCTCAAGGTTCAGAAATTCGTTGGCCGGAACATTTACAGGTAAATTATATCCGCCCGTTTCGTGAAGAATAATGGGGAAGATAATACAGTGAAAAACAATGTTGTCTTTGCCAATAAAATGAATTAGCTGTGTATCGGGATTACACCAGTAATCTTTCCAGTTTCGGTTGTTGTCTTCAGCCCATTTTTTTGTGGCCGAAATATATCCTATGGGGGCATCAAGCCATACATATAAAACTTTACCATCGGCATCGGCCACGGGTACGGGTACTCCCCAGTCCAGGTCACGGGTCATGGCGCGGGGTTTTAAGCCGCCGTCAATCCAGCTCATACATTGTCCCTTTACATGGTTTTTCCATTCACTGGCATCATGATGTGGTTTTCCATCAAGTATTCCTTCTTCAATATATTGTTTTAACCACTCTTCATGACGTTCCATTGGTAAATACCAGTGAGATGTGTTGCGCATCACCGGGGGCTTGCCACTCAGCACACTAACAGGGTTAATGAGGTCGATAGGATTCAGCGAAGTGCCGCATTTTTCACATTGGTCGCCATACGCTGACGGATGATGACATTTGGGGCATTCGCCGGTAATATAGCGATCTGCAAGGAACTGTTTATGCTCTTCATCATAAAACTGCATGCTCTCCTGTGTGGTTAAAGCATTGTTTTCTAATAGGCGGGTAAAAAATTCCCGGGCTGTTGTATGATGCAAAGCTTCGGAAGTGCGATGATATATGTCAAATGAAATTTGAAGCTTATCAAATGAATCCCTGATAAGTGCATGATATTTATCAATGATTTCGCGGGGAGAAACTCCTTCCTTTTTAGCCCTGAGTGTAATGGCAGCACCATGCTCGTCGGAACCGCAAATAAAGGCCACATCACTTCCATTTAATCGTTGATATCTGGCAAAAATATCGGCAGGTAGATATGCTCCTGCCAAATGACCCAGATGTAGCGGTCCGTTCGCGTATGGCAGCGCTGCTGTTATTGTAAATCTTTTCTTCTTTTCTGACATCGCGGCAAAGGTAATAAAAGGATGAACTGAACCTTATTTGATTCATTTCACTTTAAATACCGGGTATGTATTATTACTTTTATGCTAACATTATAATTTTTTCAAAGGCTGGTTACGAAATGATAGTGCATAAAGATATTAATATCAAATGTTTGATTGTTGTCTTGTTGTGTTTGTGCGGTACACGAGCAAGGAGTCAAAATTATTATGAATGGATGCTGTCAGCCGATACTACGGCAACACATTGGGTAAAGCAAAGGGTTAAAAATGCTTTGAATGCGTCACCTGAAGTGGTTTCCTTTCCAATGGTGGTGCGTTCTTTGGGTTGGGGATGCCGGTGTCCCGAATACTATATGGGTGTTAGTCCTAATGTTGCCGAAGGACCGTGGATTGCAGCCTTTAGTTCTAAAGGAAAGCCTTTACCACCCATGAGTGAATTTGGAAGCAGTTTGGTAGTAAAGGGTTATTTTACGGGGATTTATAAAGAAATTGATTTGCGGAATGAGGATGGTGAGCCTGAAGAATGGCTTTATATTGTGCCTGAGTTTAAAGTTCTAAGCTTTAAAATAAATAAAATGCCTGACGATGGCCCCGCGCCAGTGATTGTTAAAAAGAAATTGTAATCACAAGAGCATTATTTAAACCGGATGGTAAAAACGGCGGTGTCATCGGCGTATTCTATAGGCCCCTTAAAACGTTCCAGCTTCCTGAAGAGAATATCGTGGAGGACTTTTACCGGTTGATGAAAATTATCGCGAAAAACTTCTTTAAGATTTTCTGTTTCAAAGTGTTCCTTTCTGTCGTTCTCCAGATCAACCACACCGTCAGTGTACAGGGTTAGCAAGGCACCGGCAGGAATTTGAACCAGGCCTTCTTCTATTTTCGGAATTTGTTCAAACATTCCTAATCCCGTACAACCTGCAAATAGCCATTTTGAACCTCCGGGTTCAGTGAGCAGCGGCGGATTGTGGCCTGCATTAACATATTTAAGGGTACGCTCCTGAAAGTTGAACATTCCTATAAATGCCGTTATAAACTTTTCACCTTCTGCAGTTTCGAAAACCCGTTTATTTAAGTCTTTAATTATTTTGTGCAAACTTTGCCGGTTATAGTGAACAATGGCTCTTAAGTTTGCCTGAAAATTCGACATCAGCAACGCAGCCGAAACTCCTTTACCGCTGACATCAGCAATACATATACAGAATTCATTCTCACTCATTTCAACATAGTCGTAATAATCCCCGCCAACATTGCTGTGGGTAAGGTACTGAGCGGCCATCTCTATTCTTTCGTTATTCGGTAGTTTTCGGGGTAGTAACATGCGCTGCATTTCTGAAGCTACTTCAAGTTCCTTTTTTATCTGTTCCTGGTCTCTTGATTTTCGTGCAAATTCTTTATTTTCAATAGCTACAACAATAATATTTGTAAGTGTTTGAATAAAAGGCATATGACTAATAGAAGGACTTACTCCCAATTTTTGTTCGTCGTAATCGCCAAGTAATAAAAAGGCCAGAGGCTCGGTTTTGTGGTAAACGGGTATAACAACATCAAAATTCTCAATACTTTCTTTGCTGGATGATTCGATAACCGTTATATCTTTTACGTGGGTAAGATCACGTGTTACATCAATGTCTTTCAGTTTTCCTTTAAACCCGTACTTTAGAATACATTGCCATTCGGTTTTATCTACTTTGTAATACAATAAGGCCTTGGCAACATCAAGTTGTTCCCGCAGAATGTATTCGTAATTTTCAATAAGTTTTTCCTTAGACTTATTAGAATTAATAGCATTTGTAATTTCAAGCAGATAAGAAAGTTTCGACTCTTTTTGTTTGAGCTTTTCGTCAAGCTTCTGGAATTTGTTGATTGCGGTCATTAGCTTGAAAGATTCTCAATAATTTGAGGTAAGACCTTTATTGAGGCGAGCTCGCGATATTTTTTTCGTGCGTCGTCACAGGGGCTGCCAAAGTATGCTTTGCCGGGTTCAAGATCTTTACCTACACCGCTTTGTCCCATTACCACTGCGCCGGCACCAATTCTTATATTGGCAATGACGCCCACCTGTCCCCACAATGTAACGTTGTCTTCAATGGTAACGCATCCGGCAATACCTACCTGCGCGGCGAAAAGACAGTTTTTTCCAATCACCACGTCGTGACCTATATGTACGTGATTGTCAATTTTTGTACCTGCCCCAATGCGGGTGTCTCCGGTTACTCCTTTATCAATGGTACATGCAGCACCAATTTCTACGTCGTCTTCAATCACCACCCTGCCACACGAATGCATTTTGTGATAGACGCCTTCTTTTTTCTGGTAGTAAAAAGCATCAGTTCCTATGATGGTGCCCGAGTGAATAATTACATTTTTACCGATGATTGAATCTGTATGCACAACTGCGCCTGAACGAATAACCGAACCGGTTCCTATTTCGACACCGGCAGCAATAATGGCACCAAGTTCAATGATTACTCCCTGAATTTCGGATTGTTGAGTACTTAAATACCGGAAAGGTTTAAAATGGGAAGTCAGCCGGTTGAAGGCTGCAAATGGCGCAGGATGTATTAAAAGTGCTTTTCCTTCAGGAACCTCAGTACGTTCATTAATAAGTATCGTGGTGGCTGCGCTTTGAAGGGCTTTGTTGTAATATTTGGGATGGTCAACAAAAACCAAATCGCCGGGTTCAACCATATGAATTTCATTGATACCCGTAACCTGATGCGATGGATTTCCCATTATCTCGGCATCTATCAGGGATGCAATTTCCTGAATTGATATTGGGTGCTGAAACTTCATGTAGTTATTTCAGTCTTTCGGCGTATGTCTTTGTTCTGGTATCTACTTTAATCCGGGCCCCAATCTCAATGAAAAGCGGCACCCTGATTTCAGCACCGGTATCTATAGTAGCTGGTTTCAGGGTATTGGTGGCAGTATCGCCTTTTATTCCAGGTTCAGTATAGGTAACTTCAGCTTCAATAAAGTCAGGCAATTCTACAACCAAAGGTCTTTCGTTGTCAGCATCAAACAAAATGATAGCGTTCATGCCTTCTTTAAGAAATTCAGGATTTTCAATCATGTGCTTACCTACCAGAATTTGTTCGTAGGTGTCGCATTGCATAAAGTTATATCCGTCAGGCTCTGGGTATAAATACTGATAATTTCTGTGCTCAATTCGCACTGCATCCAGTTTGGCACTTCCCTGAAATGTATGTTCTATAACGCGTCCCGATTCAATCCCACGAAGCTTTGTACGTACAAACGCAGCACCGCGCGCGGGCTTTACATGTTGAAATTCAATAACCTGAAATAACTTCTCGTTTAACTTGATGCACAAGCCATTGCGAATATCTGCTGTAGTTGCCATATAGTTTTGTTTACAGCCGCGAAGATAGGCTTTTTCGGAAACATGCATTCTGTGAAAATGAAAACCACCGATTTTTTGGATTTCATTCATTGATTGTTTTCCTGCAAATCTCTGTTTTCATCATAGATTAAGTTTTTTGTTTTCCGGATGGATGCTATAGTTTAAGGAGTTTTTTCAAAGTTGTGAACTGAAGAATTTGAAAGTCATCGGTTGAGGAATTGGATTCAATAAAAAGGTCCTGCAACGCTCACCTGCGTGGCTTTTTGTACAGGAGATGGATGGATTGTCGAGCCAGAATTAATAGTAATAATATTAGGATATAATTCGCCAAAATGCATATTTATTTGTAGTTTTGGCGAATTATAATTGGATTAATATGTCGAATATTGTAGGAAGAATAACCGAACAAAACATTCTTAAAGAAGCTTTCGAGAATAACAAGTCTGAATTGATAGCACTTTACGGACGAAGGAGAATAGGCAAGACTTTCTTAATCCGTGAATATTACAAAAAGAGTATCGTTTTTGAGACGACTGGCTTGTTCGGTGGAAGTATGAAGGACCAACTTGAAAACTTCTACAAGGAAGCAAAAAGGAGAGTTAAGCATGATGGATTAAAGATGCCAAAGACATGGCTTGAAGCATTTACTCAATTGGAAGAATACTTAGACTCGCTGAAAGGGAAGAGTAAGAAAGTAGTTTTCATTGATGAGTTTCCTTGGATTGCCACGGAAAAATCAAAATTCTTAATGGCATTCGAGAACTTTTGGAATACATACTGCACGAAGAGGGATGATGTTGTTGTGGTGATTTGTGGCTCCGCTGCCTCATATATGGTACAAAAAATCATTAATAATAAGGGTGGGCTTCACAATCGAATTTCTCGTAAGATTCGATTATTATCTTTTAATCTCCATGAAACTGAATTATTCCTGATTAAGAATGGGATTAAATACACTCGCTATGATATTATTCAGATTTATATGGCCCTTGGAGGTGTTCCTCAATACTTAGAAAAGCTGAACAAAGGACTAAGTGTTCGCCAAAACATAGATTCACTTTGCTTCAGTAAGGATGGGATTTTGAATAATGAATTTAATCAGTTATATGCTTCCTTATTTGACGACTCTGAGCGGCACATGAAAATTATACGAGCACTTGCAGGAACCAACAAAGGACTTACAAGGAATGATTTAATAGAGAAAAGTGGAATACCTTCAGGTGGCGATTTCTCTTTGAAAATTGAGGAGCTTATGGAATCTGGATTCGTAACAGAGTATCCTTATTACCAAAACAAAAAACAACTTACGTTGTACCGTTTATCAGATGAATATTCCAAGTTTTATCTTAAGTTTATTGAGGACAACAAGAATGGTGGTGAAGGAACATGGCAAAGGTTAAACAACACCCAATCATATAACTCGTGGTCGGGGTTTGTGTTTGAAACATTATGCCTAAAGCACATTCATCAAATTAAGAAATCATTACGAATTGATGCCATTTATTCAACGAATAGCAGCTGGTTCAATGAGAATGCACAAGTAGACCTTCTGATAGACAGGGATGATAATGTCATGAATTTGTGTGAAATGAAGTTTTACAATGCTCCCTACACGATTGATAAGAAGTACTATCTCAATCTTAAAAACAAAGTATCAGAACTACAAAAAGAAACGAATACAAGGAAGAATATTTTCATCACTATAGTTACTACCTATGGAGTTAATGAGAACGAATACAGCAAAGAATTAGTTCAGAATAGCTTGGATATGGATGCATTATTTGTTGAATAACTATAACTCGCCAAAACTTAGCTTTTCACACTGTGTTGGCGAATTATATGTAAAGAGAGAACTCCAATATATCGAACCGCTCTATACCAATGCCACTTTGATTTTCAGAAGATTTTGTACCGCAACCCTGATTTGGGTTGAAACCAACAAAAAAGCCCTGCAACTCTGCGTTACAGGGCTTTTAGTACCCGGGGCGGGACTTGAACCCGCACGGGCATTTCTGCCCACAGGATTTTAAGTCCGGCGTGTCTACCAATTCCACCACCCGGGCGCTCGGTATTTGTGTAATTGGGCTGCGAATCTATGAAAAATCTTAAACAGGAAACAAAAAAATGATGAAGAAATTAATTATCGGCTTTGCATTGTTCTTCAGGGCGGGCACCGCAAATGCCGCAGGAAGCCCCTTCATCCCTCAACATAGGATTATTGCTTGCGCAGGTTCCTGCAAATTTTCCGTCTTTTTTTACAATGATTTTTATAGCGATACCTGCAAACGCAAGAGCAAGTAAAATAATGGCGAGTAAAATTTCCATATTGCAAAGATAAATATTATAGTTTTACAACATGTATCTGCACGTTTTTGTTGGTTCGATTTACTAACTCAGCCTGGTTATGTACTATCGGGTATTTTTAATCCTTAATTCCGTACTGTTTTGGGCACAAGATACCTTGTGGTGTCAGAATATATTCAGTCCGCAAAAGATATATTGTACTGTGGCAACAGGAAGTATGATGGACATTCATCCCTATTTCCCGGAAGTGGACAGAGGTTATAGTGGGTCATTGTTGTGGATATTTGCAGATAAGGGCAATACCTGGCATAGAGCGTATGGTAACGTTGAACATGGTGCGGATTTGGGTTTTTATTCGCTGGGAAACAAAAAAGTTTTAGGTAGTGCTGTCAGCGTAATGCCATTGTTAAGGTTTGGCTTGGTAAAAAACAGAAGTATTGAAATTCATATTATTGCTGCGGCGGGTCTGGCCTTTTTTAATAATCCTCATCATGCTGAAAAGAATCCGGAAAATCTTGTAATTGGCTCGTATATCACAGCTTCTGTTAAAACGGGAATGGAATTGGGTTACCGTTTTGGTCAAAACAGTATATATGGCGGGGTCTCTTTTACTCATTTCAGCAATGGTCATTTTAGTGTACCGAATATCGGAGCCAATATACCCTCTCTTCAGCTAGGTTACAGCAGACAGTTTGTCGATTTGTCAACTGAAGAAAACAGTGTACAGGATACCGGATATCGGAATAAGAGAATAGGTTTTCAGGTTATTGCAGGTACGGGCTTTCATGAAATGGAAGGAACAGTAATTCCGGCCGATGGTCCCAGGTATCCTGTGTATCATGCAGGGGCATACCTTCGGTATCGGTTGGGAAAGATAAGTGTTCTTCATACCGGTTTGGACTGGAATTACTATACAGCTTATTTAATGCAGATTTACAGCATGGAATTATATTTTGACAGACAGAAAATGCGCTCTCAGAAATTGATTTATTTTGTAGGACATGAATTTCTATTTGGCAGACTGGCGCTCAATACGCAGTTTGGTTTCAATTTGTATTCTCCGTTACGGAATAAAATGATGGACATGGGACTTTATCACAAATCGAAACTGGACAGGCTAATGAGTGCTACCATTGGGTTCAATTATTATTTTATCAATGTGATAAGCGGAAACAGGAAACTTCCTTTTGCCGGCATTGCGGTTCGGTCTATTGGCGGCAAGGCAGATTACGTTCAGCTGAATTTGGGTTATGTATTCTGAAGATCCAGAACTACCACCTCACCTGTTTCGGTTGTAAGTATGCACGTGCTTCCTGATACCGATATTTTATTGAAGTTGTAATTCATAGCGGTTTCCAGTTGAATCCATGATATGCCGGCGTCCTTTGAGAGTAATAACAAACCGTTTGCCCCACACATCAGGCCTGAACTTTCGCTGACAAACTTCATGTCGTTAATAATATCACGGTGAAAATCTAATTGATTGCCTTTTCGTACCTTTTTCCAGGTTCTGCCTTCATCGGTTGATTTAAATACTGTGCCATTCTGCCCCGCAATCAGGGCATTTTCATTGTTCAACCAAACGGCAGCAATAAAAAAGTCTCCTTTAAGTTTCTGATTTGAATACGTTTCTCCGCCATTGGTTGTCAGTCCGGCATAACCAAATCCGGCAATTAAACCGGTTAAACTATCTTTAAAATCGATACCTCTTATTTCAAACTGTGTGGTGTCAAACCCGAAATTAACTCCGGTGTTTGCACTATGGTAAATTGCTCCCCTTTCGTAAAAATCACCTCCGCAAAAATAGATATGGGTAGGATCGGGAATAGAAAAAGCCCTGACTGCAATGCGAAAATGCTCGTGATAAGACAATTCAGAAGGAGACATCGGTCGTAATGCCCATGTTTTACCCGTGTCGTTTGAAATGTAGTAATGGCTGAATTGGGTGCCACAATAAAGTCTGCCATTGTTGTCGGTTGATATAGAGTAGTTTTTAAATGGCAATGCAGTTTGGGTTTTATTCCATGTCTTGCCGTAATCATCGCTCCGGTATATTGCCCCTGAAACATTTCTTATTCCCCCGCAGGCAATCAGCGTGGAGTCGTTGACGATTAATGCCTGCTCTAAAGAGATGTTATCTACTTTAAAAACCTGATAGTCTGTAAAGGGTTGAATATCTTTTCGACAAGAAGTTGCTAAATAAAGTATACAGACAGAAAAAAACAGGCTCTTCATAAAATTCTAAATCCAATCATACATAAGTCGTCTATTTGTTCCAGATCGCCCCTCCATTTATCGAACTCATTCAGCAGTATTTGATGTTGCTGGTTCATGGGAAGTGAATAGATTTGTAGCAGAAGTTGTTGTATATTATGCGATTTGAATTTCTTACCCTTGGGGCCTCCAAACTGATCCTGGTAGCCGTCTGTAAATAGATAGATACAATCATTAGATTGAAGTTGAAGAGTGTGCGTTGTAAATGGTTGTGCAAAGTCTGTTTTACCAATGGGTTGCTTGTCGGGTTTGGTTTCAAGAATTTCACCGCTCCTTAAAATCCACAACGGATTGTTGGCGCCTGCCCATTGCAGTTTGACCAGTTCCCCTCCTTTGGAGGGGTCAGGGGAGGCTGTCAAACTGCACAGCGATATGTCCATTCCGTCCTTTACGTCATCATCCGACTTTTGGAATTCAGCAATAACTATTTCTCTGGTTTTGTCAAGAATTTTACCGGGTGTACTTAATTTATGTTCACGTACCGCCCTGTTCAGTGCGTTATGGCAAACCATGCTTACAAGTGCTCCGGGAACCCCGTGTCCGGTGCAGTCGGCGGCTGCCAGTAAAATGGTGACACCGGCTTGCACCCCGCCTTCCGAAGGGCTGGGTGTAATCGTTTCAAGCCAGTAAAAATCGCCTGCTACAATGTCTTTGGGTTTGTAGAGTACGAATGAGTCGCCAGGAAGGTATTCAAATTTGGATTTGTCGGGCAAAATTGCATTTTGAAGCCTTCGTGCATATATTATGGAATCCATAGTTTCTTTATTTCGGGCTTCAACAATCAGCTTTTGTTCTTCAATGCGCGATTTTTGAATTTCTATCTCATGGTTCTTTTGTTCAAGATCTTTGTTGCTTTTTTGTTTTAATCTGTAGCCTCTTAGTAGTAATCCTATTATAATTAACAATATCAGTCCTCCGGAAGCAATAACTATGGTAGCATTTCTGCGGCGCTCGGCTGCTTGTTGTTTTTCAAGGGTTATTACTTTTTGTTCTTCAACTCTGCGTAAACTGTCTGAAAGCGCGCGCTGTTCAAACTGATATTCATATCCCTGTTTGGTTAAATCTACAATATTGTTGATGTTTCTTACACTGTCGTTCAGTGCAGTAACTTTTAAATGATAATCAAGTGCTGACTTGTAATCCTGCATTGAATAATACGCATCATAAAGACATTCGCAGGAATACAGCTGATCCATTAAGTCTTCAATTTCTAATGCAATTTGTAGTGATTTACTGCAGAATTCGGTAGCCTCACGATATCTTTCCTGATTTAGCCTTAAATTTCCGTATTGATTATAGATATGTCCGTAATCAGGAATATCAGGTGTTTTAAGGTAAATATCAAGGGCTTTTTCAAAATAGTACTCTGATGAGTCATAATTTCCTAAATCACTGTGTACAACTGCAATATTTCCATACACAAGTGCCTGGCCTTTGGGTTCACCGTTAATTTTGTGAACATTTAAGGCTTCCCTGAAGTGTATCAAGGCATTAGGATAGTCTAATTGTTGCTGATATAAACTTCCCAGGTTGTTTAAAGCGGTAACCTGATAAGGATGATTGTTTTCTTTAAAGATGCGTGCACTTCTTTCGATATACATTTTGGCTTTGTCAAACTCCTGCACATCGAAGTAAATCCCTGCAAGATTTATCAGGGCAACGGCTAGTCTTACGCTGTCTCCGCTACGCGAAAACAGACCGGCGGCCTTTAAAAAGTATGAAGCGGCTTTTTCATTTTGTCCTATCGTTCCCAAACGATTTGCGAAATTGACATACTCTGCTGCAGGTGTTTCTCCGCTTTTCTCCAGCAAATGAATGCCTTGCTCCATCAATTCAACTCCTTTGTAGTTTCTTCCTCTGGTTGATTCTATTAAACCATTGTTTATATAGACATATCCTTCAAGCTGAGTTAGATTTTCCGCTTCTATGCGCTGCCTTAGAATTTTATTGTAATAAGTTGCGCTGTCAGGATTAGACTCACAAATGTTGGATATATAATATGCCAGATTTTTAAGACGTTCCTTTGATGGCCGGCTCTCGTCATGGTAAATTTTCAAATAATTGGTCTCTTTCGGTTTCTGGGCTGATACTTTGGGAAATATCATAATCAGAATAAGCAGCAGAAGGCCAGTTATCTTGAATTGTGTTTTCATGAAAGGGTAAAGATAATAATGTAGAACATACAATACATTCATTTCTAAATTTAGTAATTTGTCCTTACCTTTGGCCGAATAACTATTTGTATGAATTTCAATGATAAAGTGGCAGTTGTAACCGGGGCGAACCGCGGTTTGGGGAAAGAAATTGCAAGAGGTTTGCTGAATGCAGGAATGCAAGTAGTAATAACAGGTCGGGATTTGCCGGAACTCCGGCGCGTAGCGCATGAGTTGGGTGGCTCTGTTTCAGTATTCCGATTGGATGTAGCCAACGAAGAAAGTGTTAAATTGTTTGGCAACTATATGATGGAGAATTTTCAGGCAGTAGATGTTTTGGTAAATAATGCCGGAATTATGGGGCACGATTCCATGGCAACATTTAATATTGCTGAATTAGAGCGCTGCATGAATACGAATTTTTATGGGGCGGTGCGGGTATCAGGTATTTTAATGCCTTTATTAACACGTAGCAATGATGCCAGAATTATTAATATCAGCAGCATCATGGGGTCTAAAGATTATCTTTTGGGTGGAAACGGGTCATACCGTATCAGTAAATGGGCATTAAATGGTTTTACCGTTCAACTGGCCAATGAATTGAGAAATACCAGAGTTAAGGTTTTTGCAGTTCATCCGGGTTGGGTTCAAACCGATATGGGAGGGCCAGGTGCACATCATACTGTGGAACAGGGTGCTGATACGCCTGTTTGGTTGGCCACAACAGATATTAACGAACTGGAAACCGGTTGGTTTTATTCAGAGCGCCGGAAAATCAGTTATTGAATTTTATATCCTTTCCGGTTAATTCTGATTTAAGCTTTTTGTCAAAATGGATTCAACGTCAATTGGATTTATAGCCTTTGTTTTTAGCAGAGCTTTGTCGAGAACTTCCTGCATGTTTTTAACGTATTGAATTTTAAGTCCTTTTAGGTAGTGCGGCTTAATCTCCTCAACATCTTTTCTGTTGAGTTCACTCAGCAGAATTTCAACAATACCACTTCTGCGCGCAGCCAGTAGCTTTTCCCTTATTCCACCTACAGGTAAAACTGCACCACGCAGGGTAATTTCTCCGGTCATAGCAAGTTTTGCTTTTACCTTTCGCTGTGTGAAAACAGAGGCAATAGAGGTAAGCATAGTAATACCGGCAGATGGGCCATCTTTAGGTGTAGCGCCCTCCGGAACGTGGATATGAACATTCCATCGGTCGAATACTTCCTGTGGCAGTCCTAAATCTTTTGAATGACTTTTTAGATATTCCAGCGCAATTACAGCACTTTCTTTCATTACAGATCCTAAGTTTCCGGTAAGGGTTAGCTTTCCTTTCCCCTGGGTTAGGCTCGATTCTATATAAAGCACATCGCCACCGGTTCGTGTCCATGCCAGTCCGGTAACTACGCCCGGAATTTCGTTTGACAAGTATTGTGAACGCTCATAAGCCGGACCCAGAATGGTATTTAATTCATCAAGTGCTATTTCTTTCTGATAAGGTTCTTCTCTGGCAATTTGTTTGGCACGGTGACGAATTACTTTACTTATGGTTTTTTCAAGACCCCGAACACCGCTTTCATTGGTGTATTTGTCAATTAATCGCGCAACCAGTGAGTCTGTTATACAAATCTGTGAGGCTTTTACACCGTTTTCACGCAATTGCTTAGGGATGAGGTGTCGTTTTGCAATTTCCAGTTTTTCTTCCTGTGTATAACCATTCACTTCAATAATTTCCATTCGGTCCAGCAAGGCGGGTTGAATGGTGCTTAAAGAGTTGGCTGTGGCAATAAAAAGAACTTTGCTCAGGTCGTAGTCCAAATCTATGTAATGGTCGTGAAAAGTAGTGTTTTGCTCTGGGTCCAGTACCTCAAGCAACGCAGAGGACGGGTCACCGTGCAGGTCGCGTGTTATTTTATCAATTTCATCCAGAACAAATACCGGATTTGATTTCCCGGCTTTCTTCAGGTTTTGAAGAACCCTGCCCGGCATGGCGCCTATATAGGTTCGTCTGTGTCCTCTTATTTCAGCTTCGTCCCGCACTCCACCTAGCGACATGCGAATGTATTTTCTTCCCAAAGAAGCGGCTATTGATTTTCCCAATGATGTTTTTCCTACTCCAGGAGGGCCATACAGACATAAAATTGGCGATTTCAAATTCTTTTTCAACTTCATTACAGCAAGGTATTCTATAATGCGTTCTTTAACTTTTTCCAATCCATAATGATCCCTGTCCAGAATTTTTTGTGTTTTTTTCAGGTCTATCTTTGTCTGACTATAGTCGTTCCAGGGTAGTTCTAGTATATTTTCCAAATAATTCATCTGCACCGTAAATTCGGCACTGCTGGGATTCATGCGTTCAAGACGGTCTAATTCTTTTTTAAATACTTCTCCAACTTCTTTATTCCATTTTTTAGCCTGTGCTTTTTCTTTCATCTCCTTGATTTCCATTTCAACTGGATTTTCGCCCAGTTCGTCCTGAATGGTTTTCATTTGCTGATGAAGGAAATATTCCCGCTGTTGTTTATCCAGATCGCTTTTTACCTTGTTGTGAATTTCGTTTTTCATCTCCATCATTTGCAGCTCCATGGATAGCGCTTTCAAGACATTTCTGGAACGTTCCATAAAATCGGCTTCGCTAAGCAACGATTGTTTTTCCTTCACTTCAAAGTTCATATTGCTGCTAATGAAGTTTATAAGGAATGTTGGGCTGTCAATATTCTGAATAGCAAATGCGGCTTCAGACGGGATATGAGGGGCAATATTTATTATATTCAATGCCAAATCTTTCACCGAGCGAATCAGCACTTCAAAATCCTTATCGCTTTTATCGGGCATTATATCGGGCATTGGCTGAATGGAAGCTTTCAGATAAGAGTCACTTTCAATGAACTCAGTAACGGTGAATCGTCTTTTACCCTGAATAATGACAGTGGTGCTTCCATCGGGCATTTTCAGCATGCGCAGAATAGATGCCATAGTGCCAATTCTATGAAGGTCCCCGGGAACCGGGTCTTCAATGGAACTGTCCTTTTGTGCAAGAACACCAATTATTTTGTCGGAAGTATTTGCATCCTGAATTAGCCGGATACTTTTGTCGCGACCCACGGTAATGGGTATTACCACGCCGGGAAAAAGAACAGTGTTTCTTAAGGGCAATACGGGAATTACTTCCGGCATGCTTTCTTTATTCATGTTGTGTTCTTCTTCAGTAGATATTAATGGAATGAAGTCTGTATCTTCATTGATTATTTCGTCATTCATGCTACCTATCTTGATTTCTATGGCCATTTTCAAATAAATTTAACGTTGCGAGCGGCGGTAAATTGTCAACGGTTGTGCCAAAAAGGGCAGATGCGACTATTTGTCAGAAGTTGCGGTAAATGGCTGTCTCTTTTGCCACTTTTGTCAGAATATCCTTATCATTATCTGTTAGTGTAACGTTTCTGCGCTGCATCATTCTTTCTGCTACTTCAAAACACTTTTGTAAATCAAACGATTCAAAACCGTCAGATCCTCCCCAACTGAAGTCGGGAATGAATTTAGGTGGGAAACCGCCACCAAAAATATTGGCCGCCACCCCAACAACAGTTGCTGTATTCAGCATGGTATTAATTCCGGTTTTGGCGTGGTCTGCCATAATAGTACCACAAAACTGGAGGGATGTTTCAGCCATTTTGCCCTGAGGGTAACTCCATATTTTTACATTGCCGTAGTTGTTTTTCAGGTTGCTGGTATTGGTATCGGCGCCCAGATTGCACCATTCGGCAATTACCGAGTTTCCTACAAAACCATCATGACCCTTATTTGAGTATGCAAAAAATACTGAATTGTTTACCTCTCCGCCAACCCGGCAATATGGACCTATGGTAGTGGGGCCATAAATCTTGGCGGCCATTTTTAATCCTGCATGGTCGCAAATGGCTATAGGTCCCCGCAACATGCAGCCTTCCATTACCTCAGCGTTGTTTCCAATGTAAACCGGTCCGCCGGAAGTGTTAATGATACTTGCCAGCACAGTTGCTCCCGGTGCAATAAACAACAATTCAGGATTACCTATTAAGGTGCAGTGTGTAGGCAAGGGTTCCGACTTTCGGTTTAAAGTAAGGTATTTAAAGTCGTCAATTAAAGCCTCTCCGTTGTTTCTGAAAATATCCCAGGGATATTGAATCAGAAGAAAATTACCGGAATACTCAATGGGTTCTAATAAATGAAAATCTTGAATGTTAAATGATTTGTGGGTGTTGGCAGCCAGCAATACATTTTTTGAAATTATTTTTTGACCGGGCTGTAAGCTTTGAATGGCGTTAATAAGTGTGGAATTGGGGCACAACCCCGCGTTAACAAATACACAGGCTTCATTAGAGAATGCAAACGGGAATTTATTTTGAAGATAGGGTTCGCTCAGAACTGAAACTTCAGGAAAGTACCTTTGCCACTTTTCCAGAATGGTAGATATGCCGATTCTTATGTAGGATACAGGTCTTGTGTATGTTATTGGTAACAGAGATTTGTGTTCCTCTCCGTCGAACAGTATGATATTCATGCCCAAAAATAAAAAACCCTTCCGAAGAAGGGTTTATAAAACGGATATTCTGTAATTATTTTTTGTGACGCTCGTAACGGCGGTTAAATTTATCAACACGTCCGGCGGTGTCAACCAACTTAACCTTACCAGTAAAGAAAGGGTGCGACGTGCTGGAAATTTCAAGTTTAACCAGCGGATATTCTACTCCGTCAGAATAAACAATAGTGTCTTTTGTGTTGGCAGTGCTACGGCAAAGAAACATTTCTTCGTTAGACATATCTTTAAAAACAACCAGTCGGTAGCCTGCAGGATGAATATCTTTTTTCATGACGCTTCAAAAATTTTGGAATGCAAAGGTAATAAAATCATTCAAACACAAAATACTTTCAGAAAACTTTTTTTATTTGAATATTTCAGATATTTGTGTTAACTTTTGTGTTGAAATCCGGCAAAGATTGTTTGGTGATTGTAAGAAAATGTGGGTATATTTGAGGAATTTAAGGAAAAGACGTTATGGAAGGTGAATTTGGCAGTTTTGATGAGGGTCAGGATATTTCCCTTGAAGCAGCTCGGTTTATTGAGATGCTGGAAAAGAATGAAGTGTATTACTTTGATCCGGGCATAATCAGTAGTGTTATTGAGTTTTTTCTTGAGGAGTCGAATGTTGATGTTGCTGAAAAAGCTTTGATTATTGCACTGGACCAGCATCCGGGTTCTGCTGATGTAAAGATTGCCGAGTGTCAGGTTTTGGCAGCTAAAGGGTTGTTAAACGAAGCGTATTCTCAGATTTTAATTCTTGAAGAATCTGAACCCTTCAACGAAGATTTATTGTTGTTTAAAAGTAGCGTTCTCAGTCAGATGCACAAGCATGACCTTGCGGTAGAGTGTTTGCTGAGAGTATTAGAGATGGAAGGCAAAGACAGTGCCGATCTGTTGCTCGATCTTGCTTTTGAATACGAGCACATGGAGAATTACGAAAAAGCCATTGATTGTTTGAAGAGAGTTCTGGTAGCCGACCCGGGGAATGAAACTGCTCTGTTTGAACTGTCATTTTGCTATGAATTGGACTCGAACTTAAATGAGTATATCAGATTTTTAGAAGATTACCTGGATGAGGTGCCCTATTCTTACATTGCATGGTATAATTTGGGGGCTATTTTTATGAAGGTGGGCAGATACTCTGACGCTGTAAAGGCTTTTGATTATTGCCTGGTTATTCGTGAAGATTTTTCTTCTGCCTGGCTCAATATGGGTAATTCCTATATAAACTTAGAATTGTATAATGAAGCCCTGAATGCCTTTAATGACAGCATTGCTTTTGAGGAACCATCGGCAAATACCCTTACCTTGATGGGCGAGTGTTACGAAAAACTTGAAAAGTATATTGACGCACATAAGTATTATAACGATGCCATTGAGCTGGACGAAAAGCAAAGCGACGCATGGCTGGGAAGAGGTATTGTAATGGATTTGCTGGGTGACACTATGAAGGGCCTTGAAATGATTGAAAAGGCTATTGAAATTGACGACGAGAACGCTATTTACTGGCATGTATACGCGGAATTACTGGAAAAAACAGGAGACGTTCAGTCGGCCGAACTTGCATATTTGAATGCTATTACCAAAGATCCTTCAAACAGGGATTTTTGGTTGGATTACACGCATTTTTTACAGGAAACGCATAGTGCAGCCAGGGCAATTAGCGTCATTGAAGAGGCTTTGCAGCTGTTTCCCGATGATGAAACTTTACTATACCGGCTGGTGGCATACCAAATTTGTGCGGGCAAAAAACAGGACGCATTACAGGTTCTCGAGCAGGCGTTGCAGATTAATTTTTATGCGCACGAAGAATTGATTGATTATTTCCCGGAAGTGATGAAGAATGAGGCAGTTTTAGAGATGTTGGAAATTTACAGAAAAAATGAATTTTAATCTTCCTTTTATTCCTGAACGGATCATAAAGCCCAGACCTTCAGGTGTTACAATGGTTATGGACAAAGGGCTGAGTATTCGAGAAGCTGAGAATTTTGTTGAAGGGAACAGTGAATTCTGCGACCTGGTAAAATTTGGATTCGGTACAGCAATGGTTACTCAGAATCTCGAGAAGAAACTTGAAATTTATCGCAGCGCCGGTATGCGTCCCTATTTTGGCGGAACATTGTTTGAGGCTTTCATTGCCCGCAATATGTTTGAAGATTATCTGCGTTTGCTTGACAAGTATAAACTGGATCTGGCCGAAGTTTCTGATGGTAGTATTATTATTCCTCACGGTAAAAAGCTGGAATATATTCGTAAATTGGGAGAGAGATGCACGGTGTTGAGTGAAGTGGGTTCCAAGGAACAGGGAATATTAATAAGTCCCGGCAAGTGGATAAAAATGATGAGTACCGAACTGGAGGCGGGTAGCTGGATGGTGATTGCCGAAGGTCGCGAAAGTGGTACAGTAGGCATTTTCAGACCTAACGGTACTCCTCATACCATTCTTATTAATAAAATTATCAATAAGGTACCCATAGAACGAATTATGTGGGAAGCTCCGATGAAAAGTCAGCAGGTATGGTTTATAAAACTTTTTGGAGCTAATGTGAATCTGGGTAATATTGCTCCCAACGAATTGGTAGCTATGGAGTGTTTGCGTTTGGGACTAAGGGGAGATACATTTTTTGAATATCTTCCGTCAGAATTGAGAGATAAATTGAAACAATCTGATTGACATTGTATCATTTATTTCGTTCAGAGTTAATTACCCGAAATGCTAATATTAAATTCAAATATAACGCTTATATTATTTTAAATGAGGCGGATAACTGATTATATTCTGATATTTTTTAAGGGGAGTGCCATGGGTGCGGCTGATGTTGTACCTGGTGTTTCGGGGGGTACAATAGCGCTAATTTCAGGGATTTACAAAGAGTTGCTGCAGACGATATCATCCATAAGATTATCCCTTTTTAAGGTTTTAATCAAGGAAGGTTTGGCAGCATTCTGGAAAAAAGTGAACGGGAACTTTCTTTTGGCGTTGGTTGGTGGTATTGCAGTAAGTATCCTTTCTTTGGCTAAACTTTTTTCTTGGTTGTTAAAAGAGCATCCGGTTCCACTATGGGCCTTTTTCTTTGGATTGGTTCTGGCCAGCGTGCCAATGGTATTAGGAAATGCGAAACATCGCAGTACCAAATTAATTCCCTTCTTTCTTATAGGTGCCGCATTTGCTCTCAGTTTGTCATTTCTACCTGTTTCAAACGGAAATACAGAACTATGGTTCGTGTTTGTAAGTGGTATGGTGGCCATTTGTGCTATGATACTGCCCGGAATCTCCGGTAGCTTTATTCTTTTAATCATGGGCATGTATCAATATATATTAGGTGCGCTAAACGACAGGGATATTCCGGTTATTCTTGTTTTTATATCAGGTTGCGCTGTAGGTCTTTTGGGTTTCAGTCGAATTCTTTCCTGGTTGTTTAAAAGGTATCACGACATTACCATTGCAATGATGTCAGGATTTTTATTGGGTTCGTTGCTTGAAATCTGGCCATGGAAGAAAGTTCTGTCAACACGGGTAAATTCCAAGGGTGAAGAAGTGCCTTTTCTGCAGGAAAACGTGATGCCGGACAGTGAAGCCCTGCTTATTGGAATTTTAATGATGGCCACCGGGATTGTATTGGTTTTTACCATTGAACGTCTGGGTAGGAAATATTCTGTAAAACAAAAGGCGTAATGCGTACTTTTGGTTTGGTTGGTTTCCCGCTTTCGCATTCCTATTCAAAAGAGTATTTTACCCGGAAGTTTCTTCAGGCAGCTCTGAAAGCACAATATGTAAACTTTGAACTTGAATCCATTGACGGGATAAGGCAACTGGTGGATTCAGAAAGAAATCTTGAGGGATTTAATGTAACCATTCCGCATAAACAAAGCATCTTACCTTTTCTTGATGCAATATCGCATGATGCCCGTGAGGTAGGTGCGGTGAACACGGTTAAAATAGTTCGTGAACAGGATAAAATCAGGCTTGTTGGCCATAATACGGATACTCTGGGATTTGAAAATAGTCTGACAACACACCAATGGGAAGGTATTTCTTCGGCTTTGATATTAGGAACAGGTGGGGCATCAAAGGCGGTTACATACGTTTTAAAACGCAAAAAAATATCCAGTATCCGCGTCAGCCGGAATAGGAGCCGAAATACTTTTTGTTATGAAGATATAACTGCTGATTTATTGAGGAATATAGATTTTATTGTAAATACTACTCCACTGGGGATGTTTCCTGATGTTGGTTCATTGCCGAACATTCCTTATGCTCATCTTAAAAAGGGAATTCTGGCGTACGATCTGGTTTATAATCCTGAAGAAACGATGTTTCTCAAGTATTGTGCTGATGCGGGATGCAGAATTCAAAACGGTCTCACTATGTTGCAACTTCAGGCAGAGGCGGCATGGAGGATATGGGAGGAACCGGAAAGTTGAAATGAATTTAGCATTAAGATGAGGAAAAGAGGTGTATTCGATTAATGAAGATTATCTTTGTACAAAACGAAAATGATATGCATCGCGACGAGAAAATTTTTAGTCTGATTGATAGAGAAAAATATCGACAGGTACATGGTTTGGAATTAATTGCATCTGAGAATTTTGTCAGTAATCAGGTCATGGAGGCTATGGGGTCGGTTCTAACCAATAAGTATGCTGAAGGACTACCGGGAAAAAGGTATTATGGCGGTTGTGAGGTGGTTGATGAGGTGGAACAATTGGCAATTGACAGGTTGAAGGAGCTATTTGGGGCAGGCTGGGTAAATGTACAACCCCATAGTGGTGCTCAGGCCAATGCCGCTGTTATGTTGGCCTGTCTGAAACCCGGAGATCATATCCTGGGTTTCGATTTATCTCATGGCGGACACCTGACACATGGTTCTCCTGTAAACTTTTCAGGTAAGTTGTATAAGCCTCATTTTTATGGCGTAGAGCCTGAAACCGGGACTATTGATTACAGTAAGCTTGCCGCAATAGCTCGTCAGGTGCAGCCAAAACTAATAATTTGCGGTGCCAGTGCATACAGCAGAGAATGGGATTATCAGGCCATAAGAATGGTAGCAGATGAAGTAGGGGCGCTTGTATTGGCAGATATTTCTCATCCGGCCGGGTTAATTGCTGCAGGGTTGTTGAATAATCCTTTAAAGCATTGTCATATCGTTACTACAACCACCCATAAAACCTTAAGAGGACCCCGTGGTGGTGTTATTATGATGGGTAATGATTTTGATAATCCTTATGGGATTATGATTAAAGATCAGTTAAGGAAGATGTCTTCGCTGCTGGATGCTGCAGTTTTCCCAGGTACACAGGGTGGGCCACTTGAACATGTTATTGCTGCTAAAGCCGTGTCTTTTGGCGAAGCTTTACATAGCTCTTTTGCCGATTATGGTAAGCAGGTAATTTTGAATGCCGGCGCTATGGCAGAGGCTTTTGTGTCTGCAGGTTATAAAGTGATATCAGGGGGGACTGACAATCATTTAATGCTGATAGATTTGAGAAGCAAGGGGGTAAGTGGTAAAGATGCCGAAGTTGCATTGGGTAGTGCTCATATTACGGTAAATAAAAATATGGTTCCGTTTGACGATAAATCACCTTTCGTTACTTCCGGTATTCGTGTTGGTACGCCCGCTGTCACCACTCGCGGACTAAAACAGGCTGACTGTATTAAAATAGTTGAATTGATGGATGCAGCTATTCTGTGCAGAAATTCAGAAAATGAATTAAAAAATATTGGAAATCAGGTTAAAACGATGATGCAGCATTTGCCATTATTTGCCTGGTAATAGGGTTAAGTACAATAAAAAAGCCTCCCGGAAAGGAGGCTTTTTTATTTCTAAATATTAAGTTTATGCAAGACTGTTAACGTGGAGCGTTAAGCTGCTTTTTAAATTTGATGCTTTCTTTTTGTGAATGATGTTTCTCTTTGCAAGTTTATCTAGCATTGAAATAACCACATTAAGTTGTTCTGAAGCCGTTTTCTTGTCTTTATTGGCACGAAGGTCGCGCACAGCGTTACGCGTGGATTTGTGCTGATAACGGTTGCGATCGCGCTTTGCTTCGTTAGAGCGGATTCTTTTAATGGACGATTTATGGTTTGCCATAATTTCTTGTTATAATCTAATACCTAATTTCTATTGTCAAAATTCCTAAATACATTCCTCAAATTAATCTGAGGTTTTAGTAGCCCGTAGGGGAATCGAACCCCTGTTACAAGAATGAAAATCTTGTGTCCTAACCCCTAGACGAACGGGCCATTTTTCAGTATTTTCTTCAAAACGGACTGCAAAGGTAAAAGTATTTTTGAAATGAACAATACCCTATGAAAAAAAATATTGGTACTGCTAACGAATGCTGATTTCCATATAACCGGGTTCACTTTTAATTTGAACCTTTCTGCATTGAGATTTACAACTAAAGTCGGTAATGGATTCAATGATTGTAGCTCCTGTTTCCTGGTCAGCTAGTTCAAAAATACTTATTTTTCTTTTTTGAGCAGGACATCCCCAGGGCAAACGCATTTAAAAACCTAAGATTTTTAAGAGGTAGTTTTCATCCCA